>NZ_JBIBBM010000020.1:0-179377 GCF_042900645.1 Streptomyces sp. NPDC012888 | reverse complement strand
GGGGGGGGGGGGGGGGGGGGGGGGCGGGGGCCCCCCGGGCCGGCGCCCCCCGCGGCCCCCCCCGCCCCCCCCCCCCACGCCCCGGAAGGACGATGGGACGGACGGGCAACCACCCCGACGCACCCAACGCCCCCGCCCCAGCAGGCCCAGCCACCCCCACCCCCGCCCGGAATCCAGCTCCCGCCCCAGCAGGCCCACCCACCCCCACCCCCACCCGCAATCCGTGCCCCCGCCCGGGCAGGCCCAGCCACCCCCACCCCCGCCCCGGATCCAGGTCCCGCCCGGGCAGGCCCACCCACCCCCACCCCCGCCCGGGATCCGTTCGGTGCCGCCCCGACGGGAGCCCCCCGGCCACCCCCGCCGTCAGGGGCGGCCCCGGTCGAGGTAGGCGAGGACCGCCAGGACGCGGCGGTTGTCGTCGTCCGAGACCTCCAGGGCGAGTTTGGCGAAGATGTTGGAGGTGTGTTTGGCCACGGCGCGTTCCGTCACCGCCAGTCGGGTGGCGATGGCCGCGTTGGACCGGCCTTCGGCCATGAGCTCCATGACCTCCAGTTCGCGGGGGGTCAGCCGGGTCATCGGCCGGTCCTGGCCCCGCCGGGACAGGAGCTGGGAGATGACCTGCGGGTCCATCGCCGTTCCGCCCGCCGCGACGCGGCGTATCGCGCCGGTGAACTCCTCGGCGTCGAAGACGCGGTCCTTGAGGAGGTAGCCGACGCCGCCGGCGCCGTCGGCGAGCAGCTCCCGCGCGTACAGCTGCTCGACGTGCTGCGAGAGGACGAGGACGGGCAGTCCGGGCCGGGCCCGCCGGGCCTCCAGGGCGCACTGGAGGCCCTCGTCCGTGTGGGACGGCGGGAGCCGGACGTCGACCACGGCGACGTCCGGCTGCGTCTCGGCGAGGGCGCGGGCGAGTTCGGGACCGCTTTCGACGGCCGCCGCGATCTCGAAGCCGTACGCCTCCAGCATGCGCACGAGTCCGTCGCGCAGGAGGAAGAGGTCCTCGGCTAGGACAACACGCAAGGGATCTCCATCGTCACCATCGTGGGGCCGCCGACGGGGCTGCTGACGGCCAGGACACCGTCGAACGTACCCAGCCGCCGTTCCATCCCGGCCAGGCCGGTGCCCGGCCCGGCCGCAGCGCCGCCGGTCCCGTCGTCGGTGACGGTGACGCGGAGGGAGCCGTCGGCGTGGCTGATGTCCACCCAGGCGCGGTCGGCGGCGGCGTGCTTGACCACGTTGGCGAGGGCCTCGCTGACGGCGAAGTACGCGGCGGATTCGACGGGCGCGTCGGCCCGTCCGGGGAGTCGTACGTCGACCTCGACGGGCAGGGGCAGCCTCAGGGCGAGGGCGCGCACGGCGTCGCCGAGGCCGCGTTCGGCGAGGACGGGCGGGTGGATGCCGCGGACCAGGTCGCGCAGTTCGGACAGTGCTTCGGCGGAGTTCTGCCGGGCCTGGGAGAGGAGTTGCTTCGCCAGGGCGGGATCCTTCTCCACGAGGGCCTCGATGGTGTTGAGGTGCATGCCCATGGCGACGAGGCGGGCCTGGGCGCCGTCGTGGAGGTCGCGTTCGATGCGGCGGAGTTCGGCGGCGGAGGCGTCGACGGCGTCGGACCGCGTCTCCTCCAGCCGGTCGATGCGCTGGGCGAGTTCGGCGGTCAGCGGTCGGCCGATCAGGCTCTTGGTGAGGAGGAAGTGCGCACGCAGCAACCGGTCGCCGTTCCGCATCGCCAGGTGCAGGACGACGATGCCCAGGGCGCCGGCGCCGAGGGCGGTGGCCTGCCCGTCGACCGGCACGAAGGCGTACCAGTAGGTGCCGGTGTCCCCCGCCAGCACCCGCCACAGGCCCGCCGCGAGGGCGATGCCCTCCAGCGCGGAGAAGAACAGTGCCAGCGGCAGGAAGGCGGTGACCCAGCCCGCCCACATGTCCACGAACAGCCAGCCGAGGTCGCGCCAGGTGGCCGGGTCACGCAACAGGGCCGCCGACCGTTCGAGCACGCCGAGGGCTCCGCCGCGGCGTACCTCCGGCAGCGGCAGGTACGCCGCCTCGATCCGCACGCCGGACCAGGCGGCGGCCAGGTCGCGCCGCCGGCCTGCGTGGGCGCGTACGGCGCCCAGCAGGGCGGGCAGTGCGAAGAAGCCGCCGACGGGGAGGAGCAGGATCGCGGTGATGGTCACGGTGAACAGGGCCGCGGATACCGGGAGGGCCTGCAGGGAGAGCAGGAATCCCCGCCCGGCCGCCCGCAGCGAGCTGCGTGTCTTCATGTGGTCCGTGGTCCTCCCCGAGCGGCCCCTCCGCCCCTTCCCGCCCAAGTCTCCGTCGTCGGTCCGTGGAGATCACTGGGGTGGGACCCCCGGCGGGGGGTGTACCTGGGTACACCCCCACTCACCCGACTGGCGGATGGCGGCGCGCCGTGCGCAGGCTGGAGGGGTGAGGACCGAGGCGCACGGGGCCGCCGAGGGCGGGGTGGCCGGGTTCCTGGAGAACCCGGTCGTCGGCATGGCGCCGTGGATCATCTTCTCGCTGCTCGTCGGACCGGGCCGGTTCGAGTTCGCGGTGGGGCTGGCCCTGCTCTCGGCGGTGGTGCTGGTGGTGGTGGGCCGGGTGGTGCACCGGGGCAGCTCGTGGAAGCTGCTGGAGATCGCCGACGTGGTGTTCTTCTCGGTCATGGCGGTCATCGGAGCGATGGCGGGCGAGGGCACGCTGCGGTGGCTGGAGACGTACGCGGGTGAGGTGTCGAACATCGCCCTGACCGTGATCGCCTTCGGCTCGATCGCCGTGGGCGTGCCGTTCACCATCCAGTACGCGCGTGAGCAGGTGGATCCGGCGTACTGGGACACGCCCGCGTTCCTGCGGACCAATCGGATCATCACGGCGGCGTGGGGACTGGCCTTCCTGGTCGCGGCGGTCGCGGGCGCCTTCGGCGACCTGGTGCTGCGGAACCCCGACAACCTGTGGACGGGCTGGATCATCCAGATCTTCGCGATCGTGGCGGCGTTGAAGTTCACGGTCTGGTACCCGGAGGTCGCCCGTGCCCGGGCGCGGCGGGAGGCCGGTGCGCCCGGCCCGGATCCCCCGGGCGCGGGCGAGTTCGTGCTGGTCCTGGCGGGGCTGCTGATCCCCGTGGGGATCGCGGTGTTGGTCTTCGACGACGAGGTGTGGTGGCTGGGCGTGGTGCTGATCGCGGTGGGAACGCTGCTGACGACCTTGCTGACGCCCAAGAGGCCACAGGCGAAGCCGCCGCCGCCCCCGCCCCAGCCCCCGCCCGGCGGATGAGGCCGGGCGCCGTGCCCGTTCCCGTGCCGGCGGGCTCTTGCCCTCAACCGCACTTGAGCTCCTACGGTCTTCGCATGGCCCTCATTACGGGGGGCTCCGCACCGAAGCACCAGGAGGGGATCCCATGACCACCCAGCAGCTCTCCGACGCCGAACTCGCCGGACAGCCCGCCGCGTACTGGACCGGTCTCGCCTACGAGGCGCTCATCGCGTTCACCCGGGCCCGGATGACCGAGAAGGGCTACACCCAGCCCCAGTTCTGGCTGCTGCGCAATCTCTCGGTGAACGATCTGTCGGCCGACGGGGAAGGGATGACGGTTCCCGAGCTGAGGGAAGCCATGGCCTCCTACCTCCGGCCCGAGGACGATCTGGCCGCGGAGGCCGAGGTGCTCCTGGTACGCGGCTGGCTGACCCGGGACGCGGAGGGCCGGCTGTGGCTCACCGAGGCGGGGGAGCAGGCCCGCGTCGAGCTCGCGCGCAACGCGCCCGCGATCCGCGCCGCGCTCCACGAGGGCATCGACGACGCGGACTACGTCATCACGATGAAGGTGCTCCAGCGGCTGATCCGCAACGCGGGCGGCGCGGTCTAGCGGATGCCCTCGGCCGCCGCCCAGCGGGTGAACGCGGCCCAGTGGTGGGGGGCCACCGCGAGGGTGGGGCCGGCGGGGGTGGCCTTGGAGTCGCGCACGTGCACGGTGTGGGGGCAGGCGGCGACCTCGATGCAGTCACCGCCGCCGCCGTCGCTGCGTCGACGTCGGCAGCGCCTCCCACCGGCCCTGGCCGCCCGGGGTGACGCGGCCCGGCTTCGTGCCCGTGCCCGCGGTCGACGGGCGGACCTGGCCGCTGGCCTGGCGGCACCCGGCCACCGACGGGCACCGCTTCGTGCACGGGCTGCTGCTTCACCAGGCCAGCTGGGCGATCTCCTCCGCGACCACCGCGCAGGCGTCCGCCGCCGGGTCGATCAGGGGGAAGTGACCGACGTCGGCCAGCAGGGTCAGCCCGACGGTCTCGCCCGCCTTCGCCGCGGCGTCGACGTACGCGTCGGAGACCGCGACCGGGACCACGATGTCGGTGCTGCCGTGCACGATCGCGGTCGCGATGCCGGTCGGGAGCAGCGCCGCCGGATCGGCGTACGGCCGGCGTGCCGTGAACAAGGCTTCTCCGCCCAGGAGTTGCTCGGAGGCGCCGCCGCAGACGGCGAGTTCCCCGGCCACCGTGAAGTCCGCGATGGGGGCCAGCGCCACCACGCCGCGCAGCTGCGGCGGGCAGGGCAGCCGCCAGGTGCCGGGGGCGTCCGGGGGCAGGACGTGCCGGGCGGCGGCCCAGAGGGCGAGCTGGCCGCCGGCGGAGTGGCCGGTCAGGACGGTGCGGCGGGGGTCGGCGGTGGGGAGCGCGGTGGCGGCGAGGGCGGGGAGGGCGTCGAGGGCGGCGGCGACGTCGTCGAAGGTGTCGGGCCAGCGGCCGGCGACCGGGGCGGAGGCCCCCTGGTGGGGCAGGGCGCTGCCGCGGCGGTACTCGATGTTGGCGACGGCGAAGCCCTGGCGGGCCAGGAAGTCGGCGAAGGGGGTGATGTGCAGGCGGTCGTAGGGGGCGCGCCAGGCGCCGCCGTGCAGGACGGCCACGAGGGGGGCCGGGCCGGTTCCGGTGCGGGGGGCGTAGAAGTCGACGACCTGGTCGGGGTGGTCACCGTAGGCGGCGGTGGCGTCGGGCGGGACCGCCGGGTGGGAGAAGGCCGAGGCTTCCTCGGCGGCGTCCCGTTCCACTGCGGGGTCCGTCATCGGGTCGACACCTCTTCGGTACGCGGGGGACTGCTGGGACACGTGTTCCGGGCAGCGGGACGGTACCAGCCCCCGGGGAGCCCGGATCGGCGGATTCCGGCCAGGGCGGGGGCGCGGTTCGGACGGGCGGTCCGCGGCTGCGGCGGGGCGGGACGTTTCCGCCCGCCCCGCCGCAGCCGGCGGCCCGTCACCCGAATATGTGACCCAGCGTCCGGGCGGCCCGCTCCGCGTCGGCGAATCCGACGTACAGCGGGGTGAAGCCGAAGCGCAGGACGTCGGGGGCACGGTAGTCCCCGACGACCCCGCGGCGGACGAGTTCGGCCATGACCCCGGCGGCGTCCTCGCAGCGCAGCGAGATCTGGCTGCCGCGCTCCGCGTGTGCGGTGGGAGTGACCGACTCGACCCGGCCGGGCGGGACGTAGGCGTCCACGCATTCGAGGAAGAAGTCGGTCAGGGCGAGGGACTTGGCGCGCACCTCGGCCAGCGAGACCCCGTCCCAGACGTCCAGGGCGGACTCCAGGGCCAGCATGGACAGGATGTCGGGGGTTCCGACCCGGCCGCGCCGCGGGCCTTCGGCGGCCACGTACTCCGGGCTCATGGCGAAGGGCTCGGCGTGCGAGTTCCAGCCGGGGAGCGGGGAGTCGAAGGCGGCCTGGTGGCGTTCGGCGACGTACAGGTAGGCGGGCGCGCCGGGTCCGCCGTTGAGGTACTTGTACGTGCAGCCGACGGCGAGGTCGACGCCGTGTTCGTCGAGGCCGACCGGGAGGGCTCCGGCACTGTGGCAGAGGTCCCAGACGGACACGGCGCCGGCCGCGCGCACGGCCCGGGTGAGGCCGGGCAGGTCGTGCAGGCGGCCGGTGCGGTAGTCGACGTGGTTGAGCAGGACGACGGCCGTGCGCGGGCCGAGGGCGCCGGGGACGGCGGCCGGTTCGACCGGGACGAGGCGCAGGCCGGTCATCCGGGCCGCGGAGGCGGCGATGTAGCCGTCGGTGGGGAAGGTGGTGGCGTCGACGAGGAGTTCGTCGCGGCCGGGGTCGTCCGCGACGGCGAGGCGGGCGGCGGCGACCAGGGCCTTGAACAGGTTGACGCTGGTGGAGTCGCCCACCACGATCCGGCCGGGGGCGGCACCGACCAGCGGGGCGATCCGGTCGCCGATCCGCTCGGGGGCGGTCCACCAGCCGCTCTCGGTCCAGGAGCGGATGAGCAGCTCGCCCCATTCGCGGTGGACGACGTCGGCGACGCGGTCCCCGACGGCGGCCGGGAGGGCGCCCAGCGAGTTGCCGTCCAGGTAGACGACGCCCGGGGGCAGGGTGAACCGGTCGCGCAGCTTGCCGAGCCCGTCCTCGGCGTCGAGGAGCTCGGCGCGTATGGAGAGGGGGGTCTCAGACATGGCTGCGGGCCGTCCACAGCTCGGGGAAGACGTTCTTCTGGGCGCGCTTCTCCAGCCAGGCGACGCCGGCGGAGCCGCCGGTGCCGGTCTTGGCGCCCATGGCGCGGCGGGTGGCGACGAGGTGGTCGTTGCGCCAGCGCCAGACGAGTTCGGCGACGTCGGTGAGGGCTTCGCCGAGGCGGACGAGTTCGCCGTGCTGGTCGCGGTCCGAGTAGATCGCGGTCCAGGCGGCTTCGACCTCGGGCGCGGGTTCGTAGCGGCGGGACAGGTCGCGCTCGGTGACGCCGTCGGGGATGGCGTGGCCGCGGCGGGCCAGCAGGCGCAGCACCTCGTCGTAGAGGCTGGGCTCGTGGAGGGCCTTCTCCAGTTCCGCGTGGACGCGGGGCGCGCCGCGGTGCGGGACGAGCATGGAGGCGGACTTCTCGCCGAGCAGGAACTCCATCCGGCGGTACATGGCCGACTGGAAGCCGGAGCCCTCGCCGAGGGCGGCGCGGTAGGCGTTGAACTGGGCGGGGGTGAGCTGGGCGATCGGCCGCCAGGAGGCGTTGAGGGATTCCAGCTCGTAGGTGGATCGTTTCAGCGCGTCCAGGGCGACTTCGATCCGGTCCTCGCGCAGGGCGCGGGCGGCGGTCTCCCACTCGTGGACGATGACCGTGAACCACAGCTCCATGACCTGGGTCGTGACCAGGAAGACCATCTCGCCCGGGTCGTCCGAGCGGGGGTGCTGGAGGTGGGTGAGGACGTCCGCCTGGACGTAGTCCTCGTACGGGGTCGTGCCCGCGAAGTCGAGGTTCGGGGTGTCCGAACCGCCGGCTCCGGAGGCATCAAGGGAATGCGACATCGCTGTCTCCTCGACACGAACTTCCGGGTAGCGGTCCGCTCCTTCCTGCTGGGAAAAGTGGAGCCCCGGTCCCCTGCCCGCATCATATGCCCGCATCCCGGAGGGTGGGGGGTGTGAGCAGCGCCACCTTCGCGCCGTTCCGCGCACCACCCTCCGGGGGCCGGCCGGCGGTCTTCCGCAGGTCAGCCGACGGTCTTCCGCAGGTCAGCGGGAGGTCAGCGGGAGGTCAGCCGAGGGTGTCGGCCGCCGTCGGCGAGGAGTCGCGGAGGAAGGTGGAGCAGCGCTCGTACTCCTCCTGCTCGCCGATCGCCTGGGCGGCCCGGGCGAGGGCGTGCAGGGCGCGCAGGAAGCCGCGGTTGGGCTCGTGCTCCCACGGCACCGGGCCGTGGCCCTTCCAGCCGGCGCGGCGCAGGGCGTCCAGGCCGCGGTGGTAGCCCGTGCGGGCGTAGGCGTACGACTCGACGGCGCGGCCGGCCTCGAAGGCGTCGTCGGCGAGGCGGGCCCAGGCGAGCGAGGAGGAGGGGTACTTCGCGGCCACCTCGGCCGGATCGGTGCCGGCGGCCAGGGCGGTGCGGGGCTCCGGGTCGTCGGGCAGGTGGGTCGGGGCGGGTCCCCCGAGCAGGTTCTCGTGAATGGCCATGGTGCCCAGTCTGCTGCACGGGGGAGGGAACCGCCGGTGAGGGGCGTGTGGACGCTTCGTGGTGTGGCCTCCCCACCACCGGAGGGCTCAGGTTGGTGTCCGGCCCACCTCCCCCCGTACCGGTCCTCCGACCGAACGTGTACCTGCCAGTCGTTGGAGGGGGAGAGCCGTGACCGCTGTAGTCGCAGAGACCGTCGTGCCCGCGTCCCAGACCGCCGTACGGATGATTCCGGTGCCGAGGCCGATGCCGGTGCCCGGGCACGTACCGCTGGCCCCGCCGACGGCCGTCCCGGCGGGCGGCCCGGTGGTCCGCCGGAGCCGGGGAGCGCTGCGGCAGGACCCGGTGCACGAGGCCGCCGAGGACCTGTGCGCGGCGGTGTTCCGTTCGCTGCGGCGGCGCGACCAGCGGGACAAGGCCCGGCTGTACGTGCGGGGGCTGCTGGCGGCGGAGGGCCGCAAGTCGATCCGGAACATCGCGCTGCAGACCGGCGGGCCGGCCTCCGAGCAGAGCCTGCACCACTTCATCTCCGACTCGACCTGGGACTGGCAGCCCATCCGGGCGGAGCTGACCCAGTACCTGGGGGCCAGCGCGCCGCTGACCGCGTGGGTGGCGCAGCCCATGGCGATCCCCAAGGGCGGGGAGCAGTCGGTGGGCGCGGGCCGGCACTTCGACCCGCACCGCGGGCAGATGTTCCGCGGTCAGCAGGCCTTCGGCGTGTGGTTCGGCTGCCCCGAGCTGGTCACCCCGGTGGGGTGGCGGCTGCGGCTGCCGGAGGAGGGGCCGGGTGCGCGGGCCGAGCGGCCGGTGGCGTTCCCGGGCGGCCCGGGGTACGAGACGTACGACGCGTACGAGGACTGCGCGGTGACCGGGGTGCTGGAGACGGTCCGGCAGGCCGGGCTCGCGCCGCGGCCGGTGGTGCTGGACGTCCGGGGCATCGGCACCCGGTCCACGATGAACCGGTTCGCCGAGGCCAGGGTGCCGGTGCTGGCCCGCATCGACCCGGCCACCCGGCTGGTGGTCACCGACCCGGCCGTGCCGGGGTACGGCGTGGGCACGCTGGCCGCCCGCAACGTACTGCACAACGTGCGGGGGCTGCGGACGCCGGTGGACTGGTCCGACCCGCAGCGGCCGGGTGAGCGCCGCACCACGTACGTGGCGGCGGTGCGGGTGATGATCCCGGACCCGTCGGCGGCCCGCCGGCGCCACCTGATGCTGGTCGGCGAGTGGACCGAGCCGGGCCGGCCGCCGGCCGAGCTGTGGATCACCGACCTGATCCGGCCCGCTCCGGCGGTGCTGCTGCGGCTGAGCAAGCAGGCCCGGCGGGTGTCGGTGGCGTCCGCGACCAGCGCGCAGGAGATCGGCATGCGGGACTTCTCCGGCCGCTCGCTGCCGGGCTGGCACCGGCACGTGACGATGGCCTCGGTGGCCCACGCGGCGCGCGCGATGGCCGAGAGCCAGCTGCTGGGGCCGGGCCGGGCCTGACCGGCGGGCCCGGGCCGTGGGCTCAGTGGCGGTCTGGGTCGGGGCGGAGCACCTGGCGGGTGCGGTGCAGCCGCAGGGCCATCTGGATCTCCAGGGCGCGGGAGGGTTTCTGCCAGCCCTCGCCCAGGAGTTCGGTGATGCGTTCCAGCCGCCGCGAGACGGTGTTGGCGTGGACGTGCAGCGCCTCGGCCGAGTGCGTGGGGCTGCCCCCGGAGTCGAAGTACGCCTCCAGGGTGCGGGTGAGTTCGGTGATCCGGGCCGCGTCGTACTCCAGCACCGGCCCGATGGTGGAGTTGACGAACGCGTCGACGTCGTGGTCGGCGGAGAGCAGCAGTCCGACGAAGCCGAGTTCGCTGAGCGAGGCGCTGCCGCCGGCGCCGCCGAGCGCGGTCAGGGCGTCGAGGCAGCGCGCGGCCTCCTCGTACACCCGGGCCACGGAGAACGCACCGGCCGTGGGGCCGGCGGCCCCGGTGGAGACGGGGTGCCCGAGCAGCGGCGAGAGTTCGGCGGAGACCTGGCGGGCGGCGTCGGAGGCGTCGGCTCCGGGGAGCAGCAGCACGATGCAGCCGCGCCGGACGCCCTTGAGTCCGCCCATCCGGTACGCGTAGGAGCTGGCCCAGGCGACGGCCTTGCCGAGGTCGCCGCCCTCCGGGCGGGCCACCACCACGGTGTGCGGGGCGTCGAGGTCGATGCCGAGCCGGCGGGTGCGTTCGTACAGGTGGGCGTCGGAACGGTCGGCGCGGTCGGGGTGGTCGCCGTGGGCGGTGAGGTCGGTGCGCGGGCCCCGGTCGAGGAGTTCCTGGAGGAGTTCGTCGCGTACGGGGCCCTCGGCTGCGGCCGTCCCGCGCTGGATCAGCATGAGGGAGGCGACGGACAGGGCGGCGAGTTCCAGCAGGCGGACGTCTTCCTCGGTGAGCGGCGCGGAGGCGCAGAGCACGAGGACGCCGAGGTCCTCGGCGCCGGCGGTCACGGCGGTCACCCATACGTCACCGGGCAGTTCGGCGGGCCGGCCCTCGGTGTGCGCGCGCAGCGCGGCGCGGGCCACGGCGGACTCGTCGAGCTGGGGGAAGGCTTCGGAGGAGGTCAGCGGCCGGCCTCCGGGGTCGCGCACCTGGACCACGCCGTCCAGCGCGTCGGCGGTGGCGCGGGCGAGGGGGCCGAGGCCGGTGCCGTCCAGGACCAGCCGGGCGAGTCGGGCGTGGCAGTTCCAGAGGTGCCGGACGCGGGTGAGGGTGGTGTGGGTGGCGGAGCTGAAGTGCTCCAGCTCGGTGACCTCGTCGCGGGTGCGTTCGTTGCGGGCGGCCTTCTCGGCGGCCACGGACGCGAGGTCGACGAGCGGCAGCAGGAGGCCCACTTCCCCGGGGCTGAAGCGGCGCTCGTGGCGGTTGGCGCCGTAGAACACGCCGAGGACGCTGCTGCCGTGGCGCAGCGGGACCGCGATGGCGGCGCGGACGCCTTCGCCGTGGACGAGTTCGTCGACGGCCGGGGTGTGCGGGAGGGCCGGGTCGGCGAGGTAGTCGGCGGTCCAGACGGGGGCCCGGCGCCGGCGGGCGAGCCCGCCGAGGCCGCCGCGGCAGTGTCCGAGCTCCATGCCGAGGTGGTAGGAGCTGGTCTCGCCGTCGGAGACGCGGATGTAGCTGGTGCCGTCGGGGCGCTCGAAGCTGATGTGGACCAGGTCGAGGCCGAGCAGGCGGCGGGCCCGGCGCGCGATCATGCGCAGCACGGTGTCCGGGTCGTAGGGGGCGGCCAGGTCGTGGGCGGTGTCCACGAGTACGGCGGCCAGGGAGGTGCCCGCCGGTTCGACCGCGGTGCCGGCAGTGACCGGGGTGCCCGCGGTGACCGGGGTGTCCGGGATGACCGGGGTGTCCGGGGTGTCCGCGGGTTCGGCCGCGGTGGGCGGGGCCGGGGTCGGCGCTGCGGCGGCCGCGGGTGCGGGCTGGGGCCCGGGCTGGGGCTGGGCCGGCGGTTCGGCCGGGGTGGGAGGGGGCTGGGCCGCGGCGTGGGAATCGGCTGGTTCCAGCCGCACGGGGGTGGTCGCGGCGAGTGCGGCGGGGAGCTGCCCGGCGTCCGGATCCGGCCGGTCGGGAGCGGCCGGGGCGGGGCCCTGCGACGGGGCGTGGGCCGGGCACGGCGGCTCCGCGGGGGTGTTCACGGCGTACGGCGCAGGGCCCGGCCGGTCCGGGCCCGGGGCCGCCTCGCCCGTCAGGGCGGTGGCGGGCGTGCCGGTGCCGTCGGTCCCCCGTGCCGTGTCCATTCCCCCCCTGCTTTCCGTTCCCCTACGGAATCAAGCCGTTCGAACCTAGGTTCACGATCGATCGCGGTCAAGTGAACAACGCAGCGGGGGAGTTGCTGTACGCAGCACTCCGGCCACCACGGTGCCCAGCCGCCGGACGGAGTCCAGGGCCGCTTCGCTGTGGCAGTCGGAGTACCACAGGGGCAGCACCTCGGGCGCGGTCTCGCGCATGCCGAGCCGGTGCACGAAGGCCTCCAGCTCGCGCTGCCGTTCGTAGGCGTCGTACGCCCCGTACGGAGAACCGCGGAGGTGCCGCGGGCCGTGTCCGTCCACGAAGACGGCCGCGGGCTTGCCCTGCCAGGTTCCACGCCGCAGGGCCTCACATTCCGGCAGCGGTGCGCCGAGGACGTAGCCCCCGGCCGCTTCCAGCAGGGCCCACTGGGGTTCGCCGATGCTCTCGACGTCCACCAGCACGCTGCGCACGCCGGCCTCCGCCACTCCGTCGCGAGCGGCGTAGGCCTGCGGGGAAACGCGGCCGAGCCGGCCGCTGTGCACCACCGCGATCAGCGGTGTCCTTCTCGCCATCCGATCCGTTCCTCGCCGTGCCGGCCGAGGTCACCGGCCCCAGCCGGAGTCGTACGCGCCGCTGTCCATACCGTGTGTCCACCTCATCTCGGCTTGCACCTTGTCCGTCGGTCCGGTCGCCGCCCGCCGGCCCCCCGGGCCGGTGTCGCCGCCTTGCTGCGAACCTGTCGATCTGCGCTGTCACCGGCCTGGTCGGCGTCGGCCGGCATTCCGTCCGGGTCCTCAGGCGGCCCCCCGCAGGAGGGTCCGGCGGACCGCCCGGGTGGCGTCCGCGGGGCTCCGGCCGAAGTCCGCGGCGAGCACGTCGACGAGTTCCCGGTAGGCCTTGAGGGCCCGGCCGGAGGCGGCCGCGTGCAGTTCGGAGCGGAGTTCCCGGTGGCGTCCGAGGGCGAGTTGGGCCTCCACCCACTGGCCCAGGACGGCGACGCGCGTCTCCTCCAGGCCGGCGATGCGGGCGGTGAGCCGGGGGCCGGCCGTGATCCCGTCGAAGGCCGGCCCCCGCCACAGCCCGAGCGCGTCGCGCAACCGCCGGGAGGCGGTCTCGTGGTCGCCGCGGGCCATCGCGCGGTAGCCCGCCCCGGCATGCCGCGCGAACTCGTGGACGTCGCTGCGGCCGCCGCCGGTGTCCAGCAGGTAGCCGCCCGGCACCGCCCGCAGGACGGTCTCCGGGGTGCGGCGGGCCGCCGGGTCGCCGGCCGCCGCGAGCAGCGTGCGGATCTGGCGTACGCAGGTCAGCAGCAGGGAACGGGACACCTCGGCCGGGGCGTGCTCGGTGAGCTCCTCGGCCAGGACCGAGGCGGGTACGAGCTGGTCCGGGCAGGCGGCGAGCACGGCGAGCACCTGCCGTGCGGCTGCCGTGGCCGGCACCACGGCCAGTCCGTTCTCGCGAACGCTGAGTCCTCCGAGCACCTCGATGTCCACAGACCTCTCCCCCCGGTGATGTCATGGCGGGACCTCGCCCCGCGAAAAAAATAGTACTCATACGTTTTTTTCTTGGGAACAAGGCCGGTTCCACTTGCCCGTCCGGAGCGGCCCGCGTGCCCCGGGACAAAAAAGAATCCCCTGCTCAGAGCGGGGGATTCCGCACCGTGCAGGGGGAGTTGTGACGTACCTCAAGCCCTTCGGGGCGTACGTCAGAGGGTGTCCGGGACGGCCCGTCCGAGCAGTCGCCGGGCCTCGCACCCGCACGGCCCGGTGGTGTGCGGGCCGCCGCCGGGGCCGTGGAGCGCGCGGCCGCCGCGGCCCGGGGCGGTGTCGAGGCGTACCGCCACGGCGGGCACCACGATGCCCGGCAGCACGCTCGTGTAGAGGGCCGACACCTCACGGTCCAGGTCCAGTCCGAGCGTGTGCGACATGACGTTGAGCCCGGCGAACGAGCCGACGACCAGCCGGGACGGCTCCGCCGGGTCCACGTGCGGGAGCAGTTCGCCGCGCTCCCGGGCCTGGGTCAGCAGCGCGGTGTGCAGGTCGATCCAGCCCTGGTAGGGAGCGGCCCGGTCGAGGCCGCGCCCGCCGTGCTCCAGGGTCAGGCGGGCGCTGCCGCGCAGCAGGACGTCGCGGGTGAGCCGGTGCGAGAAGATCATCCCGACGTCGACGAACTCCTGGGCCTTGAACAGCTGCGGGGTGTGGACGGGCTCGATGGCGACCTGGACCTCGATGACCGCCTGCGCGAGGGCTTCCTTGGAGTCGAAGTGGAAGTACAGCGCGCCCTTGGTGACGCCGGCGAGCTCGACGATGTCCGAGAGTTTCGCGGCGTCGTAGCCACGGCTCTCGAACACGACGGCGGCCGCCTCCAGGATCGCCTGGCGGGTGCGCAGGGCCCGGTCCTGGGACACCCGCGCTCCCGGTTGGGGCCTCTCGGCCCGTGTTTCGGTCCCCACGCATACCTCCGGGTATGTTTCCGGGGTCCAGGCTTACACGATGGTGAAGCCGCCGTCCACCGGCATCGTCGCGCCGGTCACGAAGGAGGCGCGGGGGCTGAGCAGCCAGGCCGCGGCCTCGGCGATCTCGGCCGGGTCGGCCGTCCGCGGCTGCGGGACGCCCGCGTTGACCTGCTCCTCGATGCCGGGCACGGCCGCGAACCAGGCCTCCACCACCTCGGTGCGGGTGGTGCCGGGGGCGATGGCGTTGACCCTGATCCCGTGGGCGGCGTACTCGGCCGCCGCCGCCTTGGTCATGCCCAGTACCGCGTGCTTGGCGACGACGTAGGGAGCGGCCACCTGAGTGGCCATCAGGCCCGCGACGCTGCTGTTGTTGACGATGGCGCCGCCGCCGGTGGACAGCATCGCGGCGAGCTCGTCGCGCAGGCAGTTCCACACCCCGCGGACGTTGACGTCCATGATCCGGTCGTAGAGCTCGTCCTCCATCTCGTGCAGGGGGGTGCGGCCCTGGCCCCAGCCGGCGTTGTTGAAGGCGCAGTCCAGCCGCCCGAACCGGCGGACCGCCAGGTCGACCGCCTCCGCCGTGTCGGAACGGAGGGTCACGTCGGCGACCGCGTACTCCGCCTCGGCGCCCTGGGCCCGCAGTTCGCCGGTCAGCCGCTTGAGGTGGTCCTCCCGGCGGGCCACCAGGACCAGCCGGGCACCCTCCCGGGCGAACACCCTGGCGGCGGCGGCCCCGATGCCGCTGCTGGCCCCCGTGATGAGTGCGACCTTGCCTTCGAGCAGACGCTCTGCCATGACCCCTCCTTGGTGTGACGTTCGGACCGGCCGCGGGAGTTGGCGGCGGCCGACCCGTACCCGAAAAAAATACTCCGGGGTATGCTCCATGCAGACGGGGCCCTGTCCCGCCCGTCGGGGGACAGGCGGGCCAGGGCCCCGGCTGGGTGGTGCGCGCTTACTTCAGCTTGGTACCGGTGGAGCGCAGGTTCGCGCAGGCCTCGGTGACCCGCTGGGCCATGCTCGCCTCGGCCAGCTTGCCCCAGGTGCGCGGGTCGTAGGTGGACTTCTTGCCGACCTCGCCGTCGACCTTCAGGACACCGTCGTAGTTGCGGAACATGTGGTCCGCGACCGGGCGGGTGAACGCGTACTGGGTGTCCGTGTCCAGGTTCATCTTCACGACGCCGTTCTCCAGCGCGGTGGCGATCTCCTGCTCGGTGGAGCCGGAGCCGCCGTGGAAGACGAAGTCGAACGGGCTGGTCTTGCCGTACTTCTCACCCACGCCCTGCTGGAGGTCCTTCAGCAGCTCGGGGCGGAGGACGACGTTGCCCGGCTTGTAGACGCCGTGCACGTTGCCGAAGGAGGCGGCCAGCAGGTAGCGGCCCTTCTCGCCCAGGCCCAGGGCCTCGGCGGTGCGGATGGCGTCCTCGACGGTGGTGTACAGCTCGTCGTTGATCTCGTGGGTGACGCCGTCCTCCTCGCCACCGGTCGGGGTGATCTCGACCTCGAGGATGATCTTGGCGGCGGCGGCGCGGGGCAGCAGCTCCTGGGCGATCGCCAGGTTGTCGGCCAGGGTCTCGGCGGAGCCGTCCCACATGTGCGACTGGAACAGCGGGTTGCGGCCGGCCTTGACGCGCTCCTCGGAGACGGCCAGCAGCGGGCGGACGTAGCCGTCCAGCTTGTCCTTGGGGCAGTGGTCGGTGTGCAGCGCGATGTTGACGTCGTACTTCGCGGCGACGATGTGCGCGAACTCGGCCAGGGCGACCGCGCCGGTGACCATGTCCTTGCTGTGCTGACCACCCAGGAACTCCGCACCACCGGTGGAGATCTGGATGATGCCGTCGCTCTCGGCCTCCGCGAAGCCGCGCAGTGCAGCGTGCAGGGTCTGGCTAGAGGTCACGTTGATGGCCGGGTAGGCGAACTTGCCTGCCTTCGCCCGGTCGAGCATCTCGTTGTAGACCTCAGGGGTTGCGATGGGCATCTGTCCGCTCCTTGGATGTGCGGGAGTGTCTGGTTACTGGCCCTGACCTGGGGGCGACGTCGCCGTCGGGCCTATCTTTCCAGACTCCGGCACACCCTCCACCCCGCGGTGGCGGAGCGTTTCACGTGAAACACTCCGCCCCTGAGAAAGACGCAGGTCAAGCGCCTCGTCCGGCGAGCGGGACCAAAGTCACCGGTTGTCCGGCCCTTGGTCAGGCCAGCCCGAGGTCCTCGAGCTGGTAGCCGGTCAGGTACTCCAGACCCGCCTCGGCGATGGCTCCCGCCGCGCCCCGGTCCACGATGGTGGCGACCGCCACGACCTCACCGCCGGCCTCACGGACGGCCTCGACCGCGGTCAGCGGGGAGCCGCCGGTGGTGGAGGTGTCCTCCACGACCAGGCAGCGGCGGCCCTTGACGTCGGTGCCTTCGATCCGGCGCTGCATGCCGTGGGCCTTCTGCGCCTTGCGGACCACGAAGGCGTCCAGGCGGGAGCCGCGGGCGGCGGACGCGTGCAGCATGGAGGTCGCGACCGGGTCGGCGCCCAGGGTCAGACCGCCGACGCAGTCGTAGTCCAGGTCCTTGGTCAGGTCGAGCATGACCTGGCCGACCAGCGGGGCGGCCTCGCCGTCGAGGGTGATCCGGCGGAGGTCGATGTAGTAGTCGGCCTCGCGCCCCGACGAGAGAATCACCTTGCCGTGGACCACGGCCTTGTCCTTGATCTGCTGGAGCAGCTCACCACGCACGTCACTCATGCCGCCAGCTTACGGGCGGCGCCAGGTCCAGGTGGTCGCGACCTCCAGGGGGTCGACCGGGGTCACCAGGCGGGGCAGGGTGTTCAGCCCGTTCGGCGGTCCGGACTGCGGCTCGACGCACACCGCTTCCCGCTGCTCGTCGTAGACGACCACCCAGTCGGCCCGGCTGGTGATCCTCAGCTCCAGCGCGCCGGGCCAGGTGAGGGTGACGTCGACGCCGAACGGCATGCCGAAACAGTCGTCCCAGGGGCCGGGCCGCGGGTCGATGCGGCGCCCGGTGGGGATGTGGTCGTCCCCCCGCTCCTCCTGCCAGGCGGGGTCGAAGCCGATCCGGACGTCGCCGCCCTGCCCCAGGTTCCGCAGGAACCAGGGGTGCCAGCCGGCCTGGGCCGGGAAGGAGTCGTCGTAGGTCTCGATGCCCATGCCGAGGGTCAGGGAGTTCTCGGTCAGCTCGAAGGTCTGGGTGACCCGACCGCTGTACGGCCAGGGGTCGGCCAGGTCGTAGACGAACGCAGCCTCCGCCTTCTCCACCCGGGCCGGCCGCCAGGCCGCGTCCCGGCCGAATCCGTGGATGGCGTGCGGCGGGGCGTTGACCGGCATCTGGTGCCGCACACCTCCGTTGCGGAACTGCCCCAGCTCCATCCGGCCGCACCACGGCACCATCGGGAATGCCCCGTACTTCTCCCCCTGGCGCAGGAGCTCCGTACCGTCCACACGCAGGCTGCTGACGCGGCAGCCGTTCTCCTGGTCGACGGTCACATCGACGCCGGGGGCGCTCAGTTGCGTAGTCATGCCCCGACCCTAGAGGCTGCGGACGGCCTAGACCCGGCGGCGGCGCAGGGCGCGGCCGACGACCACGGCGCCGGCGAGGGCGACCGCGGCGGCGGGGGCCAGCCAGCGCAGACCGCTGCCGGTGGTGGTGGCGTCCGGGGCGGGTACGGGCGCGTAGCGACCGCGCGGCGGGGCGTGGTCCACCTCCTCCGCGCTGCGGCCGATCATGGTGCGGCGGGCGTGCGCGGCTTCGGCCGGGGGGTACTCCTCGTCGAGGCCGGCGGCGAAATCGCCCCCGAGGAAGGGGTCCAGGGAGGAGGGGGGCACCTCGGCCTCGAAGACCGACCCCGGGCCGGTCAGCCCGTCGGGACCCGGTGCCGCCCCCGCGTCCGCCACGTCCGCCACGTCCGCCGTGTCGTCGGTGTCGGTGTCGGTGTCGGCAGTGTCTGCTGTGCCGGCCCCCGCCCGGGACGCGTCGTCGGAGCGGTCCGGGGCCGCCGCGCCGGCCCTGCCGTCCTCGGCGGCCCGCAGCAACTGGTCGGCGGCCCGGTCCAGCAGCCGCTGGACGGTGGTGACGGTGGCCACCGGATCGAAGGCGGCGGCCCGGCCCTCGGCGGTTGCCCCGGCGGTGAACTCCAGCCGGGTGCCGCCCTCGGCGGGCGCCAGCCGCAGCTCCACGAGGACCTTGACGTTGCCGGTGCCGCGCGCCTCGGTGCCCTCGCCGGAGACGACGAAGGTGTCCTCGTCCCGTTCGGTGACCGCCAGCGCGCCCCGGTAGGTGACGGTGCTCCCGCCGACGCGGAGCCGGAGCCGCCCGGCCAGCGGCCCGGCCTCCGCGTCGGCGTCCTGCTGGAGTCCCGGCACGCAGCGGACCAGCCGGACCGGATCGCGCAGCACGGCGCGGAGGGCGGACACGGACACCGGGACGAACACCTGATGCTCCATGGGCCCGAGCCTAGCGCTGCCGGGCCCCCTTGCACCCGCCCGGAGCCGCGGGTGTCTCCCCGCTCAGAACGAGGCGTAGCGGGGGTGCGGCAGCGTCGACGGGGGAAGCCCCGGGATCCGCAGCCGGCGCGCGTCCTCGGACGCGGCCCGCAGTGAGGCCGTGGTCAGCGAGCGCAGCCGGCCCGCGGCGGGGTCGACGGCCGGCTCCGGTGCGCGGCCGCGGCCGGCGAGGACGAAACCCCAGTCCTGCGGCGCGGCCGCGGTGCCGGCCCGCCCCGGGGTGCGGTCGGGGCCGGCGGCGAACCCGGACCTCCGGCCGCCCGCCGCGTACGGGGTGGTGCGCAGGCCCGCCGCGCGCAGGGTGGCCTCGACGGTCCAGTACGCGCGGGGTCGGGTGGACAGCGGCCCCCCGTGCACGACGATGCGGCCGCCGGGGCGCAGGGCGCGCGCGGCCAGGCCGTAGAACTCCTGCGAGTACAGCTTGGTGCTCGGGGTGATGCCCGGGTCGGGCAGGTCCGAGACGATGACGTCGTAGCGGCGGGAGGCGCCCGGGCCACGGAGCCAGCCGAACGCGTCGGCGGTGACGACCTCGGTCCGCGGGTCCTCGTACGCCCGGCCGTTGAGCGCGGTCAGCTGCGGGTCGGTCCGGGCCAGGCGCACCACGCCGGGGTCCAGCTCCACCAGGGTCAGCTCCGTTACCCCCGGGTAGCGCAGGGCCTCCCGGGCGGCCAGGCCGTCGCCGCCGCCCAGGACCAGCACCCGGGCGTGCGGACCGTTCATCGCGGGGTGGACCAGGGCCTCGTGGTAGCGGTGCTCGTCGTGTCCGCTGACCCGGAGCCGTCCGTCGAGGTAGAGGTCGAGGGAGCGCGGCGGCCCGTCGGCGGGGCCGGTGACCACGAGTTCCTGCACGCCGGTCTGTACGGCGAGGCGGACCTCGGTGCCGTAGACGGCGGCCCGCGCGACCCGTTCGAAGTCGTCGGACAGCGCGGTCGCCGAGCCGAGCACGGCCAGGACGGCCGCGTTCCCGAACAGCAGCAGCCAGCGGGCCCGGGCGCTCAGGTCGCGGCGGAACAGCCACAGCACCAGCGCCCCGCCGACGGCCGCGTTGACCATGCCGGTGAGCATGGCGCCGGTCAGCTGGCCCAGCAGGGGCAGCAGCAGGAAGGGAAACGCCAGGCCGCCGACCAGGGCACCGACGTAGTCGGCGGCGAAGAGGTCGGCGACGGCTCCCCCGGCGTCCTGACGGCGGATCCGCTGGATCAGAGTCATCAGCAGCGGGATCTCGGCGCCGATCAGCACTCCGATGGCCAGCGAGAACGCCACCAGGGCGGGCCGGGACTCCCCCAGCCAGGCGAAGGTGGCGTAGAGGGCGCTCGCGGAGAGGCCGCCCACCAGCGCGAGCACGGCCTCGATCACGGCGAACCCGGCCGCCGGGGCGGCCCGGAGCCGTTTGGCGAGGAGGGAGCCGACGCCCATGGCGAAGACCATCACGGACAGCACCACGGAGGTCTGGGTGACGGAGTCCCCGATGAGGTACGAGGCGAGGGCGAGGAGTTCGAGCTCGTAGACGAGTCCGCAGGCCGCGCAGACGAACACGGTGGCCAGGACGAGGAGTCGGCCGGTCCGGGGCCGTACGGGCAGGGCGGCGGCCTGGCGGGCGGGCGCCGCGGCCCGCGGCGCCGGCACCACCGGGACTACCCCGCGGGGGACGGAACGGTCGATCATGCAGCGAACCGTACGTCACTGCATCCCCGCGCCCGGTCACCCACATGGGTGTAACTGGAGTGAGCGCTCCGGCAGTTGGAGTAACGGTGCAGAAACGATCGCGCGCCCCGGCGCGGACGTCCGCCCGCACCCCGGAAGCTGCCCGGGCGCGGCCTACAGCGCGGGCGCCGCCATCCGCACGCCGACCCTGGTCCGGGTCGCCACCAGCTGCCCTTCCTGTGGGTAGGCGTGCCAGGTGCGCCAGCGGACCTGGCCGTCGTGCCGCTGCGCGAGCATCGCGGTGAAGGCGTGCGGATCGCCCGGAAAGGTGCCGGCCAGCCCGTTCGGGTGGTCCGCGACCAGGGCGAGCAGTTCCTGCGCCCGCCCGGCGAAGGAGCCCTTGGACAGGGTCTCGACGCGCGCGGCGAACTCGTACTCCCAGTCGCCGACGCGCTTGGCGACACCGAGCGGCAGCGGCGTGCTGCTGCCCGGGATGCAGGCCACCGTCTCGGAGCAGAGCACCTGCCCCTCTTCCAGCAGCACCTGGTGGGAGGCCCCGAGGAGCCGCAGTTCCACCTTCGCGCTCGCCAGTTCGAGGTTCAGTACGGCCAGAGCGGGCAGCGGATCCCGGCCCAGGGCCCAGGCGAGGTCGGCGGCACGCGTGTCCGTGTAGGTGGTCTGGAGGGTCGTGAGCATGAGTCGGCTCCGCAAACGCGCGAGGGAGAGGGGCCGGAACCCCGCCGGCGTGCTCGACGGGTGAGGGGTCACCGGCTCGGGTCCACAGGAAGTCCCGCGAGGTCCGGGGACTGGTCTACTCAACCGAGGGAATCATGAAGGGCACGGCACTCACAGCGTTTTTACCCAACTTGAAGGGGTTTACATCCCTCCGGGGGCTACCCAGTTCACGTGTTCAACACTTCGCCCCAACGCCCGGTGGCCCGGCGGAAGTTGCCCGGACCCTCCGGGTACCGCCGGGCCTGCGGAAACGCCCCGCGCGATCAGCTCCCGCCGCCGCACCCGCCGCCGCCACCGCCACCGCCGCCGCCCCCGCAGGAGGACCCGGAGGAACCGGAGGAACCCCCGCAGGAGGACCCGGAGGAGCCGGAGGAGCCGTCCGCCCACCAGAAGGAGGACGACGAGGACGAAGACGAGGACGAGGAAGACGACGAGGACGACGGGCGGTGGGCGCCGCGCCGGCCCGCCGAGACGGCGAAGGTGGTGATCACACCGACCACCAGCAGGATGAAAAGGACGAAGACGACGGCCTCGAACACGGACCTCGCCCCCTTTCGCTCTCCTCGGTCCCCCGAGGTGCGGGATCCCCCTCCCGCGTGCGGTGGGGATGCCCGTCCCCGCAGCGGCCCAAAGCACACTTGAGCAACTCCAGAGGTTCCGCGCAGGATGGCCGTCATGAGCGCACCCGCGGGCGGTCGTCGCCCCCACCTGAACCGCCGCCTGGCCGCCTTCGGCACCACGATCTTCGCCGAGATGTCCGCGCTGGCCACCCGGACCGGTTCCATCAACCTCGGCCAGGGCTTTCCCGACACCGACGGGCCCGCCGAGATCGCCGAGGCCGCCGCCCGGGCCGTCCTCGAAGGCCGCGGCAACCAGTACCCGCCGGGCCCCGGCGTCCCCGAGCTGCGCGCCGCGATCGCCGCCCACCAGGAGCGCTTCTACTCCCTGCGCCACGACCCGGACACCGAGGTCCTGGTAACCGCCGGGGCCACCGAGGCCATCGCCGCCTCGCTTCTGGCCCTGCTCGAACCGGGTGACGAGGTGATCGCCCTGGAGCCCTTCTACGACTCGTACGCGGCGTGCATCGCCATGGCCGGCGCGACCCGCGTCCCGGTCACGCTGCGGCCCCGCGACGGGCAGTTCGCCCTCGACGTCGACGAGCTCCGGGCCGCCGTCACCCCCCGCACCCGGCTTCTGCTGCTCAACACCCCGCACAATCCGACGGGTGCCGTCCTGACCCCCGCGGAGCTGTCCGCGATCGCCGCCGTGGCCGTGGAGCACGACCTGCTGGTGGTCACCGACGAGGTGTACGAGCACCTGGTCTTCGAGGGCGCCCACACCCCGATGGCGGGCCTGCCCGGCATGCGCGAGCGCACCGTGACCATCTCCTCGGCCGGCAAGACCTTCTCCTTCACCGGCTGGAAGGTGGGCTGGCTGACCGCCTCGCCCGCGCTGGTCTCGGCGGTCCGTTCGGCGAAGCAGTTCCTCACGTACGTCTCCTCCGGCCCGTTCCAGTACGCGATCGCCGAGGCCCTCGCCCTGCCGGACTCCTACTACGAGTCGTTCCGCGCCGACCTGGCGGCCAAGCGGGACATCCTCGCCTCCGGTCTGGCCGCGGCCGGTTTCGAGGTCTACCGCCCCCAGGGCACCTACTTCGTCACCACCGACATCGCCCCGCTCGGCGAGAAGGACGGCCTTGCGTTCTGCCGGTCCCTGCCGGAGCGCTGCGGCGTCGTGGCCATCCCCAACTCGGTCTTCTACGACGACCGGGACGCCGGCCGGACACAGGTCCGCTGGGCCTTCTGCAAGCGCACCGACGTGCTGGAGGAAGCGGCCGCCCGACTGAGCCGGTTGTGACCGGGGCGGGGGGCACGTCCGTCGCCGGGACCTGGCGGCGGGAGACGGCCGGGCGCCGCGGGGGCGGCCGCCGGGGGCAGGACGACGGGCAGACCGGCGGGCAGGACGGCGGCCTGTGGGTGCCCGCGGGCCTGTTCGCCGTCGGGGTGTTCCTGGCGGTGCGGGCGCTGGGCGTCCTGGTGGTCGCGGCCGGCGCCTGGTGGGCGGGCCGGGACCCGGTCGCCGTGCTCGGGGCGTCCTGGGACTCCGCCTGGTACATCGCGATAGCGGAGCAGGGGTACGGGCGCACCCGGGTGTGGGTGGCGATCGACTCCGTGCAGAGCGACCTCGCGTTCTTCCCGCTCTACCCCGGGCTGATGCGCCTGCTCAGCGCGCTGCTTCCGGGCGTGGGACCGGCCGGCGCGGGGCTGCTGGCGGCCTGGGCGGCCGCGGTGGCGGGCGCGGTCGGGGTGTACCGGGTCGGGGAGCTCGTCGCCGGGGCCCGGGCCGGGGTGCTGCTGGTGGTGCTGTGGGGAGTGCTGCCGCACTCGGTGGTGCTGGGCATCGCCTACACCGAGGCGCTGCTGGCCGCCTTCGCCGCGTGGGCGCTGTACGCCGTGCTGCGCGGGCGGTGGCTGTGGGCGGCCGCGCTGGCGGTGCTGGCGGGCCTGACCCGTCCGACCGGAGTGGCCGTGGCGGCCGCGGTGTCGGTGGCCGCGCTGTACGAGCTGCTGCTGCGGCCGGGGGCTCCGGCGCGGGTCTGGGCGGCCGGGCTGCTGGCCCCGGCGGGCTGGGCGGCGTACCTGCTGGCGGTCGGGGTGCGCCGGGGGGATCCGCTGGGCGGCTACTTCGCCGTGCAGCGGGACTGGGGTTCGTACTTCGACTTCGGTCGCGGGCTGGCCGGGTCGGTGGCGCGGGTGCTGACCCGGGGGTCCCCGCTGGCCACCACGGTGGTGCCGGTGATCGTGGCGGTGTCCCTGGTACTGGCGGTGCTGCTGGTGCGGACCTGGGCCCCGCTGCCGCTGCTGGTGTACACCGGGGTGCTGATGGTGATCACTCTCGGCGGGGCCGGTTTCTTCGAGTCGAAGCCGCGGTTCCTGCTGCCGGCCTTCCCGCTGCTGCTGCCGGTGGCCGCCGCGATGGCGCGTGCCCGGCCCCGGGCGGCGGTCGCGGTGACCGTCGCCCTGGCCGGGCTCTCCTCCGGGTACGGGGCCTATCTGCTGCTCAGCGCCCCGCTCCCGCTGTAGGGGAGGGATCAGGCGTCGTCGCCCTCGCCGTCGCCCTTCTCCTCGTCCTGCGCGGAGTCGATCTCCTTCTCCAGGCCGAGCTGGTCCACGAGCCACTTGTCGAACTCGATGGAGGCGCGGACCCAGCTGACGGTGGAGGAGACGAAGTGCTCCAGGGAGACGCCGACGCCGATCAGCATCTGCGCCTCGCCGATCAGGCGGACGGAACCGTCGTCGTGGGTGTGGGTGTACACCTTGGGCCACAGGGTGCGGCGGTTCCAGTCGTCGATCGACTCGAGGAGCTGGGGCTTCTCGTCGATGGCGTGCGGACGGTCGTAGAACGTCCGCACCGAGAAGACCTGCTGCTCGCCCTCTCCGCGGAACATGAAGTAGGTGCGGAACTCCTCCCACGGCGCCGCGAGGTCACCCTCGTCGTCGACGACGTACTTCAGCTCCATCTGGTCGAGCAGCTGCTTGACCAGGTCCTGGTCGGGGACGACGGGGCCCGCCGGTCCTGAGGCCTGCGGTTCGGGCTGTCCCCCGAAATTCGGAATCGAGGCCGGGTCGATGCTCACCGTGTACTTCCCTTCGTGCGGATGGTGTCATCCTCCCCCATCGCGCCTACCCCGTGGCAAGCCCCGGCACCCCGATCCGCTCCGGGCGGACAGGATCCGCCCGGAGCGTTCCGCCGGCCCCGGCGCGGGAGCGGCTCAGAGGGCCTTCCCGACCAGCAGGTCCTCGCCGGCCACGTCCACCCGGACGGTGTCCCCGTCCCTGATCCCGCCCGCGAGGATCTCCCGGGCGAGCCGGTCGCCGACCGCGGTCTGGATCAGGCGGCGCAGCGGCCGGGCTCCGTACGCCGGGTCGTTGCCCTTGTCGGCGAGCCAGGCCAGGGCCTCGGGGGTGACGTCCAGGCCGAGCCGGCGTTCGGCGAGCCGGGCGGCCAGGCGGCCGATCTGGAGTTCGGCGATCCGGGACAGCTCGGCCGCGCCGAGCGGGTGGAAGACGACGAGGTCGTCGAGCCGGTTGAGGAACTCCGGCTTGAAGGTGGCCCGGACCAGTTCCAGGACCTGGTTCCGCTTGACCTCCTCGCTGGTGGTCGGATCCATCAGGAACTGGCTGCCGAGGTTGGAGGTGAGGATGAGGATGGTGTTGCGGAAGTCCACCGTCCGGCCCTGGCCGTCGGTGAGCCGGCCGTCGTCCAGCACCTGGAGCAGGATGTCGAAGACCTCCGGGTGGGCCTTCTCCACCTCGTCCAGCAGGACCACCGAGTACGGGCGGCGGCGGACGGCCTCGGTGAGCTGGCCGCCCTCCTCGTAGCCGACGTAGCCGGGCGGGGCGCCGACCAGCCGGGCCACGCTGTGCTTCTCGCCGTACTCCGACATGTCGATGCGGACCATGGCCCGCTCGTCGTCGAAGAGGAAGTCGGCGAGCGCCTTGGCCAGTTCGGTCTTGCCGACGCCGGTGGGGCCGAGGAACAGGAACGATCCGGTCGGCCGGTCGGGGTCGGCGATGCCGGCCCGGGTGCGGCGCACCGCGTCGGAGACGGCCCGTACGGCCTCGGTCTGCCCGATCAGGCGGCGGCCCAGCTCCTGCTCCATGCGCAGCAGCTTCTGCGTCTCGCCCTCCAGCAGCCGGCCGGCCGGGATGCCGGTCCAGGCGCCGACCACCTCGGCGATGTCGTCGGGGCCGACCTCCTCCTTGACCATGGTGTCCTTGGCCGCTTCCTGCTCGGCCTCGGTGGCCTCCGCGAGCTCGCGCTCCAGGGCGGGGATCTCGCCGTAGAGCAGCTTGGAGGCGGTGTCGAAGTCGCCGTCGCGCTGGGCCCGCTCGGCCTGTCCGCGCAGCGCGTCGAGGCGTTCCTTGAGCTCGCCGACGCGGTTGAGGGACTGCTTCTCCTTCTCCCAGCGTGCGGTCAGGCCGCGCAGGTCCTCCTCCTTGTCGGCGAGGTCCTTGCGCAGCTTCTCCAGGCGTTCGACGGAGGCCGGGTCGGACTCGTTCTTCAGGGCCAGCTCCTCCATGCGCAGCCGGTCGACGGAGCGCTGGAGCTCGTCGATCTCCAGCGGGGAGGAGTCGATCTCCATGCGCAGCCGGGAGGCCGCCTCGTCGACCAGGTCGATGGCCTTGTCGGGGAGGAAGCGGGAGGTGATGTAGCGGTCGGACAGGGTGGCGGCGGCGACCAGGGCGCTGTCGTTGATCTGCACCTTGTGGTGGGCCTCGTAGCGGCCCTTGAGGCCGCGGAGGATGGCGATGGTGTCCTCGACGCTGGGTTCGGCGACCAGCACCTGCTGGAAGCGGCGCTCCAGGGCCGGGTCCTTCTCGATCCGCTCGCGGTACTCGTCGAGGGTGGTCGCGCCGACCATGCGCAGCTCGCCGCGGGCCAGCATGGGCTTGAGCATGTTGCCGGCGTCCATGGCGGAATCGCCGCCGGCGCCCGCGCCGACGACGGTGTGCAGCTCGTCGATGAAGGTGATGATCTGGCCGTCGCTGGACTTGATCTCGGCGAGGACGGTCTTGAGGCGTTCCTCGAACTCCCCGCGGTACTTGGCGCCGGCCACCATGGCGCCGAGGTCGAGGGCGACCAGGCGCTTGTTGCGCAGGGACTCGGGGACGTCGCCCTTGACGATGCGCTGGGCGAGGCCCTCGACGACGGCGGTCTTGCCGACGCCGGGTTCGCCGATGAGCACCGGGTTGTTCTTGGTGCGGCGGGACAGCACCTGCACCACGCGGCGGATCTCGTGGTCGCGGCCGATGACGGGGTCGAGCTTGCCCTCGCGGGCGGCCGCCGTGAAGTCGGTGCCGAACTTCTCCAGGGCCTTGTACTGGCCCTCGGGGTCGGGGGTGGTCACCCGCCGTCCTCCTCGTACGTTCTCGAAGGCGTCGAGCAGCTTCTTCGCGGTCGCGCCCTGGCGGTCCAGGACCTCCGCCGCCGCGCCGCCCTTGGCGGCGACGGCGATGAGGAGGTGTTCGGTGGAGAGGTAGTCGTCGCCGAGCTTGCCGGCGCGGTCGTCGGCCTCGGCGAGTACGGCGAGCAGGTCGCGGCTGGCCTGCGGCGGCGCGACGGTGGAACCCGTGACGCTGGGCAGGCCGGCCAGGACCTTCTCGGCCCCGGCGCGTACGGCCGCCTGGTCGGCGTCGACGGCGGCCAGCAGGTCGGTGACGTTCTCGTTGTCCTGGCCGGCGAGCAGGGCCAGCAGGAGGTGCGCGGGGGTCAGGTCGGGGTGGCCGTCCTTCACGGCCCGGCTGGTGGCGGCGTTCAGCGCGTCCCGGCTCTTGTTGGTCAGCTCGGCGTCCACGTTCGGCTTCTCCTCTCCGGCTGCTGCGGGATTTTCCTGATGCAGTCAACGTGCACAAAGTTGAGTCTATTCCACTCAAGGCAGCGGGTGGGAGCCCCGGTACGCTTCGCTCCATGGCCCTCGACCCATTCGACCCGACGCCGGAGTACCTCGCCTTCTGGCGGGAACGGCACGTGTGCACCCTGACCACGCTCCGGCCGGACGGCACGCCGCACGTGGTGCCGGTGGGCGTGACGTACGACCCGGGGGCCGGAGTCGCCCGGGTGATCAGCAACAAGCACAGCAAGAAGGTCCGCAACGTGCTGGCGGCGCAGCCGGACCCGGTCCGGGCGGCGGTGTGCCAGATGGAGGGGCGCCGCTGGGCCACGCTGGAGGGCCGGGCGCGGGTGCTGACGGACGAGGCCTCGGTCGCGGAGGCGGTGGCCCGCTACGCGGAGCGCTACGGGCGGACCCCGTCGCCGAATCCGGACCGGGTGGTCATCGAGATCGCGCTGGACCGCGCGATGGGCCGGGCCTGAGCCTGCCGGCCGGCCCCGCGGATGCGGCCGCGGGCGGCCCGGACCCGCCGGGCGGCACCGGGCGGCCTGAAGTGGCGCGTCGACCCTGTCCGGTTCACGTACTGGACGCGGACATCACAACGGCGCCATCGTGTTCAGGTCCACGATGGCGCCGTTGTGTGGGGGAAGCGCCTGAGCGATCTGCGACGACGGGGGGATCGCGTCAGGCACTGCGGGGGGTGGCGGTGGTGATATCGGGTTCGAAGAGCTGGTGGTCGCGCTGGTCGAGGTTGACGAACACCATGCCGTACCGGACCTCGCAGCGGACGGGCTGCGGGGCGCCGCGGGGGCGGCGCAGACACCGGTAGGCGCGGACGTCCTCGTCCTCCTCGCGCACGATGACGATCGGCTGGCCGAACAAGGTGACCATCAGCGAATCGCCGGCATGGGGAATGGCCGTGACAAGATCGATGAACTGCCAGCCCGAGCGGTAGGCGGACGCCATCTCGCGCCGGAAGTCGCGGTCGTCGGGGGTCATGCCACCACCTCGACACGGTCCCAGCCACTGTCCACGGGCAGCGACGCGCGGACGCTGTCCCAGCCACTGTCCACGGGCGCGGCCTGGACGTCGTCCCAGCCGCTGTCCGGCGGGCGCACCTCGTGGGTCGCCGCTACACCAAGGCCCGCTCCGATCAGCCCCCCACAGGCCACGGCCGAGAAGATGACTGTGGCAAGCGTTGAGCGAAGCATTCTCTTGTACATGGTCGGCTTCGTCCTCACTTGAAAATCCGCTCCCCCGCGGGACAAGACGATGGCTCATTCGGGCACGTCAATGCCACAGGGACGATGCATCATGTTCTTGCATGTTCAGGACCCTGGGGGGTGTAGATTTGACCATCAACAGCACAAAACAGACACATCACCACCCAGTGACGGCGCTCTGCGACGAGGGAGCCCGCCTCTACAGCCGTGCCCTCAGCAGCGGCCGGATCGCCAGGTCGGACACCCGCAACGCCCCGTGCCTGCTGGAACTCGCGCTGCTGCAGCCCGATCCGGATGACGCGAACCTGCTCTGTCCGGTTCCCCCGGCCGTCGCGCTCGCCCAGCGCCTCCACCCCATCGAACGGGAGATCCAGGACCGGCGGCGCGACACCATCGAGCTGACCGAGGCTTTCGAGCCGTTCCTGGCCATCAGCACCCAGGTCCCCGCGAGCACCCACGCGATCACCGTGCTCGAAGGTTTCGACCGCATCAACGCCGCCCTGAACCTGGCCACCGCCGACTGCCACACCGAGATGCTCACCATCCAGCCGGGCGGCGGACGCAGCGCCCCGGTGCTCACCCAGGCCCTCCAGCGGGACCAGCCGCTGACCGACCGCGGGGTCAGCATACGTACGCTCTACCAGCACACCGCCCGCCACAGCCGGGGCACCCTCGCGTACGTGGAACGCATCTCCGCGGGGAAGGTCGAGATCCGCACCCTGGAGGAGCTGATCCCGCGGCTGATCGTGTTCGACCGGACGGTCGCCTTCATCCCGGTGAGCGACGACCGCAGCATCGCCCTGGAACTCCGCCACCCGGGCCTGGTCGAGTACCTCATCAACGTCTTCGAGGCGCTGTGGCACCGGGCCACGCCGCTGACCGAGCAGATCCCCTACACCACGACCACCTCCGGGATCTCCGGGGTGCAGCGCTCCATCGCCCAGCTCCTCGTCGAGGGCCACGTGGACGAGGCCATCGCCCGCCGGCTGGGGATGAACGTACGGACCTGCCGCGCGCACATCGCCAAGCTGGCCGGGACGCTGGGCAGCGGCAGCCGCGCGCAGCTGGGCTACCTCATCGCGCAGTCGGGGATCCTGGGCGGCCCCGGGGCCGTGGAGGGCGGCGAGAACGGCGCCTGCGCCCCGGGCGGGGAGTGAACGCGCGGCAGGCCCCCGCCCGGTGACCGGGCGGGGGCCTGCCGTGTCCGCGAGGGCTTCAGTCCTGGGCGCGCTTGGGGCGCCACACCACCAGGCCCTGCTGCGGCGGCTGGTACGGGACCAGGTCCCGGCGGTACGAGGCGTGCACCTGGGCCTCGCGCTGCCGCATGGCGACGGCCGCGCCGTCGACGGCCGCCGACAGCTCGGCCACCCGCTGCTGGAGCGCGGCGACCTGGTTCTCCAGCTCGATGATGCGCTTGATGCCGGCCAGGTTGATGCCCTCGTCCTGGGAGAGCGTCTGCACCGTGCGGAGAAGTTCGATGTCCCGGGCCGAGTAGCGCCGGCCGCGGCCGGCCGTGCGGTCCGGGGAGACCAGGCCGAGACGGTCGTACTGGCGGAGGGTCTGCGGGTGCAGACCGGAGAGCTGAGCGGCGACCGAGATCACGTAGACCGGAGTCTCATCCGTCAGTTCGTAGGGATTGCGCCGTCGGCCGTCCATCTCATGCTCCCTTCGCTGCCTCGAACAACGCGGCCCGGGTGTCCTCGTCCGCCGTGGCGTCGCGGAAGGCCTCCAGCGCCTCGCGGGCCTTGTCGGACAGGGCCGTGGGGACCGCCACCTCCACCGTGACGAGCAGGTCGCCGCGGGTGCCGTCCTTGCGGACCGCGCCCTTGCCGCGGGCCCGCATCGTACGGCCGTTGGGAGTGCCCGGGGGCAGCTTCAGCGTCACCGCCGGACCGCCGAGGGTGGGCACCCGGATCTCGCCGCCCAGGGTGGCCTCCGCGAAGGAGACCGGGACGGTCACCGTCAGGTTGTCGTCCTTCCGGCCGAACACCGGGTGGGCGCCGACGTGGACCACGACGTACAGGTCGCCGGCGGGTCCGCCGCGCTCGCCCGGGGCGCCCTTGCCGCGCAGCCGGATCCGCTGGCCGTCGAAGACGCCCGCCGGGATCCGGACCTGCATGGTGCGGGAGGAGCGGGCCCGGCCGCTGCCCTTGCACACCTCGCAGGGGTTCTCCGCGATCAGGCCGCGGCCCTTGCAGTCGGCGCAGGGGTCGGTGAGCGAGAAGCCGCCCCCGCTGCCCCGGGACACCTGGCCGGTGCCGACGCAGGTGGGGCACACCCGCGGCGTGCCGTTGGCGTCGCCGGTGCCGGAGCAGGCCTTGCAGGGTGCCTGGGAGGACATCCGCAGCGGGACCGTGGCCCCGTCCACCGCCTCGGTGAAGCTGAGCGTCACCTCGGACTCGATGTCCTGGCCGCGGCGCGGCTGGGTACGGGTACCCGTGCCGGCGCCGCCCCGGTTGAACAGCCCGCCGAACATGTCGCCGAGGCCGCCGCCGCCGAAGCCGCCCGCCCCGCCCTGGGCGCCCCCGAAGAGGTCGCCCAGGTCGAAGTTGAACGAGCCGCCGGCGCCCGGGCCGGGACGGAAGCCGCCGTTGCCGAAGAGGGCGCGCGCCTCGTCGTACTCCTTGCGCTTCTTGGGGTCGCCGAGGATGTCGTTCGCCTCGGAGATCTCCTTGAAGCGCTCCTCCGCCGAGGTGTCGCCCTTGTTGGCGTCCGGGTGGTACTCGCGGGCGAGCTTCCGGTACGCCTTCTTGATCTCGGCCTCGGTGGCGTCCTTGGGGACGCCGAGAACCTTGTAGTAGTCCTTCTCCACGAAGTCCTTCGTGCTCACCGACGTCCCTCCTCCCAGGTACAGCCGCTCTGGCTACTCACTGTCCTTCTTGGTGTCGTCGGACTCCTCGGAGTCCTCGGACTTGGGGGCCGCGGCCCCCGGCTGGGGCTCGGCCACGGCGACCCGCGCGGGGCGGATCGTGCGCTCGCCGATCCGGTACCCCGGCTGCAGGATCGCCACGCAGGTCGTCTCGGTGACGTCCGGCGCGTACGAGTGCATCAGGGCCTCGTGGATCGTCGGGTCGAAGGGCTCGCCCTCCTTGCCGAACTGCATCAGGCCCATCTTGGCGACGACCGTCTCCAGCGCCTCGGCGACCGACTTGAAGCCGCCCACCAGCTCGTTGTGCTCGCGGGCACGGCCGATGTCGTCCAGCGTCGGGAGCAGCTCGGTCAGGAGGCTCGCGACGGCGATCTCCTTGACCGTGACCCGGTCCCGCTCGACCCGGCGGCGGTAGTTCTGGTACTCGGCCTGGAGCCGCTGGAGGTCCGCGGTGCGCTCGGCGAGCGCGGTACGGGCCTGGTCCAGCTGCGCCAGCAGCGCGGTGTCGTTCGCGTTCGCTTCCCCGGCCGGGGCCGCCTGCTCCGCCTGGTCGGCGGAGTCGGCGGCCTGCGACGCGTCGGGCGTGCCGTCGGCGGGGACTTCGGGCTTCTCCTCGAAGCCCGGGGTCTCCTCCGACATCAGGCAGCGCCGCCCTTCGGCTTGTCCTCGTCGACGATCTCGGCGTCGACGACGTCGTCCTCGGCCTTGGCCTGGCCGGCGTCACCGGGGGCGCCGGCGGCGGACTGCGCGTCGGCGTAGATGGCCTGGCCCAGCTTCTGCGAGACGGCGGCGACCTTCTCGGTGGCGGTGCGGATCTCGGCCGTGTCCTCGCCCTTGAGCTTCTCCTTCAGCTCGGCGACGGCGGTCTCGACCTCGGTCTTGACCTCGGCCGGGACCTTGTCCTCGTTGTCCTTGACGAACTTCTCCGTCTGGTAGACGAGCTGCTCGGCCTGGTTGCGGGTCTCGGCGGCCTCGCGGCGGCGCTGGTCCTCCTCCGCGTACTGCTCGGCCTCCTGGCGCATGCGGTCGACCTCGTCCTTGGCGAGCGAGGAGCCGCCGGTGACGGTCATCTTCTGCTCCTTGCCCGTGCCCAGGTCCTTGGCGGTCACGTGCATGATGCCGTTGGCGTCGATGTCGAAGGAGACCTCGATCTGCGGGACGCCGCGCGGGGCCGGCGGGAGGCCGGTCAGCTCGAACATGCCGAGCTTCTTGTTGTACGCGGCGATCTCGCGCTCGCCCTGGTAGACCTGGATCTGCACCGACGGCTGGTTGTCCTCGGCCGTGGTGAAGATCTCCGAGCGCTTGGTCGGGATGGTCGTGTTGCGCTCGATCAGCTTGGTCATGATGCCGCCCTTGGTCTCGATGCCGAGGGACAGCGGGGTGACGTCGAGGAGCAGGACGTCCTTGACCTCGCCCTTGAGGACACCGGCCTGGAGGGTGGCGCCGATGGCGACGACCTCGTCCGGGTTCACGCCCTTGTTGGCCTCCTTGCCGCCGGTCAGCTCCTTGACGAGCTCGGCGACGGCCGGCATGCGGGTGGAGCCGCCGACGAGGACGACGTGGTCGATCTCGGACAGCTGGATGCCCGCGTCCTTGATGACGTTGTGGAACGGAGTCTTGCAGCGCTGCAGGAGGTCCTCGGTCAGCTGCTGGAACTGGGCGCGGGTGAGCTTCTCGTCCAGGTGCAGCGGGCCCTCGGCGGAGGCCGTGATGTAGGGCAGGTTGATCGTGGTCTCCGTGGAGGAGGACAGCTCGATCTTCGCCTTCTCGGCGGCCTCGCGCAGACGCTGGAGCGCCATCTTGTCCTTGGACAGGTCGACGCCGTGGCCGTTCTGGAACTGCTTCACCAGGTAGTCGACGACGCGCTGGTCCCAGTCGTCACCACCGAGGTGGTTGTCACCGTTGGTGGCCTTCACCTCGACGACGCCGTCGCCGATCTCCAGCAGGGACACGTCGAAGGTGCCGCCACCGAGGTCGAAGACGAGAATGGTCTGGTCGTCCTTGTCGAGACCGTAGGCCAGGGCGGCGGCGGTGGGCTCGTTGACGATGCGCAGGACGTTGAGGCCCGCGATCTCGCCGGCCTCCTTGGTGGCCTGGCGCTCGGAGTCGTTGAAGTACGCCGGGACGGTGATGACCGCGTCGGTGACCTTCTCGCCCAGGTAGGCCTCGGCGTCCCGCTTCAGCTTCTGCAGGATGAAGGCGCTCATCTGCTGCGGGTTGAAGTCCTTGCCGTCCAGGTTGATCTTCCAGTCGGTGCCCATGTGGCGCTTGACCGACCGGATGGTGCGGTCGACGTTGGTGACGGCCTGCCGCTTGGCGACCTCACCGACGAGGACCTCGCCGTTCTTGGCGAAGGCGACGACGGACGGCGTGGTCCTGGCGCCCTCGGCGTTGGTGATGACGGTGGGCTCGCCGCCTTCGAGAACGCTGACGACGGAGTTGGTGGTGCCCAGGTCGATGCCGACCGCACGAGCCATTTTGATGCCTCCATTGGACTTGAGTGGAACGGACTCAACCATGCCATGGGCCCGGGCGGGCGTCAACAGACCTGAGTCGAGTGCACTCAACTCTTACGCGCCGCTTACGCGCAAGCCGCCGGGCGGGGGACTCCCCGGTGCGCCGCGCCGGTCTTACCGGACCTCCGCGCCAGGGTGGCGGCATGCGCCTGCCGCAGCCGCCCCCAGCCAAGCGCGTCTTCGACCTGCTCGGCGCCCTGGCCCTGCTGGCACTCCTCGGACTGCCGCTGATCGCCCTCGCGGCGGCCCTGCACCTGACGGACCCCGGCGGCGCCTTCCGGCGGGATCCGGCCCTCGGCCTCGGCGGGAGGCCGTACCGGACCTGGCGGTTCCGCTCGGCTCCGGACGGCCGCCTGGCGCGCCGGCGGCTGGACCGGCTGCCGGAGCTGCTGAACGTGGTGCGGGGCGAGATGTCACTGGTCGGGCCGTGCCCGCTGCCCCCCGGCTCGGTCCCGGCCACGGCGGACCGGTTCCACGTACGGCCCGGGATCACGGGCCTGTGGCAGATCGGCGGGCGGTCCCAGCTCCCCTGGGAGGAAATGGACCTGCTGGACAGGCACTATGTGGAGAACCACTGGCTCGGCATGGACCTGGCCGTGCTGGCACGCACCCCGCGGGCGGCGTTCGCTCCGCGAAGGGTGGCCTGAGCGACACAGATCACCGGCCGCACAACTACAGTGCGGCCTTGTAAGTGGGTAACCTCAGGCTTTGACTGAATAAGTTACCGCTTAGTAACGGCCCGCCCGAGGAGCCCGCCATGCAACTCGCCGCGATCATTGTGTCGCTGACCCTGACCGTGATCGGCGTTGCGCTGCTCGCCCGCGCCATCGGCCAGTTCGTCCGCTACTTCAAGCTCGGCCAGCCGGTTCCCGCCGGCACCCGGACCGACAACCCCTACCAGCGCAGCGTCACCCTGGTCAGGGAGTTCCTCGGCCACACGCGGATGAACCGCTGGGGCATCGTCGGCATCGCCCACTGGTTCGTGGCGGTCGGCTTCCTGACGCTGCCGCCGACCATCGTCACCGCGTACGGCCAGCTCTTCCAGGCCGACTGGACGCTCCCGCTCCTCGGCGGCTTCCTGCCGTACGAGCTGTACATCGAGTTCATCGGCGCGATGACCACGCTCGGCATCGCCACGCTGATCGTCATCCGCCTGCTGAACCTGCCCTCGCGGCCCGGCCGCAAGTCCCGGTTCGCGGGCTCGAAGATGGGCCAGGCGTACTTCGTCGAGTACGTCATCCTCACCATCGGCCTCGCCATCTACGTCCTGCGCGGCCTGGAAGGCGCCTTGCACCACGTGGACTCCTACGAGGCCGCCTACTTCGCCTCGTACCCGCTGGTCCTGGCCTTCGAGGGACTCGGCGTCGACACGCTGCAGAACCTGGTCTACCTCTTCGCCATGATCAAGCTGAGCACCACCATGATCTGGATGATCACGGTCTCGCTCAACACCAACATGGGCGTCGCGTGGCACCGCTTCCTCGGCTTCCCGAACATCTGGTTCAAGCGGAACGCCACCGGTGAGACCGCGCTGGGCGCCCTCCAGCCGATGACCTCCGGCGGCAAGCCGATCGACTTCGAGGACCCGGGCGAGGACGACGTCTTCGGCGTCTCCCAGGTCGAGCAGTTCTCCTGGAAGGGCATCCTCGACTTCTCCACCTGCACCGAGTGCGGCCGCTGCCAGTCGCAGTGCCCCGCCTGGAACACCGGCAAGCCGCTCTCCCCGAAGCTCCTGATCATGTCGCTGCGCGACCACGCGCACGCCAAGGCCCCGTACCTGCTGGCCGGCGGCGGCAAGACCGTGGAGGGCGAGGAGAAGGCCTCCGAGGAGCAGCTGAAGGACGTCCCGGCGGCCGCGCTGGCCGAGGCCGAGCGCCCGCTGATCGGCACCGTCGAGGAGAACGGCGTCATCGACCCGGACGTGCTGTGGTCCTGCACCACCTGCGGTGCGTGCGTGGAGCAGTGCCCGGTCGACATCGAGCACGTCGACCACATCGTCGACATGCGCCGCTACCAGGTGATGATCGAGTCCGCGTTCCCGTCCGAGGCGGGCACGATGCTCAAGAACCTGGAGAAGAAGGGCAACCCCTGGGGCCTGGCCAAGAAGCAGCGCGTCGAGTGGACCAAGGAGGTCGACTTCGAGGTCCCGATCGTCGGCAAGGACGTCGAGGACCTCACCGAGGTCGACTACCTCTACTGGGTCGGCTGTGCCGGCGCCCTGGAGGACCGCGCGAAGAAGACCACCAAGGCCTTCGCCGAGCTGCTGCACATGGCGGGCGTCAAGTTCGCGATCATGGGCGGCGAGGAGAAGTGCACCGGTGACTCGCCGCGCCGCCTGGGCAACGAGCCGCTGTTCCAGCAGCTCGGCCAGGAGAACGTCGCGATGCTGAACATGGCGTTCGGCGAGGACGACGAGGACCCGGAGACGAAGAAGCCGAAGTCGGCGAAGAAGATCGTCTCGACCTGCCCGCACTGCTTCAACACCATCGCGAACGAGTACCCGCAGCTGGGCGGCGAGTACGAGGTCATCCACCACACGCAGCTGCTCCAGCACCTCATCGACGAGGGCCGGCTGGTCCCGGTGACCCCGGTCGACGGTCTGGTCACGTACCACGACCCCTGCTACCTGGGCCGCCACAACAAGGTCTACACGCCGCCGCGCGAGATCATGGACAAGGTCCCGGGCCTGCGCCAGCAGGAGATGCACCGCCACAAGGAGCGCGGCTTCTGCTGCGGCGCCGGTGGTGCGCGGATGTGGATGGAGGAGCGGATCGGCAAGCGCATCAACAACGAGCGCGTCGACGAGGCCCTCTCCCTCAACCCGGACATCGTGTCCACCGCGTGCCCGTTCTGCCTGGTCATGCTGACCGACTCGGTCAACGGCAAGAAGAACGACGGCCAGGCCAAGGAGTCGGTGCAGGTCGTGGACGTGGCCCAGCTGCTGCTGGAGTCGGTCAGGACCCCGCTCGCGGACGGGCCGGAGGCCGCGGAGGCCGAGGCGGAGCCGGAGCCCGCCAAGTAACACCCCGGGGTGCGCGTACACGCACCCGGCACCACACGGCGACGGCCGGTCCGCGGAGCGCGGGCCGGCCGTCGCGGCGTGTCAGCGGCTGCGACGAACACCCGCGAACTCCCCGTCGGGGTGGTAACCCGCCCGAACCCCCCGCCGCCGAACCGGCGGAAAACCCCCCGGGGTTCCCCTAAGGGATGTCACAGGTCAGCCGCAAAGGGTGCCTCTTCGGGCCGCCCGTCCCCCGCCGCGCCCCGGACCAGGTACGTTCGATCACGTGGCTGGATTCAGGATCGGACGAGGCCGGGACGACAACCGCGCCCCGCAACACCCCCCGCGGCAGCAGCCGTACGGTCAGCAGCACCCGCAGGCACCGTACGGCGGACAGCCGTACCCGCCGGCGGGCCCGCCGGGCCAACAGGCCTGGCCGCAGCACTCCGGGGGCCACGGCGAGCCGGAGTACTTCGACCCGCACGCCCACCCGGGCGCGCCCGACCCGGGCTACGGCTACGCCCCCGCGCAGGGCGCCTCGTACGCGAACAACCCGGGTCACACCCAGGCCTTCGCCGTGGGCGAGGACCCGTACGGCCAGGCCGCCACGTACCACGCCGGAGCGGCCGCACAGGCCCCGACGGGTCCGCGGCTGGGCTGGAAGGAGCTCCTGAAGGGCATCGCGACGCAGCCCGGGCCGACCTTCCTGCGGATGCGCGACCACGCCGTCTGGGGCCCGGCCCTGGTGGTGACTTTCCTCTACGGCCTGCTCGCCGTCTTCGGCTTCGACAAGGCCCGCGAGGACGCGATAAACGCCACCCTGTCGAACGCCGTCCCCATCGTGCTGTCGGCGGGCGTCGCGTTCGTGATCTGCGGTCTGCTCCTCGGCGGGGTCACCCACACCCTGGCCCGGCAGCTCGGCGGCGACGGCGCCTGGCAGCCGACCGTGGGCCTGTCCATGCTGGTCATGTCGCTGACCGACGCCCCGCGCCTGGTCTTCGCCGTCTTCCTCGGCGGCGACAACACGCTCGTCCAGGTCCTGGGCTGGGCCACCTGGGTCGCGGCGGGCTTCCTCTTCACCTCGCTGATCGCGAAGTCCCACGACCTGCCGTGGCCGAAGGCGCTCGGCGCGTCCGCGATCCAGCTGATCGCCCTGCTCTCGATCATCAAGCTGGGCACGATCTGACACCTGACGCGGAAGGGCCCGGCGGAACTCCGCCGGGCCCTTCCCGTGTACCGGGGCGCTGCCGCACCCGCCCCGTCAGGCGTCGAGGACCTGGCCCTCGCGGCGGACGACGGGCGGCTCGACCGACCACGGGAAGTTGATCCAGTCGTCGGTCTTCTTCCACACGTACTCGCACTTCACCAGGGAGTGCGACTTCTCGTAGATGACGGCCGAGCGGACCTCCGCCACGGTGCCCAGGCAGAAGTCGTGCACCAGCTTCAGCGTCTTGCCGGTGTCGGCGACGTCGTCGGCGATCAGCACCTTCTTGTCGGAGAAGTCGATCGCGTCCGGCACGGGCGCCAGCATGACCGGCATCTCCAGGGTGGTGCCCACGCCCGTGTAGAACTCCACGTTCACGAGGTGGATGTTCTTGCAGTCGAGCGCGTACGCCAGGCCGCCGGCGACGAAGACGCCGCCGCGGGCGATGCTCAGGATGACGTCGGGCTCGAAGCCGTCGTCGGCGATGGTCTGCGCGAGCTCCCGCACGGCCCGGCCGAACCCCTCGTAGTCGAGGTTCTCGCGTACTACGTCACTCATTGCGGTCGCCTACCTGCGTGCGGTGGAAGTTCTGGAAGGACCGCGAGGCCGTCGGCCCGCGCTGGCCCTGGTAACGGGACCCGTAGCGCTCGCTGCCGTACGGGAACTCGGCGGGCGAGCTCAGCCGGAACATGCACAGCTGGCCGATCTTCATCCCGGGCCACAGCTTGATGGGCAGGGTGGCCAGGTTCGACAGCTCCAGGGTGACGTGGCCCGAGAAGCCGGGGTCGATGAACCCGGCGGTGGAGTGCGTCACGAGCCCCAGCCGCCCGAGGCTGGACTTGCCCTCCAGGCGGGAGGCGATGTCCTCGGGGAGCGAGATGACCTCGTAGGTCGACGCGAGCACGAACTCGCCGGGGTGGAGGATGAACGCCTCGTCGCCCTCCGGCTCGACCAGCCTGGTCAGGTCGGGCTGCTCGATCGCGGGGTCGATGTGGGCGTAGCGGTGGTTCTCGAAGACCCGGAAGTACCGGTCGAGCCGCACGTCGATGCTGGAGGGCTGCACCATCGACTCGTCGAACGGGTCGATGCGTACCCGTCCGCTGTCGATCTCGGCCCGGATGTCCTTGTCTGAGAGAAGCACCCACCGAGGATACGCAGAGCGCGCGGGCCGCCCCCAATCGAGAGCCCCCGCGCGCGTCCCGCTCACCGCTTCGGCGCCCCCACGGGCACGACGGGCACGGCGTGCCTCAGCCGCGCGCACCGCGGACACCGGATGAGCCGCCCGGGCCCGATCCGGCCGGCACCGAGCTGCTGCATCGGGAACGTGGCGGTGCTGAAAACATGCCCTTCGGCACAACGGACGACGGTGTGCTCCATCGAGTCCCTTTCCCCAACGAGCGTACTGCGACGAATCGCCACATTAGGGGATGATCCGGAGCCTCTTCCAGCCGCCGCTCCGACCCCCACGGTACGCCCAACTCCCCCCATCCGGCCCCTCGCTCGGCCGGGAACAGGACAACGACCCCGCGGCGGGTTCGCCGGGGGCCGATCATGAGGTACAGTGTGCAACGCTGCGGAATCCACACAAGTGGTCCGCAATGCGGATGTAGTTTAATGGTAGAACATGAGCTTCCCAAGCTTATAGCGCGGGTTCGATTCCCGTCATCCGCTCCACGACAAAGCCCCAGGTCGGCGACCTGGGGCTTTGTGTTGTCTAGACCTCTGGAGATCCCTGCGAGCCGACCGGTCCGGGTCTATGCGCGCATGAGGTTCGGCAAGCTGACCTTCGGCGTCGGCTTCATCACCGCCGGCCAGGTCTTCGCCACCGCCTACACCCGGGCCGCCTTCGCCCGCTCCGCCGACCCCGCCCTGCACACCGTCGACGCCCCCGCCCTCATAGCCGCCGCCCGCACCCCGTTCCCCGCCTGGCTGCGCCCCCTGGTCCTGACGCGCTTCGCCCTCGCCACCCTCGGCTCCGCCCTCGTCCTGGTCCTCCTGTGGGTCTGAGCCCTCGCCCCACCCCGCTTCACCGGCGCGGAAGCTCGCGGCATGCCACAACGCGCGAGGACCAGGGGGTGAGCAGCGGTCATCAAGGGTGCGCCGGAGAGAGGCGAGACGGCGGGCCCACAAGGCGGCACGAAGGATCGCCGAGGACGGGGACGCAGTCCTCGTCTCCCTGCTTCCCGACCACGTCGGCACCGATGCCTACGTGCCCGTGGGGGCGGGCGGCCCGATCCGGAACCTGAAGCACGGGCTAGTCGACATGATGCGGGCCGCCGCTGTGCGTGTCAGCGTGATCCAAGAGGAATCCGTACCCACTTATCACGAGGAGTTGCCCTCATGGACGGTAGGCAGGACAAGCGTCAAGGGTCGGGCAAGGGCCGCGAGGCGCAGGTGCACCATCGCCTCGGAGACCCCGCGCACCCCCAGCCGGGCAAGTCGGCCCGCGAGAAGGGACAGAAGCCCGGTCCGAAGGAGACCTCGCGCCGCCGGGAGGACGACCTGCTGCGCGAAGAGGACCTGCACGACGAGGGACTCTGACCAGCGCACGACTCGCCCGCACGCCCAGAGCCCGCCGGTCCGCAGTCACTCCGGCCGGGTTCTGTGGCACGCGTCCACGCCCACGCGGGTGATCGGGCCGAGATGCCCGGTCAACACCCTGTCCTGGTCAGGCCGGTCACAGTCCGCCGAACAGGCGTAGAGTGAAAGCACCGGAAATACTTCGCACTCCGGCTTTCACGCAGGTGTCGTTTCCGGCGATCGCCTAAATACCGGGCTGCCGACGGGCAGTCCGGGGGCAGGTCCACATCATGACCACGACCCTCGAACGGACCCCGCCCCGCGACATCGCCGCAGAGCTTCCGGCTCGTTTGTCCCTCACCCCGAAGAGCACGCTCGCCGGCCAGCTGGACGGTGCCTGGTTTCCCTACTCCCGAGACCTCCGAGCCGAGCTCCCGGTACTGCTCGCTGCCCTGGACGAGCCCTGGGGCCGCATCACCCGCGTCACCGTGAACCCCGTCCGCTGGCCCGTCGTACCGCACACCGTGCCCATGGACGGGCGCAGGCCGCACGTGGGCTGGTTCACCGAACAGGACCCCGACAAGCTGATCCTGCTCTCCTACAAAGTCGGCCGCTGGGACCTTCTCGTCGTCCCGCCCGAGACCGGGCCCGCAGCGGCGGCCCGGCTGATGGCCGCCGCGGCGATACCGGGCAGCGTCCTCACCGCGGGCGCGCTGATGGCCAACGAAGCCGCCATCGGGCGCGGCATCCACGATGCCCGTCGCCGGCAGGACACGTGGGAGGGCGAAGGCGGGGCATGCATGTCCCCCTTCGGGCACCCGATGGACCGGAGCACTCTCCCGCTGCCCGGAAACGGCCGGAGGTGAGCCTCGTGGAGACCGTCGCCCTCATCGCGGTGATCATCCTCGCGATCGCCATCGGAACGCGCTGGATCCACCTGCTGAACGTCCAGCACGACGCGCGGATCGCGGCCTACCACTTCAGCGACCCCCTGCCGAGACCTCCCGGTCTCCCGGACGGCACCGGTCGTCGAGCCCACCGCACGGATGCCGACCGGTGAGGAACAGGATTCCTCCGACCGGGGGCGGCGGTCGGGGCGCCACGGTGCCCCGACCTGCCCGCCTCTCACCCACCCTGAAGGGAACTGGCTGGGCGCCAGTAGGACCCCCGCCGGCACCGGCGCCCACTCCCACGAGGTCTGAGAAGCCCCCACCGGCCCCGGAGAGCCGACTCCACACACGAAAGGACGCGGTCATGACCACACTGCGCGAGCGCAAGACCTACCGCGGACAGGTGCTCCGGGTGCTGTACGAAGCCGTCGAGGGCAACCGCCTCCTCGGCATCACCGGAGCGCAGCTGCGGCGCGACCTCCTCGTGCCGGAACAGGATCTGGCCGCCGCCTGCACCTACCTGGCGGGCGAAGGGCTGATCAACGTCGACTGGGGGCCGGGCAACACCCCCGCGATGGTCACCCTCACCCACGAGGGAATCCGTCGCATGGAGGCCGAGGAGGAGGGGACGGCACCGGGCCCGGCCTGATCCGGAAGAGACGGCACGCAGTCACGGATCGTTCCCGCAGTCACGGATCGTTCGGGAGTGCCCCAGGGTGGTCACCACGTCCCGGTGTTCCGAGGAAGATCACCGACGCGGACGTCGAGCGGGTGATCATCAAGACCCGCTGGCGCATCCACGGTTCCACCTGCACTTCACGTCACTAGATGCGGGCGAACTTCTCGGTCTGGTGGGCGAACTCCTGGGCCATGGCCGCGCTGACCGTGGGCCTGGTGTCGCCGATGGTGCCCAGGTAGTCCTCGGTGGTGGGACGGACCCGGGTTCCGGTGTCGAAGGTGCGCTCGAACTGGATCTGCGAAACGGTACGCGCCACATGGGCGATGTCGGCAGGGGTGAACCCCTCGCTGGCTGCTGCCAGCACGGCGCTGTCGGCCTCCGCGCCCGCTCGGGCCAGGTAGCTCTCCCACAGCGCGGTCCTGGCGCGGTCGTCGGGCGGGCCGATCGGCAGCACGTAGTCGAAACGGCCGTGCCGCAGGAACGCGGAATCGAGCGTGGTCACGTCGTTCGTGGCGCAGACGAGCAGCCGCCCGTCCTGGCCCCGGAACCGGACGATCGCCTTGAGCAGTTCGTTGACGACACCGACCGCGGTCGCGTCCGCACCGCTCCGGGCCCCCGCGATCTCCTCGACCTCGTCGATGAAGACCAGCACGTGGTCGAGCCGGGCGATCTCGTCGAAGCGCCGGTTCAGCCCGGTGGCCAGCCCGTACTCGGCGGCCAGCCGGGCGGGGAACAGTTCGAGGAACGGCCATCCCAGACGGCTGGCGATCGCGTGCGCGAACGTGCTCTTCCCCGTCCCTGGCGGCCCGAACAGCATCACCGCCCGCGGCAGCTCCACTCCGTGCTGGGCGGCCATTTCGGGATGGGCCAGGGGCAGGACCAGGCGCCTCTCGATGAGCTCCTTCTCCTTGTGCATGCCCGCGACCTTCTGCCACAGCCCCCCGCGCGGCAGCTCCGCTCCCAGCGACGCGAGCATGCTGACCGCATGAGGGGTCACTCGCCCGCGCTTCTCGAAGAAGACCAGGCCCGGACGGGCGCCGAAGCCGCAGTTGTGCAGGGCAGTGGCACCGGTCTCACCGTCGGGCAGGACCGCGTGCACCGCGCGGACACCACCGGAGAACAGCCGGTGCTCCAGGGCCGTGATGAGATCGCTGCCCAGCCCCTGGTGCCGCCAGGCAGGGGCCATGCTGATGCGCAGGATCCACGCCCGGTCTCCGTCCACCCTGCTCACGGCGGCGCCGACCACCTCCTCGTCCGCGGTGGCCACCACCGCCGGGTGGAGGGCTTGGAGGGCCGCCACGGCGTCCGAGAGCGGAAAGAGCGGTGATTCTTCGGTCGTACCGCTCTCCGCGTCGACTCGGATCACCGCTTCGAGATCGTCCTGGGTGTAGTCCCTGACACGCAAACCCGTCATGGTCAGCTCCGCGTGTTCGGTCGTACTCCCATCATCGGCCGATGTCCGCCGGACCCGCACATCGGCCCCTTCAGGCCAGCGGCACTGGCCGGCACGGCGACACCTCACGGCAGCAGAGCCCGCCTCGGTTGCCGTCCTCCGCTCCATGGCGAAGCCCCGGGTCAGCGACATCGGGCTGGTTTGTCGCCAGACGGGCAACAGCTGGTCCCGCTGGGCCACTGGCAGCGTGGCCGCCGGCGATCCGCAGCCCATCGACCGGTCCGTGCGCGGGCTGGGATCACCGGCAGTCGGCACGACGACGCGTGGCTGGACGCCAGGGCGAACGGCTCGGAACGCTCCTCGCAGACGGCCCTGCGCTCGTACCTCGAATCCTTGGCAGGTCGCCGATCTCGTGGCTGCCTGGGTCCACCACGTCCTGGTTGCCCGACTCGCGGATGTCCGCCGCCTGGATCATGCCGATCCCCCCTGCCCGGTCGCCGGTGGGGGAAGTGCGGCGACGAGGAGGTCGGCGGCCTGTGTGGTGTTGTCGGCGTGGACCGCGCGGGCCATGGCCGTGCGGGCGGCGTCGGGCTCCGTGTCCGGCGGCACCACCATCAGCACGAAGTGGTCCTTGTCGCCGCGGGTGATCAGGACGGTGTCATCGCCGACGGGGAAGGAGTCGAGGTGCACGACCCGGTCGTCGACGATCAACCGGGTCGGGATCTCGTTCCAGGCAGCGGCGTCCAGGCCGACCCGGGTGATGGGTCCGAGGTGTTCGGCCAGGACGGACACCAGTGCGGGAACCTCCCGCTCCACGTCGCGGGTGCGCGGCCACCATGCCCCGTCGAGGACGCCCTGCCGGGAGTGCGTCGTCTCCAGCCGGAGCAGGGCCGTACCGGGGCGCACCGCCATGTGGATCTCGTCCGGCAGGAGCAACGGGGGCGTGGGCGGGATGTCTGAGTCGGCCATGGTGGATCCGCTCGTCTACGGGTGAGCTGACGCAGCCCGCCCGCCACGGCTGTGCCCGAGGGGGCGACAGGCCGCCGGTGGGGCGACTGCGCCGTCATTTCACGGTACCCCCGGCTCCCGCAGGTCCGCCCGTCGCCCGGACACTCGTCCGTAGGGCCCGGAAGTCCCTCCCCGTCCCAGGCCCGAAACGGATTGCTCGGACGTAGGCTGGAAGTACCGGAAGTACTTCGAGCACCAGCTTCCACGCAGGTGTCGTTTCCGGGGATCACGGAGAACCGGGCTGCCGACGCGCAGCCCGGGGGCAGGTCCGCCATGACCACCACCCTCGACACGACAGCGAACCGCGCCCTGACCCCGGGGATTCCGGCCCGCTTGTCGCTCACCCCGAAGACCACACTCGCCGGCCGGCTCGACGGGGCCTGGTGGCCCCGCTCACGCGACCTGACGGCCGAGCTGCCGGCGCTGGCCGACGCCCTCAAAGGACGCTGGGGCCGCGTCACCCGCGTCCTGGTGAACCCCGGCCACTGGCCCGTCGTCCCGCACAAGGTCGCCGTCGCCGGCCATGTCCTGCATGTGGGCTGGTTCACCGAGCAGGACCCGGACAAGATCATCCTGCTGACCGACTCGACCGGCCGCTGCGACCTGCTCGTGATTCCGCCCGAGACCGAACCGGCCTCCGCGGCCCGGCTGATGACCGCCGCCGCCCTCCCCGGCAGCCCCCTCACCGCGGGCGCGCTCATGTCCGACGAAGCCATGACCGGCCGCCGTATGCGTGAGGCGCGCAGCAGCGAAGACGCCGGGGAGACCGACGGCAGGGCTGACCCGGGACCCCGGCCGCACGAAGCGGCGCACCCCGTCGTCGGCGCGCGGATGATCCCCCTGCCCGGGTACATGCGGGTGGCGACATGGAGACCGTGATCATGCTCGTGGCAGGCGCACTTCTGATCGCGCTCGGCACATCCCTGATCCACCGGCTCAACGCCCAGCACGACGCACGCATGGCGTCCCACCGCTTCAGCGCCCGCCCCCTGCCGCTAGCCCCGACGAATCGCCGATCGCCGGTCAACGGGCACCCTGCCCTGACCTCAGACCACTCCTCCGGCCCAAGGCCGCGGGCGGGGCGCCCGACGCCAGGGACGACCACCCGCCGGCCTCCCGCTGCGTCCCGAACGGAGCACGCCTTCTTGCACCCCACCGAGAACGAGCCCCCGCCGCAGGGGGGATACGCCGAGATCCGCATCGTCTCCGCCACGCCCGAGGCCGCCCGCGCGGTCGCCGAAGTGATCCGCCGGCGCTTCGCCGGGACGGAACAGCGCAGCTACCCTGCGCCGGGCGGCGGCACACGGCTCCACCTCACCGTCGACACCGAGACCGCCGCCGGTTCCGCCCGCACCTGGCTCGCCACCAGCAGACCCCCCACCGGCACCGGCCCGCACTCCGAGGAACCCTGACCAGGACCTGCGCATCCCGGAGCCGCTGCCCGGGCGGCGCGCCAGGCCGGCGTCCTGGCCGTCACCCTGGACGCGGTCGACGAGGACGACCGCCGCCTCATCCGCAGGATCGCAGGACTGTCGAGTGGCACTTCAAAACGCCGCACTCAGGTGAATAAATATCTGCCACCGCGGCATTAGAATTTGACGGATCCCGCGGGGAGAGTTTCTACCGCCACACAGCAGCCGCAGATATTCCTCCCCCACAACCCACCGCAGCGTGCTACTGTCGATCTCGGTTGCAGTTTTGGTACCCAAGAACCTCAAGCGCCTCCAGTCGGACCTTCGGGCCGCAAGAAGCGTTTAGTATTTCCGGTGATTTTCCGGGCGGGGCATCATCGCGGCGACACGGCGTCCGCACGGCGCAGACGTTGATGCATTGCCCCAAAGGAGATATGACATGGCTGCTGGTACCGTCAAGTGGTTCAACGCGGAAAAGGGTTTCGGCTTCATCGAGCAGGACGGTGGCGGCCCTGACGTGTTCGCCCACTACTCCAACATCGCCGCCCAGGGCTTCCGCGAGCTGAACGAGGGCCAGAAGGTCACCTTCGACATCGCGCAGGGCCAGAAGGGCCCGACGGCCGAGAACATCGTTCCCGCCTGACGCTGACACGCGTTCCGCAGTTGGGGCCCGCATCCCTCGGGGTGCGGGCCCCAACTGCATGCATTTCCCGCGGTGCGTTCACCCGCGGTATCGAGCATTGAGAGATCCAACCGACTGGCCCTCTCGGAGCTGCACGCGGTCACTTTTCCTGTTTCAGGCGTCCGAGTCAGTCCGACAGGTTCCGGTCCGCCAAATCTGCCGTCTCAATCCATTCGGCCCGTTCTCGCAATTCCGTGCGCCGCTCCTATGCTGCGGGAATTCCCTGATACGTGCCGTGTCAAGGAAGGTTCCGCATGAACCCCACACGTACGAGCGAGCGCTCTTCTCGCAGCCGCGGCCGCACCCGTTCCGCCGCGCCGAGCCGCTCGGGCGGCTACGGCCGCCGGCCCGCCGCGATCCAGGGCGAGTTCGCACCGCCGGAGACGATCACCCCGGCGCTGCCCGCCGTCGAGGCCTTCAGCGACCTCGAGATGCCGGCCCAGCTGCTCTCCGCGCTCGCCCGTGAGGGCATGGCCGTCCCGTTCCCGATCCAGGCCGCGACGCTGCCCAACACCCTCGCGGGCCGCGACGTCCTCGGCCGCGGCCGTACCGGCTCCGGCAAGACCCTGGCCTTCGGCCTCGCGCTGCTGGCCCGTACGGCCGGCCAGACCGCCGAGCCGGGTCAGCCGCTCGCGCTGGTCCTCGTACCGACGCGAGAGCTCGCCCAGCAGGTCACCGCCGCGCTCGCCCCCTACGCCCGGGCGGTCAAGCTGCGCCTGGCCACCGTGGTCGGCGGCATGCCGATCCACCGCCAGGCCGGTGCGATGCGCGCCGGAGCCGACGTGGTCGTCGCCACGCCCGGCCGCCTCAAGGACCTCATCGACCGCGGTGACTGCCGCCTGAACCAGGTCGCCGTCACCGTCCTCGACGAGGCCGACCAGATGGCGGACATGGGCTTCATGCCGCAGGTCACCGCCCTCCTCGACCGGGTACGTCCCGAGGGCCAGCGGATGCTGTTCTCCGCCACCCTCGACCGCAACGTCGACCTGCTGGTCCGCCGCTACCTGACCGACCCGGTCGTGCACTCCGTCGACCCCTCGCAGGGCGCGGTGACCACGATGGAGCACCACGTCCTGCACGTCCACGGCGCCGACAAGCAACGGACGACGACGGAGATCGCGGCCCGCGACGGCCGGGTGATCATGTTCCTGGACACCAAGCACGCCGTGGACCGCCTCACCCAGGACCTCCTCGACAGCGGGGTCCGCGCCGCGGCCCTGCACGGCGGAAAGTCCCAGCCGCAGCGGACCCGGACCCTGGCCCAGTTCAAGACCGGACACGTCACCGTGCTGGTCGCCACCAACGTGGCCGCGCGCGGCATCCACGTCGACAACCTGGACCTCGTCGTCAACGTGGACCCGCCCACCGACCCCAAGGACTACCTCCACCGCGGCGGCCGCACCGCTCGCGCCGGCGAGTCCGGCAGCGTCGTCACCCTCGTCACCCCCGACCAGCGCCGCGAGATGGCCCGCCTGATGCAGGCCGCGGGCATCACCCCGCAGACCACCCAGGTCCGCTCGGGCGACGAGGCCCTGAACCGCATCACCGGCGCCCAGGCACCGTCCGGCATCCCGGTCACCATCACCGCACCGGTGTCCGAACGCCCCAAGCGCAGCGCGGCCTCCCGCGGTCGACGCGGGCCCATGGCGGCTGCCCGGCGCGCCGCGCGGCTGCGACGGGCCGCCTTCGACCCGGCGGCCTGAGAACAACGTGATCAGGACACTGACCCACCTCTGCAGGAGGCACGTTTTGACGCTGGTCCAGATGGAACCCGGGACGGCGCATGCCGATGCCCATGCCGACCTCGGCCACCGGAGGGTGGCGGACGTGATGGAGGCGGCCGGCCCTCAGGTCTGTGACGACATGACGGTCGAGGTCGCCCTGGCCGTCATGGCCGGCGCCCGCGCGGACCGTCTGCTCGTCTGCGACGAGGAAGGCCTGTGCGCCGGACTGGTCACCCATGCCCAGCTCACCACCGTCAGCGACAGCGCGGCGTACACGGACCGGACCCGCCTGCGCGATGTCCTCGGTCAACGCGGGCCGTGCGCCACACCCATGACCACGATGGCCGAAGCCGAGCACGCGATGCGCTACCGCCGGCTCGACGCCCTGCCCGTCGTGGACGAACGGGGCAGCGCCCTCGGCATCCTGGCCCTCGCCCGCTGAACGACCTCACCGCGCGGTCGGACCATTCCCCTCTTCTCCCCTGTGAGGCATCATGCGCTGCATCATCGCCCGCTACCCGTTCGACCTGACCAAGAACGGCGTCCTGGAGGCCATGAAGGGCATCAAGCCCGAGCCGGTCACGGGCGAGTCCGTGACCATCGGCCGCCGCACCTACCCCGCCAAGCAGGTCGGCCAGGTCATCACCCGTCAGGACCGCCGTGACTTCAGCGCCGGTGAGGTCCTCAGGGCCATGACCCAGCTCGGGTTCACCTGCAGCGGCCTTCCCCAGGCCGCAGCACCGATGGTCGGCCTCAGCCCGCTCCAGGCGGCGGCCGCGATGCTCGGGGACCCCGTCACCGTCTGACCCACGGAGCCGGCGCCAGCCGGCACGTACCCAGCGACGAGGGCCCGACCGGCACGTGCCGGTCGGGCCCTCCTGCGTGCCGACGTCTTTCCTCTCCGCGGGGCGGGGCCAGTGGGCGCAGTGGTCAGGGAGTGGCCGAAGTCGCCGGCGGTCCAGCTTCCTGTCCTCAGCGCAGCGGAAAATCTATGTCGGCCAGAGTAGACATTGAGCTGTGACGCGGTTATGGTTTCTCTCGTACCCAGAGAGACAGCAGGGCCCGGCAGAGACGAACTGCCGGGCAGCAGTACCCGCAGTTGCAGTCCGCAGGACGGTGCGGTCGTGGAGTTCCGAAGCCAGAGCGGTTGCAGGACGGTGACGGGACTGACGACCGGACCGGGTAGCCCGTAGTCATCAGGGGCCGCCGCAAGCAGTACCGCAGTTAACGCAGTTGCAGTACCCGCAAGTGCAGTTCGCAGTACCAGAAGTTCGCAGTACCAGAAGTTCGCAGTTGATCACCGAGGGAAGAACGGAGGAGCAGAGCACCATCAGGATCGCCCGGGCGGAAGTGTGAGCCCGGGAACCGCAGGACATCGATAGTGAGGTGGTCTCCGGTCAAGCAACCGCGATCCCCGCACCCCCGGCAGCATCTCGGCCGGGGCGGCGGACACAGAAGGCCGGCGCAGTACTAGGGTCGGCAGATGGTGTAGCAGTTCCTTCGGGGCCCTGGTGCCGTACGGCACCAGGGCCCCTCCACGCGTTCCACGAGAGAGGTTCAATGACGGCAGACGACTCGTTCAGCCGGCTCGACGACGACGACTACCCCGCCTACACGATGGGACGGGCCGCGGCGATGCTCGGCACCACCCAGGGCTTCCTGCGCGCCATCGGCGAGGCCCGCCTCATCACTCCGCTCCGGTCCGAGGGCGGCCACCGCCGCTACTCCCGCTACCAGCTCCGCATCGCCGCCCGCGCCCGGGAACTCGTCGACCAGGGCACCCCCATCGAGGCCGCCTGCCGCATCATCATCCTCGAGGACCAGCTCGAAGAAGCGCAGCGCATCAACGCCGAATACCGCCGCGCCGCCGAAGCGTCCGGTCAGTCGGCCCCGGCCCCGGCCTCGGCCTCGGCCTCGGCCTGAGGTGAGTGTCCCCCGGCCTGAGGACGACCCGCGCCGCCAGTCGCGTCAGAAGTGGAACACGCCGAGATCGCGCACCGTGTCGGCCAGGGCGCGGATGAGGTCGTTCTCGGCTTCGGTCCGCCAGACGAGGGCGAAGGTCAAGGTCCCCATTTCCGGGACGGGCAGCCAGCGGATGTGGGACATGCCCCAGTACCTCGTGACATGGCCGGGGAAGGTGTGGACGATCTCGCCCATGCCGACGTGGCTGATCAGCTCGTCGGCGTTGTCCGAGGCCGCGTCCGCCACACGCTCGATCGCCCGGCCCCGCGGGGTGTGGAAGGGGAGGTAGCTGTCCTCCCAGTAGTCCGCCAGGCCGAGGGCGGTGGCGTGCGGGAACTCGGCGAGCAGCTCCATCGGCACGGAGTCCCGTGACGCGAGCCGGTGGTCGGCGGCCACGGCGAGGATCCGGGAGTCGGTGCACAGCGGCGGCCCGACGGTGAAGTCCGGCTCTTCCACCGGGAGCCAGGCCACCAGCACGTCCGTGGCGCCGGAACGGAGCCGGCCGAACACATCGGTGAAGGTCGCCTGGCGGACCTGGAGTCCCCACTGCGGGTGGCGCGCCCGGAACGTCTTCCAGTAAGGGTGCAGGTCGGCCATGTTGAAGGGCATCAGGCTGACGCGGAGCTGTGCCGTGATGCCGCGGGCCGCCAGCCGGGCGCGCTCCAGGGACTCGCGCAGGCCCGCATAGACGGGTTGCAGGTCATCCCGGAACTGCCGGCCGACCTCCGTCAGGAACACCGTGCGGCTGGTGCGGGTGAACAGCTCGGCACCGATGCGCCGCTCCTGCTTCTTGATGGCCTGGCTGACGCGCGCCTGGGAGACGTGCAACCTCTGTGCCGTCCGCCCGAAATGGAGCTCCTCCGCCAGCACCAGGAATATCTCGATGTCCCGCAGCTCCACCGGCGCCCCAGCCCCCCTCAGTCGATAACCCAGCGGTTATCGGACCGCGCGGAAGCCTATCTTGATCACGATCAGGGCCCGCGCGAGGGTTGAGGACATGCAGACTGCCCCACCACCGCGGTCCTCGAACCGGCCGGAACGAGCTGGAGCCGACGCCGGCCATGAGCGGTGACATCGACCTCACCGCGGCGCACGCGATGCACGACGCGCTGCGCCGGGAGCTGGCCCATCTGGACCGCATGACCACCAGCGCGGACCGTGACCCCCGGCAGTTACCGGCCACGGCCGGATGGGTGCTGCTGAAGAAGGCCCTCCGCGCCCACCACACGGCCGAGGACGAGGTGCTGTGGCCGGCACTGCGCCGGGGTCTGCCCGGCCGCCCGAAGGACCTGGTTCTTCTGGAGGCGATGGAGGCCGAGCACGCCGCCATCGAGCCGCTCATCGAGGCCATCGACGCCGGGCTCGCCGACCCCGAGGCCGACCGGCTGGGGTTGGGTGTTCTGACCGACGCCCTGGTCACCGGCCTGGCCGGGCACCTGGAGCACGAGGAGGCCGCGGCCCTGCCGCTCATCCGGAGGGTGCTGACGGCCGAACAGGGGAGTCACTTCGGCCGGGTCCAGGCCCGGCTGCTCGGCCACGACGCGCCGCTCCTGCTGCCGTGGCTCCTGGACGGCGCCGACGAGCCGACGGTGGCGAAGCTGCTCGCTCCCCTGCCGGCATCCGTTCGCGCCACCTGTGCCGCCGAGTGGGTCCCGGCGTACGACGCCCTGGACCGCTGGAGTCCCGGCACTGCCCCGACGCACTGACCACACAGAAACGAGAAGGACGAAATGCGCGTGCTGATCATGGCCTACGGGTCACGCGGCGACATCATGCCCCCGACCGCCCTCGCGGCACAGCTGCGGAAGCTGGGTGCCGAGGTGCGGGTGTGCGCACCTCCGGACGAGGAGTTCTCCCGGCTGCTCGCCGGTGTCGGTGTGGAGCACGTGCCGTTCGGCCGCGCCGTGCGCCCGCTGGTGACCGGCGCGCCGCCGTCGCCCGGCTTCGCCACCGAGTTCGCGGCCGAGCTGGTCGCAGGGCACTTCGGCACGGTGGCCGAGGCTGCCGAGGGGTGTGACGCGCTGGTGGCGACCGGCCTGATGCCGGCCGGCGCCCGGTCCGTGGCCGAGAAGCTGGGCATCCCCTACGTGTACGCCTGTTTCCACCCGTTCGAGATGCCGTCGACGAACTACCTCCCGTCGCCGCGGCCGGGCCCGGGGATCTCCGCCGACGGGATCGACCCGACCGACAACCGGGCCCTGTGGGACCTGGACGTCCAGAAGGTCAACGCCCTGTACCTCGCCCCGCTCAACGCCCATCGGGCGGAGATCGGGCTCCCGGCGCTGGACAACGTCCGCGACCACGTCTTCGGCGACCGGCCGTGGCTGGCGGCGGACCCGGTCCTGGGGCCGTGGCAGGATCTGACCGACCTCGACCTCGTCCAGACCGGGGCGTGGATCCTGCCCGACGAGCGCCCGCTGCCGGCCGACCTGGAGGAGTTCCTGGACGCCGGCACGCCGCCGGTGTACGTGGGCTTCGGCAGCATGCCCATGCGTGCCGCGACGGACGTCGCCAAGGTGACCGTCGAGGCGGTCCGCGCGCAGGGCCGACGCGTGCTCGTCTCGCGCGGCTGGGCGGAGCTCGGCCTCGTCGACGACGCGGACGACTGCTTCGCCGTGGGCGACCTCAACCACCAGGCGCTGTTCCCCCGGGTGTCCGCCGTCGTCCACCACGGCGGCGCGGGCACCACGACGACGGCCGCCCGGGCCGGCGCGCCCCAGGTCGTGGTGCCGCAGTTCGTGGACCAGCCGCACTGGGCCGCCCAGGTCGCCGCACTGGGCATCGGCGCGGCCCACGACGGCCCGGTCCCGACCTTCGAGTCCCTGTCGGCCGCACTCGGGACGGCCCTGGGCCCGAAGACGGCAGCACGGGCGAAGGCCGTCGCCGGCACGGTCCGCACCGACGGGACGGCGGTGGCCGCGAAGCTGCTGCTCGAGACGGTGCGGTCCCAGCCGGTGGGCCGGTGAACCACGAACAGATCCCCGGCATCGCGCACGCCGGACCCCCGAGACCTCCGGAACACGAGTACCTGGAAGTGAGTACACAGATGCAGCCGACGTTCGTACTGGTCCACGGAGCCTTCGCGAACTCCTTCTCCTTCGCGCCCCTCCAGGCGGAACTCGGCCTCCTGGGGCACCGTTCCGTCGCCGTCGACCTGCCCGGCCACGGGTTCCAGGCGACGTTCACCCGCGCCTACCAGTCGCCTCAGGACCCCGCCGGGCTCGCCACCGCGCCCGGCGCGATCAAGGGCGTCACGCTGGCCGACAACGCCGCGCACCTGATCCGGATCCTGGAACGGGCCAAGCGGAACGGCCCCGTGATCCTCGTGGCCCACAGCCGCGGCGGTGTCACGGCCACGGCGGCGGCCAACGCCCGCCCCGACCTGATCGACCGCCTCGTCTACGTCTCGGCCTGGGCCCCGGTCGACCTCGACGTGGGCGCCTACTACGCCGAACCGGAGATGGCCACGGTCGATCCCGCCGCGTTCGCCTCCGCGCTGGCCGGCAACCCCGCCGAACTCGGGCTGCTCCGCGTCAACTTCCGCACAGCAGACCCGGACGCGCTCGCGGCGCTCAAGGCGGCCTTCCTCGCCGACGGCACCGACGAGCAGTTCCTCACCTTCCTGAACACCTTCCAGCCCGACGAGAACCTGGACGCCGGCGGCTCCGCCGACCGGGCGCAGGCCGCGACCTGGGGCCGCATACCCAGGACCTACATCCGCCTGGCCGACGACACGAGCCTGCCCCCCGCCCTGCAGGACCGGCTGATCCGCGAGGGCGACGAACTGGCGCCGGACAACCCGTACGACGTCCGCACGCTGGAGGGCAGTCACTTGAAGTGGCTGGTCGACCCGGCACCGGCTGCCCGCGTCCTGGAGGAACTCGCCGCCCTCCCGGTCCCGTCCGCTCAGGCATGATCCGCCTGGTCGGCGGAGGACCCGGCTGCCGCCGACCGGCGAAAATCCCGCATGGCGGATCCGCCTATTCTGTGTTCGCGGACGGAGATATTGACCAGCGCCACCGGGAGAGTTTTTGTCGGCGACGCACAGGAGTAAAAACCGAACGCGCATGGACAACACGGGCATGCTACTGTCGAGCAGTTGCAGTTTTGGTACCCGAAACACCCCGCCGGCCTCGTGCCGCATGGAGGCGTTTTGCATTCCGGTCATTTTCCGGGCAGGGAATCATCGCGGCGACACGGAGTCCGCAAGGTGCGGATTCCGCTGCACTGCCCCAAGGAGATATGACATGGCTGCTGGCACCGTGAAGTGGTTCAACGCGGAAAAGGGTTTCGGCTTCATCGAGCAGGACGGTGGCGGCCCTGACGTGTTCGCCCACTACTCGAACATCGCCACCCAGGGCTTCCGCGAGCTCCGCGAGGGACAGAAGGTCTCCTTCGACATCGCGCAGGGCCAGAAGGGCCCGACGGCCGAGAACATCGTTCCCGCCTGATCTGACGCGTTCACACACAGCTGGGCCCGCATCCTTCTGGATGTGGGCCCAGCTGCATTAATTTGGCAGGGGCTGCCGCGTGCACCCCATTGGCTGCCGCATTCCGTTCGGCGTTTTCCGGTGAATCCCGGCGCCGATCTTCCGCTGCAGGAATTCGCGGCACGCGGGCAGCCGACAGGCCCCGGCCGGCACGCGCCGGTCGGGGCCTCTCGCAGATCCCCTACGGAGTCGGGGTCAGTGGTCCGAGTAGCTGACGTCGCCCATGGTCCAGGCACTGATGTCCGCGATCGAGACGCGGTACATCCCACCCGTCTCCGGGATCCCCACCGTGCCCTGGAGGATCCGTGCGAGGTGGAAGTGCAGGTGTGTGGGCGGGCCGTCCTTCGCCCCCGCGGCCGCGAAGACGGCGGAGAACTCGGCCAGCCGGTCGGAGTCCGCCAGGACCTCCGATACACGCTGGCGCCAGAGCGCTTCGGGTGCCAGCCGGCCTGTGATGACAGCGCCCCCCGTGACGACGGTCAGGGACATCTGGTTGCTCTGCCCGGACTCCACCAGCCTGGCGATGTCAACGAGCAGCTCGTCAATCTTCGACATGGACGCCGATCCTACGGGGCACCGCGCCCCGATCCCAGGTCGTCGCACCGGGCGGGCAGGGACGACCGGGGGCGCGCGGGTGCGGGAACGCCCTCGCCCCGGCGATCACGCCACACTCCCCCCACGGCCGCTGCCTCCCCACCCGGCGCAAGAAAATCTACGTCGGCCACAGTAGACATTAATGAGTAGCTGGGTTATTTTTTCTCTCGTAGCAAGGGGAGACGGCACGGCTGGCAGGGACGACCAGCGGGACCGCGGTCATGGTGGATGCGGTACCCCGAGAGCAGAGCAGTAAGGCGGTACCCCTGGTGAAGGCGTCGGGCTGCGGACGCGCGCACCGGGGCGCGGCAGCAGCGGCACCACGCAGACCGCTGAGCAGCACCCATCAGGTCGATCAGCGAGGAAGGAACGGAGGGACACGGCGCCATCAGGATCGCCCGGGCGGAGGTCTGGAGTCCGGGTACCGCAGGACATCGTTAGCGAGGTGGTCTTCGGTCAGGCAACCGCGATCCCCGCGCCCCCGGCAGCGAACAGGCCGGGAGGGCGGACACAGAAGGCCGGCGCTTCATCGGGGCCGGCAGGTGGTGTAGTAGTTCCTTCAGGGCCCTGGTGCCGGTACTGGCGCCAGGGCCCCTCTATGCGTGTCACGGAGAGGTGCAAATGACAGCAGATGACTCGTACGACCGTCTCGACGACGACGACTACCCCGCCTACACCATGGGCCGGGCCGCCGAGATGATCGGCACCACCCAGGGCTTCCTCCGTGCCATCGGCGAGGCCCGCCTGATCACTCCGCTGCGTTCCGAGGGCGGCCACCGCCGCTACTCCCGCTACCAGCTCCGCATCGCCGCCCGGGCCCGCGAGCTCGTCGACCAGGGCACCCCCATCGAGGCCGCCTGCCGCATCATCATCCTCGAGGACCAGCTCGAGGAGGCCCAGCGCATCAACGCCGAATACCGCCGCGCCGCCGAGTCCGGCACACCGCCGGAGCCCGCCTGAGACGACCACGTCCGATGCCGGCGTCAGCCGGAGGCGGTGAACCGGCCGGCGCCCAGCACGTCCCCGAGCCCCCCGAGCCGCTCCACCAGCCGCGTCGCGGGCCGGTCGCCGGCGCTTCGGCCCACGGCCGTCCGCAGGTCCGCCGCGTGCGGGCGGCTGTAGTACTCGTTCTCCTCTGCCGGGTACGAGGCACGCCGGCCCAGGTCGGCGAACCAGCGCCAGACTACTTTCGCGGCCGTGCCAGGAGACCGCGCACACCCCGCCCAGCAGCGCCGGGCGCAGGCGTGTGCCAGTGCCGCGAGCATCTCCGGCGAGGGCTGCGTGCCGCGGGCTTGTTCGAGACGGACGTGCGGCGCGGGAACACACGAACGCGGAGCTTTTCACCAGCGCCGGACCGCGCGCAATCGCCCGTGAGGCCGCCGCACCGGCGCGTGAGGGTGATCGGTGTGATCGGAATGCCGTAGTACCGGGTGCGCCTGCCGGGCTCGGGTGTGGTCCTCCGGTCAGGCTGTCGGGGCATTGCCGGCAGTCGACGGACGGAGTGTCATGACAGCAGGAACGGCCGGGCGTGGCGGGGTCGCCCGACTGGGGCTCGGCCTGGTGGCGGTGGCAGCGGTGCTGGGCGTCGCCGCGCCCGCGCAACCGGCGGTGGCGGTACCGGGCGCGGCGGCGGTGGCGGGGGCGGTACCGGGCGCGTCCGGTGGGCAGGTGCTGCGGGCGCCGCTTCCCGGCGGGCTAGGCCCGTGCCTGGGCAGCCGCTGCCCCACCGTGTGGCCCGACGTGCACACCGGGTCGGCCCGCGGCTACGACGAGGGCATCAACGTCTTCGTCGGCGGCGACTTCGCCGTGCGCGGGCGGGCCGCCGAGGCCGAGGGGAAGGTAGTCGTCCTGGGTTCGTTCAACCAGGACAAGGAGGCGCGCGGCGTGTACAACGTGGGCGTCGTCGGCGCCGGCTCGCAGGTGCCGCCGCCGCCGGGCTCCGTCTACCTGACCGCGGGCGGACGGGTGGACGTCGCGGAGGACGAGCGGCTGGAGGCCCTCGGCGGGGTGGTCCGGCACGCGCAGGGCACCTCCGGGACCGTGAGCGCGCTGCGGGTGGAGCGTGCCGAGGACGCGGCCACCCCGTACCTCCCGCTGCGCGACCAGCTCACCGCGGCCAGCCAGTGCTACGCGCGCCCCGGCGGCGTGCTGCGCCCGGCGACCGGCACGGCCGTGAACAACCAGTACGAGACCCTGTTCACGGGTGACGGCACGAGCGCCCTCCAAGTGTTCAACGTCGACGCCGACCTCGCCACCCGGGCCGGCGCCCAGCAGGGCATCCGGTTCGCGAACATCCCCGCCGGCGCGACGATCCTGGTGAACGTCCTGGGTGTGAACCGGCAGATCGTGACCTTCAGCGGCGAGCAGACCTACCGGCAGCGGCTGCTGTGGAACTTCCCCGACGCCACCAGCGTCGGGCTGCGCGGCACGGGCCAGTTCCAGGGGGCGGTGCTCGTCGGGCAGCAGGGTTCGCGGACCGAGGTGACGCTGCCCGGGATGAACGGCCGGTTCTTCACCACCGGCTCGCTCACCCACACCAGCCGGGTGGACGGTGGCGGCGGGCAGGAGTTCCACTCCTACCCGTTCACCGGTGACCTGCCCGAATGCGCCGGTCCGCCGGTGGTCACCCGCCCGGTGGAGGTCCTCAAGACCGACCCGCAGGGCGTGCCGCTCGACGGGGCGGTCTTCCAGCTGTGGGAGGAGACCAACGGAACCGAGGGCCTGCAGCCCGGCCCGGACGACCCCGACACGCGTGTCGGCCGGCCCTGTACGACGGGTGCGGAGGGCACCTGCCGGCGGACGGTCGGGGAGGGCACGTACTACTGGCAGGAGACGGCGGCCCCGCCCGGTTACGAACTCCCGGAGCCTCCGGCGGTGTTCGGCCCGCTGGTCGTGAACGCCACCACGCCGGAGTCGGGGGTGAGCGTCACGGCCGTCAACCAGCGCGGTACGCCCGGCCCGGACCGCGGGACGGTGTCGGTGCGGAAGACCAACCCGGACGGGGCCCCGCTCGCGGGCGCGGTGTTCGAGCTGTGGGAGGAGACCAACGGCGTCCGGGGGCTCCAGGCGACCGGGGCCGGGGCCGACCGCAAGGTGGGCGACGACTGCGTGACCTCCCGGCCCGCCGCGGTGTGCAGCCGCACGGTCCCGCTGGGCGAGTACTACTGGCGGGAGATTACCGCTCCCCCCGGCTACGAGCTGCCGGCGAACCAGGTGTTCGGGCCGCTCCGGCTGACGGAGGACAACGCCGGGGAAGGGGTGACGGCGGTCGCGGTGGACGACCCGTTCCGCGGTGAGATCACGGTGGTCAAGAAGGACCCGAAGAACAAGGAGCCGCTGCGGGGCGCGGTGTTCGAACTGTGGAAGGAGACCAACGGCGTCCGGGGGCTCCAGCGCGACGGCGGGAGGCCCGACACCCGGATCGGACGGCCCTGCGAGACCAACCGGAAGGGCGTCTGCGAGTTCTGGGGCCTGGGCGAGGGCTGGTACTACCTGGTGGAGACCGAGGCCCCCGAGGGGTACCGGCCTCCCGAGGAGCCGGTGACCGGGCCGCTCCAGCTGGACGTGCGGACCCCCGACCACAAGGTGACGGCCGAGGTCTTCAACCAGCGCGACGAGGGCCCCGGCCCGGAGCACGGCCACGAGGACGCGCACGGCAAGCCGCCGCACGACCCGCCGCGGAAGCCCTCGTACCCCTGGCCGCTGCCGGGCCCGGCCAAGCCCGCCGGCACCCCCGCCCCACGCACGGCATGACGCCGTGACGGCGACGCCATGACCGGCCGCGGGCCCGGGTCTTCGGACCCGGGCCCGCGTCGTGCCGCCCCCGCTCCGGCGGACGGCACGTAGCGGGACGGCCCGGCGAGTACGCTCGGCACGATCGCGGCGGACGGGTTCGACCTGCGCCGGCACCGGGAGGACGAGTGCCGTGCCGCGTGGCAGGCTCCGGAGTACCGCATCCTGCGTGAGGTGTCCAACACCGACTTCCTCCAGGCCGTCACGCTGCCGGCCACCTACCAGCGACGGGGCGCCGAGGCCGCGCGCGGTACCGAGGAGGACCGGCTGCCCCGGGTCGGCTGCAAGCGCAAGGACATGCTGGCGCTGTCCCTGGAGGACTACGCGGAGTACGCGCCGGCCGTGGTCGAGGGCTTCAAGAAGGCCGCCAGGTTCCTGCCGTACGGCACGTAGCTGATCCCGCTCGCCGCCATCCTGGCGGCCGCCGGGCAGGCGGCGGAGCCGGCCGGCGTCGGCGCAAGCTCGCGCGCTGGTACCGGTGCCGCCTCCGCCGGTGCCGGCCGGCGGGGGCGGCTCTTTCCGGCCTGCGCTTGCACTAAGTTCAACAAGGGTCTTGCACGGTGTTCAAGTGCCGGTTAGCGTTCTTCTTGAACACAGTGCAAGTGAGTCGCAGAGACGGAAGGGACCACCCCGATGAACCACGCCATCGCGATCCTCCAGCTCCTCGTCGCCGCCGCCTTCGTCAGCATCCCGCTGGTGCGCGCCCGCTTCGGCGCGACCGCCATGACAGCCGCCGAGGACGAACTGCGCCGCCAGGGCGTACGGCACACCGCCCTCACCGAGAACGGGATGCGCTTCGACGCCGGCGGGCACGAGACCTGGGCACCGGTGTCCGCCGCGGCGGTCACGGCCGCCTCGGCCGTCCTGAACCTTCTCGAGGCCTCCTGGGCCGGGGCGGCGACCTGGACCGTGCTGGGCCTGGTACTGCTGATCAACTGCGTGATCCTCTACAGCAACCTGACCGCGGTCGCCTCCGTCCAGGCCGCCTTCCGCCGCAAGGACGACGAGGAGCTCGCCCGCGTCGACGTGGCCGCGCTCCTCAAGGCCGCCGAGTCCGCGTTCCCCCGCTGGGTGTGGGTCCTGCAGAACGCCCGCCACGTCATCGTCTTCGGCGCCTCCGCCGCGGCCCTGGCCGCACTCGCCACCGCCTGACTCCCCCCGGAACGTGATCCTGCCGCCTCACCACCAGTACGCGGGGTAGCGGGGCGCGGCCGGGCGGGCCCGTGAGGCGGCCCACCCGGCGAGCACCAGCAGGACGGTCGCGCCCGTGAGCAGCGGCACGAAGCGGGCCGGGTCGGGGGCCCGCAGGACGATGACGACGGCGGTGGCGCAGGCCGGGGAGTGCGGGGTCCGGGCCACCGTCATCACCGCCAGGGCGGCCCCCGCGGCGACGGCCGCCACCCAGGCCGAGCTGCCGAACAGGCCCAGCGCCGCGTAGCCGACGCCCGCGCACAGCAGGTGGCCGAAGACCACGCTGCGGGGCTGGGCCAGCGGCAGGCCGGGCACGCTGTGCACGATGGCGGCGCTCGCGGCGAGCGGCGGCACCAGCACCGGCTCGTGGATCGCCGCGCCGATGCCGCACAGGGCCAGCAGCACGGCGGTGACGGCGCTGACGTTGTGCAGGGCCGCGGCCGGCGCGGGCGGGGCGGGCGCGCGGCCGGCCAGGGCCCGGCGTATCCGGGGACCGCGGCCGGCGGCGTCGGAGGGGCGCGGCGCAGGGGGCGAGGGGGGCGGGGGTGAGGCGGGCGTACGGGGCGGGGCGAGGGCTTCGTCGAGGGACATCGGGCGGGGGACGTTCTCCGGGCAGGGCCGAGCGCGGTGCGGCAGGGTCGGCAGGGTGGGGCGGGCTTGGCCGGTCGCGTGGGTTTGCGCGGGTTCGGCAGGGCAGGGGGTGTTTCGATCCTACGGACGCCTCCGTGCGGACCCGGCCGCCGGGCCTCGTCAGGCAGCCTCAGGCAGCGTCCGCGGGCGGCGGCGGGGAGACCCGGACGACCAGCAGGCTGGTGTCGTCGCCGGTGTCGCCGCGGACCGCGCCCAGCAGGGCGTCCGCCAGCGCCTCCACCGGGCCGGAGGCGCCGGCTGCCGGGTCCGCCGCCAGGCGTTCCGCGACCCGGCGCAGTTCCTCCAGGGTGTCGACCAGGCTGACCCTGCGGTGCTCCACGAAGCCGTCGGTGTAGAGCAGCAGCACGTCCCCCGATTCCAGCCGGGTCTGCGCCTCCTCGTACTCGGCGCCGGGCAGCGCGCCCAGCAGGATGTTGTGCGGGGCGTGCAGGAAGCGGGCCCGGCCGCCGCGGACCAGCAGCAGCGGCAGGTGGCCTGCGCTGGCCCAGCGCAGGGCCCGCTCCGCCGGGTCGAACAGCGCGCAGACCACCGTGGCGGTGGGGTGCTCGCCGCTGCGCAGGGCGACCTCGTTCAGCCAGGCCATCAGCCGGCCCGGGCCCTCGCCGGTGACCGCCAGGCCGCGCAGCGCGTTCCGAAGCACCAGCATGTTCGTGGCCGCCTGGAGGCCGTGGCCGGCGAGGTCGCCGACGACCAGGACGCTCCGCCCGCCGGCCAGCGGCAGCACGTCGTACCAGTCGCCGCTGACCCCGTAGTCGTGGGCGGCCGGCCGGTACCGGGACGCGACCTCCAGGTCGCCGTGCGTACCGGCGGGCGGCGCCTCGGGGACGATCGCCTCCTGGAGCTGGCGGACCACCCGGTTGCGCAGGTGCGCGTCCTCCTGGGCCGCGGACAGGGCGGCCTCGGTGCGGCGCTGGCTGGACAGGTCCTGGTAGACCCCGGTGAGGCCGGTCAGCGAGGCGCCCGCCACCAGCGGCTCGGCCGCGATCCGGACGTGCCTGACCCCGCCGCCGGGCCGGAGCACGCGGACGTCGGCGGTGCCGCCGCGCCGCCGTTCGAGCAGGTCCTCGGCGAGCGACCGCAGCCGGTACCGGTCCTCCGGGTGGAGCCGGGGTCCCAGCCGGGCCAGCGGCACCGGCGGGGCGTCCGGTTCCATCCCGAACAGCCGGTACGCGTTCCTGCTCCAGAGGGTCTCGCCGCCCGGCAGGTCCTCGTGGAAGTAGCCCACCCGGTCCAGCCGCCCCATCACCCGGGAGAGGGCTTCCCCGGCCTGCTCCTCGGCGCTCCACAGCAGCACCGACCGGCCGTGGCCGAGCGGCAGCACCCTGACGTCCTCCAGCCCGTGGAGCCGCCCGAGGCGCTGGGCGCCGGCCCGTTCGGTGGCGGGGCCCAGGGCCGCCCAGGCGTACGGGAAGACCTCGGCGGCCGGGCGGCCGACCGGGGCGAACACCCCGCCGCCGGCGGTCAGCGCGGCCAGGGCGGCGGCGTTGGCGTAGGAGAGCAGGCCGTCGGACTCCACCACCGCCGCGGGCCGGTCGTACAGGTCGAGCAGAAGGGACTCCGGCACCCGGGCCACCGGCCCGGGGCCGGCCGGCTCGGCCGTCTCCAGCAGCACCCCGCAGGGCTCGCACAGCAGCTCGGCCGTCCGCCTGGTCGCGGCGTCCGGCTCCCAGGGCGCCTCGCGCGCGGTGGCCGGCCCCCGGGAGGCCGGGTCTCCGCAGGCGAGGGCGACGCCCACCACCTCGCCGCGGTGGCGCAGCGGCAGCACGCCCCGGACGCCCGGACCGCCGGGCAGCCAGTCGTCCCGGCCCCACCAGGCCTCCCCCTCCCACAGCGCCCGGTGCAGCGGGGTGTCCGGCGGCACCCACTGCCAGTGCACCTTCTCCTGTGCGCCGGCTCCCGCGCCGGCCGCCCCGGCCAGCTCCAGGCAGTCGGTGTCGGTGCGCCGCCACAGGTAGAGGCTGCGTACGCCGATCCGGTGGAGTCCGCCGTCTAGCAGCATGCGGGCCGCCTCGTCGGCGGTGTCGGAGGCGGTCACCGCCACCGCGCTGCGCCGCAGCCGCCGGCCTTCGGCGGGGGCCTCGACGGCCGGCCCGCCGACGGCCGCGTTGACGATGTCGGCGGCCAGGTCGGCGGCGCCGAGACCGGTGGAGACGGCGAGGCCGCGCAGATGGTCGGCGGCCTCGGCCGGTTCGAGGCCGAGCTGGTCGACCAGCACGCCGGCGGCCAGGTCGAGCAGGGTGCGGCGGGCCCGGTCGGCGTGCAGGGCGGCGACCTCGGCGGTCAGCCCGGCCACGGCCGCGGCCAGGGCGTCGTCGGGGGGCCCGTCGGCGGACCCGTCCCGTTCTCCGCCCCGCGGCCGGCCGGGTCGCCCGGCGTAGCGACCGTCATCGGTCCCGCGTCCCGCAACGTCCATGTCAGGGGACTTCCGGTCCTTCGTCCCGGTCCTCGGCGTGCGGCCGGGGCGGGGGGTGGTCGCGCAGCACGGCGGCCCGGTAGCGGAGACGGTCGGCGTCCACCGGGTCGGCGGTGTGGTCGGCACGGTCGAGCAGGTGCTGTGCGCGTTCCTCGCGCCGCAGCCGGCCGCGCTCGGCGGTCTCGTCTCGCGCCTCGTGCGGGTCGCCCACCCTGTATATCCTGAATGTCCCATGTGGTTGACGCACGCCGGGCGGCTGCCCGGCGACCCGAACGGGTATGCGGCAATCGCCGGGGGTATATCCAGAGGAGCAGCTCACGACGGCCCCGCCGCATCCGCGGCGCGACCACCTCCGTCGGAGGAGCGGATCCAGATGACCGGAAGCAACCGCCGCACGACCAGCTCACCCGACCGGACCAACCGCAACGGCCGGACCGACCGGACCGACCGCACGGGTCGGACCGGCGGGACCGACCGGACCGGACGGACCGGCCCGGGTACGGGCCCGGCCCGGGCCGGCGGGGCCCACGGGCTCGCCGGCGCCGTCCCCCCGACGCCGGAGACGGACGAGTTCGGGCTGCCCGCCATGCCCGAGGTGCCCGAGGTGCCGGTGCGGGCCAGCACGGCCGACGCGCGGGTGCTGTCGGTGTCGCTGTTCCGTCGGCTGAGGGCGCTGGACGAGGGCAGCCCGGAGTACTCCTACGTCCGGAACACCCTGGTGGAGCTGAACCTCAGCCTGGTGAAGTTCGCGGCCCGGCGGTTCCGCAACCGCAGCGAGCCCGCCGAGGACATCGTCCAGGTCGGCACCATCGGGCTGATCAAGGCGATCAACCGGTTCGACCCGGAGCGCGGGGTGGAGTTCACGACCTTCGCCCTGCCCACCATCACGGGCGAGATCAAGCGTTTCTTCCGGGACAGCAGCTGGGCGGTGAAGGTCCCCCGCCACCTCCAGGAGCTGCGGATCGACACCGCGAAGGCCTACGACGCGCTGGAGCAGACGCTGGGCCGCGGGCCGACCGACGCGGAGCTGGCGGAGCGGCTGGGCGTCGACGAGGCGGAGATCGCGGAGGGCCGCAAGGCCGCGCACGCCTACTCGGCGCGCTCGCTGGACGCCCCGGTCCAGGAGGACGGCGACCCGTACGTCACCACGCCCTCGCTGGGCGAGGAGGAGGCGGCGTACGACCGGATCGAGTGCGTGGAGGCGCTGAAGCCGCTCCTGGCGGAGCTGCCCGAACGCGAGCGGCTGCTGCTCTCGCTGCGGTTCGGGGCGGAACTCACCCAGTCCCAGATCGGCGACCGGCTCGGACTGTCCCAGATGCACGTGTCCCGGCTGCTGAGCCGGACCCTCACCCGGCTCAGGACCGGGCTGCTGACGGACCCCGAGCCGGAGGAGTGACGGGCTCGGTGGCGACCGGACCGGCCGTACGGTCCGCGGCTTCCGCCACACCCGCCCGCTCCCCAGCACCAGCCTCGCCGGCCGCACCCGTGGTCTCCGCGTCCGCCGCCGCGCGCCCCGGGGAGCGGAGCTCCGGCGGGGCCGGCACCTCCGCCCAGACGGTCTTGCCGCCGCGCGGCTCGGGTACGGCCTCCGAGCCCCACTTCCGGGCCAGCCGCTCCAGCACCACCAGCCCATGACCCCCGGGCCGGCCCGGGTCGGGTTCACGGCGCCGCCGGGGCGCCTCGGGGTTGCCGTCGCTGACCTCGATCCGCAGCCACTGCGGGGTGCGCAGCAGAGTCAGCTCCCGGGGGCCGCCGGCGTGCAGGCAGGCGTTGGTGACCATCTCGGAGACCAGCAGCAGCACGTCCTCGGCCGCCTCCTCGCGGTCCGGGTCGGGCGGCCGGCCGTCGTGGCCGGAGTGGGCGGTCCAGCCCCAGTCGGCCAGGGCCCGCCGGGTGAAGTCTCGGCAGCGGGTGACGACGCCCTGGCTGTAGCCCTCCAGCAGGAGCCGCCGGGTCTGCTCATTCATCGCCGGCCCCCTGCGCAAGGGCCACCGCGAGGTCGGGGTGGACCGTGAACACCTCGTCGGCTCCGGTGATCCGGAACATGCGGGCCACGGGCTGCCGCAGCCCCACCAGCTCGACCCGGCCGCCTTGCTGCTCGGCCTGCAGGCGGGCCTGGAGCAGGATGTTGAGCCCCGTGGAGTCGCAGAAGCGGAGCCGGTCGCAGTCCACCAGCAGGCGGCCCCGGCCCGTGCCGGACCGGGCCGCCGCCAGCGCCTCGCGCAGGGGTTCCGCGGTGTCGTGGTCGAGTTCGCCCGACAGGGCCAGCACCGTCGCGCCGTCCATGTCCGTGGCCTCGACCGAGAATCGTCCGGTCATCGTCACCCTCGCCCGCTCACATGTGCCGGTTGGCGTAGTACTGCTCGATCAGGTGGATGAAGGCGACGTCCCCGTCGTGCCTGCCGCTCTCGTAGTCCGGGCTGTCCTTGATCTGCTGCTTGGTGGCGGCGATGTGCACGGTCTCGTTTTCGATGTCCACGTCCTTCACCAGCCCGGCCGGGACCAGGACGTGCCGGCCCAGGATCCACGGGCCCGTGTCGACCACCACGTACGCGCGGCCCGCGTCCGCGGAATGCTTGTCGATCCTGCCTATGTGGCCGTCCGAAGCCTCGACGCGGAAGCCGGCGAGCTCCGCGCCGGCCACGTGGCCACTGCTTCTGGCATAGCCCCACATATCGTGCGCCATCACGCCCTCCAGCCCCGGATCGTCCCGTCCTGCCCCCTGCCTGCAAGCGCCGCCTACCCACGGCCAGGGCGGCACAATCACTCCGCGCCACGCCCCGGCGCACATCACGTTCCGCGCAACGGAAGACGGTTTTCACATCGCGGTATATCGAGCGGACGGGGACGATTACCCTCGAACCCATGAACGCAGATGTCGAGACCGTCAGAACGGCGGACCGGAAGCACGTCTTCCACTCCTGGTCCGCGCAGGAGCTCATCGACCCGCTCCCCGTGGCCGGCGCCGAGGGCTCGTACTTCTGGGACTACGAGGGCAACCGGTACCTGGACTTCACCAGCGCCCTCGTCTACACCAACATCGGCTACCAGCACCCCAAGGTGGTCGCCGCCATCCAGGAGCAGGCGGCGCGCATGTGCACCGTCGCACCCGGTTTCGCCGTCGACGTCCGCTCCGAGGCCGCACGCCTCATCGCCGAACGCACCCCCGGCGACCTCGACAAGGTCTTCTTCACCAACGGCGGCGCCGAGGCCGTCGAGAACGCCGCCCGGATGGCGCGGCTGCACACCGGCCGGCCCAAGGTGCTCTCCGCCTACCGCTCGTACCACGGCGCCACCACCGGCGCGATCAACATGACCGGCGACGCCCGCCGGTTCGGCAACGACTCGGCCACCGCTGGCGTGGTGCACTTCTGGGGCCCGTACCTGTACCGGTCGCCGTTCCACGCCACCACCGAGGCCGAGGAGTGCGAGCGGGCGCTGCGCCACCTGGAGGACACGGTCGTCTTCGAGGGTCCCCGGTCGATCGCCGCGATCCTGCTGGAGCCCGTGGTCGGCGCCGCGGGCGTGCTCGTGCCACCCGCCGGCTACCTGGCCGGCGTGCGCGAGATCTGCGACCGCCACGGCATTGTCTTCGTCCTCGACGAGGTCATGGTGGGCTTCGGCCGGACCGGCAAGTGGTTCGCCGCCGACCACTGGGACGTCACCCCCGACCTGCTGACCTTCGCCAAGGGCGTCAACAGCGGCTACGTCCCGCTCGGCGGCGTCGCCGTCTCCGCCGCCATCGCCGACACATTCGCCCGGCGCCCCTACCCCGGCGGCCTCACCTACTCCGGGCACCCGCTGGCCTGCGCCGCCGCCGTCGCCACCATCAACACCATGGAGGAGGAGGGCATCGTCGAGCAGTCCGCCCGCACCGGCGCCGAGCTGCTCGGCCCGGGCCTGCGCGCACTGGCCGAGCGCCACCCCTCGGTGGGCGAGGTCCGCGGACTGGGGACCTTCTGGGCCCTGGAGCTCGTCCGGAACCGGGAGACGCGCGAGCCCCTCGTCCCGTACGCCGCGTCCGGCGCGGACAACGCCCCGATGGCCGCCTTCGCCGAGGCGTGCAAGAAGGGCGGTCTGTGGCCGCTGACCGCGGGCAACCGGCTGCACGTCGCGCCGCCCTGCAACATCGGCGCCGCCGACGTCGCCCAGGGCCTGGAGATCCTCGACGAGGCCCTGTCGGTCGCGGACGCCCACGCGACGGCCTGATCCGGCACGACCGGCGCACGTCGTTTCATCCAGTTCGCGGGTGCCGCTTCCCGTACGTTCCGTCCCGTTCCCAAGAGGGGACGAACGTGCTGCAATCCGAAGCAGCACCTACGGACCGGGATGCACGTCAGTCCCGGGGCGGTCCCCCAGGGACCGAACGGCGGGGGGCGGCACGCCAGGACGGGCTTTCGGGAAACGGCTCCGGCGGCGGACCGCCGGACGCCGGGCGTACGGGATCCAGTAGTCCGGACTCCGTGTACCCGAGGGATGACAGCATGAGCAAGCACGTCCTGGCCCAGAACCAGTACGGCAAGGCCGAGAACCGCATCGTCAAGGTGACCCGCAAGGGCAACGACGGCACCTGGCACGAGATCCGCGACCTCAACGTCTCGGTCGCGCTCCGCGGCGAGTTCCGCGACGTCCACCTGACCGGCGACAACACCAACTGCCTGCCGACCGACACCACGAAGAACACGGTGTACGCGTTCGGCAAGGAGCACGGCATCGCCTCGCCGGAGGCCTTCGGCATCCTGCTCGCCAAGCACTTCGTGTCCTCCCAGTCCCCGATCCGCGAGGCGCAGATCCGGATCGAGGAGTTCGCCTGGGAGCGGATCCCCGTCCCGACCCGCAAGGAGCAGCACTCCTTCGTCCGCAAGGGCCAGGAGGTGCGCACCGCGCAGATCACCTACAGCGAGTCCACCGGTCTCCAGGTCATCTCCGGCCTGAAGGACCTGACCGTGATGAACTCGACGAACTCCGAGTTCCACGGCTACATCAAGGACGAGTACACGACGCTGAAGGAGGCGTACGACCGGATCCTGGCCACCAAGGTGACCGCCCGCTGGGCGCACTCGGCGCTGGCCGCCGACGACGCGGCGCACGACTGGGACGGCTCGTACAAGAAGGTCCGCAAGCACATGCTGGAGGCGTTCGCGGAGACCTACTCCTACTCGCTGCAGCAGACGCTCAACCAGATGGCCGAGCGGGTGCTCGACAACTGTCCGCGGGTCAACGAGGTGCGCCTCAACCTGCCCAACAAGCACCACTTCCTGGTCGACCTGGAGCCCTTCGGCCTGAAGAACGACAACGAGGTGTACTTCGCCGCGGACCGGATGTACGGCCTGATCGAGGGCACCATCCACCGCGACGGCGTCCAGCCGGTGATCGCCACCAGCGACTGGATCGTCGCCTAGCCGCGCCAACGTCCGCTCCCGTAGGCGACTTTCGGCCGTTCCCCGCCGCTGTCTTGCCGAACCGCTCCTTGTCCCGGCCGCCGTGCCCCGGGAAGCTGGCAAGGAGGCGGTGCCGCCCACGGGTCGGCGGCACGCCGCGGCGCGGGGAGGCGGGGGCCGGGCATGACGCGGAGCGCGATCTGGCAGTGGCGGGGCTGGACGGGGGCGGGACCCCTCTGGCTCAACGCGGTGCTGCTGGCGGCGGTGCCGTTCACCACGGGTCCCCTTCCGGCCCAGATCGCGGTGATCGCGGCCCTGGCCGCGGTCGGCGGGCTGGTCCGGCACCTCTGGTTCGGGGACTACGGGCACCCGGCCGTACACCTCGCCGCCGCGCTGATGGGCGCGGCGGCGGTCGCGTTAGTGATCACGTGACCCGCGGGGACAACCACTCTGGGGAGTGAAAAACCGGGCGTCGAATGGCAGTTGAGGCATATGCCGCGCTAGCGTCGCGCCGACACCACACACATGGTCGACCCCGGCAGTGCGCCAACACCCCGGGGCCCGACACCGAAGAGATAGCGCCTTCGATGCGAATCCAGCTTACCGCGCGCACGCGCAACTTCACCGTCATGGCCAACGAGGTCCTGCGCGACCGCAGCATCAGCTTCACCGCGCGGGGGATCCTGAGCTACCTGCTGTCCCTCCCCGACGGCACCCGCGAAGACGTCCGGACCCTGGCCGACAAGCACCCCCGCGTGGGACGACGCGGAGTCTCCAAGGCCGTCGACGAGTTGATCGCCGCCGGCTACTACGTGCGGCGGACGACACAGGATCCGGAGACCGGACGGGTGAGGACCGAGACCTTCGTCTTCGACGTCCCCCAGAAGGACGAGGACTTCGACCTCCCCCCGAGGGACGAGGAGCCCGGCGCACCCCGGTGGGACGCCGAACCCGACGCACCCCGCCGGGAGGCCGGTTCCGACGCCACCCGGAGGGACGAGCCCCCGCTTCCCCCACCCCCGGGAACCGGCGTGCCAGCAGTAGGCGACGCGGGAAGGTCCCCCCAGGGGACAATTACCAGGGGACAAGAACCCTCCCTCCCCGGAAACTGCGAGCGCGGCGCCGCGCTGCTCGGGCGGATCGGCCGCTTCGAGCCCAGGCTGGCGCTGAGCACCCTGGAGATCGCGGTGCTGGCGCCGCTGGCGCAGCGCTGGGTCGACCAGGGCGTGCCCGAGCTCGAGGCCCGTTCCCTGCTCACCGACGGGCTGCCACGGCCGCTGCTGTCGGCCCGGGGGCTGCTCGCCGACCGGCTCACCCGCAAGCTGCCGCCGCCCCGCCCGCGCTCCGATGCCGCCGCGCCGCCGGAGCCGCTGCCCGAGTGCGCCATGTGCCACGGCCCGTTGCCGCGCGGCCAGGCGGGCGGCATCTGCGGCTGCTGCTCCGGGGTGATGGTGCGTGACGCGGACGAGGACCACCTCAGCGACGACGCCTACGCGGCCCGCGCGAGCCGGGTGCGCGACATCCTCCGCGCCCGCCCACGCCTGGCCACCCGCTAGGGGGCGACCGCGGTCGGCCGAGGGGGGCGTCTTCCTCCGCCGGTCGGGGGCATTTCGGTGAGTCCGCGGACAACGCCCCGGCGCGTCGGGGCACAGCCCCCGCATGAGCGGGACGCGGTACGCACTGGCGAGGGCCCTCACCGGGGTCTGTGTCGTGCTGCTCGCCCTCTTCGCCCCCGGCCCGGCCTCGTCCGCCGTGGCCGGCCAGGCGGAGCCGCGCCCCGCCTCTTCGGCTCCCGCCGAGCCCGCGGCTCCCGCCGAGGGCCCGGCGGACCCGGCCGCGGATCCCGAGGCGCGGGCCGCGGTGCGGGGAGCCGCGCGCGGGGCGCCGGTCCGGCGGCCGTCCGTGCTCGGAGCGCGGGTGGCCGTGGTGCCCCCGGTACGCGGCCACCCGTACGTTCGGCCGGCCCTCGGGCACGGGTTCTCCGAGCCCGTGGCGTCCCGGCGGCCGGTGCGGAGCGTGGTGCTGCGCTGCTGACCGGTCCGGCAGCAGCGAGAGCCCACCCTCCCCCGAACCCCGAGGTGCCGTCATGCCCATCGACCCGTTCGCAGCCCTGAACGCCATGCTCCGAGCCGAGGCCGCCCGCTTCGCGCCGCCGCCCCCGCCGAAACCGTCCACGGCGCCCACGGCGCCCACGCCGTCCACGCCGTCCACGGCGTCCGACCCGTCAGCGACCCAGGCGGGCCCGCAGGCCCCCGCCAAGGCGGCGAAGAGCGAGGAGTCGGAGGTGGAGGCCGCGGCCGCGGCCGGTGGTTTCGGCCGGGCCGGGAAGGGTCTTGCGCCCGGGGCGGAGGCCGCCCCGGGACGCGGACACTGAACGAGGCGCCGGTCCCCTGGTGCGGGGGCCGGCGCCGCCCCCGCGGTCCCGCGGGTCAGGGCTCGCGCGTGTGGTAGCGGTAGAAGGCGGTGATGCCGACCCCCGCGCCGACCAGCAGGCCGATGCCGGTGGAACGCAGGACGCTGTCGCCGGTGAGGCTGTAGAGGTAGCCCATGGCGACGCCCGCGAAGGCGCCCCACGCGGCGGCCCGCAACTCCTGCGTCACCCGCGGGGTCATCCGCGACAGGGCGAACACGCCGGCGGCGAAGAGGACTCCGCAGAGGATGCCGTAGAAGACGTTCCCGGCGTCGACGGGACCCGTCTGGCGTTGCAGGAACGCCGCGTAGATGCCGTAGACGAGGCCCCACATCAGGGGGCGGACGTAGGCGCTCCGGTCGAGGTGGTGCAGGTCCGGCGAGTGCCGGCGGGGGGCGGTGGGTGCCGCGTGTGCCATGACGGGGGCTCCTTCCCTCTCCCCCCGTCCATCAAGGGCACACCCGCCGCTCCCGGGCGGCAAGTGGATCAGCCGTGGGCGCGGACGGCGACGGCGTCCATCTCGAAGAGCATGCCGGGCAGGGCGAGGGACGCGACCCCGATCAGGGTCTGGGCGGGCAGTTCGGTGCCCCACGTGGCGTGCAGGTGCTCCAGCAGGACCTCCAGGCGCGCCGGTTCGTGGCCGACGACGTACGTGCCTATGCGGACCACGTCGGCGGGACCGAGGCCGGCCGCGGCCAGGGCGGTGCGCAGGTTGGCGAAGGTCCGCTCGACCTGCGCGGCGAAGTCCGGGGAGACCACCGCGCCGGTCTCGTCGGAGCCGTACTGGCCGGCTATGAACACCTGCTCGCCGGGGGCGGAGACGACGTGGCTGTAGCCGAAGCCGGTGGGGTCGTGGAGGCCTGCGGGGTTGGTGATGCTGCGGGTCATTCCGAACTCCTTGGACGTCCGTGCGTGCGTGTGCGTGCCTGTGCGGTGTGCGTGTGCGTGTGCGTGTGCGTGGGTCGTACGTGCCCGGGTGGTGCCGTCGGGTCGGGACGGACCGCTCAGCCGGCCTCCTCCAGCCAGGCGCGGAGCCGTTCGGGGGCTCCGGGGGCCTGCTGTTCGGCCTGCTGCCGGATCTCGTCGAGGGTCCGGGCGGCGAGTTCGCGGCGCCAGGCCAGTTCGGCGCGGCCCATGGCGTGCGCGATGGCGCACTCGGCGGCGTACGAGGCGGCGGGGCCGCCGCCCGGGCCCTGCTGCCGGATCTCCGCGCAGCGGAAGGCCTCCTCCGGCCCCTCGACGGCGGCGACCACGTCCATCAGGGTGATCCGGTCGAGCGGCCGGGTCAGCCGGAAGCCGCCCCGGGGGCCCGGGGTGGAGGTGAGGATGCCGGCCCGGGCGAGCGCCTGGAGCTGCTTGTTCAGGTAGGCGGGCGGCAGGTCGTGCCAGGCCGCCAGGCGGGCGGCCGGAACCGCCCGGTCCGGTCCGCTCCAGGCCAGGTTGACGCAGCTGTGCAGCGCCCACTCGACGCCCTCACTCATCCTCATATCCTGGATATTAGATGTCCAGATTAACTCCGGCAAGCACCGGTGGGGGTCCAAGCGCAGCAACACCGCTCGCGCCGCGGCGCCCCCCGCCCTTCCCTGGTGACGTGCGCACCTTCCTCTCGACGGCCCTGGCCGCGTTCCTGGCACTGCTCGTGCCGTTGAGCGCGGTCGCGTACTGGGCCGACCGCGAGCTGGGCGACGCCGACCGCTACACCGCCGCGATGTCCCCGCTGGCCGGGGACCCGGCCGTGAGCGGCGTGGTGGTCCGCCAGGCCACCCGGGCCATCTCCGACCAGATCGACGCGGGCGCCTTCCAGGAGCCGCTGGAGGCCTTGCTCGGCGAGGCCGTGCGGTCCTTCGCCGGCACGCCCGCCTACCGGACCGCGTGGGACGCCGCCAACCGGGCCGCGCACGGCGCCTTCCTCAAGGCCCTCACCACCGGCGACGGGAACGCGGTCACCCTCGACCTGGCGCCTGTCGTGGACCGGATCAAGGAGGAGCTGGTCGCCGACGGGGTGCCGTTCGCGGACCGCATCCCGGTCACCCGCACCGAGGTCGAGGTCATGGAGTACGACAACCTCGGCGCGCTCCGGAAGGTGTTCCGCATGCTCCAGATCGCCGGGGTCTGGCTGCCCCTGCTGACCCTCGCCGTGGCCGTGGCGTCCGTCGCGGTCGCCGTCCGCAGGCGCCGGGCGCTGGCCGCGGCCGGCCTCGGTCTCGCCGCCGGGGCAATGCTGCTGCTGGCGGCGGTGGCGGTGTGCCGCCGGATCGCCCTGGACGACCTGCCCGCCGACATCGACCGGCCGGCGGCGGAGGCGGTGTACGACGCGCTCACCGCGTTCCTGCGGTCCACCGCGTGGATCGTGCTGGCGATCGGGCTCGCCGCGGTGCTGGCCGCGTGGATCGCCGGACGCGTCCGGCACACCCGGCGTACCCCATAAGCTCGGATCGTCCAGAGAAGAGCAGAGAAGAACCGATTCGCGAGCGGCAGCACGGAAGCGGGATGAGCACGCAACGGATACCGGACGGCAGTACGGCGTGGCGGAACCGGGCTCGGCACCGGGACCGGTCCCGGGATCCGGACCGGTCCCGGGACCGGTCCCGGCAGAACCCGCTCGCGCCGCCCGAATGGCTACTCAAGGGACTGCGGCCGGGTTCCGCCCCCGTCCCGTGGGCGGCGGTGGTGCGGGCCGGCGTCGCGCTGGCCACCCCGCTGGCGGTCGGCTTCGCCGCCGACGAGCCCGAGTACGGCGCCCTCGTCTCCATGGGCGCCCTGGCCGGGGTGATCGGTGACACCGCCGACGCCTACCGGATGCGGATCCTGAACATCGCCGTGCCCCAGCTGTTCGGGGCGGCCGGCGTGGCCCTGGGCACCCTGGTCTACGGCCGGGGCTGGCTGGCGGTCGGCGCGCTGACGCTGGTCGCGCTGGTCTCCGGAATGATCTCCTCCATCGGTACGGTCGCCTCGGTCTCCGGGCTGCTGCTCCTGCTCAACGCCGTCGTCGGGGCGGGGCTCCCGATGCCCGAACCGTGGTGGACGGCCCCCCTGCTGCTGACCGCGGGCGGCATGTTCGTGCTGCTGCTGACCCTGCTCGGCTGGCCGCTGCGCGGGCGGCTGCCCGAGCGGGCGGCGGTCGCCGCCGCGTACCGGTCGCTGGCCGACCTGCTGGAGGCGGCCGGCGAACCGGAGTACGAGGAGCGGCGGCACGCCGTCACCCAGGCCCTCGACCAGGCGTACGACCTGGTGCTGGGGCGGCGGGCCCGGGAGCACGGCCGGAACGCCTCGCTGGCGCGGATGCTGGCGCAGCTCAACGCGGTCATCCCGCTGGTGGAGGCGGCGCCCGCCGCGCACCTGCGCGGCCGGCCCCTGCCCCCGGAGGTGCCCGCGGCCGTACGGCGGCTCGCCGACGCCGTGGAGGCGGGGCGGACCGAGCCGCTCGTACTGGACCTGCCCGAGCCGCCCGAGGGGCAGCCGGCGGCGCTCGCCGTCGACCACGCCCTGCGGCACGCGGCGGGCATCGTGCACGAGCGGGACCCCGAACGGCTCAACGTCGACGACAGGCTCGGCCGGCCGGCGGCCCTGCGGATCCGGTTCCGGCGGGCGGCGCGCAACGTGCTGGTCTCCGGCGCGTCCTGGCGGTACGGGCTGCGGCTGGCGCTGTGCATCGGCCTGGCGCAGGCGCTGGTGTCGGTGGTGGAGGTGGAGCGCTCGTACTGGATCCCGCTGACCGTCACCTTCGTCCTCAAGCCGGACTTCGGGTCGGTGTTCTCCCGGGCCGTGCTGAGGGCGCTGGGCACGGCGGGCGGGCTGGTGATCGCGGCGGCGGTGCTGGCGGAGGTGCCGCGCGGGTGGTGGGACGTGCCGGTGATGGCGCTGCTGGGGGCGCTGATCCCGGCGTTCTCGGTGAAGGGCTACGCCTTCCAGACGGCCGCGATCACCCCCGTGATCCTGCTGCTGTCGGACCTGCTGAACCACTCCGGGTTCGACCTGATCCGGCCGCGGCTGCTGGACAGCCTGATCGGTTGCGCGATCGTGCTGGTGGCGGGGTACCTGCTGTGGCCGGAGAGCTGGCACGCGCGGATCGGGGACCGGCTGGCGGACGCGGTGGACGACGCGGCCGCATACGTCGAACGGGCCTTCGCCGTGCCGGCGGGCTCGGACGCGGCGGCGGCCCGGGCGGCCCGCACGGCCCGGCTGCAGGCGCGGCGGCGGATCTACCGGGACCTGGCGGGGGTCCGCACGGAGTTCCAGCGGGCGCTGACGGAGCCGCCGCCGACGGGGACGCGGGCGGCGGCGTGGTGGCCGCTGGTCGTGGCGGTCGAACGGATCGTGGACGCGACGACGGCGGCGCGGGTCCGGGTCAACCACGGCGCGGAGCCGCCGGGGGCGGCGGAGGCGGGGGTGGCGGCGCAGCTGCGGGGGCTGGCGGAGGGGGTGCGGAGCAGTGCGATGCCGGTGGCGGTGCACGTGCGGGGGCCGGCGTCGCCGTCGGCGGTCCTGGTGCCGCTCCACCAGGAAGTGACCGCCGCCCGAGCCCTGGCCCGACCCTGACCCTGCCCCGCGGAGCTCCGCGAAGCCGCGGGGCACCTGCCGAAGCCGCGGCCCCCCGAAGCGGGCCCGGGCGGAGCCAAGCCGCGCGACCAACGCTCCGCCCGGACACACGGGGCTCCACCCCGAACCCAGCTCCTCAAACGCCGGAGGGGCTGGAAGTGCCCCCGGAACCGGCCCGCACGGACACACCACGCCTGGGCGATCCAGCCCGAGCGGCGCTTGAGCGGGACCAGGCGGAGCCCCAGAGCCACCTGGCGGAGCCGGGCCGCACACCCAGCCCGAGCGGCGCTTGAGCGGGCCCCGGCGGAGCCAAGCCGCGCAGCCAACGCTCCGCCCGGACACACGGGGCTCCACCCCGAACCCTCCCCCAGACTCCGTCCGGGGGGACCCCCACTCCTCAAACGCCGGAGGGGCTGGAAGTGCCCCCGGAACCGGCCCGCGGGGGCGGGGGGGGCGGTGGGGGTGTCGGGTCGCTGGTGGGGCGGGGGCGGGGGAGCATCGGAGCGTGTGGGTTCGGATCATCGGCCTCGCGGCACTGCTCACCGCAACGACCGGCTGCGCCGACGTCGGCGGCCTCCGCAGCGAGGGCGACCTCGGCGAGGCCAACGCCCCGCTGACCCTCTGGAAGGACGTCCGCCCCTCTCCCCCCGCCCCCGGCCAGAAGCCCGGCACCGCCGCCCCCGTCCCCGGCCTGCCCGAGGTCACGGGCGGCGGCATGCGCGGGGTCGACGCGCTCGCCGTCGTACGCGCCGACATCACCTCCGCCGCCCGCCAGGACGGCGGCACCGGCCGCCTCGTCGACCCCCGGGCCGTCCAGCGGCTCGCGCGCTGTACACAGGCTGTGGACGGCGGTCCCGACTGCCCCGTCCGGCCGCCCGTCCTGCACGACCTCACCGACGACGGCGCGGAGGACCTGATCACCGCCGTCGACATCGACGGCCGGCTCAGCGAGCTCCGCGTCTACACCGTCCGGGACGGGACCGTCACCCGGATCCTCTCCCGCCGCGCCGTCCTGGAGGGCGTGGAGGTGGCCGCCGCCCACCTCGCGCTCCGCGAGCCCACCTCCAACCCCGCCCTCGTCTCCATCTCCGAGTACGTGTGGGACCCGGCCGCCGGCGCCATGCGCCTGGCGGCGCTCACCGTAGACGAGTGCCCCTCCGTCAAGGAGGCCGCCTCGCCCTGCCCGCAGAGCGAGACATGAGGGGGCCGGGCCGGATGCCCCGGGCGACGAGCAGCCTGCGCTGGAAGATCGCGGCCACCACCACCGCCGTGTGCTGCGCGGTCGCCGCCGTACTGGGCGTCCTCGTGCACAACGTGGTCTCCCAGCAGGTCGCCGGCGAGGTCCGCAAGGACGTCCTGCGCGAGCTGGAACACGCCCTGCTCCACTACGAGTACGGCACCGCCCACGGCGACGTGAACAGTTCCGTCGACCCGCCGGAGCTCCCCGTGCCGCTGCAGCGGCTGGTGGCGCGCGGCCAGACCGGCAGCATGGTCGGCGAGTACCGGGACCGGCCCGTGATGTGGGCCGCCGGGCCCGCCGACGGCAAGGCCCTGGCGGTCTGGCTCCCGTACGAGAGCACCCGCGACCGGCTCCGGGACGTGGACACCGCCATCCTCGCCTCCTCCGCGCTCGCCGCCGGACTGGTGGCGCTGGCCGGGCTGTTCCTCGCCGACCGGATCAGCCGCCGGCTGGCCACCACCGCCGCCGTGGCCCGCCGGATCAGCGCCGGCGACCTGGACGCCCGGGTCGGGTTCCCCTCGACGGCGGCCGGCGACGACGGGCGCCACCGCGACGAGGTCCGCGACGTCGCCCTCGCCCTGGACTCGATGGCCCGGTCCCTCCAGGACCGGCTGGAGGCGGAGAAACGCTTCACCGCCGACGTCGCGCACGAACTGCGCACCCCGCTGACCGGATCGCTCGCCGCGGCCTCCCTGCTGCCGGAGGGCCGCCCCAAGGAGATGATCAACGACCGGCTGCGCGCCATGCACCTGCTGACCGAGGACCTGCTGGAGATCTCCCGGCTCGACTCCGGCGTGGAACGCGCCGACCTGGCCCGGACGGAACTCGGCGCGGCAGTGCGGCGGATCGTCGCGGCGAGCGGGCACACCGCCGAGGTGCGCGTGGTCCGCGACGCGACGGTGCTCACCGACCGGCGGCGGCTGGAGCGCATCCTGGCCAACCTGCTGGCCAACGCCCACAAGCACGGCCGCCCGCCGGTGGAGATCGAGGTGCACGGGCCGGTGGTCGTGGTCCGCGACCACGGACCCGGCTATCCGGCCGAACTCATCGAGCGCGGCCCGCAGCGGTTCCGCACCGGCGACCCCGGACGCGGCCGCGGCCACGGCCTGGGCCTGACCATCGTGGCCGGTCAGGCCGGGGTACTGGGCCTCGGCCTGACCTTCGCCAACGCCCCGGACGGGGGCGCGGTCACCACCCTCACCCTGCCGCCCGTCCCGGGGAACTGACCGGCTCAGACGCCGATGTTGCGGCCGTCCTTGCGCCAGACGCTCACGACCGACGGGCGGACCATCTTGCCCGGGCCGTCGGGCCACGCCGAGGCGGGGTTCTCGACGGTGGCGCCGTCGATCTCACCCGGGTGCTGGACGGCGACCAGGACGCGCTTGTCCTGGATGATCGGGCCGCAGGTCTCCGCCCCCTTGGGGACGGTCAGGAACTGCTTCAGCTCACCGCGGCGCTCACCGGTGGTGGCCACGCCGAACAGGCCGTCGTGCGAGCCGAGCTGCGCGCCGTCGGTGGAGATCCACAGGTTGCCGTGCGGGTCGAAGGCCACGTTGTCCGGGCAGGAGATCGGGCTGACCTTGTCCTTCGGGAACCCGGCGAAGTAGGTGGCCGGGTCGTTCGGGTCGCCGGCGACGAGGAAGAGGCGCCAGGCGAACGCGTCGCCGGCCGGGTCGTCGAAGCTCTCGGCGAGCTCCAGGATCTGGCCGTGCTTGTTGAGGTTGCGCGGGTTCGCCTCGTCCGCCCCGGGCTGACCGGCCTTGCCCCGGTTGGAGTTGTTGGTCAGCGCGACGTACACGCGGCCGGTGCGCGGGGAGGGCTCGACGTCCTCGGGGCGGTCCATCTTGGTGGCGCCCACCTTGTCGGCGGCCTGCCGGGTGAAGACGTACACCTCCTCGGCGGTCATGCCCTCGACGTGCGAGACGTTGCCGGTGGCCAGCGGGATCCACGTGCCGGTGCCGTCGAACTGGCCGTCCGAGGGGTACTTGCCGGAGCCGTCGATCTGGTCGGCCGGGGAGTCACCGGTCAGCTTGGCGACGTAGAGGGTGCCCTCGTCGAGGAGCGTGAGGTTGTGCTCCTTGGCGGCGCGGCTGTCGCCCTTCTTCATCCGCTTGCTGGAGACGAACTTGTAGAAGTAGTCGAAGCGCTCGTCGTCGCCCATGTAGATGACGGGGCGGCCGTCCTCGGTGAGGCGGGGCTGGGCGGCCTCGTGCTTGAAGCGGCCGAGGGCGGTGTGCTTGCGCGGCACCGAGTGCGGGTCGTACGGGTCGAGCTCGACGACGTAGCCGAAGCGGTTGGCCTCGTTGGGCTCCTGGGCCACGTCGAAGCGCTTGTCGAACCGCTCCCACTTGCGCTCGGAGGCGGCGCCGGTGATGCCGTAGCGCTTGAGGCGGGCGGCCTGGACGGGCTCGGTGACGGCGCCGCCGTTGGCGAAGTACTGGTTGAAGTTCTCCTCGCCGTGGAGGGTGGTGCCCCACGGGGTGGTGCCGCCCGCGCAGTTGTTGAGGGTGCCGAGGACCTTGGTGCCGGTCGGGTCGGCGGAGGTCTTGAGCAGGTCGCTGCCGGCGGCGGGGCCGGTGAGGCGGAACTCGCTGGTCGCGGTGAGGCGGCGGTTGAGCTGGTGGCGGGAGACGGCGGTCAGCTTGCCGCTGCGGTGGTCCTCCTGGACCACGACCACGGACAGGCCGTGCGCGGCCCACGCGATCTCGACCTGCTCACGGGTGGGGTTGGCGGCGTCGTAGCCCTTGAACATCAGGACTTCGTCCGTGTACTCGTGGTTGGCGACCATGAGCTGCTGGCGCTCGTACGAGCCGCCGAGCGGGAGCAGGCTGAGGAAGTCGTTGTTGTAGCCGAACTGGCCGGCCTGGGCGGCGGCGGTCTGCTTGTCGGGGTTGAAGCCCGGGGCGCCCTTGATGATCGGGTCGCCCCACTTGATCACGACGTTCTGGGCGTAGCCCTCGGGGATCGTGACCTGGTCGGCGGTGTTGGGGGCGACGGCGGTGAACCGGAGGCCGCGGGCGGCCTGGCCCTCGGCGCCGGCGGTACCGGCGGCGGCCTCGGCGGCGTTGGCGGTGGAGCCGGTCTGGCTCACGGCGACGGAGGTGCCGACGGCACCGGCGACGGTGACCACGGCGGCGGTGCGCAGCATCGAACGGCGGGAGTAGGCCTTGGCTATGACGTCGCCGGCGTACTCGTTGTCGCTGGTGTTGGGCACCTCGTGGAAGCAGGCGTCACCACAGCGGTAGCGGCAGGTCAGGGCCGACCGGCCACCCGCGTGGTTGTTCGTGAGAAGGGGCAGCAGCTTGCGCACGACGACGTCCTCCGGATAGGTACACGGCGACGCCCCCTGCGCCGACAGCGTGTCGGAATGAATCCAGCCGCGACGGTAGGAGGGGGTTGCGCCACTGCGGCGGCGGGCGGATGAACGCACGATGAACCGAACCCGGCGCGTCGGGGCGGCAGTTCACCCGGGCGGCCGTTGTGGCAGGGTGGCGGCCACCCCGAAGGGGCGCCCCTCCCTCGGTTCGTGCCGCGTGGCCGATAACCTTACGTGTCCACTGTGGGCAGGGATTATCCGCGCAGCACGGACAAATGACGCACGCACTCATGCGAAAGGCCTGGCCCATGGGTATTCGGAGCTTGTTGCGCAAGGTGTTCGGCCGGACGTCCGAGCCGGTCTCGGAGACCACCGATCCCACTGCCAACCCCCAGCCGGCCCTCCCTTCCCAGGCGGCCGAGCGCACACCCCTGGACGTGGCGGCGGAACTCGTGGCCGCCTCCTTCGACAACCCGACCGTTCCGCCCCAGTCCGCGCCGCGGGACCGGGGTACGGTCCTGACCGCGCAGGGCCCGGGCCCGCAGCCGGACCCGACGGTCCCGGAGGCCCGCCGCGGCGCCCAGCCGGAGCCGGCGCCGACCGCCGCCGAAACCCCGGCCGAAACCCCGGCCGAGCCCGGGACCGCCCCGGAGCCCGAAGCCACCGCCGAGCCGGCGGCCGTGGTCACCACCGAGGCCGAGGCCCCGGCCGCCGCGGCCCAGGCCGACGCGGAGCCGGCGGCTGTCGCCGACGCCGTGGTCGAGCCCGAGGCCCCGGCCGAGGCCGAAGCCCCGGCCGAAGCCGCGACCGCCCCGACGCCGGCCGCCGAGCCGGAGGCGGAGGCGCAGGCGGAGGCGCAGGCGGAGGCGCAGGCGGAGGCAGAGGCAGAGGCAGAGGCCACCGTCACGGAAGCCGCACCCGTCGCCGCGCCGGAGCCTGAGAGCGCACCCGCCGCCGAGGCCGAGGCCCTGCCCGCCGGGGCCCAGGCCGAGGCGGAGCCGGCTGCCGCCGGGGCCCAGGCCGAGGCGGACGCCCCGGTCGAGCCGGAAGCCGTGGCCGAGGCGGAGCCGGAGGCCGAGCCGGCGCCGGAGGCCGAGACCACCGCCGAGGCGGAGCCTCTTCCCGCCGCGGCCCGGGCCGACGTCGAGCCGGAGGCTGCCGCCGAGGCGCCGGCGGAGGCCGACCCGCAGCCCCTGACCGAGCCGGTCGCCGACCAGGAGGCGGAGCCGGTCGCGGCGGCTGCCGGGCCCGCCGTCACCGCGGCCGTGGTGAAGCGCCGGGCGCCCGGCGTCGCGGCCGCGTACAAGGCGGCCGGCCAGGTGCTCCGGTCCAAGGGCCGCAGCGGGGACCGGGCGACCGTGTACCTGGTCCTCGACCGGTCGGGCTCGATGCGCCCGTACTACAAGGACGGCAGCGTCCAGTACCTCGCCGAGCACGCCCTCGCCCTCGCCGCGCACCTGGACGAGGACGCGACCGTGCACACCGTGTTCTTCTCCACCGACGTGGACGGCACCGCCGACCTCACGCTCGACAACAGCGAGGGCTGGGTGGAGACCACGCACGCCGGCCTCGGCCACATGGGCCGGACCAGCTACCACCGCGCGGTCGAGGAAGTGCTGGAGCACTACCAGAAGCAGGGTTCGAAGGGCCCGGCCCTCGTCGTGTTCCAGACCGACGGCGCGCCCGACAACCGGGTGCCCGCCCGCCAGGCCCTCGCCGACGCGGCCGCCTTCGACATCCACTGGCAGTTCGTGGCGTTCGGCGACCACGACGCGAAGGCGTTCGACTTCCTGCGCAAGCTGGACGCCGAGAACGCCGGCTTCTTCCACGCCGGCCCCGCCCCCACCGGGCTTACCTCGGCCGCGCTCCTGAAGGGCATCCTCGGCTAGGTCCTGCCGTGCGCGGTCGCCGGACACGCGGAAGGGCCCGGGATCCGTGGATCCCGGGCCCTTCACCCACGCGGGTCACCTGCCCGCGGAACGCCTCGGTCGCGTCAGCGCGCCGCGTCCGGGTGGACCGCCTCGGTGACCGGCTTGGCGTCGGTCGCCTTCGCCTCCGCGGCCTTCACCTCGACCGGCTTGCGCAGTGCGATGTTCAGCTCGCGCAGGCGGGCCTCCTCCAGCACCGTGGGCGCGCCCATCATCAGGTCCTGGGCGTTGCCGTTCAGCGGGAAGGCGATGGTCTCGCGGATGTTCGGCTCGTCGGCGAGCAGCATCACGATGCGGTCCACGCCCGGGGCGATGCCGCCGTGCGGCGGGGCGCCCAGGCGGAAGGCGCGCAGCATGCCCGCGAACTCCCGCTCGACGGTCTCCGCCTCGTAGCCGGCGATCTCGAAGGCCTTCAGCATGACCTCGGGCTCGTGGTTGCGGATGGCGCCGGAGGACAGCTCGATGCCGTTGCAGACGATGTCGTACTGCCAGGCGAGGATGTCCAGCGGGTCCTTCTCCTCCAGGTCCTTCATGCCGCCCTGCGGCATGGAGAACGGGTTGTGGGAGAAGTCGATCCGGCCGGTCTCCTCGTCGCGCTCGTACATCGGGAAGTCGACGATCCAGCAGAAGCGGAAGACGTTCTCCTCGAAGTGGCCGGCGCGCTTGGCGGCCTCGACCCGGACCGGGCCCATGATCTTGGAGACCTCGTCGAACTCGCCGGCGCCGAAGAACACGGCGTGCCCGGCGGCGAGGCCGAGGCGCTCGGTGAGGACCTTGACGTTCTCCTCGGTGAGGAACTTGGCGATCGGGCCGGTCAGCGAGCCGTCCTCGCCGACGCGGACCCAGGCCAGGCCCTTGGCGCCGAGGGACACGGCGTAGTCGCCGAGGCCGTCGAAGAACTTGCGCGGCTGGGCGGCGGTGTCCGGCACGGGCAGGGCACGGACGTGCTTGCCGGCGAAGGCCTTGAACTCGGAGTTCTCGAAGACGTCGGTGATGTCGACGAGTTCCAGCTTGGCGCGCAGGTCGGGCTTGTCGTTGCCGTACTTCAGCATCGACTCGCGGAACGGGATCCGCGGGAACGGGGACGTGACCTCGCGGCCGCCGCCGAACTCGGTGAAGAGCTCGGTCATCAGCTTCTCGATCGGCTGGAAGACGTCCTCCTGCTCGACGAAGGACATCTCCACGTCGAGCTGGTAGAACTCGCCCGGCGAGCGGTCGGCGCGGGCGTCCTCGTCGCGGAAGCAGGGCGCGATCTGGAAGTAGCGGTCGAAGCCGGAGATCATCAGCAGCTGCTTGAACTGCTGCGGGGCCTGCGGCAGGGCGTAGAACTTGCCCGGGTTCAGGCGGGAGGGGACCACGAAGTCGCGCGCGCCCTCGGGGGAGGTCGCGGTGAGGATCGGGGTGGCCATCTCGTTGAAGCCGAGGGCGGTCATCTTCTGGCGCATCGCGGCGATCACGGCGGAACGCAGCATGATGTTGCGGTGCATGCGCTCGCGGCGCAGGTCGAGGAAGCGGTACTCCAGGCGGCGCTCCTCGTTGACGCCGTCGTCGGTGTTGATCGTGAACGGCAGCGGGGCGGCCGCGCCGAGCACCTCGACCTCGGCGGCCTCGATCTCGATCTCGCCGGTCGGCAGGTCGGGGTTGACGTTCTCGGCGCCGCGGGAGACGACCTTGCCGTCGACGCGGACGACCGTCTCCTTGGAGAGCTTGTCCAGGGCCTCGGCGGCCGGGGTGCCGGGACGGGCGACGAGCTGCGTGATGCCGTAGTGGTCGCGCAGATCGATGAAGAGGATGCCGCCCAGGTCTCGACGATTGTGCAGCCAGCCGCTCAGCCGGACGTCGGCGCCGACGTCAGAGGCACGGAGCTCGCCGCAGGTGTGGGACCTGTACCGATGCATCATTCATCCAGTTCTTCGCGATAGCAGGTGGGATACAACCCCACCAAGGTTACCGTCCGGGTCGCGAGCGGGCCGCCGACGGCCGGTGCGGGCGGCGGACGGGCCGCCCGGTGCGACGACCTGTAAAGATGACGGAATGCGCACCGAGGATGTCCTGGCAGCCGTCGCGACGGGTATGTGGCGCTGGGACAACGCGTCCGGGACGGTCACCCTCGACCACGAGGCCGCCCGGCTGCTCGGCCTGCCCGCGGAGCGGGTGGACCTGCCCGAGGCCGCCGTCCGCTCCCGGTTCCACCCGGTGGACTGGAACGAGATCAACGGCGTCGTGAACCTGGCGGTCGCCGAGGGGACGCTCGCCGAGGCGCTGCTGCGGGTGATGGACGAGGACGGGCGCGTGCTGCGGACGGTGCGCAGCCGCTCCAAGCCGCTGGAGAACGTCGCGGCGGACGGCCGGCTGGACTACCAGCTGATCGGCACCCTCCAGGAGGTCGCCGCCCCGCAGCCCGGCACGACCGCCGCGCACCCGGCCGTCACGGGTGACTGGCGGCGCTCCCGGGAGGCCTTCCTGCTGGACGCGGGCCGGGCGCTGGCGGAGGCACGGTCCACCGCGGAGGTGCTGCGGGTCGCCGCCTCGCTGTCGATGCCCGGTTTCACCCCGGACGGGCTGGCGGTCTTCGGTGTGGAGGGCGACCGGCTGTCGGTCATCGGGCACCACGGACACAACACGGGTGACGAGGGCCCGTTCACCGAGATGCTGCTGGGCACCGACTATCCGGCCGCCGAGGTGGTCCGCACCGGGCGGGCGGTCTACCTGCCGTCGCCGGAGGAGTACCGGCGCCGCTACCCGGCCGCCTGGCGGCTGGCGCAGCGGTTCGGCCGCCTCTCGTGGGCGTTCGTGCCGCTGGTCGTCGCCGGGCGGACCATGGGCGCCTGGATGGCCGCCTTCAAGCACCCGGTGTCGTTCTCGCCGGACGAGCGGTCCGTGCTGACGACGGTGGCGCGGATGCTGGCGCAGGCCCTCCAGCGGGCCGGCGTGGCCGAGTCCGAGCGGGAGCTGAGCACGGGCCTGCAGCGGTCGATGATGCCGACGCTGGGCCCGGAGATCCCCGGCATGACGGTGGCGGCCCGCTACGTGCCGACCGGCGGCGGGCTCCAGGTCGGCGGCGACTGGTACGACATGATCCCGCTGCCCGGCGGCCGGTTCGCCCTGGTCATCGGCGACGTCCAGGGTCACGACGTACGGGCGGCCGGGCTGATGGGCCAGCTGCGGATCGCCGTGCGCGCGTACGCCTCCGAGGGGCACCGACCGGACGCGGTGCTCTCGCGGGCCTCCCGCTTCCTGTCCGGGCTGACCGACTCCTACGAGGAGGACGACGTGGTCAGCCCGCGCTTCGCGACCTGCCTGTACGTGGAGTGCGACCCGCGGACCGGCACGCTGGAGGTGGCCCGGGCCGGTCACCCGGACCCGGCGGTCCGGATGGCCGACGGCACGGTGATGATGCGGCCCACGGCCGGCGGGCTGCCGCTGGGCATCGTCGCGGACACCGACTACCCCACCACCCGGTTCACGCTGGAGCCGGGCGAGACGATGATGCTCTGCACGGACGGGCTGATCGAGACGGGCGGGCACGACCTGGACACCGGGTGGGCCCGGCTGCGGGCGATCCTGGAGAGCGAGCCGCACGACGAGGTCGACCTGGAGAAGCTGGCCGACCTGCTGGTCTCCGCGGTGCACGGCCCGTCCTCGCACCACACCACCGGCCCGCTGGCCGACCGCCGCGAGGACGACATAGCGGTGGTGCTGCTCTGCCGCGAGGGGCCCGGCTGCGGCTGCGGCACCACCCTGGCCGGGGCGGTCCGGCCGGCCCGGCGGATCGTGCTGACCGTGGCCCAGGCGGAACCGGAGCGGATCGCCTCGGCCCGTCACCAGGTGGCGGGGCTGCTGCACGACTGGGCGGACGCGGACCAGGTGGACTCGGCCGTGCTGATGGTCTCCGAGATGGTCACCAACGTGCTGGTGCACACGGACGGGGACGCGCTGCTCGTGGCGGAGGCGGCCGGCGAACTCGGCTCGCGCCGGCTGCGGGTGGAGGTCGCCGACGGCAGCGACGAACTCCCGCACAAGCGGCATCCGGGCGAGATGGCCTCCAGCGGACGCGGGGTGCTGCTGATGGAGATGCTCGCGGACCGCTGGGGCGTGGACCCCCGCGGCGACGGGAAATCGATCTGGTTCGAACTCGACGAACGTACGGGCCCTACCCTGACGGGGTGATCAGCTCTCTGCTTCCCGAACCCGTCCGGCGGTTGGCCGCCTGGTGCGTCGTCTTCCTGCTCGTCACCGGTGTGGCGGCGGTACTGATCTGGCTGTGCGTCGTCTTCAAGGCGGTCGTCACGCCCGTGCTGCTGGCACTGCTGGGCACCGCCCTGCTCGGGCCGATGCACCGGCGGCTGATCCGGATGCGGGTGAACCGTTCCCTCGCCGCGGCCCTCACCTGCCTGGCCGTCGTCGCCGTGGTCGGCGGGGCGACGTACGTGGTGGGTGCCGCGCTGGTGCAGACGGGCGACGAGATCACCGACTCGCTGCGCAAGGCGGGACGGGACCTCGCCGAGCACTTCGGGGCGGCCGGCACCTCCCTGGAGGACCTCGCGAGGAACTCCAGGGAGCTGCTGTCGAAGTTCGGTGGTACGGCCGCCTCCGGCGTGATCACAGGGCTCAGCGTCGTCGGCCAGATGCTGGCGACGGCACTGCTGGCGATGCTGCTGGTCTTCTTCTTCCTGCGGGATTCCGACCGGGTCGTGGACGGCCTGCGCGCGCTGGTGCCGCGGCGCTCCGGCGACATGATCGAGGCGATGGGGAGGCGTGCGTACGACGCCGTCGAGGGCTTCATGCGCGGCACCACCTTCGTGGCGCTGATCGACGCCGTGCTCATCACCGTGGGCCTGCTGGTCCTGAAGGTGCCGGGGGCGGTGGGCCTGGGCGCCCTGGTCTTCGTCACCGCCTACATCCCGTACCTGGGTGCCGTCCTCTCCGGTGCCGTGGCGGTGCTGGTGGCCTTCGCCGACCGGGGCTGGATCACCGGCCTGTGGGTGCTCGGCGTGGTGCTGGCCGTGCAGGTCATCGAGGGCAACGTGCTGCAGCCGGTGATCCAGAGCCGGACGGTGCAGATGCACCCGGCGGTGGTGATGCTCGCGATCACCGCGGGCGCCGGTCTCGCCGGGATCCTCGGCATGCTGCTCGCGGTGCCGCTGACGGCCGCGGCGTTCGGCGTGATCTCCGAACTGCGCACCCGGTACGCCGAACCCGAACCCGAGACCGACCCCGTGTGAGCCGGCCGGAGGACCGGTCAGGAATGGAGAAGCCCCCCGGAGGGGGCCGGGGTTAGCGTGACGTCCATGGACATCACCATTCACACCAGCGTCCTCCCGCACGTCGACCCGGACGCCTCCGTGGCCTTCTACCGCGACGTCCTCGGCTTCGAGGTCCGCAGCGACGTCGGCCAGGGCAAGATGCGCTGGATCACGGTCGGCCCGGCCGGCCAGCCCGACACCTCCATCCTGCTGGCGCCGCCGGCCGTGGACCCCGGCATCACCGAGGACGAGCGCCGCACCATCGCCGAGATGATGGCCAAGGGCACGTACGGCTGGATCCTGCTGGCCACCCGGGACCTCGACGCCACCTTCGAGAAGGTGCAGGCCGGCGACACCGAGGTGGTCCAGGAGCCCACCGAGCAGCCGTACGGGGTCCGCGACTGCGCCTTCCGCGACCCCGCGGGCAACCTGGTCCGCATCCAGGAACTGCGCTGACGCCGGCGCGGACGACGAGAAGGGGGAGCGCATGTGCCGTCCGGGGTGGGGACGGGCCCGTACCGAGGCCCGGCTCCTGGACGACCTCGCCCGGCTGCGCCGGGTCCGCGACCGGATCGACCGCGAGTACGCACGGCCGCTGGACGTGGTGACACTGGCCCGCGACGCGGGCATGGCGGCCGGGCAGTTGGGCCGGGACTTCCGGCGGGCGTACGGAAGCTCGCCGTACGGCTACGTGAGGGAACGCAGGGCCGAGCGCGCGGCGGAACTGCTGCGCAGGGGCGGCCGGTCGACGAGAGGGGAACGGCGATGAGCGGCACGGACGGCACGAAGTACGACGGGTTCACCGAGGAGGAGCGGGCCGCGATGAAGGAGCGCGCCCAGGAGCTGAAGGCGCCCGCGCGCCGCGGCTCGCGCGCGCCCAAGGCTGACCCGGAGACCGAGGTGCTCGCGAAGATCGCCGAGATGCCGGAGGCGGACCGCGTCCTCGCCGAGCGGATCCACGCCATCGTCGGTGAACACGCCCCGGGGCTGACGCCGAAGCTCTGGTACGGGATGCCGGCCTACGCCAGGAACGGCAAGGTCGTGTGCTTCTTCCAGAGCGCGGCGAAGTTCAAGTCCCGTTACGCCACGCTCGGTTTCAACGACCCGGCGGACCTGGACGAAGGCGAGATGTGGCCGACGGCCTTCGCGGTGACGGGACTCGGGCCCGCCGTGGAACGGCGGATCGCCGAGCTCGTGGAGAAGGCCGCGGGCTGAACCGGCCGGGACCGCCCGCGACGGCCCGGGACGGCCCGGGACCGGCGAAGGCCGCCTCGTTGCCGACGTCGCGGGGCCTTCGTCCGAATGCCGCCGGCTCCGGCACCGGCACCGCGCCCGGGCGCCTGGCGTCGAAGCCGTCGGGGGCCTCGGCGGATCGGGGCGTGACCGTTCGTCACGGACAACCCTGACGGGCCGTCGGGTCCCGCCTACAGCCCGCCCTCGGACATCCCGTGCACGGCCGGGATCGTGCCCAGCCGGCCCTTCTGGAAGTCGTCGAACGCCTGCTGGAGTTCCTCGCGGGTGTTCATGACGAACGGACCGTAGTGAGCCATGGGCTCGCGGATGGGCCGGCCACCGAGCAGCACGACCTCCAGGTCCGGCGTGTGGGAGTCCTGCTTCTCGTCCGCACGGACGGTGAGCGAGGAGCCCTCGCCGAAGACGGCGGTCTGGCCGAGACGGATCGGACGGCGCTCGGCGCCCACGGACCCGCGGCCCGCGAGCACGTACGCCAGGCCGTTGAAGTCCTCGCGCCACGGCAGGGTGACCTCCGCGCCCGGGGCCAGTGTCGCGTGGATCATCGTGATCGGCGTGTGCGTGATGCCGGGGCCCTGGTGGCCGTCCAGCTCGCCGGCGATGACCCGGAGCAGCGCGCCGCCGTCGGGGGAGGTCAGCAGCTGGACGCTGCCGCCGCGGATGTCCTGGTAGCGCGGGGCCATCATCTTGTCCTTGGCCGGCAGGTTCACCCACAGCTGGACGCCGTGGAAGAGCCCGCCCGACACCACCAGGTGCTCCGGCGGGGCCTCGATGTGGAGGAGGCCCGAGCCGGCGGTCATCCACTGGGTGTCGCCGTTGGTGATGGTGCCGCCACCGCCGTTGGAGTCCTGGTGGTCGAAGATCCCGTCGATGATGTACGTGACGGTCTCGAAGCCGCGGTGCGGGTGCCACGGGGTCCCCTTCGGCTCCCCGGGCTGGTACTCCACCTCGCCCATCTGGTCCATCATGATGAACGGGTCCAGGTACCGGTAGTTGATCCCCGCGAACGCGCGACGCACCGGGAAGCCTTCGCCCTCGAACCCGGTGGGCGCCTCGACGACGGCCAGGACCTTGCGGTCCGCGCCCGTCCGGGGCGTTTCGACGCGGGGGAGCGTCAGCGGGTTCTCCACAGTCACTGCAGGCATGGTCGGAACCTCCTTCTGCGTCGAGTTTAGTTGAAACTCGAACTTTCTGCCACACCCACGGAACAGCGGAGGTCTCCCGGCCATTCCCGGCCGCGGACGACCGCCCGAGATCCACCCTCCTCCCGCCCGATTCGCCGCTCCCGCCTGCCAACCACGGCCCGGTCCCGCGCGTCCTAGCCGTCGTGATGGAGATCTTCGACCCCGCCGACCCCGTGTCCGGACCCGACCAGACCGCCGAGCCCGAGCTCCGGTCCGGCCCGCTCTGGCGGCACGCCCTGTGGGCGGTCGCCGTGACCGCCGCCGGCATGGGCCTGGGCTGGCTGGCCGCGCTGTACCGCCTGGGGCCGGACGAGTACGGCATCCCCAGCGCGGCCGAGGGCTCTCCCTGGGCCCTGCTCGCCGTCTGCGCCGCCGCCGGCCTCACCGCCGCCGCACTGCTGCGCGGCACGGCGGCCCGGATTCCCCTCTACGCCCCGACCCGGGTCTGCGGGGCCCTGGTGTTCGCCGCCACCCGGCTGGCACTGGGCTTCCGGCCGGAGCCGGCCCTCCTGGCCGCGGGCGCGGCCGCCGTCGTCGCGGCGGCCGCCGCCTGGTGCGCGTTCGGCGTGGTGACGCACCGCCGCGACGCCACGTCCGCCTAGGGGTGTGCGGCCGGGGCGCGGCCCGGGCGTGGCCTGGGGACGGCCCGCGCCCGTACCCCCGTACCGGGCGCGGCGGCCGCCGCTCCCATGCTGCGGTGGGCGGCCCGCGGGGCGCGATGCTTTCGGTCCTCGCCGAACCGTCCCGGGCGGGGTACCGCTCAGACCCCGCCGCGCAGGAGTTCCACGCCGAGGCCGGTCACCGTGTGCAGGACCGCGCGGCCGTCGCGCCGGGTGGTGACCAGGCCGGCCGCGCGCAGCGTCCGGGTGTGCTCGGAGGCGGAGGGCAGGGAGATGCCCAGCCGGCGGGCCAGGTCGGTGGTGGTGCGCTGGTCCAGCAGGCACTGCAGGACCGCGGCCCGGGTGCGGCCCAGCAGGGCGTCGAGGGAACCGTCCGCCGCGTCCGCCGTGCCGTCGCCGTCCGCGGCGGCCGGCGGCAGCGGGGTCAGCGCGGGGTAGATCAGCAGGTGCGAGCCGTCCGGGAGGCCGGCCAGCAGCGGTCGGCCGGTCCAGAACGGCGAGGGCATCAGGGTCAGCCCGCGGCCCCCCAGGCGGGCCTCGAAGTCGGGCGGCCCGGGCACCTCGAAGGTGGCGCCCGACCAGCGGGCGCCCGGGTGCAGCCCGGCCAGGGTGGCCCTGATGCCGTGCGCGGCCAGCAGCCGGCCGCGCCAGGCGACGTCCGCCCGGAAGGACCGCCGGATGGCGTCCCAGTGCGGGGCGATCACCGAGGCGTGGGCCGACCGCAGCGCCGCGTCGAGCACCTCCCAGGCCGCGCGGTCCCCGCCCCACAGGCCGCGCAGCCATCCGCCGGGGTCGCCGCCGCGGGTGCGGGCCACCGCGCGGGCGAGGTCGGCGTGCGGCAGGGCGCGCCCGGCCTCGCGTACGGCGTGGAGGGCGGCCGCGAGGTCGCGTTCCGGCGGTTCGAGGAAGGCGGGGTTGTCGCCGTCCGGGCGGACGAGCTCCAGCAGCGGCCGGGCGCCGGGCGGCAGTCCGCGGGCCAGTTCGCGGCGCCAGCGGCCGAAGCCGGCGGGCCCGTCGGTGCGCTGGGCGGCGGCCAGTGCCAGGCAGAGCTCGACCAGGGGCAGCGGTTCGGCGGCGAAGGCGGTGTCGAGCAGGTCCTCCGCGCTGAAGTGCACCCTGAGCAACGCGCCCCCCGTTCGGCCGGCCTCAGCCGTACATGCGGCGCATGGCGAAGTCGACCATCTGCTCGACCGCCTTCGCGTCGAAGACCATCCGGTGGTCGCCCTCCATGTCGAGGACGAACCCGTAGCCGGTGGGCAGCAGGTCGATGACCTCGGCGCCCGTGATGACGAAGTACTTGGACTCCTTGCCGGCGTACCGGCGCAGCTCCTTCAGCGTGGTGAACATGGGGATCACCGGGTGCTGGGTGTTGTGGAGCGCCAGGAAGCCGGGGGTGTCGCCGCGCGGGCAGTAGACCCGGGAGGAGGCGAAGATCTGCTGGAAGTCCTCGGCGGACAGCGACCCGGTCGTGAAGGCCCGGACCGCGTCCGCGAGGGACGGCGGAGACGGCTCCGGATACAGCGGCGGCTGCTGCTGCGCGTAGCCCGGCGGGGGCTGCTGCGCGTACTGCTGCTGGGCACCCGGGTTCTGGTCGTAGCCGTACATGGACCGAAGCCTATCGAGCCTGCGGCCCGGTGGGGCGGGTGCGGGGTGTTCCCGGCCCCGGATCGGGGCCGCCCCCGCTCAGCGCTTCAGGTCCCCGGACCGCAGGGCCCGTACGAACGGGACCCAGGCCGCCGCCGACAGGACGACCACGTCTCCGTCGGGCCGCTTGGAGTCCCGGACGGGGACGAGCCCGGCAAGGCCGTCGGCCACCTCGACGCAGTCACCACCGGAGGCGTTGCTGTAGCTGCTCTTGCGCCAGTGCGCGGCACCGAGGTCAAAGACGTTGCTGCGCTGCATTCCGGTAATCCTCTGCCGCTGACTCGACCATGGCGAGGGACGCCTCAGGTGGTAGTGCGGCGGCCCTCAGCAGATCGTACGACCTGCGGTAGTCCTTCACGAGCGCCGGATAGTCGATGAGTTGACCGCTGTGCAGCCCCTCGGTGTACACGAGTGGCGGCGCGTCCCGGAAGACCATCAGCTTGATCATGCCCATCATGAGTGGGTGGGCGGCAGCCGTTTCCGGCACGACCTGCAAAACGCTCTGGGATGCCCGGATCACGCCCACGATGTGCTCCAGCTGGTCCGCCATCGCCCCCGCCGGCAGCAGCGGCCTGCGGATCAGCGATTCGTGCACGATCGCCCAGAAGGCAGGCCGATCGTCCTTCCCCCACATCGTGGCCCGCTGCATGCGGGCAACGACCTGGGCCTCCACGATTTCCGGCGGCAGCCAGGGCATTCCGGTACGGATGACCTTCAAGGCGTACGCCGATGTCTGCAACAGCCCAGGGACCAACATGGGCGCCCATTCCTCGATGGTCTCGGCGTACGTCTCCATCTCCGCGACGTCCGCGAAGTACTCGGCGTGCCCGGACTGCTTCGCCTTGCGCGCATCTTCACAGCGGCGCTCGAAAAAGCCGTCCGTCCCCAGCTTCGCGTCCACGTGCCGGGCCAGATCCAGCGGCATCCGCCGCTCACCGCGCTCGATCTGGCTCAGGAACGGGACGCCCCGGAAGCTCCCCTCCGCCAGCTGCTCCAGCGTGAGCCCCGCCGCTTCCCGCTTGTAGCGGAGCTCGGCCCCGTAGAAGGAAGGGACATTCGCCGACGCGTCCGGATCCTTACGAGAAGGCACAATCCACCACCGTCATTTGCCACTTGCCCTGCGCAACCGGAAACCCTTCCCACGGTACGCGGCGAGGCCCCAGCCTGTGAGGGGTCAGTCACAGTCCGCCACGAAAGAGGTCCGCCATGAGCGACCACGCCCACGACCGCGACCGCACCGCCATCGAGGCCCTGGACCGCCTTCGCGCGGCCCTCGCCGGGCACGGCATCACCCTCCCCTCCCTCGACCTGCACCTCCCCTCCTACGCCGGCACGTACCGCACCCCGCCCCTCATCGCCCTCGGCAACTGCAACCCGGCCACCGCCCACCGGCTCGCCGACGCGCTGGGGGAGCGGTGAGCGGCGAGCTCACCATCCGGCTGCGCGCCGCTCCCCACGCGGCCCCGCTGCTGCGGCAGGCCGTGCGCGAGCACCTCGGGCCGGACGGGCACCCCGACGCCGAGCTCTGCGTGACCGAGCTGCTCACCAACGTGATCGCACACCTGGGCCCCGGCACACCCGTGACCCTGCGCGTCACCGGGACCGGAAGGGCAGCCCGTACGCGGGTCGAGCTCACCGATCCCGCCCCGCACCGCCCCGTCGCACCGCGCACGGCGGGCGGGACCGACGAGTCGGGGCGGGGGCTGGCCCTGCTCGACGCACTGGCCGTGCGGTGGGGGGGGCACGCCCGGGCTGGGCACCAAGACCGTGTGGTGCGAGTTTTGACCCTGGTCACAGTCGCCGGGAAAGGCTTGCCCTTATTACCGACGGGTAGCATCATGAACGTTACCGATTGGTACGTACGAGGAACCTGTCTCCCGAGCGCTTAACGGAGCCGTCGCCATGGGGCACTACAAGTCGAATCTCCGCGACATCGAGTTCAACCTCTTCGAGGTGCTCGGCCGCGACAAGCTGTACGGCACCGGCCCGTTCGAGGAGATGGACACCGAGACCGCGAAGAGCATCCTCGCGGAGATCGCCCGGCTCGCCGAGAACGAGCTGGCCGAGTCCTTCGCGGACGCCGACCGCAACCCGCCGGTCTTCGACCCGGAGACCAACACCGCCCCCGTCCCGGCCTCCTTCAAGAAGTCCTACGAGGCCTTCATGGACTCGGAGTACTGGCGCCTGGGCCTGCCGGAGGAGATCGGCGGCACCACCTCGCCCCGCTCCCTGATCTGGGCCTACGCGGAGCTGCTGCTCGGCTCGAACCCGGCCGTGTGGATGTACTCCTCCGGCCCGGCGTTCGCCGGCATCCTGCACGCCGAGGGCAACGAGGCGCAGAAGCGCGTCGCCCAGATCGCCGTCGAGAAGCGCTGGGGCTCCACCATGGTCCTCACCGAGCCGGACGCCGGCTCGGACGTCGGCGCCGGCCGCACCAAGGCGATCCAGCAGGAGGACGGCTCCTGGCACATCGAGGGCGTGAAGCGCTTCATCACCTCCGGTGAGCACGACATGGAGGAGAACATCCTCCACTACGTCCTCGCCCGCCCCGAGGGCCACGGCCCGGGCACCAAGGGCCTGTCCCTCTTCCTCGTCCCGAAGTTCCACTTCGACTGGGAGACCGGCGAGCTGGGCGAGCGCAACGGCGTCTACGCCACCAACGTCGAGCACAAGATGGGCCTCAAGGCCTCCAACACGTGCGAGATGACCTTCGGCGACAAGCACCCCGCCAAGGGCTGGCTGATCGGCGACAAGCACGACGGCATCCGCCAGATGTTCATGATCATCGAGTTCGCGCGCATGATGGTCGGCACGAAGGCCATCGCCACGCTCTCCACCGGCTACCTGAACGCGCTGGAGTACGCCAAGGAGCGCGTGCAGGGCCCCGACCTGGCGAACTTCATGGACAAGACCGCGCCCAAGGTCACCATCACGCACCACCCCGACGTCCGCCGCTCGCTGATGACGCAGAAGGCGTACGCCGAGGGCATGCGCGCCCTGGTGCTCTACACCGCGGCCGTCCAGGACGAGATCGCCCTCAAGGAGGCCAACGGCGAGGACGCCTCCGCCGCCATCGGCCTCAACGACCTGCTCCTGCCGATCGTGAAGGGCTACGGCTCGGAGCGCTCCTACGCGCTGCTCTCCGAGTCCCTGCAGATCTTCGGCGGCTCCGGCTACCTGCAGGAGTACCCGGTCGAGCAGTACATCCGCGACGCCAAGATCGACACCCTGTACGAGGGCACCACCGCCATCCAGGGCCAGGACTTCTTCTTCCGGAAGATCGTCCGCGACCAGGGCGCCTCCCTGAACCTCCTCTCCGAGGAGATCAAGAAGTTCCTCGCCACCGCCGAGGGCGGCGAGGAGCTGGCCGGCGCCCGCGACGCGCTGGCCAAGGCCGCCGTGGACCTGGAGGGCATCGTCGGCCAGATGATCGTCGACCTCACCGCCACCGGCGAGGACGTCAAGAACATCTACAAGGTCGGCCAGAACACCACCCGCCTGCTGATGGCCTCCGGCGACGTCGTGGTCGGCTACCTGCTGCTCAAGGGCGCCGCCGTGGCCGCCGAGAAGCTCGCCGCCTCCCCGTCCCCCAAGGACGTGCCCTTCTACACCGGCAAGATCGCCGCGGCGAAGTTCTTCGCCTCCCAGGTCCTGCCGGGCGTCTCGGCCGCCCGCGCGCTCGCCGAGACCGTCGACAACTCCCTGATGGAGCTCGACGAGGCCGCCTTCTAAGGCGGACACCCCCACACGTACGCGGTGTACGCGCGGCGGCCGGGTCCCTCCCCCACCGGGAGGACCCGGCCGCCGTCGTACCGCGCCGTCCACAGCCACCACCGGATGTCGGTCATCCATGGGACGCTCGTAGGTATGAGTCCGAGTCCACAGGAGCAGCAGCACGGCGGCCGGGGATACTCCGTCCCGGCCGGGAGGCCGTACGCCCTCAAGGAACTGCAGGCCAACCTCGGCGCCCTCGGCGACCAGGTCAAGGACCTGTACGACGGCGCCCACCCCACCGAGTACGACGCGGTGGCCGACGCCCTCTACGTGGCCTTCCAGACCGCGGCCGGCCTCGCCCCCGCCAAGAGCTACACCGGCTGCCCCGAACACCCCAACGGCGCCCTCGACCCCGAAGCCCCCGAAGGCTGGGGACGCTGCCTGATCTGCAACGACCGCCGCCGACTGGCCCGGCGCATGCAGGGCGGCCGGGCCGCCGCCCCCGCAGCCGGCCCGCCGCAGGAGCAGCGCCGCGGCGGCTACCCCGTACCCCCCGGCCCCTACACCCTCCAGACGCTGCGCGACCACCTCCAGGGCATCAACGAACAGCGCCTCGAACTCGGCCTCGGCTCCCCCGACCAGGCCTTCGTGCGCATCGCCGACGACCTGCACCGGGCGTTCATCGTGGCCCGCGAACTGTCCCGCCCGCGCAACACCTCCGGCTGCGCCGAACACCCCGGCGCGCCGATCGACCCCGATGCCCCGCCGGGCGAAGCCTGTATCTTCTGCGCCGGACGCAGAAGACGCGCCCAGCGCCCTCCGCAGGTCCCCGAGATGCTCCCCCGCATCCGCCGGGGAGAGCGACGGCAGCTGCGCCGCCGATTCGAGCGCCCTCCGGGCTGACCCGAACCGGGACGTGTTCACCAGCGCACGCACCCCCGCTCCTCGGCCATCCGCCGCAGCCCGGCCATGACGAACACGACCGTCGTTAAGGTGAACCACATGAGCTCTCCCGCCCGCTTCGACCGCGGCCACACCGACGATCTGATGACCTTCCTGGCGGCGAGCCCCTCGCCCTACCACGCCGTCGCCAACGCGGCCGAGCGGCTGGAGAAGGCCGGTTTCAGGCAGCTGTCGGAGACGGACGCCTGGGACTCCTCGGCGGGCGGCAAGTTCGTGCTCCGCGGCGGTGCCGTCGTCGCCTGGTACGTCCCCGAAGGCGCGGCCGCGCACACCCCGTTCCGCATCATCGGCGCCCACACCGACTCGCCCAACCTGCGGGTCAAGCCGCTCCCCGACACCGGCTCCCAGGGCTGGCGGCAGATCGCGGTCGAGATCTACGGCGGCACCCTGCTCAACACCTGGCTCGACCGCGACCTCGGCCTCGCCGGCCGGCTCACCCTGCGGGACGGCACCGAACGCCTCGTCAACGTCGACCGCGCGCTGATGCGGGTCCCGCAACTCGCCGTCCACCTCGACCGGCAGGTCAACAGCGACGGCCTGAAGCTGGACAAGCAGCGCCACATGCAGCCCGTATGGGGCCTCGGCGAGGTCCAGGAGGGCGACCTCATCTCCTTCCTGGAGGAGGAAGAGGGCCTGCCCGCCGGCTCGGTGGCCGGCTGGGACCTGATGGTCCACTCCATCGAACCGCCCGCCTACCTCGGCCGCCACCGCGAGCTCCTCGCCGGTCCCCGCATGGACAACCTGCTGTCGGTGCACGCCGGAACGGCCGCACTCGCCGCCGTCTCCACCGCCGACAAGCTGCCCTACATCCCCGTCCTGGCCGCCTTCGACCACGAGGAGAACGGCTCCCAGTCCGACACCGGCGCCGACGGCCCGCTCCTCGGCAACGTGCTGGAACGATCCGTCTTCGCCCGCGGCGGCAGCTACGAGGACCGCGCCCGCGCCTTCGCCGGCACCATCTGCCTCTCCTCCGACACGGGGCACGCCGTCCACCCCAACTACGGCGAACGCCACGACCCGACCCACCACCCCCGCGCCAACGGCGGCCCGGTCCTCAAGGTCAACGTCAACCAGCGCTACGCCACCGACGGCACCGGCCGCGCCGTCTTCGCCGCCGCCTGCGAGCGGGCCGGAGTGCCCTGGCAGACCTTCGTCTCCAACAACTCCATGCCGTGCGGCACCACCATCGGCCCGATCACCGCGGCCCGCCACGGCATCCAGACCATCGACATCGGCGTGGCGATCCTCTCGATGCACAGCGCCCGCGAACTCTGCGGCGCCGACGACCCCTACCTCCTCGCCAACGCCCTGGTCGCCTTCCTGGAAGGCTAGGCCCAGCCGGACGCGGAGCGGGGCAGCACCAGCACCTTGGTGGTGCTGCCGTCGTCCTCCTCGATGTCCGGCTCGTAACGGAACCCCAGCCGTTCCAGCAACGCCAGCGAGCCGCCGTTCGGCTCGGCCACGGTGGCGTACACCTCCGCCAGCCCCAGCGCCCCGAAGCCGTGGCCGAGGACCGCCCGCGCCAGCTCGGTGCCGAGGCCCTTCCCCCACGCCCCGGGCGCCAGCGCGTACACCAGCTCGTGTCCGTCGACCTGATCGGTCCGCTTGATCTCCGCGTGCCCGATCAGCGGCCCGCCCTCGGCGCGGCGTACCGCCCACACGTCGAACAGCCGCTGCGCGTACACCTTGCTGAAGATCCGCCCGAACAGGGCCCGTTCCTCCTCCTCGGACTGCGTCCCCTCGCCCATCCACCGGGAGACCATCGGGTCCAGGAAGAGGGCGACGAACTCGTCCTCGTCCTCCGGCCGGTACGCCTCCAGCCGCAGCCGCCCGGTCCTCAGTGTCGGTGTCACGCGCCCTCGCCTCCCTACTCGCGGTGCCGGCGGCCGAAGGCCCGCCTAGCCCTCGTCCAGGCCGGCGAGAACGAGGGCCAGGCGGGCCGTGCCGCCGGGGGCGACGGTGACCGGAACTCCCCAGTCCTGCTGGTGCACATGGCAGGCCGGGTACTCGTTCGCCGGGTCGTCGTCGCAGGACGCCGCCATCGCCGACACGTGCAGCACGCCGGACCCGACCCCGTCCGCCAGCTCCAGGTCACGGAACAGGTCGGTACCGGCCCCCTCACCGGAAGCAAGCAGCTCCGGCGGGGTCGAGGACACCAGCAACCGGGTGGACGGCCCGTAGCGCTCGTCCAGCTTCTGGCCGGCCGGCGCCTGGAACACCACGTCCAACCGCAGCTTGCCGGGAGCCACTTCGGTCGCCGCCCGCTGGGTCCGGTGCGCGACCGCGTCCACCCGCACCGCCTCCTCGGGCAGCCGCAGCCGGGTCAGCCGGTGCCGCGCCGACTCCACCACGACGATGTCCCCGTCCAGCAGCACCGCTGCACTCGGCTCCCGCAGGTCCGTCGCCAGGGTGCTGACCTCACCGGACTCCGGGTCGTACCGGCGCAGCGCGTGGTTGTACGTGTCGCAGACCGCCACCGACCCGTCCGGCAGCGCGGTCACCCCCAGCGGATGCTGGAGCAGCGCCTGCCCGGCGTCCCCGTCCCGGTGCCCGAAGTCGAACAGGCCCGTCCCGACGGCCGTGTGCACGACGCCCGCGGTGTCGATCCAGCGCAGTGCCGAGGTCTCGGAATCGGCGATCCACAGCCGGTCCCCGGCCGCCGCCAGCCCCGACGGCTGCGCGAACCAGGCCTCGGCCGCCGGCCCGTCGACCAGCCCCTCATTGGTCGTCCCCGCGGCCACCTGCACGGTCCCCGCCTCCGGGTCCCAGGTCCACAGCTGGTGCACGCCCGCCATGGCGATCCACACCCGGCCCTGCCACCAGGCCACGTCCCACGGCGAGGACAGGTCCACCTCCAGGGCGGGCCCGGCCGTCGGCGAGCCCTGCCACCACTGACGGCCGGTCCCGGCCACGGTCTCCACCGCGCCGGTCTCCGGGTCGAGGACCCGCAGCGCGTGGTTCACGGTGTCCGCCACCACCACCCGCCCGTCGGGCAGCAGCGCCAGCCCCTGCGGCTCGCTGAACTCCCCCGGGCCGAACCCCCGCTCACCGCTGCCGATCCGCCGCACGACGGTCTCCCCGTCGGCCTCCAGCTCCACCAGCTGGTGCCGGGTGGAATCGCTGACCAGAAGGTTCCCGTTCGCCAGCCGCAGCACCTTGCCGGGGAACCGCAGGTGCGTCGACACCGGCTCGGGCGCCACGTACGGCCCGTCCCCGCGCCGCAGCGTCCCCTTCGCCCCGTGCTCCGCCTCCAGCTCCTCGACCAGCCGCTCGATGGCGTGCGCGTGCCCCTCCCCGGCGTGCTGCGCGACCACGTACCCCTCGGGGTCGATCACGACCAGCGTGGGCCAGGCCCGCACGGCGTACTGCTTCCAGGTCGCGAGCTCGGGGTCGTCCAGCACGGGGTGGTGCACCTCGTACCGCTCGACGGCGTCGACCACGGCCCGGTGGTCCGCCTCGTGCACGAACTTCGGCGAATGCACCCCGACGACCACGACGGTGTCCCGGTGCCTCTCCTCCAGCTCCCGCAGCTCGTCGAGGACGTGGAGGCAGTTGATGCAGCAGAACGTCCAAAAATCGAGGATCAATGTGCGACCTCGGAAGTCGGCGAGCTTCAGATCCTTTCCGCCGGTGTTGATCCATCCGCCCTTGCCAATCAGCTCGGGGGCACGGACACGGGCACGTCGGCGGGGCGCGGGCGCAGGGGTGGGCGCCGAGGCAGCATCGTTCATCCTTCAAGCTTGCCATCCGCTTGTGAACGCAGGATCACGCCGGTGCCAACCGCTCGCTCAGGGCATGGGCTCCACCACTGCGACTTCCGAAAACTCCCGGAGGTACGTCATGTGTCCGGTCCGGCCGGTGTGACGGATGCACATGTCGGTGCACAGGTCCGCGTTACCGGTGGGCTCGGATGTCCACTGGCAGTCCAGGTCCAGACAGCGTGCGGTCGCCGTCGTCTCCGCGGACGGGTGACGGCGCATGACGTAGCTGACGTAACGGAGCACCGCTCTCACGCCGACCTCCTGGGGTGCGGGTGGTTCCGGAGCTCCCCGTTGCAGTCGCTGACCGTGGAGCCGTCGCCTGCGAGACGGGCCTCCCGGCGCTGCACGGCCAGCGCGGCGCAGACTCCGCAGCCGGCCACCGGTACGGGCTCCGGATCCGTTCGCAACGGCAGCTCTACCGGGGGTCGCGCGAACGTGTCCACGTACGCGGCAACCTCGCTCGGCTGGGTCAGCGTGAGGTAGCCGGAGACCAGCTCGACATTGACTTGTCCGGTGTCGAAGATCCAGAACCCTTCCACCGGCATCCGGGAGCGCTCGGTCGCGGTGGGGATCACGCCGAGGCCGACGCTGGCCAGTGAGCCGACCGTGAGCAGGTGGTGAAGCTGCTCCTCCTGGACGTCCGCCCCTCCGAGACCGTTCCGCAAGACCGATTCCTCAACCAGGAACGCGAACCGCCGGTGGCCTTCGTAGAGGACGCGCTGACGCTCCACACCCAGGTGTGCTGTCCGAGCTGAGGCCGGGGCCGCTGTGAGGGCTGCACCTGAGCTTGCCATCCGCGCACCCGTCCCCACCCGGACGGGTGACGGGCGCCGTCGGAGGGGGACGCCGGTGCGGGCACCGTGGGAGCGTGGGGCCGGGACGGAAGGAGCTGCCTGATGGACACCGCCGCCGAGCCGGGCGACCACACCGAGGGTGTGGGTCCGCTGCCGGAGCCGTTCGGTATCGAGCCGGCCACCGGCGGGCTGAAGTGAAGTACCTCGTCCGGGAGAAGGCGTTCGCCGTCGGGGACGACTACTGGGTCGAGGACGAGGACGGGCGGCACGCGTTCCTCGTCGACGGGAAGGCCCTGCGGCTGCGGGACACCCTGGAGCTCAGGGATCCCGAGGGGCGGGTGCTGATCACGCTGCGGGAGAAGGTGTTCAGCCTGCGGGACGCCATGGAGCTGGAGCGGGACGGGCGGCGGCTGGCACTGGTGCGGCGGAAGCGGATGTCGCTGCTGCGCAACCACTTCCAGGTGCGGATGGCCGACGGGACCGACGTCGACGTCAGCGGGCGGATCCTCGACCGCGAGTTCAAGGTCGAGTACGAGGGGGAGCTGCTGGCGCTGGTGTCGCGGCAGTGGTTCCGGGTGCGGGAGACGTACGCGGTGGACGTGGTGCGGGAGGACGCCGACCCCGCACTCCTCGTCGCCGTCGCGGTGTGCGTCGTCCGGATGGCCGAGAAGGAGCGCGAGGGGGCGTAGTCCCGCTAGTGCGACGGGCGGATGCCGAGGACGCGGTCCTTGAGGGCGGGGAACTGTTCGCGGGTGTCGGGGACCTTCGCCGGGTCCAGGTCGGCGACGAGGACCTCCTCGCCCGGGCCCGCCTCGGCCACGACCTCGCCCCACGGGTCGACGACCAGGCTGTGCCCGGCCTGCCGGACGCCCGCGTGGGTGCCGGCGGTGCCGCAGGCCAGGACGTACGACTGCTCCTCGACCGCCCGGGCCCGGCTGAGCAGGGTCCAGTGGGCGCGGCGGCGCTCCGGCCAGCCCGCCGAGACGACCAGGGTGGTGGCGCCGGAGTCGACCAGGCCGCGGAACAGCTCGGGGAAGCGGAGGTCGTAGCAGGTGGCCAGGCCCAGGGTCTGCTCGGGCAGCTCGACCGTGGTGAGGGAGTCGCCCGCGGACATCAGGACGGCCTCGCCCTCGTCGAAGCCGAAGCGGTGGATCTTCCGGTAGGTGGCGGCCAGTTCTCCGGCCGGGGAGATCACCATCGCGGTGTTGTAGAGCCGGCCGTCGCCCGCCCGCTCCACGATGGAGCCGCCGTGCAGCCAGACCCCGGCGTCGCGGGCCGCCCCGGAGAGTTCGGCGAAGGTGGGGCCGTCCAGTGGCTCCGCCTCGGTCTCGAACTGCTCGTAGGCGAAGGCCCCTACGGGCCACAGCTCGGGCAGCACGACCAGGTCGGAGCCGCGCTGTTCGCGGACCAGGCCGGCGACCCGGGAGCGGCGGGAAACCACCGACTCGGCGTCGTCCACGGAGATTTGGATGAGGGAGGCGCGCACGGTACCACCGTCCTGGCGTTCAAGGCGTCAACTCGGGCCTACGATCGTCACACGAAAGCACTGCCGGGGTGCTCCTGGGCAGCGTAGCTTTGGAAAACAAGTCCACATGCCGTCCACAACGCGCCACTGCGCCACTGAACAGCCGCGAGGGGTCCCGTTGACCGTCCATCCGCATCCCAGTCTCCAGCCCTATGCCGACGCGTGGACTCACTCCATCGAGGCAATATCCGAGCTGGTCCAGCCGTTGACGGAGGGTGAGTGGAACCGGGCGACGCCCTGCCCGGGCTGGTCGGTGCGGGACGTGGTGTCGCACGTCATCGGCATCGAGTGCGAGATGCTGGGCGATCCGCGGCCGATCCACTCGCTGCCGCGGGACCTGCGGCACGTGGTGGACGAGTTCAGCCGCTACATGGAGGTCCAGGTCGACGTACGGCGCCACCACACCGCGCCGGAGATGACCTCGGAGCTGGAGTACACGATCATCCGGCGGTCGCGGCAGCTGCGCAACGAGAAGCGGGATCCGGACACGATGGTCCGCGGCCCGCTGGGCGACCAGGTGACGCTGGAGCTGGCGCTGCGACTGCGCGCCTTCGACGTGTGGATCCACGAGCAGGACCTGCGCACGGCCCTCGGGGCGCCGGGGAACCTGGACTCGCCGGGTGCGTTCGTGGCCCGGGACCTGCTGCTGGCGGGGCTGCCGAAGGTGGTGGCGAAGCAGGCGGGGGCGCCCGCGGGGACGGCGGTGGTCGTGGACGTGCACGGGCCGGTGGAGTTCCTGCGCACGGTGCGGGTGGACGCGGAGGGCCGCGGGTCGGTGGACGGCTCGCCGTCGCTGGGTCCCGCGGTGACCCTGGCGACCGACTGGGAGACGTACGTACGGCTCGCCGCGGGCCGAGTGCGGCCGGCGGCGGTGGCCGACCGGCTCAAGGTCGAGGGCGACCGGGAGCTGGCGGACGCGATCCTGGCGAACTTCGCGGTCACGCCGTAGGCGGCGCCGGGGCCGGCGAGTCCCCGGCGGTGGGGCTGACCGGTTCCCGGAGGCGGCCGATCCGGTCACGTTGGCGTTCGCGTTCGTGGTCGCGCTCGCGGTCGCGTTCGCGGCGCAGGGCGTGCGGGCGCAGGCGCAGGATGCGGGCCACGCCCAGGGCCTGGAGGACGAACACGGTGGAGAACGCGATCCGGTAGTCGTCGCCGGTGGCGTCCAGCAGGACGCCGACGGTCAGCAGGGTGGTCATGGAGGCGAGGAAGCCGCCCATGTTGGTGATCCCGGACGCGGTGCCCTGCCGGGCCGGCGGGTTGGCGGGCCGGGCGAAGTCGAAGCCGATCATCGAGGCCGGGCCGCAGGTGCCCAGGACCGTGCACAGGGCGATCAGCAGCCACATGGGCGCCCGGTCGCCCGGCCAGGCCAGCACCGCGCCCCAGAGCAGGGCGGTGGTGGCGACGGTGCCCAGGGCGAGCGGGATCCGGGAGGACTGGCGGCGGCCGATGACCTGGCCGTAGACGAGGCCGAGGACCATGTTCGAGGCGACGATCAGGGTGAGCAGGCCGCCGGCGGCGTCCCGGGACAGCCCCTGGGCCTCGACCAGGAACGGCATGCCCCACAGCAGCAGGAAGACCATCGCCGGGAACTGGGTGGTGAAGTGCACCCACAGGCCCAGGCGGGTGCCGGGCTCCCGCCACGACTCGGCGAGCTGGGCCCGGACGAAGCCGAGGCCGCCGCGCGCGGGCGGTTCGGTGGCGTGGCCCTCGGGGTTGTCACGCAGGAACAGCACCACCGGCACCAGGACGACCAGCCCGCAGGCGGCGCTGCCGGCGAAGGCGGCGACCCAGCCGGCGCCGTGCAGGACGGGGGCGAGGACCAGCGTGGAGACCAGGTTGCCGGCCATGCCGACCAGGCCGGCCAGCTGGGCCATCAGCGGCCCGCGACGGGCCGGGAACCAGCGGGTGCCGAGGCGGAGGACGGATATGAACGTCATGGCGTCGCCGCAGCCGAGCAGGGCGCGGGCGGCCAGGGCCATGCCGTACGAGGGGGACAGCGCGAAGCCGAGCTGTCCGGCGGTGAACAGGACGGCCCCCAGCGTGAGCACCCGCTTGGTACCGAGCCGGTCCACCATCAGGCCGACCGGGACCTGCATGCCGGCGTAGACGAGCAACTGGAGCAGGGAGAAGGCGGCCAGGGCGGAGGCGTTGACGTGGAAGCGGTCGGCGGCGTCCAGGCCGGCCACGCCGAGGCTGGTGCGGAAGATGACGGCGACGAAGTAGACGGCGACGCCGATGGACCAGACGAACACGGCCCGGCGGCCACCGGGCGGCTCCACCGATCCGCGCTCCAGCGGCCCGTGCTCCAGCGGCCCGTGCTCCAACGGCCCGTGCTCCAGCGGCCCGCGCTCCAGCGGCCCGCGTTCCGGCGCGGTCATCGGTCCGTCCCGCGGACCAGCGCCGCGACCCGGCCGATGTGGCCGCGGGCCGCGGCGGCCGCCGCGTCGGCGTCGCCGGCCCGCAGCGCGGCCAGGATCTCGGCGTGCTCGGCCAGGGACGTCGCGACCCGGTCCGGGTGGTCGTGCAGCAGGGCCACGCCCATCCGCAGCTGGCGGTCGCGCAGCTGGTCGTAGAGGCGGGACAGGATCTGGTTGCCGGCGTGGCGGACGATCTCGGCGTGGAAGCAGCGGTCCGCGGCCATCACGGCGGGCAGGTCGCCGTCCTCCGCGTGCCGGCGCTGCTCCTCCAGCAGCTCCGCCAGCCGGGCCAGCAGCGCGGGCGGCGCCGGCACGGCCCGCCGTACGGTGAACTCCTCGACCAGCAGCCTGGTTTCGACCACGTCGGCGATCTCCTGGGCGGAGACGGCGAGGACCAGGGCACCCTTCTTCGGGTAGAGCTTCAGCAGCCCCTCGGTCTCCAGCCGCAGCAGCGCCTCCCGCACCGGGGTGCGGGAGACCCCGACGGCCCCGGCGAGCTCGCCTTCCGTGAGGAGGGTGCCGCCCTCGTAGCGCCGGTCCAGTACCCCCTGCTTGACGTGCCGGTAGACGCGTTCGGCTGCGGGGGGCGGCTTCAGGGCCGTTCCGGAGGACGAGGACGAGGGCGAGGACGAGGACGAGGGCGGCGGCATGGACGCAGCATAGATACAACGCGGGTGCGAGGCGGAAGCACGTCCAGGATCCGGACGGAGGCGGGCGGACCCGGGCGGAGCCGGGCGGAGTCCGGCGCCGGGCGCTGCATCGAAGGATGTAGCGGGGTTTCCTCCGGCCGCAGGACGTGGCGTGGCCGGGCCGCCGGGACGCTGGAGGCATGGCTGACACCACCGCCCCCGCCCCCGGCCCCGGCCCCGGCCCCGGCCCCGGCCGCATCCCGCTCCTCGACGTCCTGCGCGGGGCCGCCATCCTCGGCACCCTGATGACCAACGTGTGGATCTTCGCCGCACCCGGCTCCGAGTGGGGCGTGCTCGCGGGCGGCCTGGACACGCCGGACCGGATCAACGCGGAGTTCGTGTTCCGTTTCCTCGCCGACGGCAAGTTCCTGGCCCTGCTCACCCTCCTCTTCGGAGTGGGGCTGGCCATCCAGTACGAGTCGGCCGCCCGCCGCGGCCGCCCCTGGCCCGGCGGCTACTGGCGGCGCGCCGCCTTCCTGTTCCTGGAGGGCACCGTCCACTTCCTGCTGGTCTTCGCCTGGGACGTGCTGATGGGGTACGCGGTCACCGCCCTGGTCGTGGCCCGGCTGCTGGCCCGGACCGAGCGGGCCCGCCGGATCGCCCTGTGGACCGCGGGCGGTCTGCACCTGGCCCTGATGTCGCTGGCCACGCTGGCCGCGGTCACCTCGGCGGGCGCCGCCCCCGGCGTCTCGGAGCGCGCCGTGCGGCTGTACGCCGAGGGCGGATGGGGGGCGCAGATCGCGTTCCGCTTCGAGAACGCGATCGCCCTGCGCGTGGAGCCGGTGTTCTCCTTCGGGCTGCTGCTCTTCCTCTTCCTGCTGGGCGTACGGCTGTACCGGGCCGGGGCCTTCGCCCCCGACGCCGGCGGCCGCCGGATCCGCGCCCGGCTGGCGGTGTGGGGGCTGGGGCTGGGCCTGCCGCTGAACCTGGCCGTCGCCCTGGCCGGGCCCGACTGGTTCCTGCTGGGGCGCTACGTCGCCGCGCCGCTGGTCGCCCTGGGCTACCTCGGCCTGATCGGGTGGGCGCTGGACCGGCTGCCGGTGCCGGGGGTGGTCACCACCGCGCTGTCCTCGGTCGGCCGTACCGCGCTGTCCTGCTACGTGCTGCAGAACCTGCTGTGCGTGCTGGCCTGTTACGGGCTGGGGCTGGGTCTGGCGGCCCGGTTCGCCGACTCCCCGGACCGCCCCTGGTGGGTGATGGGGCTGTGGGCGGCCGTGTGCGCGGTGCTGGCGGCCGGGTCCTGGCTGTGGCTGCGCCGGTTCCCGAAGGGCCCGCTGGAGTCCGTACAGCACGCGGTGCTGACGGCCCTCGCCCCGGCCGGCGGCGGGCGGGGGGAGCCGGCCGCCGCCGGCCAGGCCCCGGCGCGGGTTGCGGAATAGCAACGATCGGCGGGATGGGCACATCCGTACGGGTCCGGGGCGTGTCTCCTGTTCGGATAAGTATCGGCATGTACACGAGGGACTCCCTTTGACTTCTGGCTTCTCGCCCTCCCGCCGCGCCCTGCTCGTCGCGGGCGCCACCGGCGGTCTGATGGCCGCCTCCCCGTTCTCCTCGACGGCCTCGGCGGCCCTGCCGCCCGGCTGGCCGTCGGTGACCGCCAAGGGCGCGTTCCTGCTCGACAACGCGACCGGTGTCGGACAGTTCGCCAAGGCGGCGGACACCCGCCGCCCGATGGCCAGCACCACCAAGATCATGACGGCGTACACCGTCATGACCACCGCGGGCCTGGACTACTACCGCAAGATCACCGTCCAGCAGGCCTACCCCGACTACGTCGCCCAGGTCGGGGCCAGCAGCGCCTACCTGTTCGTCGGCGACCAGCTGACCGTCGGCGGCATGCTGCGGGCCATGATGGCGCCCTCCGGCTGCGACGCCGCGTACGCGCTGGCCGACACGTTCGGCAAGGGCACCACCCGGGCGGCCCGTGTCGCGGACTTCATCGCCCAGATGAACGCCAAGGCGCAGGCGCTGGGTCTGACGAACACGAAGTTCGACTCCTTCGACGGCAACTCGCCGAACTTCAGCGCGAACAACTACACCACCCCGCGCGACCTGTCCCGGCTGGCCCGCGCGGCCATGCGGAACGGGTTCTTCCGCTCGCTGGTGGCGGCGCCCGAGCAGAAGACCACGGCCACCGCCGCCAACGGCCGCCTCCGCTACTACACCTGGCCCAACAGCAACCAGCTGCTGGGCGCCTACCCGGGCGCGATCGGCATCAAGACCGGCACCAACACCCCCGCCGGCCCCTGCCTGGTCTTCGCGGCGACCCGCAACGGCAAGACCGTGATCGGCACGGTGCTCGGCTCGTCGACGATCACCACCCGGTACGACGACGCCAAGAAGATCATGGACTACAGCCTCGGCCCGGTCCCGCAGTCCCTGCGCGGCGGACCCGAGCTGCGCGAGCTGCCTCCGGGCGCCAACCGCGACTGACGTCAGCGGGTGGCGTGCGGGGGACCGATCACGGCCCCCTCACGCCACTCCTGGCCGCCGTCCCGCCACCAGTGCTGGAGCCGCCCGTCGGCCCGCTCCACCACCACCTCGAGGTGGAAGCCGAAGCTGCCCTGGAGCATCCCGGTCACCGCGACCGCGTCCCGCCCGAACACCGCGCTCCGCCGCCACGGCGAACCGTCCCTGTTCCCCCGCCACCAGTGCTCCACCCGCCCGCCGGCGCCGACCACGCACAACTCGTAGTGGCCCGCCGTGTCCTCGTCCAATGCGCCGTACTGCGACTCGATCAGGCAGGGCGCGGAGGTGATCCGGCCGCCGAACACCTCTCCGGGACGCCAGGCGAACCCGTCCGCGTCCTCGCGCCGCCACAGCTGCATCCGGCCGTCCGTGCGCGCGGCCACCAACTCCAGCCGGCGGTCCCGGGTCTGCACCAGCGCCGGCCCGAAGTGGGCGATGCCGTGGGCGAACCGGCCGCCGTCGTGCCAGGTCCACGGCGAACCGTTGATGCGCCACCAGTGGTTCAGCCGGCCGTCCGCCGTGCGCACCACCGCCTCGAAGTTGCCGGGGCGGCCGTAGTCGCTCTGCACGAAGGCCGGTGTCGAGCCGACCGCCGCGTCGCCCCGCCCGAACAGCCCCCCGTCCCGCCAGGTCTCCGCGGACTGCTCGTAGTACCAGTGGCGGATCCGGCCCCGCCGCGTGACGTGCAGGGACTCCATGTTCCGGTTGTAGGTGGTGCCGGTGAAGGCCGGCTGCCCCGTGGCGTCGCCGCCGAAGGACGCGCCCCGGGCCCATGCGAAGGGCTCCTCGCCGCCCCTCCACCAGTGTTGGAGCCGGCCTCCGCCGTTCCTCGCGAGCAGCTCGAAGTTGCGGTGCTCGGGGCCGTTCCCGCTCTCGAAGACGTTCCCGGCGTGCTGCCGCCGCTTGCTCCACGGGTCGACGTCGGTGCCGGTCAGGCCGCACTTGGCCCAGTGGTCGACGCCGGCCTCGCCGTAGCCGATCCGGCCGAAGCCGCCGACGTGGTGGGCGGCGCCCCAGGAGTTCTTGAACAGCCAGCAGCCCTCGGTGTCGTCGTAGCCGGTGACCAGCACGCAGTGCAGACCCGCGGAACGGCGGGTCGTCGGGTGGTACACCCCGGCGCCGAGTCCGAAGAAGTCCTCGTACACCTCGAAGCAGGCCGTCAGCGGGCCCACCGTGTCCAGCCAGGTCTTCTGCTGCTCCACGTCGCCGAGCCGGACGTGACCGCCGATCCGCACCGTCCGCCCCGACCGGTCCCAGCACGGGCCGGCCCCGGTCCGCCAGGCCTCCCGCCGGGCGGCGGGCAGGCCCTCCGGCGGCACCGCGTACGGGTGGCAGTCCGGGTCGGCGATGCCGCCGTTGGCCGCGATCCAGTCCAGGGCGGCCTCCGGACTGCCGGGCTGCCCGCAGGCGGCCCGCATGCCGTCGCGGACGTCGCCCGGGGAACGCGCCGCCCACACGTGGTGCTCGATCCGGGCCATCGACTCCACCAGCCCGGCCGCGCCGAAGGCCCAGGAGGCACCGCACGGGTTCTGGTCCCGCACCTTGGTGATCCAGGGCCACCCCCAGCGGTGGCGCCAGTCGACGGCGTCCGGCCGGGCCACCCCGCCGGCCGGCCCGGGCATCCCGGGCATCCCCGGCAGCAGCCCGCGTGCGGCCCGCCGCCGGGTGAGGTGCGGGTTGCCGCTCGGCCGGCCGGCCAGCGCGCGCAGGTCGACCCGGCCGGCCTCGGCGGCGGTCGTCAGGCCGGCCGCGGGATCCACCCCCAGCGCGGCCCGGGGCAGCGGGTCGTCGTCCGCCAGGTCCTCGCGTACCGACCAGCGGGCGCCCAGCGCGGCCAGCCGCGCACGGAGCTCCCCCGCGGACCGCCCGCGCGCGGGCAGGTCGTACTCCTCAGGCATACCGGCTCCCCCCTTGAACCAGACCGATGCCAAGCCGTGAGCGTCCATCCGGCCGGACCGTCCGTCAAGGGGGGCTTCCGGCCGGTGCTACCGGGCGGCGACGGGCAGGCCGATCGGCGGCAGTCCGGGCAGGTTGGGCACGGGCAGGCCGGCGCCGGCGAGCAGGGCCAGCAACGCGTTGATCAGACTGGTGAGCACGTCGGTGACCTTGGTTCCGGCGTCGGCCGCGCAGCCGCAGGGACCGGCGGCCTTGGTGAGGCCCTCCACGGCCTTCAGCAGGCCGTCCAGGGCGGAGTTGATCAGGTCCAGGGGACCGGCGGCGGTCCCGGCCCGTACGTCGGTCCGCAGCGGGGCGGCGGCCGCATCCGCCTTCACGGGCAGCTTGGGCGCGTCGGCAGGCGGCTTCGGGGCCTCGGCGGGCAGCTTGGGAGCTTCGACGGGCAGCTTCGGGGCCTCCACCGGCAGCTTCGGCGCCTCGACCGGCAGCTTCGGGGCCTCCACGGGCAGGTCGGGCGCGTCGACGGGCGGGACCGGGACCGGGACCGCCGGGGCGGCCGGCAGGCTCGCCTTCAGCTTGTCCACGGCCGCCTTGAGAGCCGTGACGTGCTTGTCCAGGTCCGCCTGCGGCACCTTGCCCTCGTCGGCCTTCAGGATGGCCTCGACCAGGGCGGTGGCCGGCCTCAGCACCTCCGCGACGTTGCCCAGCGTGGAGACCTGCTTCAGCAGCGCGTCCGCCCCGGGGACGGGGGCGGACGCGGGCGCGGAGGCCGGTCTCTCCGGCGCGGAGGCGGCACCGGCCGCTGTGGTCGGGACGGCCAGCAGGCTCAGGCAGAGTGCGGCGGGGAGGGTGTGACGGGTGAGGCGGCGCATGGCGTTCTCCTGTCCGTGGACGGTCGACATGGGACGTGTCGCCCACCACTCACTGACAGACCGTCACCGACCGCAACCCGAGCTCGCAGCTACTTGTCCGGGACACGCCGAGCAACCGGCCTACGCTCCGCGCTGACCTGCGCGGAACCGCACGGGCACTGTCACCCGGCGGGGGTGCTGCACACGACGGACAGTCACCGGCCGGGCCACGCCCGGCCATCCGCGGACGAGCGACCTCGCGTAGTCGGCGCGGCCGCCGGAAGGACGGTCGACCGCGGCCCGGCCGCCGCTTAGGGTCCGGCCATGACCGTTGCCCTGAACGACGCCGTGCGCAAGCTCCTCGACGCGCCGTACCCGGCGGTCCTCTCGACCGTCAACCCCGACGGCAGCCCGCAGAGTTCGGTGGTGTGGGTGTCCCGCGAGGGCGAGGACGTCCTGATCTCCACCGAGCAGGGCCGCCGCAAGGAGCGCAACATCCTGCGCGAGCCGCGGGTGTCCCTGACCGTCTACGACCCCACCGACCCGTTCCTGTACGTGGAGGTGCGCGGCGAGGCGACCGTCACCGAGGACGCCGGGCGGGCGGTGGCCGTCCGCATCGCCGAGGAGTACGCCGGCCCGGGCGCCGGGGACGAGTACCGCGACCTGCCGCCGGAGGACGTACGGGTGGTCGTCCGGCTGACCCCCACCCGCGTCCTCGGCAACGCGGCCCGCGCCTGAAACCCGCCACACCCGCCGCACCCGCCGCCGGAACACGCCGCGGAAAGAACTTCCGGGCTCCTGTCACACTTCGCGCATCACCGCCGCCTCCTCCTGGCAGGACGCCCCGTACTGAACGGCCCGGCCGCACGACGCGGCACGGCCCCCGCCCGGGAGGGGCGGGGGCCGCGTCACGCCACACCCTGGTCCGGGCCCGTCAGGGTCAGGATCAGGACCAGCGTCAGGGGTCAGGGGTCAGGGGTCAGGGGTCAGGGGTCAGGGGTCAGAACAGCAGGCCGTACCCCTGGAAGCCGGTACCGGCCTTCACCCGCGCCAGGTACGGCTTCGCCGCGTTCCCGGTGCCCTGGTAGTACCAGAGCGTGCCCGAGGCGTCCCGGGCGACCAGGTCGGCCCTGCCGTCGGAGTTGAGGTCGCCCGGCGCCACCACGGCGTTGTAGATCCGCCAGTTGGTGCCGATCTGCGCGCGGACGCCGAACGGCGCGGCGGCGGTGCCCGTGCCCGGGTGCAGCCACAGCTTGCCCGCGGTGTCGCGGGTGACCAGGTCGGCCTTGCCGTCCCCGGTCAGGTCGGTGCCGTCGACCAGCATGTCGTAGGCGTTCCAGCCGGTGCCGGCCTTCACCCTGGTGCCGAACGGCGCCCAGGGGTTGCCGGTGCCCGGGTACAGCCACAGCGTGCCGGTGGTGTCCCGCGCCAGCAGGTCCGCCCGCTTGTCGCCGGTCAGGTCCGAGGCACCGGTCAGCGCGTCGTAGGCGTTCCAGCCGCCGCCGACCTTCAGCCGGTCCTCGTACACGGCGCCGTCACCGGAGGCCCGGTAGAACCACAGCACGCCGTTGCGGTCGCGGGCCACGGCACCCGGGCCGGTGCTCTGCACCGTCACCGGGCCCAGCCGCGTCAGCGCCGAGTACTGGTTCCAGTCGAAGCCCCAGCCGATCTGCTCGGCCGGGGCGAACGGCTCCGCGGCCTTGCCCGTGCCGCGGTGTTCGTACAGCTCGCCGCTCGCGTTGCGGCCCAGGAGCCGGAACCGCTCGGCCACCGGGACGGTGCTCGTGACGGCGAAGTCCGAGGTCTTCTCCGGATTGCCGGTGCCGAAGGTGTACACCTCGTAGGTGGCCCTGTTCCGCAGCCGCCACGCCGCCGTGCCCGACCCCGCCTTGAGCGTGTACGAGACCTTGTACTCACCGGGCCTGCCGATCTCGCAGCGGACGTCCCCGCCGCCGACCTCCCCGGTGACGTGGTCGCACGTGGCTCCCCCGGACGCGCCGGAGGTGTCGGCGACCGAGACGCCGGTGACCGTGACGTCCAGCTCCCCCTCGTCCCAGTGGCGGAAGCCGGGCACCGGGGTCATGCCCATCCAGAGCACGCCCTTGTCGACCGCGCGCAGCTTCACCACGTGCCGCACCGAGCCGCCCGCCGGCAGGGCGGGCGTCCACATCGACAGGGTGTTGCCGGCGACGTGCTCCTTGGTCCGGACGGTGATCGAGGCGTGCGCCCGGCGCGGGCCCACCGGCTTGGCCGCCGCGGTCTGCGCCTCCTTGACGCCGGCGTCGACGCTGCCGCCGCGCGGCACGTAGACGAGGCCGTAGTAGGCGGTCGTGCCGTTCGCCGCGGTGCCCAGGGCGGAGACCTGGGGCGCCGGGTTGATCCATTCGCGGATGTCGCAGAGGTAGACGCCGGGGGTGCCGGCCTTCTCCTTGCAGGACTCCGTCGGGTCGACCTTCAGGCCGTCCGGCACCCCGCCGCCGGACCAGCCGGCGTCGGTGAGCGGCTTCCGGCTCAGCGCGTAGACGTACGTGCCGTCCGGCCGCCCGTCGTTCTGCCCGCCGGTGCCCTGCGGCGACAGCTCGGCCCAGCCCTCGCCGGGCATCAGGACCTTGTCCGTGACCGGGTCGAAGAAGAACGTCGGATCCCCGGCCGCGACGGCCGTGCCCGTGCCCACGAGGCCGCCGGTGACGAGCAGCGCCGCCGCCACCCCGGCCCCCACATATCTGCGCAAGATTCCCCCCTGGAATCGGTCGGTCGGCGGACGTTAACACGCGTTCGCGCCACTGGCGCGAACCGCCCCCTCCCCGTCGGTGGTCGGCCGCTAGGGGAGGTGGCGGCGGACCGTCAGCCAGGCGGCGGCCGGGCCGGTCAGCGGGTGGCCGGGCGGGAGGTGCGGTACGACGTCCTCCAGGGCGGCCGTGAGGTTCTTGACGCGGCGCAGGCCGAGGATCCCGGTGAGTTCCAGGTCCCGCCAGTGGCGGGCGGCGCGGACCGCTTCCGCGGGGGTCCGGTCGATCCGGTCCAGGACGAACGAGCACAGCGCGGCGGGGTCGCGCAGACCGTCGGTGGCGTCGGTCAGCGGCCCGAACTGCCGGATCAGGTAGGCACGTACGCGGGCTTCGGCGGCGGCGCCGTCCATCGGCTCGCGCCGGCTCCGCACGGTGGCGGCCAGCGCGACGCGCCCCCAGCGGATCCGCTCCTCGTCACCCAGGGCGGTGTCCTGCATGTGGGAGACCGCCAGCGCCCGCATGCCCTCGGGGTCGGGGTCAAGGCCGAGGGCGGCGTCGGGGCCGTGCAGGGCCCACGGTTCGGCCTCCGCCAGCCGGAGCCCGCCCAGCGGCACCGCGGTGAGGACCTGGCCGCGGGTGAGCAGGGCGACCACCGCTCCGGCGAGGTGCACGGTGGCCGACTGCCCGGCGTCGAGGCGGTCCGCCGTCCGGCCGTGCCGCTCGATCCGGCGCAGCCCGGTGCGCCAGTCCCCCGCCGCGTACAGCTCGCCGGTCCGGGCCACGCCGCCGAGGCACCGCACCCTGGCCGTCCCGCCGCGCGGTCCGGCGTCCTCCACGGCGTACACCTGCAACCCGGTGATGGCCATCCCCGCCCCCTCCAGTCCGGGCGGCAGCCTAGACGGTGGCGCGGCGGGCGGCGGGCCCGTTCGCCCCGCGAGAAGGCGGACGCCCCCGGCCGGCCGGGGCCGGGCGGGGGCGTCCGCCTCGCGCTGCGGGCGATCAGGCCCAGGTGATCAGGCGCTTCGGGTTCTCCAGGACCGCCGCGACGTCCGCGAGGAACCGGGAACCGAGCTCACCGTCGATCAGTCGGTGGTCGAAGGACAGCGCCAGGGTGGTGACCTGGCGGGCCTTCACCTTGCCCTTGTGGACCCACGGCTGTTCCCTGATCGCGCCGACCGCGAGGATCGCGGACTCGCCGGGGTTGAGGATGGGCGTACCGGTGTCGACGCCGAAGACGCCGACGTTGGTGATGGTGATCGTGCCGCCCTGCATGTCCGCCGGGGAGGTCTTCCCCTCGCGGGCCGTGGAGACGAGCGAGGACAGCGCCTCGGAGAGCTCCGGCAGGGTCTTGGCGTGCGCGTCCTTGATGTTCGGGACGATCAGGCCGCGCGGGGTGGCCGCGGCGATGCCGAGGTTCACGTAGTGCTTGAGCACGATCTCCTGCGCCGCCTCGTCCCAGGCCGCGTTGACGTCCGGGTTGCGGCGGACGGCGACGAGCACGGCCTTGGCGATCAGCAGCAGCGGGTTGATCCGCAGGCCGGCCATGTCGGGGTCCTGCTTGAGGTCCGCGACCAGCTTCATCGTCTTCGTGACGTCGAAGGTGATGAACTCGGTGACGTGCGGCGCGGTGAACGCGGAGCCCACCATGGCCTGCGCGGTGACCTTGCGGACGCCCTTGACGGGGATCCGGGTCTCGCGGGCCCCGTCGGCGGCGGACGCCGGGCCGGCGGGCTGCGCCGCGACCGGGACGGCCGGTGCGCCGGCGGGCGCGGGGGCGGCGGGTGCCTGGGCGGCCGTGGCCGCCGCGGCGGCCGCGTGCACGTCCTCGCGGGTGACGACGCCGCCGTCGCCGGTGGGCACCACCGTGGCGAGGTCGACGCCGAGGTCCTTGGCGAGCTTGCGGACCGGCGGCTTGGCCAGCGGGCGCTCCGCCACGGGGACCGCGGCGAAGCCGCTGCCGGTGCCGTTGCCGCTGCCGTTGAGGGCGGCGGGCTCCGGGGCGTACGCGGCGCTCTGCGCGGGGACCGCGGCCGCTGCCTTGCGCGGGCGGCGCTTGGTGCTGGCCTGGGAGACGCCGTAGCCGACCAGGACCGGCTGGCGGCCCTCGGGTGCGGCCTCGGCCTCCCCGGCGGGCTCCTGGGCCGGCGCGGCGGGGGCAGCGGTGGCGGCGGCCGGGGCGGCCGCCACCGCCTCGGCGGCGGCGGGGGCGGCGGCGGGGTCGGCCCCGCCGACGGCCACCGAGATGATGACCTGGCCGACGTCGACCGTGGTGCCCTCGGCGAAGCGGAGTTCGTGCACCACCCCGTCGAACGGGATGGGCAGCTCCACCGCCGCCTTGGCCGTCTCCACCTCGCACACGACCTGGCCGTCCTCGACCGTGTCGCCCGGCTGGACGTACCACTTGAGGATCTCGGCCTCGGTGAGGCCCTCGCCCACGTCGGGCATCTTGAATTCGCGGATGGTCACAGCGGCTCTCCTCAGAACGCCAGCGAACGGTCGACGGCGTCGAGCACGCGGTCCAGACCCGGCAGGTACTCCTCCTCCACGCGGGCCGGCGGGTACGGGGCGTGGAAGCCGCCGACCCTCAGCACCGGGGCCTCCAGGTGGTAGAAGCACCGCTCCGTGATGCGGGCGGCGATCTCCGAGCCCACGCCCAGGAACACGGGCGCCTCGTGCACCAGCACCAGACGGCGGGTCCTCTCCACCGACGCCTGGACCGTGTCGAAGTCGATCGGGGACATCGAGCGGAGGTCGAGGACCTCGACCGACTTGCCCTCCTCGGCGGCGGCCGCGGCGGCCTCCAGGCAGACCTTCACCATCGGGCCGTAGGCGGCGAGGGTGAGGTCGGTGCCGTCCCGCACCACGCGCGCCTTGTGCAGCTCGCCCGGGATGGCCTCGGTGTCGACCTCGCCCTTGTCCCAGTAGCGCCGCTTCGGCTCGAAGAAGATCACCGGGTCGTCGCTCTGGATGGCCTGCTGCAGCATCCAGTACGCGTCGGACGGGTTGGACGGGGAGACGACCTTCAGGCCGGCCACGTGGGCGAAGAGGGCCTCGGGGGACTCGCTGTGGTGCTCGACGGCACCGATGGCACCGCCGTAGGGGATGCGGATGACCACGGGCATCTTGACCTTGCCCAGGGCCCGCGCGTGCATCTTCGCGAGCTGCGTGACGATCTGGTCGTACGCCGGGAAGACGAACCCGTCGAACTGGATCTCCACGACCGGCCGGTATCCGCGCAGGGCCAGGCCGATGGCGGTGCCGACGATGCCGGACTCGGCGAGCGGGGTGTCGATGACCCGCTCCTCGCCGAAGTCCTTCTGCAGGCCGTCGGTGATCCGGAAGACACCGCCCAGCTTGCCGACGTCCTCACCCATGATCAGGACCTTGGGGTCGGTGTCCAGGGCCTTGCGCAGCGACTCGTTGAGCGCCTTCGCGATCGACATCTTCTCGACAGCCATGATCAGTGACCCTCCTCGAACGAGGCGAGGTAGGCCGCGAACTGGGCGCGCTCCTCGTCCACCAGCGCGTGCCCGTCGGCGTAGATGTTCTCGAAGATCGACATCGTGTCCGGGTCGGGCATGTTGCGTACGGCCTCGCGGACGCGCTTGCCGAGGGCCTCGCTCTCCGTCTCCAGCGACTCGAAGAAGGCCTCGTCGGCGCCGCCCGAGGCGAGCAGGTGCGCCTTGAGACGGGCGATCGGGTCCTTCGACTCCCAGGCCGCCCGCTCCTCGTCCCGCCGGTAGCGGGTCGGGTCGTCGGAGGTGGTGTGGGCGCCCATCCGGTAGGTGAACGCCTCGACCAGGGTCGGGCCCTCGCCCTGGCGGGCCCGCTCCAGGGCCCAGCGGGTCACGGCCAGGCAGGCCAGGACGTCGTTGCCGTCGACCCGGACGCCGGGGAATCCGAAGCCCTGGGCGCGCTGGTAGAGCGGGACGCGGGTCTGCCGCTCGGTGGGCTCGGAGATCGCCCACTGGTTGTTCTGGCAGAAGAACACCACGGGGGCGTTGTAGACCGCCGAGAAGGTGAAGGCCTCGTTCACGTCGCCCTGGCTGGACGCGCCGTCGCCGAAGTAGGCGATGACCGCCGAGTCGGCGCCGTCCTTGGCCACGCCCATCGCGTAACCGGTCGCGTGCAGCGTCTGCGAGCCGATGACGATCGTGTAGAGGTGGAAGTTGTTGGTGTTCGGGTCCCAGCCGCCGTGGTTCACGCCGCGGAACATGCCGAGCAGGTTCGTCGGGTCGACGTCCCGGCACCAGGCGACGCCGTGCTCGCGGTAGGTCGGGAAGACGTAGTCGTCGTCCCGCAGCGCGCGGCCGGAGCCGATCTGGGCGGCCTCCTGTCCGAGCAGCGAGGCCCACAGGCCCAGCTCGCCCTGGCGCTGGAGGGCGGTCGCCTCGCCGTCGAAGCGGCGGGTGAGGACCATGTCGCGGTACAGCCCGCGCAGGTCCTCGTCGGTGATGTCGGCAACGTAGGAGAGAAACTCGGCATTCTCCGCGTTCTCTACCCGGTGCCCCTCGGGCGTCAGCAGCTGTACGAGCTGGGGCTCGGCACTCCGGTCGGCGCCGGCCTTGCGGGCCGGGGCCCCGGCCGCTCGCTTGGTGCCGCTGCTGCGTCGCGGCTTGCGCGCGGCAGTGCTCTCCACGGTCACGTGTGCTCCTCCGTCGGTCCGGCACCCGGGTTCTCCGGGGACCAGTGCGGCTCCGCCTGTATCCGTACCTGCGCACGGGGTGGGTGCGACTCGTCCGGAAACTGGCGTGACAGGTGCCCCGGCGAGTGCCCTGCGCAATGCACGTTACCCAGTACGCCGCGTCACCGCGAAACCCCATTTGACCTGCGATTTTGCTTGGATTTCCAAGTAAATCCGAGGAATGGGGAACAACCACTGGTCACAGCCTTGCAGGGGGCCGGAACAACGGCACGTTATCCCGGGTAACTCCGGCAGGGAAGAGGTGAGTGTGTGAAACTGACTCCGTGCGCGAAGATGGAAAAATCACGGTATTCCTCCTGGACGACCACGAAGTGGTACGCCGGGGCGTCCACGAGCTCCTGTCCAGCGAGACCGACATCGAGGTGGTCGGCGAGGCCGGTACGGCCGCCGACGCGCTGGTACGGATTCCCGCCACCCGGCCCGACGTGGCCGTCCTGGACGTGCGCCTGCCCGACGGCAGCGGAGTCGAGGTCTGCCGGGAGGTCCGATCCCGGGACGAGGACGTCAAGTGCCTCATGCTGACCTCGTTCGCCGACGACGAGGCGCTCTTCGACGCGATCATGGCCGGTGCCTCGGGGTACGTCCTCAAGGCGATCCGGGGCAACGAGCTGCTCAACGCCGTCCGCGACGTCGCCGCCGGCAAGTCGCTGCTGGACCCGGTGGCCACGGCCCGGGTGCTGGAGCGGCTGCGCGACGGCGGGAACGGCAAGGGCGACGACCGCCTGGCCAACCTGACGGATCAGGAGCGCAGGATCCTCGACCTGATCGGCGAGGGCCTGACCAACCGCGCCATCGGCGAGCGGCTCCACCTCGCCGAGAAGACGATCAAGAATTACGTCTCCAGCCTGCTCTCCAAGCTGGGCATGGAGCGGCGCTCCCAGGCCGCCGCGTACGTGGCCCGGCTCCAGGCGGAGAAGCGCTGACCAGGCCGGTGTCCGGCGGCGGCAGGGCGGCGGAGGGGCGGGGGACACCGGGTTTCCGGAGGAGCGAATTCCGTCACCTCACGTGACGTCCCGTGGTGCTGCGATTCCACGGGGCGGGCGATTCATTCGGGACCAACGTCCCGGATCATCGGGGCCGGCTCCTCTTTTCCGGCGGTGCGCCGGTGGCGCAGAGTGGGGCGCATGTCCCCGGAGGATCACCACGCCATGGAACTGCTGGGCCGCGTGCCGTACGGCCGCGTGGCCACCAGCATGCGAGCGCTGCCCTTCCTCGCCGCCGCCCGCCACATCGTGGTGGGCGGGAAGGTCGTCCTGCGGATGCACGCCGCGTTCGGCTACCACCGGGCCTGCAACGGCAGCGTCGTCGCCTACGGCGCGGACAACCTGGGTTCCGGGGAGTCCCGGCTGTGGTCCGTGCAGTTCACCGGGACGGCGCGGATCGTCGAACCGACCACCGCCGAGCTCGAACTCTTCGGCCCCGGACCGCACTTCGTGGACGGCGAGGTCTTCGACCCGGTCTACATGCGGATGGAGCCCCAGTTCGCGACCGTGCACAGCATGACCGGCAACCCGGACCGGGTGTACCAGCACGTCCTGTAGACGGGGAGGGGCCCGGCGGAAGGGATTCCGCCGGGCCCGTCGCGCGGCCGAACGCGCCTACTGCTGCTGGCTGTCGCCGGTCGGCTTGGGGGACACCGGAGTCGCGGTGCCACCGCCGTTCGGCGTACCCGACTTGCTGGTCGTCGGCGGGGTGCTCGTCGGCTCGTCCGAGGGCTCCGCGCTCGACGGGCTCCAGGACGGAGACGCGGTCGGGCTGAACGTCGTCGGCGAGCTGTGCCTCGTCCGGCCGGGCGTCGCGCTCCAGCTGTTCGACCGGGGAGGCTGGCGGCTCTCCTCCTGCTCCTCCTGCGTCTCCGGCGCGCTCGGCGTCTCGCCCTGCGGGCTGCTGGCCGGCGGGGACTGACTGGACGTCGTACCGCCGCCGGGCGGTGTGTTCTTCTCCCCCGCCTTGTTGACGGCGTACACCACGCCCGCGCCGATCGCGACGACCGCGAGCACCGCGAACAGCCACACCTTCCACCGGCCGCCGCCATGGCCGTCGGCACCACCGCGGCCGCCCTGGCCGCCGTCGTAGTAGCCGCCGGAGCCGCCGCCGCCCGGGAAGGCGGAGCCGTCGTCCGGGTTCAGCGGGGGCACCATCGGCTGCTGGAACTGCGAGGTGTTGGCGTGCTGGGGGTAGCCCGGCTGCGGGCCGGTGCCGCCCATCGGCATGGCGGCGGTCGGCGCCGGACCCCGCCCGTGCGGGAGCGCCATGGTGACCGGGCCGGTGTTCCAGGTACCGGTGCTGCCGCCCTCCTCCTGGAGCATCTGGAGGGCGTACTGCACCAGTCCGCGCATCTCCTCGGCGCTCTGGAACCGGTCGTCCGGGTCCTTGGCCAGCGAGCGCATCACCAGCCCGTCGAGCTCCGGCGGGACGCCGGGCGCGTTCTGCGAGGGCGGCACCGGCGCGTCCTGGACGTGCTGGTAGACGACGGAGAGCGGGGTCTCGCCGGTGAAGGGGGGCCGCAGCGCGAGGAGTTCGTAGAGCAGGCAGCCGGTGGCGTACAGGTCGCTGCGGTGGTCCACGGCCTTGCCGAGGGCCTGTTCGGGGGAGAGGTACTGCGGCGTGCCCATGACCATGCCGGTCTGGGTCATCGTCGACTGCGCGCCGTGCAGGGCCCGGGCGATGCCGAAGTCCATCACCTTCACCGCGCCGGTGTTGGTGATGATGACGTTGGCGGGCTTGATGTCGCGGTGCACGATGCCGTGCTGGTGCGAGTACGCCAGCGCCTCCAGGACCCCGGAGACGATGATGAGCGCCTGCTCCGGTCCCGGAGCCTCGGCGCTGATCAGGAGCTCGCGGATGGTGCGGCCCTCGACCAGCTCCATCACGATGTACGGCACGGTGTTCGGCCCGACCCGGTCCTCGCCCGAGTCGTACACGGCCACCACCGCGTGGTGGTTGAGCCCGGCGACCGACTGGGCCTCGCGCGTGAAGCGGGCCTTGGACACCGGGTCCTCGGCGAGGTCGGCCCGCAGCAGCTTGACGGCGACCGTGCGGCCCAGCCGTACGTCCTCCGCGGCGAACACCTCGGCCATACCGCCCCGGCCGAGCCGGTGCGTCAGCCGGTAACGGCCGTCGCCCACGAGCCCGCCGGCGCCCCAGTGCGAGGGGTCCTCGGCCATCCCGGCGCCGCCTGCCTCGGGTTCGGGTGCCATCAGTCCTCGCCGTCGTCTCTCTCGGCCGCGCATGCGGTGGTCTCGTTCAGGGTGCTCCCATGAACGCTACAGCCTCCACGCCGGTCGCCGTTCGGGCGACGGCGCGGGTGACCGCACTGTGGGGACCCGGTCACGGAACGGGTACGCGGCTTGACGTGTGCTTGCCCTCCGGCAGACTGGGCGCGACACAAGAGTGGCGAGGGGAAGCAACAGTCATGAGCCAGGACGGCAATCCAGGCCGGTACGCAGGCCGCTCCCTGGCCGGTGGCCGTTATCAGCTAAGGGATTTGCTGGGCGAGGGCGGCATGGCATCCGTGTACCTCGCCTACGACGCGGCGCTCGACCGGCAGGTGGCGATCAAGACCCTGCACAGCGAGCTGGGGCGCGAGCAGTCCTTCCGCGAACGGTTCCGGCGTGAGGCCCAGGCTGTAGCGAAACTGTCGCACACCAACATCGTCTCGGTGTTCGACACCGGCGAGGGCGACCTCGACGGCGCGGTGATGCCGTACATCGTCATGGAGTACGTCGAGGGCAACCCGCTCGGCTCGGTGCTGCAGGCGGACATCGGGCAGTACGGCGCCATGCCGGCGGACAAGGCGCTGCGGGTGACCTCCGACGTGCTCGCCGCGCTGGAGACCAGCCACGACATGGGGCTGGTGCACCGGGACATCAAGCCGGGCAACGTGATGATGACCAAGCGCGGCGTGGTCAAGGTCATGGACTTCGGCATCGCCCGGGCGATGCAGTCCGGGGTCACCTCGATGACGCAGACCGGCATGGTCGTGGGCACTCCGCAGTACCTGTCCCCGGAGCAGGCGCTCGGGCGCGGTGTGGACGCCCGCTCGGACCTCTACTCGGTCGGCATCATGCTGTTCCAGCTGCTGACCGGGCGGCTGCCGTTCGAGGCGGACTCGCCGCTGGCGATCGCCTACGCGCACGTGCAGGAGGAGCCGGTGGCTCCGTCCTCCATCAACCGGGCGGTGACGCCGGCGATGGACGCGCTGGTCGCGCGGGCGCTGAAGAAGAACCCGAACGAGCGCTTCCCCACGGCGGCGGCGATGCGCGACGAGGTCGCGCGGGTGCTGTCGGCGGGTCAGACCGGCGCACCGGTCATCGTGCCGGGCAGCGGCCCGGTGGTCAGCGGTGCCGGAGTCGGCTCGGCGGTGTTCCCGCCGGTGGACTCCTCCCTCCCGCAGCCGCCCCCGCAGGCGTTGCACACCCCGTACCAGCCGTACGCGCCCGCGCAGCACACCCCGCCGCCCACTCCTGCGCCGACACCGACGCCGACGCCGGGCTACGCCTACCCGCCCCCGCAGCAGCAGTACGCCGCGCCGACCCCGCCGCCGTACACCATCTCGCCGACGACGGCCCCGCAGCCGGCGGCGGGCGGCCGCCGGAACACGACGGTGACGGTGGGCGCGATCGCGGTGGCGCTGCTGGCCATCGGCGGCCTGATCACGGCGCTGTCGCTGAACGGCGACGACGGCAAGGACGAGGGCTCGGGCGGCACCACGGCGGCGAGCAGCGGCGCGACCCCGTCCGGCTCGTCCAAGCCGGGCTTCAAGGGCCCGGACCCCACGCGCACGATCGAGGCGTCGAAGTGCAAGGACGCGTACAAGTCCTGGGACGACGCCACCAAGGTCACGGCACCGGACTTCCGCTACAAGAACGTGGCGTCAGTGAAGGACTGCATTCAGGCGGCCGGTTGGAAGTTCAAGGTGCGGGACCAGGACGAGGCTGTCTACGGCAAGGACACCGTCATGCAGCAGTTCCCGGAAGCGGGTGACCCCGTGGACAAGCAAGGCGCCGAGTTCACCCTCTACGTCTCCACTGGGAATCCGCCGCAGTAGGGTCCGGCACGGTCTGGCCTCGCCGGTATGAGCGCGCGATACGGCTGACCTCCCGAGGTGGGCTGGGCGAGGCTTGGCCGGCGAGGACCCCCACCAGTGCGGTGATCACGTGCACGGGTGGTCGCGATGTGCGGCCGCCGATCGAATCAGGTCATTCGATCAAGAGCGGCTATCGGGCAAACGTTCGACTTCCTAGACTTCTCGGCGTCAGACAGTGCCCAACGCCCTAGGAGTTCCTTTGCGCAACATCGCGCGCCTGGCGACCGGAGCCGCCGCAACGGCTGCGGTTACCGCCCTGGCAATCTCCCCCGCCTCCGCGGCCGGCGCCACGTCCGACTGTTCCAGCCCCGGCGCCTACGGCAGCGCGACGTGGACTTGGGCCAGCGCGACCAGCATTTCCAGCATTCGCCTCACCGCCGTGGACACGGCCAGCGACGCGCGGGTGGCGGGTGTCCGCTTCTACTCCATGGACAGGTCGGGAACGACCCACTACCACATGTGGCGCTTCAACAAGAACGGCGCCGGAACCAGCCAGAGCTGGAACACCTCCCTGAACGACACGCGCGGCATCATCCTCGCCGGTGTGGAAGCCGCGGCCTTCAACGACGCCGGCTACCAGACGCTGTGCGGTTCCGCCTCCGTCCGCAACCCCTACAAGTAGCCGCCCTGCCGCGGCGCCGTCTGAGCGGGCCAGGGGGCGGAGCCCCACCCGCACGGGGCAAGCCCCGCCCCGCCCCGCCCCCGGGGCCGGACAAAGGCGGACGCCGAACCCAGCCCCGCCGGCGTTCGAGGCGCGGGGTGCGGGGAAGAGCCCCGGGTGTTCGGGCGGAGCCCCGGCCCGGTCGGCGCGGCGCGGCCGAGATGCCCGCTTTGCCCCCGTATGCCAACCTGGGCCTGACACTCGGCCACCCGGGACGGGAGGCGCTCCCCCGTGACTCGACTCCGCACCTCACACCGGCTTCGACGCAGACCCCGCCCCCACCACCTCACCACCGCGGCCCTCGCCTGCGCCCTCCTCCTCAGCCCCGCGTCGACCGCCGCCGCGGCCTCCGCGGCCCTCGCGACCCCCGCCGCCACCTTCGACGACCCCCGCGAGCTCGCCGGCAGCCCCGCCGGCGCCGGCCGGGAGCGTCCCGGCCGGCCGGTCGGCGCGCCCGCCAATCCGGAGGTGTACGTCGCGTCCCGGCCCCTCCCCCACGGCCTGAGCGACCCCCGCGACCTCCGCGACCTCCGCGACCTCCGCGGCCCCCACGACCCGCCCGGCGGCCACTCGCGCCCCGACGCCGAACGGCCCCCCGCGGCGGAGCGGGAACGACCCGCCGCCCCCACCGCGCCCACCGAGGCCGGGCAGCCGCCCCGGTCCACCGCCATCGGCCCCATCCCCAACGCCCGCGCCGCGGACCTCGCCGCCCACATACTCCCCCTCGGCACCGGCCTGGCCCTGATGGGCGTGGGCCTCGGCTTCATCGGCGTACGCCTCCGTCGCGGCTGAGCAGCGCCTCCCCGCGCCCGCGCCCCGCACCCGCCGCCCCGCCCCGGCGCACCCACCGCGGCCCCCACTTGCCTGGCAGGGCATACTCGGTATACATACTCGGTATGTCGATCCGTCATGGCCTCCTCGCCCTGCTCGAACGGGGCCCCAGATACGGCTCCCAGCTGCGTACCGAGTTCGAGTCCCGCACCGGTTCCACCTGGCCGCTCAACGTCGGGCAGGTCTACACGACCCTGGCCCGGCTCGAACGGGACGGTCTCGTCGCCCCCGGCGGCGAGGACGGCGCCGGCCACACCCTGTACGCCATCACGGACGCCGGCCGCTCCGAGCTCAACGCCTGGTACGAGCGCCCCGTCGACCGCACCAACCCTCCCCGCGACGAGCTGGCCATCAAGCTCGCCATGGCCGTCGGCGCCCCCGGCGTCGACATCCGCGCCGTCATCCAGGCCCAGCGGCACGCCACGATCCAGGCGATGCAGGACTACACCCGCCTCAAGGCGCAGGCCCTCACGGCCATCGAGAGCGGACGGTCCCGCGAGCGCGACGACGTCGCCTGGCTGCTGGTCCTGGAGCAGCTGATCTTCCAGACCGAGGCCGAGGCCCGTTTCCTCGACCACTCCGAGACCCGTCTGGTGCGGCTCTCCGTCCTGGCCGCGCGGGGAGCCGGAGCCGAACCGCCTCAGGCCACCACCGGGCCGCCGACCGGCACGCCCACCGACCCTGTCACCGCCCGGCCCCGCCACCGCACTCCGCGGGGCTGAACCGGTTGAACCGCCTCACCGACCCAGGGGGACCCTTCATGCCCGACCCGCGCCCGCACGTCCCGCGCTCCCATACCCAGGCACCCGTGCTGGAACTCCAGCAGCTCACCCGCGTCCACGGGACCGGGGCCACCGAGGTGCACGCCCTGCGCGGCATCGACCTGGCCGTCCACCCGGGCGAACTCGTCGCCGTCATGGGCCCCTCCGGCTCCGGGAAGTCCACGCTGCTGACCCTCGCCGGCGGGCTCGACACGCCCAGCAGCGGCCGCGTGGTCGTCGAGGGCACCGACATCACCGCGGCCAACCGCAAGCAGCTCGCCGCCCTGCGCCGCCGCAGCATCGGCTACGTCTTCCAGGACTACAACCTCATACCGGCCCTGACCGCCGCCGAGAACGTGGCGCTGCCCCGTGAACTCGACGGGGTCTCCGCCCGCAAGGCGCGGGTCTCCGCGCTCGCCGCGCTCGACGAGATGGGCCTGGGCTCCCTCGCCGACCGGTTCCCGGACGAGATGTCCGGCGGACAGCAGCAGCGGGTGGCCATCGCCCGCGCCCTGGTCGGCGACCGCCGTCTGGTGCTGGCCGACGAGCCCACCGGCGCGCTGGACTCCGAGACCGGCGAGTCCGTCCTCGGCCTGCTCCGGGCCCGTTGTGACGCCGGCGCCGCCGGCATCCTGGTCACCCACGAGCCGCGGTTCGCCGCCTGGGCGGACCGGGTGGTCTTCCTCCGTGACGGCCGGGTCGTCGACGAGACCCTGCGCGCCGGCGCCGACACCCTGCTCACCGGGGCGGCCGGCCAGTGAAGTCCTGGTACCACTCCTGGGTCGCGGCCATCCGCATCGCCCGCCGTGACGCCTGGCGCTCCAAGGGCCGCAGCCTCCTGGTCCTGTCGATGATCGCCCTGCCCATCCTGGGCGTCAGCGCCGCCGACCTGACCCTGCGCAGCGCCGAACTCACCACCGAGCAGCGGATGGACCGCACGCTCGGCCGGGCCGACGCCAAGCTCATGGGTTCCGGCCTGGGTGCCGCCCCGCTCCTACAGAGCCCGACGGGGGACAACTACGCCCCGGTGGGCGGCTACCAGGACGGCCGGGTGCGCTCGGCCCCCGATTCCGCGAACCACATGGCCACCGCCGTCCCCGCCGGGACCGAGTCCGTCAAGGACAGCTCCGGGCACGCCCGGATGCGGACCCGGCACGGCATCCTCGACACCCAGGTGCGCGAGCTCGACACCCGCAGCAGGCTCGTCGAGGGCCTGATCACCCTCGACCGGGGCAGGCTGCCCGAGCGGGCCGGAGAGGTCGCCGCCACCACCAACTTCCTGGAGAGCTCCGGCCTGTACGTCGGCTCCACCGTGGTCGCGCGCGGCGCCGAGCAGCTCAAGTTCAAGATCGTCGGCGCCTACGAGCTGCCGGGGGACCTGAACGCCGACCAGCTCCTGGCCCCGCCCGGCACCCTGCTGACCCCACTGGACCGGGCCCTGGTCGCGGGCGGGTTCCAGGGCGTCCCCGTCGAGGACGTGCACCTCGTGAAGCTCGCCGGCGGCGACGGTTTCACGTGGAACATGGTCAAGCAGGCCAACACCAAGGGTGTGCTGGTCATCTCCCGGGCGGTCGTGCTCGACCCGCCGGCCGATTCCGAGGTCCCGCTCTACAAGCAGGAGCCCCAGCGCAACTTCGGCGGGAGCGCGGCTTACGAGGCGGCAGCCCTGGCCGCCGCCGCGACCGTCGTCGGCCTGGCGATGCTGGAGGTCTGCCTGCTGGCCGGTCCGGCCTTCGCGGTCGGCGCCCGCCGCTCCCGGCGCCAGCTCGGCCTCGTCGGAGCCAACGGCGGCGACCGCCGGCACATCCGGGCCATCGTGCTCTCCGGCGGCCTGGTCATCGGGGCCGCGGCGGCCGTGATCGGCTCCGTGCTCGGCATCCTGCTCACCATCGTGCTGCGGCCGGTGCTGGAGGAGCAGCTCGGCGAGCGGTTCCCCGGGCTGGACTTCCGGCCGCTGGAACTCCTCGGCATCGCCCTGCTCGCCGTACTGACCGGCCTGCTCGCCGCGATCGCCCCCGCCGTCACCGCGTCCCGGCAGACCGTCCTGGCCTCCCTCACCGGACGTCGCGGCGTCCGCCGGGCCAACCGGGTCCTGCCCGTGCTCGGCCTGATCGCCGTCGCCGCCGGTGCGGCCATCGCCCTGTACGGCGCCGTCGCCGACATGGGGTTCGTGGTGGTGGCGGCCGGCAGCGCCCTCGCCGAGCTGGGTCTGGTCGCCCTCACCCCGGTACTGGTCGGCCTGTTCGGCCGGGCCGGCCGCTGGCTGCCGCTGTCCCCGCGGCTCGCGCTGCGTGACGCCGTACGCAACCGGGGGCGCACGGCACCCGCCGTGGCCGCCGTCCTCGCTGCGGTGGCCGGCACGGTCGCCGTGGCCACCTTCCAGCAGAGCCAGGAGGCCAAGGAACGGCACGAGTACACGGCCAGCCTGCCGTACGGGGTCGGGTCCATGACCTCGGACCAGGCCGGCGGCTTCCAGACGGTGCCGGCGGTCCGGCAGGCCCTCTCCCGCGAACTCCCCGTCGGGGTCCGGGCGGACACGGACCGCATCGTCGTCGGCCGACCCGGCTGCGACAGGTACTCCGAGGACCGCGGCTGCGGCCGCGCCGAGGTCATCGTCCCCAAGGACCAGCGGTGCCCGCTGTGGGAGAGCGACGATCCGGACTCCCTGGGTCCGGAGAAGATCCGGCAGCTTCGCCAGGACTGGCGGTGCAAGGACCAGCAGCGCTACAACGAATACGGGGTGCTCGTCGCGGACGAGAAGCTGCTGACCGCGCTGGCCGTCGACGACCCCGCCTCCGTCGGGGCCCTGAAGGCCGGCAAGCCGGTCTCCTTCAACCGTCAGCAGGTCAAGGACGGCAAGCTGACGATCCGGCTGATCACCGACATGGACAAGGCCGAGGAAGCCGGCAGCCGCGGTGAGGACCCGCCCGGCCAGGACAAGGTCTTCGCCGTCCACCAGGCCCCCGAGTCCGCAGAGTCCTACGGGATCGACCTGGTCCTGCCTCCCGCGGCGGCCAAGGCCGCCGGACTGAGGACCGCCCCCTACGGCGCGTACTTCACCCTCGACGGCGAGGCCGGCACCGAGCAGCGGCAGCGGCTGGACGGGGAGATCGACCGGCTCGGCGCGGAGGTCAGCGTCCACATCGAGAAGGGCTACCAGGGCGGCGACAGCCTGACCCTTCTGGCCCTGAGCCTGTTCGCGGGGCTGGTCACCATCGGCGCGGCCGGTATCGCCACCGGTCTGGCCCAGGCCGACGCCGAAGCCGACCTGAAGACCCTCGCGGCGGTCGGCGCCCCGCCCCGGGTGCGGCGGACCCTGTCCGGCTTCCAGTGCGGCGTGGTCGCGGCGATGGGCGTGGTCCTCGGCTCGGCGGCCGGAGTGCTGCCGGCGATCGGCCTGAAGCTCACCGAGCGGCGCGAGCAGCTGTCGTTCTGGGAGGAGGCCGTGGCGGGCGGCTGGGGCGTCGCCACCCCGAAGCCGTTCGTCCCCATCGTCATCCCCTGGGAGACGCTGGCCGGCCTGCTGGTCCTGGTGCCGGTCGGCGCGGCCCTGCTCGCGGCCCTGGTCACCCGGTCCAGCGGTGCGCTGGCCCGCCGCGCGGCGGGCTGACGGTCTCGACCCCCGCGGAGGGTGGATCACTCCTCCGCGGGGGCACACCGTGTGGAGAGGAGGGTGTGCGAGAGAATGACGGCATGGAGATGCCGAGGAGTGAACGGTCGCAGGACAGCCCCCCGCAGGTTCTGATCGTGGGCCAGGACGGGGCGGCGGTCGGCGGCGCCGATGACGAGTCGCGCGAGGTCCCGGTGACGGAAATGGTCGAACAGCCCGCCAAGGTCATGCGCATCGGCAGCATGATCAAGCAACTTCTGGAAGAAGTCCGCGCTGCTCCTCTCGACGAGGCCAGCCGGGTCCGGCTCAAGGACATCCACGCCTCCTCCGTGAAGGAACTGGAGGACGGGCTGGCCCCCGAGCTCGTCGAGGAACTGGAGCGCCTCTCCCTGCCGTTCACCGACGACGCGATTCCGTCGGAAGCGGAACTGCGCATCGCGCAGGCCCAGTTGGTCGGCTGGCTGGAGGGCCTGTTCCACGGCATCCAGACCGCCCTGTTCGCCCAGCAGATGGCCGCCCGCGCCCAGCTGGAGCAGATGCGCCGCGCGCTCCCGCCGGGCGCCTCCCACGACGACGAGGACGGCCCCCACGGAGCCGTCCGCTCCGGGCCCTACCTGTAGGCGGCCGAACCGAACCCGAACCGAACCGATCCGGAACGGCCCGGCTCCCGGCCCTCGAAGCCCGGGAGCCGGGCCGTTCCCGGTGGGGCCCGCCCGCCGGTCCGAAGGGCCGCGCATACTCGTGGGCATGACCTACGACGCCATCGTCCTCGCCGGCGGCGCCGCGCAGCGCCTCGGCGGTGCCGACAAGCCCGGCCTCAGCGTCGGCGGCCGCGCCCTGATCGACCGCGTCCTCGACGCCTGCGCCGACGCGGAGCGCACCGTGGTCGTCGGGGGCCGGCGGGCGACGGCCCGCCCCGTGGCATGGGCGCGGGAGGAGCCGCCCGGGGCCGGCCCGGTCGCCGCCCTGGACGCCGGGCTCCGCCGGACCACCGCCGAGGTGGTGCTCGTACTCTCCGCCGACCTGCCGTTCCTGGACGCCGCCACCGTACGGGCGCTGCTCGCCGCGGCGGCCGGGGCGGACCAGGAGGGCGCCCTGCTGCGTGACGCCGACGGCCGGGACCAGCCCCTGGTCGCCGCCTACCGCGCCGAACCGCTGCGGCGCGAACTCGCGCTGCTCGCCACCGAGCACGGCAACCTCACCGGACTCCCGCTGCGCGCGCTCGTCGCCGAGCTGGCCCTGACCCGTATCGGCGCCGATCCGCTCGCCTCGTTCGACTGCGACACCTGGCAGGATCTCGCGGCGGCCCGCGCCCGGATCAGGGATCATGGAAACGTGCTGGACGAATGGATGACCGCCGTCAAGAACGAGCTCGGCATCGACGTACCCGTCGACACCAAGGCCCTGCTCGACCTCGCCCGTGACGCCGCGCACGGCGTCGCCCGGCCCGCGGCGCCGCTGACGACCTTCCTGGTCGGCTACGCGGCGGCGCGGGCGGAGGCCTCCGGCGCCGACCCCGCGGAGGCGGTGGCGCGGGCCTCCCGACAGGCTGCGGCCCTCGCCCTGCGCTGGGCCGCCGAGGCCGAGTCCCAGGACGGCGACGGCAGCGGGAACGGCACCCGGTGAGCTCCGCGCCCTCCCCCGAATCTCTGCCCGGCCATCCGGCGGGCGCCGCGGCGGCCGAGCACGCCCTGGACGACGCCCTGGAGTTCGCGTCCTGGCTGAGCCGCTCAGGCGACCGGGCCGCACCGGAAGCACTGGAAGCGCCGGAAGCGGCCCACGGCGCGATCCCGGTGGAAGGCGCCGCAGACCTGGCAGCCCGTGCCGAACCGCCGGCGCCTGGACCGTCCGAGCCGGAGTCCCCGGCCGGACCGGCACCCGGCTCCGCGGCGGCGCCGGAGGGGACACCGCCGCCCCCGGCGGCCCCCGCGGGCCCGGCCTCCCCCGGGACGCCCCCTGGCACGACGGCCGAGCAGGCGCTGAACGAGGCGCTCGCCCTGGTCACCCGCAACCCCGACGGCGGCGGCCACCGCCCGTCCGCCTGGACGGCGGCCCGCGGGACCGCCGAACGGGCCGGCTCCTGTCCGCCGCCGCGGACCCACCGCGTCGCCCTGCCCGACGCCCTGGGCGAGGTGCTCGCCGAGCCACTGCGGGCCCTCACCGACCTGCCCTCCTTCGACACCTCCGCGATGGACGGCTGGGCCGTCGCCGGGCCCAGCCCCTGGACGATCCGCCCCGGACGCGGCGTCCTCGCCGGTACCGACCTGCCCGACCCCCTCGCCGACGGCGAGGCCGTCCGGATCGCCACCGGCGCCCGGATCCCCGCCGACACCACCGCCGTGGTCCGCAGCGAGCACGCGCACACCGACGCCGACGGGAGCCGGCTGTACGCCGATCACACGGTCACGGCCGGCCAGGACATCAGGCCGCGCGGCCAGGAGTGCCGCGCCGGCGACCTGCTGCTGCCCTCCGGGGCCCGGGTCACGCCCGCCGTGCTGGGCCTCGCCGCCGCCGCCGGCTACGACGAGCTCGTCACCCGCCCCCGCCCCCGGGTGGAGATCCTGGTCCTCGGGGACGAACTGCTCACCGAGGGACGACCGCACGACGGGCTGATCCGCGACGCCCTGAGCCCCATGCTCGGCCCGTGGCTGGCCCGGCTCGGCGCCGAAGTGCTCGGCACGCGCCGTCTCGGCGACGATCCCGAGGGTGCCGAGGGCCTCTACCGCGCCGTCACCGGTTCCGCCGCTGACCTGATCATCACCACGGGTGGCACCGCCTCCGGTCCCGTGGACCACGTGCACCCGGTGCTCAGCCGGGCCGGCGCGGACCTCCTGGTCGACGGCGTCGCGGTACGGCCCGGGCATCCCATGCTCCTCGCCCGCCTGGCCGACGGCGACCGCTACCTGGTCGGGCTGCCGGGCAACCCGCTCGCCGCCGTCTCCGGCCTGCTCACCCTGGCCGAGCCGCTGCTGCGCGGCCTGACCGGGGCGCCTCCCAGGACCCGTTGGGGCGCGCCGGTGCGCGACGAGGTCCCGGGGCACCCGAACGACGTCCGTCTCGTCCCGGTCGTACTCACCGGCGAGGAGGCCGTCCCGTTGCGGTACAACGGACCCGCGATGCTGCGCGGCGTGGCGGCCGCCGACGCCCTGGCCGTGATCCCGCCGGGCGGGGCGCGGGCCGGGCAGGAACTGGAGATCCTGGAGCTGCCCTGGGCAGCCGCGGGCGGAGGGTGTTTCACGTGAAACTGCACGGCCAGGACGCGATGGCACGCCATGCGGACGAGAGACTCGTCTCACGGCGCGTCAAACTACCCAGGCAAGTGGTGGAGAAGCCGCTCCGGCAGGTCACCAAGCGCCTGCTCATGGCACTCGCCGTGTTGTGGATAACGGTTCTGATCGTCTACCTGGACCGGTCGGGCTACCACGACAACGCCGACGAGAGCCTGGACTTCCTCGACTGCCTCTACTACGCGACCGTCACGCTCTCCACCACCGGATACGGCGACATCGTCCCGCACAGCGACAGCGCGCGGCTGGTCAACGTCCTGCTGATCACCCCGCTGCGCGTGCTGTTCCTGATCATTCTCGTCGGCACCACTCTCGAAGTCCTCACCGAACGGACCCGGGAGGAGTGGCGGCTGAACCGCTGGAGGAAGAACTTGCGTGACCACACGGTCGTGGTCGGTTTCGGCACGAAGGGCCGCTCGGCCCTGCAGACCCTGCTGGCCACCGGGCTCGACCGGGAGCGGGTCGTCATCGTGGATCCCAGCGCGAAGGTGATCGACATCGCCAACGCGGAGGGCTTCACGGGCGTGGTGGGCGATGCCACCCGTTCGGACGTCCTGTTGCGGGCGGAGGTACAGAAGGCCCGTCAGATCATCGTCGCCACCCAGCGGGACGACACCGCCGTGCTGGTCACCCTGACGGCGCGCCAGCTGAACCGGGGCGCCAAGATCGTCGCCGCTGTGCGCGAGGAGGAGAACGCCCCGCTGCTGCGGCAGTCCGGAGCCGACGCCGTCATCACCAGCGCCAGCGCGGCCGGTCGGCTGCTCGGCCTGTCCGTGCTCAGCCCCAGTGCCGGCACGGTGATGGAGGACCTCATCCAGCAGGGTTCCGGACTGGACCTGCTGGAGCGCCCGGTGACGAAGGCCGAGGTGGGAAAGAACGTCCGCGAGATGGAGGACCTGGTGGTCAGCGTGCTCCGCGGCCACCGGCTGCTGCCGTACGACGATCCGCGTCTCGGCCCGCTACAGCTGACCGACCGGCTGATCGTCATCGTCCGCGCCGTACCGCCCGCCACCCCGACCGCACCGTTGCCTGCCGCCGACTGACCCGGCGTACTACTGTCCGGGCCATGCATGCGATCACCATTCCGCAGCCCGGCGGTCCGGAAGCCCTCGTATGGGCCGAGGTACCCGATCCGGTGCCCACCGAGGGCGAGGTCCTCGTCGAGGTCACGGCAACCGCAGTGAACCGTGCCGACCTGCTCCAGCGGCAGGGGTTCTACGATCCGCCGCCCGGCGCCTCCCCCTACCCGGGCCTGGAGTGCTCGGGCCGGATCGCGGCGCTGGGGCCCGGCGTGTCGGGCTGGGCGGTGGGCGACGAGGTCTGCGCCCTGCTCGCGGGCGGCGGTTACGCGGAGAAGGTGGCGGTCCCGGCCGGCCAGCTGCTGCCGGTGCCGCAGGGCCTGGACCCGGTCACCGCGGCGGCCCTGCCCGAGGTGGTGGCCACGGTCTGGTCGAACGTGTTCATGGTGGCCCATCTGCGGCCCGCCGAGACCCTGCTGGTGCACGGCGGGGCCAGCGGAATCGGCACCATGGCGATCCAGCTGGCCAAGGCGGTCGGTGCGCGGGTGGCGGTGACGGCCGGCGGGCCGGAGAAGCTGGCGGCCTGCAAGGAGCTCGGTGCGGACATCCTGATCGACTACCGGGAGCAGGACTTCGTCACCGCGCTCCGGGAAGCGACGGGCGGCGCGGGAGCCGACGTCATCCTGGACATCATGGGGGCGAAGTACCTGGGCCGGAACGTGGACGCCCTGGCCGTGAACGGCCGACTGGCGATCATCGGTCTGCAGGGCGGGGTGAAGGGCGAACTGAACCTGGGCGTCCTGCTGTCCAAGCGGGCGGCGGTGACGGCGACGACGCTGCGGGCCCGGCCGCTGGAGGAGAAGGCGGCGATCGTCGCGGCGGTCCGCGAGCACGTGTGGCCGCTGATCGAGGCGGGGAGGGTGCGTCCCGTGGTCCACGCGACCTTCGACCTCGCAGATGCCTCAGAGGCACACAGGGTGTTGGAATCCGGTACCCATGTCGGGAAGTTGTTGCTGCGCGGTCGCTGATCTGTGACCTCGGCCCACTCCTCCCCCTAATCCAGTCGCTATAAGGTGAGCGTAAGTGCGACCATATGCGCGCACTTCCTGAGCAGTCTTCACCCTTGAGATAAGGCAATCCCCTTCATGTCGATGCCGATGCCGCCGCAGTTTGACCCCAACGCGCCCTACGGCTACGCCCCCACCGGCGTTCCGTACTCCGAGAAGTCCAAGATCGTCGCCGGCATCCTGCAGCTGTTCCTCGGCTGCTTCGGCGTGGGCCGCTTCTACACCGGCCACACCGGCATGGCCATCGGCCAGCTGCTGACCTGCGGTGGCCTCGGCTTCTGGGCGCTGATCGACGGCATCATGCTGCTCGTCAGCTCCAACACCACCGACTCCCAGGGCCGCGTCCTGCGCGGCTGAGTGTGAGCTCGACACCACACACCCCAGGGCCCGTACCGTGGACGGTACGGGCCCTGCCGGTCGTTCTCGGCGCGGCCGCCCTGGCCGGCGCCGCGTACGTGTACGGGCACAGCCCCTACGACCCCGGCCGGCTGCTCCCCCGATGCCCCTGGCACTGGGCCACCGGCCTGCTCTGTCCGGCCTGCGGCGGCACCCGCATGGCCTACAGCCTGCTGCACGGCGACCTCGCCGCGGCAGCCCGGGCCAACCTGATGCTGCTGGGGGTACTCCCGGTGGCCGCGGTCGGCTACGGCCGCTGGCTCACGGTCAGCACCCTGCGGGGCAGGCGTTACCGCCTGCCCCTCGGACCGAGGGGCGTCACGGCCGTCCTGACCGTGGCGGCCCTGTGGACCGTACTGCGCAACCTCCTCTGAACGGCTACAGGCTGCGCAGCAGCACCGCGGGGTTCTCCACGCAGTCCGCCACGAAGCGGAGGAAGCCGCCGGCCGTGCCGCCGTCGCAGACACGGTGGTCGAAGGTCAGGGACAGCTGCACCACCTGACGGACGGCCAGTTCGCCCTGGTGCACCCACGGCTTGGGGACGATCCGGCCGACGCCCAGCATGGCCGCCTCGGGGTGGTTGATGATCGGCGTCGAGCCGTCCACCCCGAACACCCCGTAGTTGTTGAGGGTGAAGGTCCCGCCGGTCAGGTCGGCCGGGGCCAGCTTCCCGGACCGGGCCACCTCGGTGAGCCGGGCGAACTCGGCGGACAGCGCTTCGGGGTTCATCGACTGCGCCTCGCGGACCACCGGGACCACCAGACCGCGTTCGGTCTGCGCCGCGAACCCCAGGTGCACCGAGGGCAGCCGGACTATCTCGTTGGCCGCCAGGTCCACCGTGGAGTTCAGCTCCGGGTACCGGGCGAGCGCGGCCGTGCAGATACGGGCCAACAGGGCCAGGACCGAGATCTTCGGCCCGCCGACCGCGTTCATCGCGGCCCGCGCGGCCATCAGCTCGGTAGCGTCGGCGTCCACCCAGCAGGTGGCGTCGGGGATCTCCCGCCGGCTCCGCGAGAGCTTCTCCGCCACCGCGCCGCGCAGGCCCTTGAGCGGGATCCGCTCCCCGACGGCCGCCCCGGCGACCGGAGCCGCCACCGGCACCGCCGCGGGCGCGGGGGCGCGCAGGGCGGCCTCCACGTCGGCACGCATGATCAGGCCGTCCGGACCGGAGCCGCGCAGGGCACGCAGGTCCAGCCCGTTGTCCCGGGCGAGCTTGCGCACCAGCGGGGAGATGACCGGCACCGGCCCCGCCGGAACCACGGGCGCCGGCGCGACGGCCGCGGCCGCGGCGGCCGCGGGGGCGGGGGCGGGGGCGGGCGCCGCCGCAGGCACGGCCGCCGGCACGGCCGCCGGCACGCCGGACGGCGCCGCCTGCACGGCGCGCTCGGCCGGCCCCTGGCCCGCCGGACGAATCCGGCGCCGCCGGGCCGGGCGGGAGTGGTCCGTGCCGTATCCGACCAGCACGTTGCCCGAACCGGACTCCGCAGCGGCCGCACCGCCTGCGGATCCCTCCCCCGCGACCTCCCCGGCCGCCGACGCGCCCACCGCCACGGTGATCAGCGGGGCTCCCACCGGAAGCTCGGTGCCCTCCTCGCCGAACCGGGCCGTGACCACGCCGCCGTACGGGCAGGGCACCTCGACCATCGCCTTGGCGGTCTCCACCTCGACCACCGGCTGGTCCACCACGACCACGTCACCGACCGCGACCAGCCAGCGGACGATCTCCGCCTCGGTCAGTCCCTCACCGAGGTCGGGGAGCTTGAACTCCATCACCTTGGGCATCAGTTCTCCCACTGCAGCCGGGCCACGGTGTCCAGGATCCGGTCCACGCCGGGCAGGTGGTGCTTCTCCAGCATCGGCGGCGGATACGGGATGTCGAAGCCAGTGACCCGCAGCACCGGTGCCTCCAGGTGGTGGAAGCAGCGCTCGGTCACCCGGGCGGCTATCTCCGCGCCGGGCCCGCCGAAGCCGCCGGCCTCGTGGACCACCACCGCGCGGCCGGTGCGGCGGACCGACTCGACCACCGTCTCCTCGTCGAAGGGGACCAGCGAGCGCAGGTCGACGACCTCCAGCTCCCAGCCCTCGGCGCGCGCCGCCTCGGCCGCCTCCAGGCAGACCGGCAGCGAGGGCCCGTAGGTGATCAGGGTGGCGCTGCTGCCCGTCCGGCGGACCAGCGCCTTGCCGATGCCCGGGACGGCCGCGGGCGCCTCGGGCGACCACTCCGCCTTCGACCAGTACAGCCGCTTGGGCTCCAGGAACACCACAGGGTCGTCCGAGGCGATCGAGGCCCGCAGCAGCCCGTAGGCGTCCTCCACGGTGGCCGGGGTGACCACCGTCAGGCCCGGCGTCGCCACGTAGTACGCCTCGGAGGAGTCGCTGTGGTGCTCGACGCCGCCGATCCCGCCGCCGTACGGAACCCGGATGGTGATCGGCAGCGGCATCGCGCCCCGCGTCCGGTTCCGCATGCGGGCCACGTGCGAGATCAGCTGCTCGAAGGCCGGGTAGGCGAACGCGTCGAACTGCATCTCCACGACCGGCCGCAGGCCGTACATGGCCATGCCCACCGCGGTGCCCAGGATGCCCGCCTCGGCGAGCGGGGTGTCCGTGCACCGGTCCTCGCCGAACTCCTTCGCCAGGCCGTCCGTGATCCGGAAGACCCCGCCGAGGGTGCCGACGTCCTCGCCCATCACGTGGACCGTCGGGTCCTCGGCCATCGCGTCACGCATCGCCCGGGTCAGGGCCTGTGCCATCGTCGCCGGCTTCACCGCAACCGTGCTCATGCCCCGGCCTCCGCTTCCGTGTCCGCCTCCGCGTCGAGTTCCGCGCGGAGCATCGCCGCCTGCTCCCGCAGCCGGCCGGTCTGCTCGGCGAAGACGTGCTCGAACAGGTCCATCGGGTTCAGCACCGGATCCGCGTTCATCCGCTCGCGCAGGGCCGCCGCCATGGTCTCCGCGGCGTCCTTGGCCGCCTGTACGCCGTCCTGGTCGAGGATGCCCCGTGCGGTCAGCTCGCGCTCCAGCAGCTCCACCGGGTCGTGCGCCCTCCACGCCTCCACCTCGTCGTCCACCCGGTAGCGGGTGGCGTCGTCGGCGTTGGTGTGCGCCTCCATCCGGTACGTCACCGCCTCGACCAGGGTCGGACCGCCGCCCGTACGGGCCCGGTGCACCGCCTCGGCCAGCACCTCGTGCACCGCGGCCACGTCGTTGCCGTCGACCAGCCGGCCGGGCATGCCGTACCCGACCGCCTTGTGGGCCAGGGTGGGCGCGGCGGTCTGCTTGGCCAGCGGGACGGAGATCGCGAAGCCGTTGTTCTGCACCAGGAAGACCACCGGGGCCTGCCACACGGCCGCGAAGTTCAGCGCCTCGTGGAAGTCGCCCTCGCTGGTGCCGCCGTCGCCGATCATCGCCAGCGCGACCACGTCGTCACCGCGCAGCCGCGCCGCGTGGGCCAGCCCCACCGCGTGCGGCAGCTGGGTGGCGAGCGGGGTGCACAGCGGGGCTATGCGGTACTCGCGGGGGTCGTAGCCGGTGTGCCAGTCACCGCGGAGCAGGGTCAGGGCCTGCACCGGGTCCAGACCGCGGGCGACGGCCGCCAGGGTGTCCCGGTAGCTGGGGAAGAGCCAGTCCTGCTCTTCGAGGACCATGGCGGCCGCGATCTCGCAGGCCTCCTGACCGACCGTGGAGGGGTACACGGCGAGCCGGCCCTGCCGGGTCAGCGCGGTGGCCTGCGCGTTGTAGCGACGGCCGCGCACCAGTTCGGCGTAGCAGCGGCGCATCAGCTCGGGGTCGAGCTTCTCCGCCGCCGGGGTGCCCAGCACGCGGTACGGCTCGGGGTCCGGGAGCAGCGGTGCGGCGTCGGTGCGGGGACGCCAGGCGGGCGGCGGGGTGGGCCGGTAGGACGACGACGCGCCGGACCCGGGCAGCTCTTGGACCGTCATGGCGGCGTACACCTCCTCGTGGGAAGCGGGCGGTCAGGGGGCGCCTTCCGTGTGAGGCGCCTCACCTACCGATTGTTCGGTCGTCCGCACATTTTGGCTACAGGCGCCGCCAGGCTGTGGACAAACGGGCGCCGGGGCCCTGGTATGGACGCAGGACGTCCAGGAGAGGGAGGCGGCGGGCGATGCCGGATGAACAAATGGCCGCACAGGGCGGGGAGGCGAGCGCCGAGCAGCGCGCCCCGCAGGCCGCGCCGGCCCCTGCCGCCGCGCCCGTCCCGCCCGTCCCGCCGCGTCCGCTGGACCCGATCGACCGGTCGATCCTGCGGCTGCTCCAGTCGGACGGCAGGGCGTCGATACGGTCGGTCGCCGAGCAGGTCCACGTGTCCCGGGCGAACGCCTACGCCCGCATCAACCGGCTGATCGACGACGGGGTGATCCGCGGGTTCACCGCCCGGGTCAACCACGAGCGGGCAGGTCAGGGCGCCTCCGCCTACATCACCCTGAAGATCGTCCAGAACTCCTGGCGGACGGTCCGGGAGAAGCTCCGGGAGCTGCCCGGGGCGGCGCACATCGCGCTGGTCAGCGGCGATTTCGACGTGCTGCTGCTGGTGCACACACCGGACAACCGGACCCTGCGCGAGCTGGTGCTGACCCGTCTCCAGGCCATTCCGGAGGTGCTGTCCACCCGCACCCTGCTGGTGTTCGAGGAAACGGATCTGCTGGATCCCTCCGCCACCGCCCCGCCGCTCGCCGAGGACTGACCCGTCCGGCGGCCGGACGGGTGGCCGCCGGAAGGGCGCTACGAGGTCGCCGGCGGGGCCGCGCGCAGCCCGTCGAAGGCCATCCGCACCACCGCGTCGGCCAGCGCGTCCGTCTCCCGCGCCTCCGAGCCGGGGTGCGGCCGGTACCACTCGACCAGCGAGTTGACCATGCCGAACAGCAGCCGGGTGGCCAGGCGTATCTCCACGTCGGCCCGCAGGTCGCCGTCCGCGGCGGCCGCCTTGAGCAGGTCCGCCACGCGGTGGTCGAACTCGCGGCGCCGCTCCAGGGCCCACCGCTCGGTGCGCGTGTTGCCGCGCACCCGCAGGAGCAGGGTGACGTACGGCAGCTCGGCGAGCAGCACCTCCACGGTGCGGCGGGTGACGTACTCGACCTGCTCCATGGGCCGGCCGCGGCCGGCACCGGGTTCGTCGAGGATCGCGAAGAGCCCGTCGAGGGCGCGGCTGACGGCCCGGCGCAGCAGTTCCTCCTTGCCCGTCACGTGGTGGTAGATGGAGGACTTGGAGATCCCGGCCGCCTTGGAGAGGTGCTCCATGGAGGTGCCGTCGTACCCGCGCTCGTTGAAGACCCGGACGGCCACGCCGAGCAGCGTCTCCGGGGTGTAGGTGTCCCGGCGGGGAGTGGTCATTCCGCACCGCCTTCGGCGTCGTCGGCGTCCGCGCGGTAGCCGAGCCGGTAGAGGGCCAGCGAGGGGGCGTAGCGGCCGCCGGGCACCCGCTCGTCGAGGTTGTGCAGCAGGTCGTAGGCCCAGTCCCGGCCGAGGCGCTCGTGCCATTCGCCGGGGCCGAGGGGGTAGTTGACGCCGAGTTTCATCGCGGTGTCGACGTCCTCGGTGGTGGCGGTGCCGCGGGCGACCGCGTCGGCGGTCAGGTCGATCAGCATGGCGACGGTCCGGGCGACGATCATGCCGGGGACGTCTCCGATGACGCTGACCTTCTTGCCGAGCTGCTGGAACAGGCCGACCGCCTCGGCGAGGGTCCGCTCGGAGGTGTCCTCGCAGACGGAGAGCGCGATCCGGGTGGCGCTCCGGTAGTCGAGGGCCAGGTCGAAGTAGACGACGTCGGCGAACTCGATCGCGGTCTTGCCGTCGGCGAGCACCAGCTGGCCCTCGCCGGGCAGCTGGATGTACGGGCCGCCGGACTCGACCTCGGTGACCTGGATGCCGGCGGTGGCCATGAGCTCGACCAGGCCGGCCGCGGGTCCGAGGTCGCCGACGACGGTGACGGCGGCCGGGGCCTCCTCGGGGGCGGCGGTCTGCGGGACCGGAGCCTTGGCGTCCGGCCCGTACGGGAACCAGCCCTGCCCGGACTTGCGGCCCAGCCGGCCCGACTGCACCAGGCGGCGCTGCGCGAGCGAGGGCTGGAACTTGGGGCTGCGGAAGAAGGACTCCCACACGGACCGGGTGACGGCCTCGTTGACGTCCTGGCCGATGAGGTCGGTCAGCTCGAACGGGCCCATCCGGAAGCCGCCGCTCTCGCGGAGCACGGCGTCGATGGTCGCGGGGTCGGCGCCCTGCTCCTCGTGGACGGCGAAGGCCTCGGCGTAGAAGGGGCGGGCGATCCGGTTGACGATGAACCCGGGGGTGTCGGCGCACCGGACGGGGGTCTTCCCCCAGGCGGTCATGGTCAGGTGGGCGCGCTCGGCGGCCCCGGGGTCGGTGGCGAAGCCACTGACCACCTCGACCAGGGGGAGCAGCGGCGCCGGGTTGAAGAAGTGCAGGCCGAGGAAGCGGCCGGGGTGCTCCAGCCCGGCGGCGAGCTCGGTGACCGAGAGGGAGGACGTGTTCGTGGCAAGCAGCGCGTCGGGGGCGACCACCGCTTCGACGGACCGGAACAGCTCGCGCTTGACGGCGGGGTCCTCGACCACCGCCTCGATGACGAGGGCGGCACCGGCCAGGGCGGGGAGTTCGTGGACCGACTCGATCCGGCCGTTCGCGGCGTCGGCCTCGGCCCGGTCGAGCTTCCCCTTGGCGACCAGCCGCGCCAGGCGGTCGCGGACGGCGTCCCGGCCGGCCCGCGCGCGCTCCTCGTCCACGTCGTGGATCAGTACGGGGTGACCTGCGAGGAGAGCGACCTGGGCGATGCCCTGCCCCATCGTCCCGGCTCCGACGACCGCCACGGTGCGGGCGCGCTCGATAGCTGTCATGTCCCCGATCCTCTCGCATGGGTTGTCCACAGCAGGACGCAGGCCCTCTTGTCCCGACCGATCGTTCGGTTACTCTAACTCCAGTCTGCTCCGCTACGCCCGGCTCAACGAGGAGTTGGTCTTGATGGCCGCCGCCGACCTGTCCGCCGCCCAGCTTTCCGACAAGCACCGCCCCACGCTCGACGCGGCCCTGGACGCCATCCGCAGCCGCGCCTACTGGTCCCCGCACCCCGAGCACCCGAAGGCCTACGGCGAGACCGCCCCGGCCGACGGCCTCAAGGCCTTCGAGGACGTCCGGCACACCCGATTCGACCTCGACCAGCCCGGTACCGACGGCTGGGCCGGCGGCGAGGTGTCCCCGTACGGTCCGGAGCTGGGCGTGGAGTACCCGCACGTCGACCCGGACGTCCTGCTGCCCGCCATGAAGGCGGGCATGCCGGCCTGGCGCGACGCCGGCCCGGAGGCCAGGGCCCTGGTCTGCATCGAGATCCTGTCCCGGATCGGCGCCCGGACGCACGAGTTCGCCCACGCGGTGATGCACACCAGCGGGCAGGCCTTCATGATGGCGTTCCAGGCCGGCGGACCCCACGCGCAGGACCGCGGCCTCGAGGCGGTGGCCTACGCCTACGAGGAGCAGACCCGGGTGCCCGGCACCGCGGCCTGGTCCAAGCCGCAGGGCAAGAGGGACCCGCTGAACCTGGGCAAGACCTTCACCGCGGTGCCGCGCGGCATCGCCCTGGTCATCGGCTGCAACACCTTCCCCACCTGGAACGGCTACCCCGGCCTGTTCGCCTCCCTGGCCACGGGCAACGCGGTCCTGGTGAAGCCGCACCCGCGGGCCGTGCTGCCGCTGGCGCTGACCGTCAAGGTGGCGCGCGAGGTGCTGGCGGAGGCCGGCTTCGACCCCAACCTGGTCGCGCTGGCCGCCGAGCGGCCGGACGAGGGCATCGCCAAGACCCTGGCCGTCCGCCCCGAGATCAAGCTGATCGACTACACCGGGTCCACCGCGTTCGGCGACTGGCTGGAGACCAACGCCCGCCAGGCCCAGGTGTACACCGAGAAGGCGGGCGTCAACACGGTCGTGGTGGACTCCACCGACGACTACAAGGGGATGCTCTCCAACCTGGCCTTCTCGCTGTCGCTCTACAGCGGCCAGATGTGCACCACCCCCCAGAACCTGCTGATCCCGCGCGAGGGCATCGCCACCGACGCCGGGCACAAGAGCTACGAGCAGGTCGTCAGCGACCTCGCCGCCGCGGTGGAGGGCCTGCTCGGCGACGACGCCCGCGCCAACGCCCTGCTGGGCGCCCTGGTCAACCCGGACGTCAAGAGCCGGCTGGAGGCCGCGGCCGGTCTCGGCGAGGTCGCGCTGGCCTCCCGCGCGGTGGCCAACCCCGAGTTCCCCGACGCGGTGGTCCGCACCCCGGTGATGGTCAAGCTGGACGCGGCCAAGCCGGACGACTCGGCGCCCTACCTGTCCGAGTGCTTCGGCCCGGTCTCGTTCGCGGTCGCGGTGGACTCCACCGCGGACGCGCTGGACCTGCTCCGCCGGACGGTCCGCGAGAAGGGCGCCATGACGGTCGGCGCGTACACCACCTCGGCGGACACCGAGCGGGCGATCGAGGAGGTCTGCCTGGAGGAGTCCGCGCAGCTCTCGCTCAACCTGACCGGCGGGGTGTACGTCAACCAGACCGCGGCCTTCTCCGACTTCCACGGCTCCGGCGGGAACCCGGCGGCCAACGCGGCCCTGTGCGACGGCGCCTTCGTCGCCAACCGTTTCCGCGTGGTGGAGGTCCGCCGCCAGGCCTGACAGGCCCTGCCCGCCGCCCCGGCGCCCGGGGCGGCGGAGGGCTCGGCCTACGCGTCCTCGGCGGGAGGCCCGCCCCAGTGGAAGAGGGTCATGGCCACGCTGGTGGCCAGGTTGTAGCTGGACACCTGGCGGCGCATCGGCAGGGAGACGAGCCGGTCGGCGCGCTCACGCAGCTCAGCCGACAGACCCTGCCGCTCGGATCCGAAGGCGAGCACCGCGTCGTCGGGGAGCGTGAGGGCGCGGATGTCCTCCCCCTCCGGATCCAGCGCGTACAGGGGCCCCGGCGGCAGGCTCTCCAGCGTGACCCGGTCGACGGCGGTGGCGTAGTGCAGCCCCGCCCCGGCCCGGACCACGTTGGGGTGCCAGGGGTCGAGGTCGCCCCGGGTGACGACCCCGGTGGCGCCGAAGCCCGCGGCGAGGCGTACGACGGCGCCGACGTTGCCGAGGTTCCGCGGGTCGTCGAGCAGCACCACCGGCGCGCGGCGCGGCATCCGGTGCAGCGCGGACCGCGCGGCGGCGGGATCGGGACGTACGGCCAAGGCCGCGACCCGGGTGGGGTGCACCCGCGTCACCAGCCCGCCGAGCGGCGCACGGCGCAGCAGCGCCCGTACGGCACCGGCCACGTCGGGGGCCAGCTCCGCGGCGAGCGCCAGGACGGCGTCGGGGTCCTCGGCGACGGCCAGCCGCACCTCGGCGCCGAACCTGAGGGCGTGCTTGAGCGCGTGGAAACCGTCCAGCAGCACCGTCCCGTCGGCCGCCGCGGCCTCCCGCCACGCCCGTGCCGTCTCCGCCGCCTGCTCCGCCTCATCGCTCATGCGGGCGAGCCTATGCGCCGCCGGGTACCTGCGCGGGCTCCGGTTCGGCGGCGGCCGGGGCAGCCGGGGCGGGGTCCTCGTCGGCCGGGGCGGCACGGCGGCGCGGGATCCGGAGCCGGGTGCCCAGCCACACCAGGAAGGCCGTGGGCAGGAAGACCGCGTCGGCCGCGATCATGGCCAGCGAGAACACCGGCAGCCCCAGGAGCACCGCGATCCCCAGGTGCTCCAGGACCATCACGGCGAGCAGGGCGTTCTTGATCCTCCGGTTGAACAGCGTGAACGGGAAGGCGACCTGCACCGCCACCGTCCCGTACGAGAGCAGCATCACCAGCGTGCCGCTGCCCGCGATCCACGCCGAGAGCGCGGGCCAGGGGGCGAAGTAGTCGAGGCCGAGCGGGTAGTACAGGGCCGTGCCGTCCTGCCAGCGGGAGCCCTGGACCTTGTACCAGCCGGCCGTCGCGTAGATCAGGCAGACCTCCGCCATGATCACCAGCAGGGCGCCGTTGTGGACGATGTTGCCCAGTACGTCGAGCAGGGCGCGGCCCTCGGAGCGGGGCCGGTACCGCTCGGCCGCCCACCACACGCCCTGCGCCAGCCACACCCAGCCCAGGAAGCCCAGCCAGGACCAGCTCAGCCGGTCGGTGACGGCCGCGAAGGCGAGGGCCAGGCCCAGCACCGTCCACAGCGCCGGGCCGGCGGCCCCGGCGGCCGGCCCGCGGCGGGCGGTGCGCCGGGCGTCGAGCGACCAGACCTGGGCGCAGCGGGTCAGCACCAGGTAGACGGCCATCAGGTGGACCACGTTGTCGCCGCCGTCACCCATGAACACGCTGCGGTTCTGCAGGGACAGCACGCCGACCATGAACAGTGCGGAGGAGGCGCGGGTGCGCCAGCCGAGCAGCAGCAGCACGCTGGAGAGGACCGCCACCGCGTAGACGGCTTCGAACCAGACCGCCGAGTCGGACCACAGCAGCACGGTGAAGGCGCGGTTCGTCGCGATCAGCCGCTCGGCGAGGTCGAACCCCCAGGGGCTGTCCGGACCGTAGAGCTCGCGCCGGTGGGGGAACTCGCGCAGCAGGAAGACCAGCCAGGTGGCGGCGAAGCCGATCCTGACGGCGGCGCTCTGGTAAGGGCCGAGGGCCGCGCCGGTGACCCGGGCCAGGCCCTGGCGGACCGCCGGGATCAGACGGTCCACCACGGAAGCTCCCGGTAGTAGGTCTGGCGGTCGGTCTCCTCGCCGCTCCAGGCCGGCGCCGGAACGGCGGTGGTGGCCGAGCGCAGCTGGATGCGCAGGACCTCGCCGCCGGGGAAGTCGGGCTGGAGCCGGCGCAGGGCGATCCGCTGGAGGTAGGCCTCGGAGAGGGCGCCCCGTTCGCCGTTGGGGCGGTTCTCGTCGTCGTGGGAGCCGGTGAAGAAGTCCCAGGCCCGGCGGAGCTCGTTCTGCTGCACGTGGCTGGGGAAGGGGTTCCCCCGGATCGCCCGGGCGTCCTCGGCCGACAGGTCGCGCCAGCCGGTGGTGAGGCGTTGCCCGTCGGCCGTGCGGACCTGGGCCCGTACCTCGACCGCGATGTTCTGCTGGAGCGGGTTGGGCGCGAACAGCTTCCAGTTCTGTTCGAACTCGGGATAGACCCACCGGTCCACGGTGGCGGCATGCCGCTTGCTCAGCGTGTTCTCCGGGGCGACGTGCAGGAACACCAGGCCCAGGTGGACCGCGGCGCCGAGCGTGACGGCGACGAGGGCGACGGCCGCGGCCACCCGGTAGGGGGTGGGCAGCCCGAGGATGCCGGCGCCGGTATTGCCGTCCGTACCGGTGTCCATCCCGCCCCCGTCCACACCCGTCGTCCACCGCCGTCGTCCACAGCGGTCATCCACAAGAGGTTGACACCCTACGGGCCGCCGTCTCACCATTGAAGAGGATGAACCGAACGATCGGTCGGTCGGGCGGATACGGATCTTGACCACACGCTGGCAGGGGGCCGGAATGGTGGCAGTGACCCCGGAAACGGGGCAGGACAGGGACCTCGCGGCAGCCTTCGAGGCCGCGGTGGCGGCCGACGAGCGCGTCGAGCCCCGGGACTGGATGCCGGAGGAGTACCGCGCCTCGCTCGTCCGCCAGATGGCCCAGCACGCGCACTCCGAGATCATCGGCATGCAGCCGGAGGCCAACTGGATCACACGCGCGCCCTCGCTGCGCCGCAAGGCGATCCTGATGGCCAAGGTGCAGGACGAGGCGGGCCACGGCCTGTACCTCTACAGCGCCGCGGAGACCCTGGGCACCAGCCGCGACGAGCTGCTCGACAAGCTCCACAGCGGCCGCCAGAAGTACTCCTCGATCTTCAACTACCCGACCCTCACCTGGGCCGACGTGGGCGCCATCGGCTGGCTGGTGGACGGCGCGGCGATCACCAACCAGGTGCCGCTGTGCCGCTGCTCCTACGGCCCCTACGCCCGCGCGATGGTCAGGATCTGCAAGGAGGAGTCCTTCCACCAGCGCCAGGGGTACGAGCTGCTGCTCGCCCTCTCCCAGGGCACCGAGTCCCAGCACGCCATGGCGCAGGACGCGGTGAACCGCTGGTGGTGGCCCTCGCTGATGATGTTCGGCCCGCCGGACGACGAGTCGGCGCACTCGGCGCAGTCCATGGCCTGGCGGATCAAGCGCCACTCCAACGACGAACTGCGCCAGCGGTTCGTGGACATAGCCGTCCCGCAGGCCGAGGCCCTCGGCCTGACCCTGCCCGACCCGGACCTGAAGTGGAACGAGGAGCGCGGGCACTACGACTTCGGCGCCATCGACTGGGCCGAGTTCTGGGACGTCCTCAAGGGCAACGGCCCCTGCAACGAGCAGCGGATCGGCCAGCGCCGCCGGGCCCACGAGGAAGGCGCCTGGGTCCGCGAGGCCGCCGCGGCCTACGCGGAGAAGCACACGAGCAACCGGACCGGTACGCAACCCGCGCCGGGCACGCACGAGGAGGGACGGGCATGACGCAGAACTGGCCGCTGTGGGAGGTGTTCGTGCGGTCGCGGCGCGGCCTCTCGCACACCCACGCCGGAAGCCTCCACGCCCCCGACGCGGAGATGGCCCTGCGCAACGCCCGCGACCTGTACACCCGGCGGAACGAGGGCGTCTCCATCTGGGTGGTGCCCTCCACCGAGATCACCGCGTCCTCGCCGGACGAGCGGGACCCGTTCTTCGCCCCCTCCGCCGACAAGCCCTACCGGCACCCCACGTTCTACGAGATCCCCGAAGGGGTGCGGCACCTGTGACCACCACCCTTCCCACGGCGGCCGCGCTCGCCCTCGGCGACGACGCGCTGATCCTCTCCCACCGCCTCGGCGAATGGGCCGGCCACGCCCCGGTCCTCGAGGAGGAGGTCGCGCTCGCCAACATCGCCCTCGACCTGCTGGGCCAGGCCCGGATCCTGCTCTCCATGGCGGGCGACGAGGACGAGCTGGCGTTCCTGCGCGAGGAGCGGGAGTTCCGCAACCTCCAGCTCGTCGAGCAGCCCAACGGCGACTTCGCCCACACCATCGCCCGCCAGCTGTACTTCTCCGTCCACCAGCACCTGCTGTACACGGAACTCGCCGCCGGTGAGGGCCCCTTCGCCCCGCTCGCCGCGAAGGCGGTCAAGGAGACGGAGTACCACCGGGACCACGCCGTCCAGTGGACCCTCCGGCTGGGCGACGGCACGGAGGAGAGCCGCAGCCGCATGCAGCGGGCGCTGGACTCCCTGTGGAAGTTCACCGGCGAGATGTTCCAGCCGGTGGACGGGCTGGACGTCGACCGGGCGGTGCTGGAGTCGGCCTGGCTGGCGGCGGTCGGCGAGACCGTGCGGCGGGCCACCCTCACCCTGCCCGAGGGTCCGCGCACCGGGGCCTGGGCCGCCGGGGCCGGCCGGCAGGGCCTGCACACCGAGCCGTTCGGGCGGATGCTCGCCGAGATGCAGCACCTGCACCGCAGTCACCCGGGGGCGTCATGGTGACCACCACCCGCCTCGAAGAGGAACTCGCCGCGCTGGCCGGCTCCGTGCCCGACCCGGAGCTGCCCGTGCTGACCCTGGCCGAGCTGGGCGTCGTGCGCGGGGTGACGATGGGGCCCGACGGTGCGGTCGAGGTGGCCCTGACCCCCACCTACACCGGCTGCCCGGCCATCGAGGCCATGTCCGCCGACATCGAGCGGGTCCTGCACAACCACGGCATAGCCGAGGTGTCGGTGCGCACGGTGCTGGCCCCCGCCTGGTCCACCGATGACATCAGCGCCGAAGGCCGCCGCAAGCTCGCCGAGTTCGGGATCGCCCCGCCCCGGCCGCACGCCGCCGACGGCCCGGTGCCGGTGACCCTCTCGGTGCGCTGCCCGCACTGCGGGTCCACCGACACCGAGCTGCTCAGCCGGTTCTCCTCCACCGCCTGCAAGGCACTGCGGCGCTGCGTCTCCTGCCGCGAGCCCTTCGACCACTTCAAGGAGCTGTAGATGGCCGCAGCCCGCCACGGCGCGTTCCACCGGCTGACGGTGGCGGCGGTCGACCGGCTCACCGATGACTCGGTCGCGCTGACCTTGAGCGTCCCCGCCGAGCTCCGCGAGGTGTACCGGCACGCCCCCGGCCAGCACCTCACCCTGCGGCGCAGCGGCCCGGAGGGCACGGAGGTCCGCCGCACCTATTCGATCTGCACCCCCGCCCCCGCCCCGGACGGCCCCGGGCCGGCCCGGCTCCGGGTGGGAGTTCGGCTGGTCGAGGGCGGCGAGTTCTCCACCTACGCGCACAAGGAGATCGCCGCCGGCGACGAGCTGGACGTCATGGTGCCGGCCGGCCGGTTCGTCCTGGACCCGGCGGCCGCCCCGGCCGGGGCGCACTACGCGGCGGTCGTCGGCGGCAGTGGCGTCACCCCGCTGCTGTCGATCGTCGCCAGCGTGCTCGGGGCCCGCCCGGACACCCGGTTCTGCCTGATACGCAGCGACCGCACCGCCGCCTCGACGATGTTCCTGGACGAGGTCGCCGACCTGAAGGACCGCTACCCGGAGCGGTTCCAGCTGGTCACCGTGCTGTCCCGGGAGGAGCAGGAGGCCGGGCTGCCGTCCGGCCGGCTGGACCGGGAGCGGCTCACCGCCCTGCTGCCGGCCCTGCTTCCGGTGGACGCGGTCGCCGGCTGGTTCCTGTGCGGACCGTTCGGTCTGGTGCAGGGCGCCGAGCGGGCGCTGCGGGAGCTGGGTGTGGACCGCGGGCGGATCCACGAGGAGATCTTCCACGTGGACGGCACCCCCGCCACGGCCGCGCCCGCCACCGGGTCCGTCTCCGCCTCGCACAGCCGGGTCACCGCCCGCCTCGACGGCCGCTCCGGCAGCTGGCCGGTGCAGGACGGGGAGTCCCTGCTGGACGCCGTGCTGCGGAACCGCGCCGACGCCCCGTACGCCTGCAAGGGCGGGGTGTGCGGCACCTGCCGGGCGTTCCTGGTGCGGGGGGAGGTCCGGATGGACCGCAACTTCGCCCTGGAGGAGGAGGAGACCGAGGCCGGCTTCGTCCTGGCGTGCCAGTCCCACGCGGTCAGCGAGGAAGTGGAGATCGACTTCGACCGCTGATCGCTGACCGCTCACCGCTGACCGCAGCGCCGCCCCTGCCCCCGCCCGGGGCCCGGTGGTGCCGGCGGTGTCCTCGGTGCCGCCCCTGTCCAATTACAGGAACCTGTTCTATCTTGACGAGCCGTCAGACTACGGCGGGTCCGAAGGACAGGAAGGACAGGCAGTGGACTTCACCTTCACCGAGGAACAGCAGGCGGCCGTGGAGGCGGCGAAGGCGGTCTTCGCGGACGTAGCGCCCGACGGCGTCCCCAGCCCCGCGCTCACCCCCGGCGCGGTGGCCGAGGAGTTCGACCGCCCGCTGTGGCGGCGGCTGGCCGGGTCCGACCTGCTGGGCCTGGTCCTGGCCGAGCGGCACGGCGGGGCCGGCCTGGACGCGATCGCGCTCTGCCTCGTGCTGCGCGAATCGGCGAAGGTACTGGCCAGGGTGCCGCTGCTGGAGCACTGCGCCACCGCCATGGCCGTGCAGGCCCACGGCAGCCCGGAGCTCGCCGCCGAGCTGCTGCCCGCCGCCGGCCGTGGTGACCTCGTCCTGACCGCCGCCGCACACGGCCGCACCGGCCACGACCCGGCGGAGCTGGGCGTCACCGCCTCCCGGAACGGCTCCGGCTGGGTGCTGGACGGCGTGCAGACCGCCGTGCCGTGGGCGCAGTCGGCCGACTGGATCGCCGTACCCGCCCACACCGGCGAGGGTGACGCGGTGCTCGCCCTGCTGCCCCGCGGGACGGGCGGGCTGGCCCTCGCCGACCAGTACTCCACCAGCGGCGAGCGGCTCGCCGAGCTCACCCTCACCGGGGTGCGGGTTCCCGCCGCCCAGCTGATCGACGCGCCCGGAGCCTGGGAGCGGCTGCGGCAGCTGCTCGCCACCGGGACCTGCGCGCTGGCCCTCGGCCTCGGCGAGGCGGTCCTCGGCATGACCGGCCGGTACACCTCCAAGCGCGAGCAGTTCGGGCATCCGGTGGCCACGTTCCAGGCGGTGGCGGTGCAGGCCGCCGACCGCTACATCGACCTGCGGGCCATGGAGGTCACCCTCTGGCAGGCCGCCTGGCGGCTGGACGCGGCGACGGACGGGGCGGGCGGGCCGCTGCCCGCCTCCGGGGACGTGGCGGTGGCCAAGATCTGGGCCTCGGAAGGAGTGCGCCGGGTCGTCCAGACCGCCCAGCACCTGCACGGCGGCTTCGGCGCCGACACCGACTACCCGCTGCACCGCTACCACGCCTGGGCCAAGCAGCTGGAGCTCTCCCTGGGCCCGGCCGCCGCCCACGAGGAGGCCCTGGGCGACCTCCTGGCCGCGCACCCCCTCGGCTGAACCCCGCAGGACCCGGCGCCGGAACCCGCCGACGCGCCACAGGGCCGCCGCTGGACCGCCGCAGGGCCGCCGCAGGGCCGGCACCGTACCGCCGCTGGGGCGGCACCGTACCGCCTCAGGTCAGACGACCGTGCCGGCGGCGCCCGCGTCGGTCACCACGGCACGGCCGGCGGCCTCCCAGCGCATCATGCCGCCGTCCACGTTCACCGCGTCGATGCCCTGCTGCACCAGGTACTGGGTGACCTGCGCGGAACGCCCGCCGACCCGGCACATCACGAAGACCCGCCGGTCGTCCCCGGCGATGGCCTCGGTCAGCTCCCCGAACCGGGCGACGAACTCGCTCATCGGGATGTGCAGGGCGCCCCGGGCGTGGCCGGCCTCCCACTCCTCGGGCTCGCGGACGTCGAGGATGAAGCTGTCCTCGGCCAGCGCGTCGATGCCGACGGTGGGAACCGGGCCGAAGTTCATGGGGTGTCGCCTTCTCTCGTCACGGGTGCGGCCGGCACGACCGCATTGTCACGGTACCGGCCGCGGCTCATCCGGCGGCAGTCAGACCGTCGAGTTCCGACTCGCGCTCGGCGACCTGTGCCAGCAGCTGCTCGGCGATCTCCTCCAGCAGCCGGTCGGGGTCGTCCGGGGCCATCCGCAGCATCGACCCGATCGCGCTGTCCTCCAGCTCGCGGGCCACCACGGACAGCAGCTCCTTGCGCCGGGCCAGCCACTCCAGCCGGGCGTACAGCTCCTCGCTGGGCGTCGGCCCGACGGCGTCCGGTTCCGGACCGTCCGCCCACTGCGCGGCCAGCTCGGCCAGCAGCCCCTCGTCGCCCCGCGCGTAGGCCGCGTTCACCTTGGCCAGGAAACCGTCGCGGCGGGCCCGCTCGGCCTCGTCCTGCGCCAGGTCGGGGTGCGCCTGCCGGACCAGGTCGCGGTAGAGCCGGCGCGCCTCCTCGGTGGGCCGCACCCGCTCCGGCGGCCGGACCGAACGGTCGTTGAGCATCGCCGTGGCGTCGTCCTCGGGGCCGTCGGGGCCCAGCCAGTCGTGGAACAGCTCCTCCACCCCCGGCATCGGCATGACCAGCGACCGCGCCTCGCGCGCCTTGCGGAGGTCCTCCGGGTCGCCGGTACCGGCCGCCCGGGCCTCGGCGATCAGCGCGTCCAGCTCGTCGAGCCGGGTGTACATGGGGCCGAGCTTCTGGTGGTGCAGCCGGGAGAAGTTCTCCACCTCGACCCGGAACGTCTCCACCGCGATCTCGAACTCGATCAGCGCCTGCTCGGCCGCGCGCACGGCCCGCTCCAGCCGCGCGGTGCCCTCGTCGGCCTGCGCCCCTGCGGACGGGTCGGTGGGGGCCGTGGGCTCCCCGGCAGTCTGCTCAGTCACCCGACCACCCTACGACCCGCGCACAACCCCCGGCCCGCCCGCTCCACGCGCCGCCCGCCCGGCTCCACCCGCCGCCCGCCCGGCTAGACGCCCAGCTCGGCGGCCACGCGGCCGGAGCGGACCGCCGCCACCAGGTCCGCGTGGTCGGCCTCGGTCCGGTCCGCGTAGGCCACCGAGAACGCGGCCACGGCCTCGTCCAGCTCCTCGTTCTTGCCGCAGTACGCCGCCAGCAGCCGCGGGTCCGCGCTGTGCGCGTGCGCCCGGGCCAGCAGCGCGCCGGTCATCCGCCCGTAGTCGTCGATCTGGTCCGGCGCCAGCGCGGCCGGGTCCACGCTGCCCTTGCGGTTGCGGAACTGCCGCACCTGGAACGGCCGCCCCTGCACGGTGGTCCAGCCCAGCAGCATGTCCGAGACCACCTGCATCCGCTTCTGCCCGTCCACCACCCGCTGCCCCTCGTGCCCGGCCGCCTCGCGCGAGAACCCCTCCGGCAGGTGCGGCAGCAGTACCGACGGCCGCGCCTCCTTGACCTGGAGCACCAGCGGCTCGCCCCGGTGGTCCAGCAGCAGCACCACGTACGAGCGGGTCCCGACGCTGCCGGTCCCGACCACGCGGAAGGCCACGTCGTGGATGGCGTACCGGGCCAGCAGCGGGAGCCGGTCGCCCGGCAGGGTGCCGAGGTACTCGCCCAGCGAGGACGCGACCGCGGCCGCCTCCGCGTCGCCGACCCGCCGCAGCACCGGCAGCGCGTCGACGAAGCGCCGGCCGGTCACCCCGCCGCCCGGACGGCCGCCGTCCGCGTCCGTCACCGCCTCGGTGGACCGGGCCGCGAACCGCGCGCTCGTGTTGTTCCGGGCCTTCTGCGACACCCGCTCCAGCGTGCCGAGCAGGTCGCGGGCGTCGGTGTGCGAGACCAGCTCCTCGTCGGCGATCGCGTTCCACGCGTCCAGCGCGGGCAGGTTCGCCAGCAGCCGCATGGTCCGCCGGTACGCGCCCACCGCGTCCCGCGCCGCCGCACGGCAGGTGTCCTCGTCGGCCCCCGCCACCCGCCCGGCCAGCACCAGCGAGGTCGCCAGCCGCTTGACGTCCCACTCCCACGGCCCGAACACGGTCTCGTCGAAGTCGTTGAGGTCGATCACCAGGCCGCCCCGGGCGTCCCCGTAGAGGCCGAAGTTGGCGGCGTGCGCGTCCCCGCAGATCTGGGCGCCCACCCCGGTCACCGGAGTGCCCGCCAGGTCGTGCGCCATCAGTCCGGCCGCCCCGCGCAGGAACGCGAACGGACTGGCGGCCATCCGCCCCACCCGTATCGGGGTGAGCGCCGCCACCCGGCCCTGGTTGGACTCCTCCACCGCCCGCAGCGCGTCGGGCCGGTCCGCGGAGACCTCGAAGGCGGCGTGCGCCGCCCGCGGGACGCGCTGCCGCAGCGCCTTGCCCACCTTCTTCGGCGAGGCCCCGGCCGCCTCGCCGAGCGGCGCGAAGCCCGCCACCGCCGGAATCCGTTCCGTCATCGCCGCCCGCTGCGCCGGTACCGCCCCTGCCACGCCCATCCGCGCGCCCCCGATTCGATCATCCGTCGTACGCCGATGACCGTACCGACCCGCACAGCCGCGCGAAAAGGGCCTGCGCCCCACCGGCTCGGCCCACGCCCCGCGCCTGGCCCGCCGCCCGCCGCCCGCCGCCCGCAGCCCGCCGCCCGCAGCCCGCCGCCCGCCGCCCGCCGGTCCGCTACATGCCCGCGTCCCGGGCCAGCAGCGCCGCCTGCACCCGGTTGTCGCACTCCAGCTTCGCCAGGATCCGGCTCACGTACGTCTTCACCGTCGCCTCGCTCATGTGCAGCCGCCGCCCCGCGTCCGCGTTGGACAGCCCCTCGCCCAGCAGCGCCAGCACCCCCCGCTCCCGCTCGCTCAGCTCCGCCACCCGCCGCCGCGCCTCCTCGGCGCGCGCCACCGCCCGCCCGGAGGCCAGCTGGTCCACCACGTGCCGGGTCGCCGCCGGCGACAGGTACGCGTCCCCCGCCGCGGCCGCCCGCACCGCGCCGATCAGCTCCGCCGGCGCCGAGTCCTTCAGCAGGAACCCGGCACCGCCCTGGCCGAGCGCCCGCAGCACGTTCTCCTTCTCCCCGAAGGTGGTCAGGATCAGCGACCGCGCCGAGGGCACCGCCCGGCGCAGCTCCCCGAGCGCCGTCAGCCCGTCCAGCACCGGCATCTGGATGTCCAGCAGCACCACGTCCGGGACGTGCAGCCGCGCCAGATCCACCGCCTCGCGCCCGTTCGCCGCCTCCGCGACCACCTCGATGTCCGGATCCGAGGTGAGGATCATCCTGATCCCCGCACGGATCAACGGCTCGTCGTCGGCGATCACCACCCGCACCACGCGCCCGCCCGTCACCGCTGCTCCCACGCCTACCGCCTGATCTCGTACGCCTGCTTCTCGACGAGCTTGCCGTCCCTGAAGCAGAAGCGGAACACCGGCTCGTCGTCGAGGCTGTCACCCGACGCGGTGGACATGAGCACCAGGCAGCTCGCCCCGGCGGGCCGCGGCGGACCGCCCTGGTCCAGCCCCTCCGCGAACAGGCCGTCGCCCCGCGGCAGCCGGTCCCGGACCTCCTGCTCCGCCATCCCGACCCGGACCGCCTCGTAGTCCGAGGGCCCGATCATGCTCCTGGTCATCGAGGTGATCAGCAGGGCCATGCCCGCACCGACCACCAGCAGGAACACCACCACCGCCGCGAACGCGATGCCGCAGCCCACCGCGAACCCGCCGGCCCGCCCGCCGGTGCCGGGCGCCGGGACGTGGTCCACCCCGGTCCAGTACACCGGAGGCCGCTCCCCCGCCCCGACGACGCCCGGGGAACCCGTGGGCCCCCACCCGCCGGCACCACCGGCACCACCGGCACCACCGGCACCGCCGTCCCCGTACGCCCCGTACTCCCCGTGGCCCGCGTACTCCCCGTACGCCCCGTACTCCCCGTACCCCGCCCCGGCCGCCGGCTGGGCCCCGGCCGGCTCCGCCCCGTACGGCAGCACCCCGGCCACCCGGAAGCCGCCGCCCTCCACCGCCCCGGCGTGCACCATCCCGCCGACCAGCCGGGCCCGCTCCCGCAGCCCGGTCAGGCCCTGGCCGCCGGACACCACCTCGCCGGCGTCCCGGCCCGCCCCCGCCGGGCCGTTGGCGATCTCCACCACCAGCGAGTCGTCCTCGTACCGGAGTTCCACCGAGATCGCCGCGCCCGGCGCGTGCTTGTAGGCGTTGGTCAGCGCCTCCTGCACGATCCGGTACGCCGCGTGGTCGCAGGCCGGCGCCAGCGGCCGGGCCTCGCCCACGGTCCGCAGACCCACCGCGGTACCGGCCGCCCGGGCCGCCTCCACCACGCCGGCGATCCCGGCCACGCCCCGGGCCGCCTGCTCCTCCTCGGCCGGGGCTGACACCCCGTCCCGCAGGATCCCCACGACCTCGCGCAGTTCGTGCATCGCCGACACCGAAGCCTGCCGGAGCACCCCCACCGCCTCTCGCTGACGGTCCGTCAGCTCACGGTCGACCTCCAGGGCACCGGTGTGCACCGATATCAGCGCCAGCTGGTGCCCCAGGCTGTCGTGCATGTCCTGGGCTATCCGCTGCCGCTCGCGCAGCCGCGCCTGGCCGGCCACCATGGCCCGCTCGCGCAGCAGTTGCGCGTTGCGGTCCTGCAGGGCGTGCAGCAGGGTCCGCCGCTGGGACCAGTAGCGGCTGGCCAGGCCCGGGGTGACCACGGTCGCCAGGTACATCAGCGTGGAGAACGCCGTCATCAGCAGCGGCCGCCCCTGCGGCAACTCCACGACCAGCGACGCGCCGAGGTACAGCAGGAAGGACAGCGCGAACACGACCACCGCACGGCCCGCGCCCACGATCCGCCGCCCGGCCGACCAGCCCAGGAGCGCGGTCACCAGGCCCGTCCCGGGCAGTACCCCGCACACCGCCGCGCCGGCCATCAGCGCCGTCGCCGGCATCCTGCGCCGCAGGGCCACCAGCACCACGACGGCCACCGCCGAGCCCAGCTTGCGCGCCCAGGTCCCGTTGTCGAGCTCCTCGATGCCCAGCCCGATCAGCACCAGCACGGCCGCCGCGACGGCGTCCCCGGCGAGCGCCTTCCGGCTCCACGGCTCCGGGCCCTTCAGCCACGTCCAGGCGGCCCCCGCCCTCGTCCTCATGTCCACGTGCAGACCCTAGGCACCCGCCGTCATCCCCGTCCGCCCCCTTTCGTCGCGCCCGCGCCGACGAAAGTCCCCACTCCCGACGGCCACCGGACCCGCGAACACGAAGAAGCCCCCGCTCCGGATTTCTCCGGAGCGGGGGCTCTCTCTGTGGGCGAGGGGGGATTTGAACCCCCACGTCCCGAAGGACACTGGCACCTGAAGCCAGCGCGTCTGCCGTTCCGCCACTCGCCCGAGCGGCGCCCCAGTGGTTCTTCCCTTTCGGGCCGTTCCCCTGGCGACACCGGAACATTAGCACGTCAGGGAGGGTGGTTTGAAATCGCTTTCCCGGCCGCCCCGGCGGCACCTCCGGGCCCCCTCACGCGCGCCTCACGCGACAGCCCCTCCCGCACTGCCCCGAAGGTGCGGGACACTGTCCCTGGGCCACCCCTACGATCCCTTGTGAGGACCAACACTCCTCCCCGGGGGGCAGGAGGGGAACCAGCCGAATCCCCCACGCGTGGATACGATCAGTAAGCAGTACAGGGCGACAACGACGGAGGAGGTGCCCCATGGGAGTTCTGAAGCGGTTCGAGCAGCGACTCGAAGGTCTGGTGAACGGCACCTTCGCCAAGGTCTTCAAGTCCGAGGTCCAGCCCGTCGAGATCGCCGGCGCGCTGCAGCGCGAGTGCGACAACAACGCCACCATCTGGAACCGCGAGCGGACCGTCGTACCCAACGACTTCATCGTCGAGCTCTCCGCCGGTGACTACGAGCGGCTCAGCCCGTACTCGGGCCAGCTCGGCGACGAGCTCGCCGGGCTCGTCCGCGACTACGCCAAGCAGCAGCGCTACACCTTCATGGGTCCCATCAAGGTGCACCTGGAGAAGGCCGAGGACCTCGACACCGGTCTCTACCGGGTGCGCAGCCGGACCCTCGCCTCCTCCACCTCGCAGCAGCAGCCCCAGCAGCAGCAGCCCCAGCAGGGCGGCTACGGCTACCCTCCGGTCGGCGCACCGCCCATGCCCAGCGCGCCGCCGCCCGGCGGTCCGCAGCGCCGCGGCGCCCCCGCCGGACCGGGCCCCGCGCCCGCCGGCGGCGCCGGCACCCGGCGCTGGATCGAGATCAACGGCACCCGCCACCAGATCTCCCGCCCCACGCTCGTACTCGGCCGCAGCACGGAAGCCGACGTGCGGATCGACGACCCCGGCGTCTCGCGCCGGCACTGTGAGATCCGGACCGGAACGCCCTCGACGATCCAGGATCTCGGGTCCACCAACGGCATCGTGGTGGACGGGCAGCACACCACCCGCGCTACGCTCCGCGACGGCTCGCGGATCGTCGTGGGCAGCACCACCATCATTTACCGGCAAGCCGAAGGGTGAAGCGGGGGCAATGTCAGAGCTGACCCTTACGGTCATGCGGCTGGGTTTCCTGGCCGTTCTGTGGCTGTTCGTCATCGTGGCCGTACAGGTCATCCGCAGCGACCTCTTCGGGACCCGGGTGACCCAGCGCGGCTCCCGCCGGGGCGGCGGCGACACCCGGACGCAGCCCGGGCAGGGCGGCGGCCGGCCGGCCGCGGCCCCGCCGCAGCAGCGCCAGCGCCGCGGCGCACCCACCAAGCTGGTGGTCTCCGAGGGCACCCTGACGGGCACCACGGTCGCGCTCCAGGGCCAGACCATCACCCTCGGCCGGGCCCACGACTCGACGATCGTGCTGGACGACGACTACGCCTCCAGCCGCCATGCCAGGATCTACCCGGACCGTGACGGCCAGTGGATCGTCGAGGATCTCGGGTCCACCAACGGCACGTACCTCGACCGGACCCGGCTGACCACCCCGACGCCCATTCCGGCGGGCGCCCCGATCCGCATCGGCAAGACCGTCATCGAGCTGCGGAAGTAGTACGAGAATGAGCGAGCGGAGCGAGCGAGCCGCAGCGGGCGCCGACCGGGCCCCGAGCGCGCTCCCGACCGGAGGGTGGGCAGTGTGGCTCGACGAGACCGGCTGTACCCGGAGGCTGCGTCGACTGGGCAGGTGCGCATGAGCCTGTCCCTGCGTTTCGCCGCCGGATCGCACAAGGGCATGATCCGGGAGGGCAACGAGGACTCCGGCTACGCCGGGCCCCGCCTGCTCGCCATCGCCGACGGCATGGGCGGCCAGGCCGCCGGCGAGGTCGCCTCCTCCGAGGTCATCTCCAACCTCGTCCAGCTCGACGACGACGTCCCCGGCTCCGACATCCTCACCTCGCTCGGCATCGCCGTGCAGCGCGCCAACGACGTGCTGCGCGTGATGGTCGAGGAGGACCCGCAGCTCGAAGGCATGGGCACCACGCTGACCGCCCTGCTGTGGACGGGCCAGCGGCTCGGCCTGGTGCACGTCGGCGACTCCCGCGCCTACCTCCTGCGCGACGGCGTCCTCACCCAGATCACCCAGGACCACACCTGGGTGCAGCGCCTCGTCGACGAGGGCCGGATCACCGAGGAAGAGGCCACCACCCACCCGCAGCGCTCCCTTCTGATGCGCGCCCTCGGCAGCAGCGACACGGTCGAGCCCGACCTGTCGATCCGCGAGGTCCGGGCCGGCGACCGCTACCTGATCTGCTCCGACGGCCTCTCCGGCGTGGTCTCCCACCAGACCCTGGAGGAGACCCTCGCCGACTACCACGGGCCGCACGAGACCGTGCAGGCCCTCATCCAGCTCGCCCTGCGCGGCGGCGGACCCGACAACATCACCTGCATCGTCGCCGACGTCCTCGACACCGACAGCGGCGACACCCTCGCAGCCCAGCTCAACGACACCCCGGTCGTCGTGGGCGCGGTCGCCGAGAACCAGCACCAGCTCTTCGACGGCGGGGCGATGCAGACCCCCGCCGGCCGTGCCTCGGGCCTCGGCCGGCACGCCCAGCCGCCCGCCCCCGGTTCCTTCGGCCCGCCCGGCAGCGGCGAGGCCCCCGGGTACGGCGCCACCGCCGGCGGCTACGGCTCCGGCGGCTACGGCACCTTCGGCGAAGCCGACGGGTACGCCGACGACGGCGCCTACGAGGACTCGTACGACCGCCCGAGGCGGCGGCGCGGCAAAGGCGCCCGCTGGGCCGGGCGCTCCCTGATCCTGCTGCTCGCCCTCGGTGTCGTCGGCGGCGGCCTCTACGCGGGCTGGCGCTGGACCCAGACCCAGTACTTCGTCGGCGTCAAGGACCAGCACGTCGCGCTGTTCCGCGGGATCAGCCAGGACCTCGGCCCGATCAAGCTGTCCACGGTGGAGAGCGATCACCCGGACATCGAACTGAAGTACCTGCCGCCCTTCAAGAAGAAGCTGGTCGAGGCCACCATCAGCGAGGGCACCCTCGACGGCGCCCGCCAGAAGGTCGACGAGCTGGCCATCCAGGTGTCCGCCTGCCAGAAGGACGAGCTCCGCCGGAACGCGGAGGCGAACAAGCAGCCGCCGCCGCCCGAGAGCGTCCTCACTCCCGAGGAAGAGAAACGCGTCAGCGTGTGCACAAAGCAGTAACAGCGGTACCGGAGTCTTCACGCGGGCACAGGGGGCCTGCCACACCATGAGCGTTGTCACCAACACGACCACGATCGGAGCCATCGAGCTCCCGAGCCGGCGCAACACCGAGCTGATGCTGCTCGGCTTCGCCGTGGTCATCCCGATCTTCGCCTACGCCAACGTGGGCCTCGCGATCGACGGCAAACTGCCCCCCGGCATGCTCGTCTACGGTCTCGCCCTCGCCGTGGTGGCCGGCATCGCCCACGTCGTCGTACGGCGCTTCGCAAAGTACGCCGACCCGCTGCTGCTGCCGCTCGGCATCCTGCTCAACGGGCTCGGCCTGGTGCTCATCTGGCGGCTGGACCAGTCCCAGCGGCTGCAGAACCTCGCCAAGCGCGCCTTCGGCGCGTTCTCGGAGTCGGCGCCCAACCAGATGCTGTACACGGCGCTGGGCATCGCCCTGTTCTCCGGCGTGCTGCTGGTCCTCAAGGACCACCGCACCCTCCAGCGGTTCACCTACATCTCGATGGCGGCGGCCCTGGTGCTCCTGCTGCTGCCGCTCGTACCGGGCCTCGGCGCGAACGTCTTCGGTGCCAGGATCTGGATCCGGGTCGCCGGCTTCTCCATCCAGCCCGGCGAGTTCGCGAAGATCGTCCTCGCGGTGTTCTTCGCCGGTTACCTCATGGTCAAGCGCGACGCCCTGGCCCTGGCCTCCCGCCGCTTCATGGGCCTCTACCTGCCGCGCGGCCGCGACCTGGGCCCGATCCTCGTGATCTGGGCGATGAGCCTGCTCATCCTGATCTTCGAGAACGACCTCGGCACCTCGCTGCTGTTCTTCGGCATGTTCGTGATCATGCTGTACGTGGCGACCGAGCGGACCAGCTGGATCGTGATCGGCCTGCTGATGTCGGTGGGCGGCGCCGTCGTGGTCGCCGGATTCTCCAGCCACGTCGGCGCCCGCGTCGACGCCTGGCTGGACCCGTTCGGATGCTGGCAGGCGAACGGCGCCAACGCCGGCGCCTGCGAGCAGATCGCCCAGTCGATCATGAGCTTCGGCTCGGGCGGCGTCCTCGGCGCCGGATGGGGCCAGGGCAACTCCGACCTCATCGGCTTCGCCGCCAACTCGGACTTCATCTTCTCCACGGTCGGCGAGGAGCTCGGCCTCGCCGGGGTCATGGCCTTCCTCCTGCTCTACGGCCTGATCATCGAGCGCGGCGTACGCACGGCCCTGGCCGCCCGCGACCCGTTCGGCAAGCTCTTCGCCATCGGCCTGTCCGGCGCCTTCGCGCTGCAGATCTTCGTCGTGGCCGGTGGCGTCATGGGCCTCATCCCCCTCACCGGCATGACCATGCCCTTCCTCGCCTCCGGCGGTTCCTCCGTCCTCGCGAACTGGGCCCTCATCGGCATCCTCATCCGGATCAGCGACACCGCACGCCGCCCCGCACCGGCCCCCGCACCGTCCCCCGACTCCGAGATGACCCAGGTGGTCCGCCCGTCATGAACAAGCCCCTGCGCCGCATCTCGATCTTCTGCGGGCTGCTCGTCCTCGCGCTGATGATCCGCACCAACTGGATCCAGTACGTCCAGGCCGAGGAGCTGTCCACCCGCAAGGAGAACCGCCGGGTCCAGATCGCCCAGTACGCCCAGGAGCGCGGCAACATCATCGTCGCCGGCAACCCGATCACCGGCTCGACGACCACCGACGGCAGCGACTACAAGTACAAGCGCACCTACGTCGACGGCCCGATGTGGGCGCCCGTCACGGGGTACGCCTCGCAGGCCTTCGGCTCCACCCAGCTGGAATCCCTCGAGGACGGCATCCTCACCGGCAACGACGACCGGCTCTTCTTCGACCGCACCATCGGCATGTTCACCGGTGAGAAGAAGCAGGGCGGGAACGTGGTCACCACGCTCAACGCCGCCGCGCAGAAGGCCGCCTACGACAGGCTGAAGACCACCAAGGGCGCCGTCGCCGCGATCAACCCCGAGACGGGCGCCATCCTCGCCCTGGTCTCCACCCCGTCCTACGACCCCTCCTCCTTCGCGGGCAACTCCAAGAACGACGAGAAGGCCTGGGTCGAGCTCAAGGACAGCGAGGACAAGAAGCTCGTCAACCGGGCCCTGCGCGAGACCTACCCGCCCGGCTCCACCTTCAAGGTGGTCACCGCCGCCGCGGCCCTGGAGCACGGCGTCGTCACCGACATCGACGCCGCCACGGACACCCCCGAGCCGTACATGCTGCCCGGCACGCGGACCCCGATGGTCAACCACTCCAAGGGGTGCGAGAAGGCCAGCCTCAACGAGGCCATGCGGATCTCCTGCAACTCGGTCTTCGCCAACCTCGGCGACAAGGTCAAGCGCGACAACATGGTCAAGACCGCGGAGAAGTTCGGCTTCAACAACGAGAAGATCGACACACCGGTCCGCGCCTTCGCCAGCGTCTACGACAAGACCATGAGCCGCGACGGCAACGCGCAGAGCTCCATCGGCCAGTTCAACACCGCCGCCACCCCGCTCCAGATGGCCATGGTCGCCGCCGCGGTCGCCAACGACGGCAAGCTGATGAAGCCGTACATGGTCGCGGAGCGCACGGCTCCCAACCTCGACACCATCGACCGGCACACTCCCGAGGAGATGAGCCGCCCGATGAGCGCCGAGAACGCCCAGAAGGTCCAGGCCATGATGGTCAACGTGGTCGAGAACGGCACGGGCGGCAAGGCGAAGATCAACGGCGTCACGGTCGGCGGGAAGACCGGCACCGCCCAGCACGGCGAGAAGAACTCCAAGCGCCCCTACGCCTGGTTCATCTCCTACGCCAAGACCGACAAGGGCTCGCCCGTGGCCGTGGCCGTGGTGATCGAGGACAGCGGCGCCGAGCGCGAGGACATCAGCGGCGGCGGCCTCGCCGCACCGGTCGCCAGGGCCGTGATGGAGGCGGTACTCAAGAGCCAGGGCTGACCGGTGATCGCGGACGGTACCGGTCCGGTATCGGCCCGTGGCCGCTGACCGATCTCCCACGATCGGCCGGTAGCCTTTGCGCGAACAGCACACCGCCGGACCACACACGGGTGCGGTCGGGACTGACGGAGAGGGCTGGAAGACATGGAAGAGCCGCGTCGCCTCGGCGGCCGGTACGAGCTGAGCCACGTGCTCGGCCGCGGTGGCATGGCCGAGGTGTACCTCGCCCACGACACCCGGCTCGGCCGTACCGTCGCCGTCAAGACCCTGCGCGCCGACCTCGCACGCGATCCGTCCTTCCAGGCCCGGTTCCGCCGCGAGGCACAGTCGGCCGCCTCGCTCAACCACCCGGCCATCGTCGCCGTGTACGACACCGGCGAGGACTACGTCGACAACATCTCCATCCCGTACATCGTGATGGAGTACGTGGACGGGTCGACGCTGCGCGAGCTGCTGCACTCCGGGCGCAAGCTGCTGCCCGAGCGCACGCTGGAGATGACGATCGGCATCCTCCAGGCGCTGGAGTACTCCCACCGCGCCGGCATCGTCCACCGCGACATCAAGCCCGCCAACGTCATGCTCACCCGGACCGGCCAGGTCAAGGTCATGGACTTCGGCATCGCCCGCGCCATGGGCGACTCCGGCATGACCATGACGCAGACCGCGGCCGTGATCGGCACCGCCCAGTACCTCTCCCCGGAGCAGGCCAAGGGCGAGCAGGTCGACGCCCGGTCCGACCTGTACTCCACCGGCTGCCTGCTCTACGAGCTGCTCACCGTCCGTCCCCCGTTCGTCGGCGACTCCCCCGTGGCGGTCGCCTACCAGCACGTACGGGAAGAGCCCCAGCCCCCGTCGAACTTCGACCCCGAGATCACGCCCGAGATGGACGCCATCGTCCTGAAGGCGCTGGTCAAGGACCCCGACTACCGGTACCAGAGCGCCGACGAGATGCGCGCCGACATCGAGGCCTGCCTCGACGGCCAGCCCGTCGCCGCCACGGCGGCCATGGGCGTCGGCGGCTACGGCTACCCCCACGAGCAGGGCCACGGCGGCTACGGCCACCAGGGCTACGACCAGCCCACCACCGCGCTGCGCACGGCCGAGCCCGGGCAGACCTCGATGATGCCCCCCATGCCGCCCGGCGGCGACGGCGGCTACTACCCGGACCAGGGCTACGACCAGGGCGGCCAGCGACGCCGCCCGCAGAAGAAGAGCCGTGCCTCCACGGTCCTCCTGGTGGCGGCCGGCGTCCTCGTGCTGGTCGGCGCCATCCTGATCGGGCAGTCGCTGTTCAAGGGGACCGCGGACAACCGGCCCAGCGCGCCGAAGCTCATCGGCGAGACCTTCGACCAGGCGGTGAAGAACGCCGACAACGTGGGCCTGAAGGTGGTCAAGGAGACCGAGGGCGCCTGCGAGGACCAGCCCAAGGGCCACGTCTGCACGCAGAACCCCGACCCCGGCACGCGCGTCGACGAGGGCAGCACCATCAAGGTGAAGGTCTCGACCGGCGCCCCGAAGATCTCCGTGCTGAACGTGGTCGACATGCCGTTCGACAACGCGGAGAAGAAGCTCCAGGACGCGGGCTTCCAGGTCCAGCGGCAGACGGAGGAGTCCGACGAGGCCCCCGGCACCGTCCTCGCGCAGAACCCCAAGGGCGGCTCCCAGGTCGAGAAGAACTCGGTGGTCACCCTCACGGTGGCCAAGGAGAAGTCCAAGGCGATCGTGCCGGATCTGCAGGGTCTGACCGAGAAGGACGCGAAGAAGAAGCTGGAGGCGGCCGGTCTCAAGCTCGGCAGCACCACGGAGGTCGAGTCCGCGGCCACGCCGAAGACGATCGTCAGCCAGAGCCAGCCGGCCGGCTCCGAGGTCGACCCGGACACCGTGGTCAACGTGGAGATCGCCAAGGCTGCCGCGCAGGTGACGGTGCCCCCGCTGGCCGGACGCACCGTCGCCGAGGCGAAGGCCCTGCTGGCCCAGCGCGGCCTGGTCTTCGGCCAGGTCATCAACGGCCCGACGGACGACAACGCCAGGATCATCGGCTCGTCTCCGGCCGCCAACCAGCCGGTCCCGCCGAACACCACGGTGAACGTGGCCACGTTCGGCGGCGGCGGCCAGCAGGACGGCGGTCAGCAGGACGGCGGCCAGAGCAACGGCGGCTCCGGCTGGTTCGACTTCGGCAACCGCTGAGCCGGTCCCGCACCGGACGGACCGGAGCCCGGTCTCCCCTGGGGAGGCCGGGCTCCGTCGTGTGCGGGCTCCGTCGCGTGCGGGGCGCTCAGCGCAGTTCGGCGGGACGGGTGCGGGCCGCGTCGACCTTCTCCGTGCGGACCAGCTCGCCCCAGACGACGTACCGGTACTTCGAGGTGTAGACGGGGGTGCAGGTGGTCAGGGTGATGTAGCGCCCCGGTGCCGTGCGGCCCGACTGGCGGGGCACCGGGGTGATCACGTCCACGTTGTACTTGGAGGTCTGCCGCAGCTCGGCGAAGACCTTGTACACGTACCAGGTGTCGCGGGTCTCGAAGACGATCGGGTCGCCCGTCCGCAGCTCGTGGATGTTGTGGAACTTCGCCCCGTGCCCGTCCCGGTGGGCGGCCAGGGAGAAGTTGCCCGCCGCGTCCCAGGGGAGGGCCGACTTCACCGGCTGGGTGTAGTAGCCCGCCACGCCGTCGTTGAGGACCTCCGGGGTGGTGCCCCGCTTCACCAGGACCTCGCCGTTCCGCATCGCCGGCACGTGCAGGAAGCCGATGCCGCCCGCCGTGTCCAGGGCGCCCGGCCCGGCCGCCGCCGACGGGGACGGGGCGGGGTCCGACAGCCACTGCTGCCGTACGGCGTCGCCCTTGGCGGCCGCGTCCCGTTCGGCCAGCACGTTGGTCCACCACAGCGAGTACGCGACGAACAGCGCCAGCACCAGACCGGCCGTGATCAGCAGCTCGCCGAGCAGGCTCAGAGCGCCGGCGATCCAGTTCCGTCGGGCACGTGACACGGCGGCCGTTCCTCCACTAGCTGGTGAGCGCGGGCGGAGCACCCTGGCTCCGGGGGCGTTCGTCGACCATCCTGCCCCATACGATCATCCGGTAGGTGCTGGTGAACTCGGGGGTGCAGGTCGTCAGCGTGATGTACCGGCCCGGACCGGTGAACCCCGAGCCCTCCGGCACCGGTTTGATCACCGACACGTTGGTGGGCGGCGTCTGCGGCAGGATCGAGGTCATCTCGTACGTGTAGTAGGCGTCCCGGGTCTCCACCACGATCGGGTCGCCCGGCTGGAGCCTGTTGATGTACCGGAACGGCTCGCCGTGCGTGTTCCGGTGCCCCGCCACCGCGAAGTTCCCCTGCTCGTCCCCCGGCATCGCCGTCTTCAGGGCCCCCTCGCCGTAGTGCCCGACCATGCCGCGGTCCAGCACCTTCGGCTTGCTGATCCCCTCCGCCACCGGCACCTTCACGTCCAGCTTCGGGATGTACATGATCGCGAAGCCCTGGCCGGGGGAGAACTCGGTCACCGGGGGAGCGGCCGCCGTACCGCCCGAGGCGGCGCCGCGGTCCCAGTCCTGGCGCAGCGAGCCGGCCGCTCCGCTGGCCTGCCGCTCGGCCAGCACGTTCGTGTACCAGAGCTGGTAGGTGACGAACAGCAGCATCACCACACCGGCGGTGATGAACAGCTCCCCGAGCGCCCTGGTCGCGACCACCAGCGGACCGCCCCGACGCCTCCGCCGCTCCCGCTTCGCAGCCTCCTGGGCGGCCCTGCGCCGCGCGGCCCGGCCCCCGGTGGGCGCGGGCGGCGCGTACGCGGTCACGCGACGGCCTTGCCCACCACCGGGGCCAGCCCCACCGAACGCTCCACGGCGCCCGCGTCACCGCACCGCACCAGCCAGTTCGCCAGCATCCGGTGGCCCCACTCGGTCAGCACCGACTCGGGGTGGAACTGCACGCCCTCGACGTCGTGTTCGCGGTGCCGCAGGCCCATGATGATGCCGTCCTCGGTCCAGGCGGTGACCTCCAGCTCGGGCGGCACCGTGCCCGGCTCGGCGGCCAGCGAGTGGTACCGGGTCGCCGTGAACGGCGAGGGGAGGCCGGCGAAGACGCCGTTGCCCTCGTGCATCACCGGGGAGGTCTTGCCGTGCAGCAGCTCGGGGGCCCGGCCGACCACGCCGCCGTAGGCGACCGCCATGGACTGCATGCCCAGGCACACGCCGAACACGGGGACGCCGGTGCCGGCGCAGTGGCGGACCATGTCCACGCAGACGCCGGCCTCCTCCGGGGTGCCCGGGCCCGGCGACAGCAGCACGCCGTCGAAGCCGTCCTGCGCGTGGGCGAGCTCGACCTGGTCGTTGCGCACCACCTCGCATTCGGCACCGAGCTGGTACAGGTACTGGACCAGGTTGAAGACAAAGCTGTCGTAGTTGTCCACAACCAGAATGCGCGCGCTCACCGGGTGGCTCCCGATCCCTCGTCGACGGTGACATCGTTGAACGGGAGCAGCGGTTCCGCCCACGGGAAGACGTACTGGAACAGTACGAACACCACCGCGAGCAGCAGCACCAGGCAGATCAGCGAACGCACCCACGCGTTGCCCGGCAGGTGCCGCCAGATCCAGCCGTACATGCCGCGCGCCGTCCCTTCGTGCTGCAGTTGCGTCCCGTGCTTCCCATACGTGTACCGCACCAGCCTAAGGGCTGGCGCGGCCCACGGGTCTGGTCTCGGTGAGTTCCGCCCAGACGACGAGCCGGTGGCTGTGGCCCCACTCGGGGTCGCAGGTGGTGAGGGTGAGGTAGCGGCCGGGTCCGGTGAAGGGGGAGCGCGCGGGGACCGGGGCGACCACGCCCACCTCGGTCGGCAGGGTGCGGAGCGGTTTGTTCCGCACCGTGTACACGTACCAGCGGGTGGCGTCCTTGACGAGCACGGTGTCGCCGGGGCGCAGCTCGGGGAAGTCCTTGAACGGGTCGCCGTAGGTGCGGCGGTGGCCGGCGACGGCGAAGTTGCCGGTGCCGCCGGGCTGGGCGGTGCCCTCGTAGTGGCCCAGGCCCTTCTTCAGCAGTTCGGTGCCGGTGCCCTCCAGGACCGGCTTGACCCAGTCCGGGCCGAAGCGGGGTACGTACATCTCGGCGAAGGCGGTGCCGCGGGGGTGGGCGGGGCCCGGTGCGGGTGGGTGCGCCGCCGGGGGGCCGGTCCGGGGGGCCGTCGACGCGGCCCAGCGTTCGCGGAGGCGGTCGCGCTCGTCCGCCATGGCGTGGTCGGCCTTGACCCCCGTCCACAGCAGGACGTACGCGACGAACAGCACGATCAGCGTGCCGGCCGTCAGGCAGATCTCGCTGAAGGTCCGCACCGCGAGGCGGACCACCTCGTCACGGCGTGCTCTCGGCGCTTTCGGAGCTGTCGGGGCTTTCGGTGTCCTCGGTGCTCGTAACGGGTTTCGCATAGTGGAGGTCCACTGTGCCCGAGTAGCCGGGAAGAGTCACCGCCCTGTGCTCGTCGACTTTCCAGCCCAGTCCGTAGGCGTTGACGTACAGCTGGTAGTTCTGGATCGCCGGGGAGGCCGCCAGGGCCTTGCGGAGGGCGCCCGGGTCGCCGACCGCGGTCACCTTGTAGGGCGGGGAGTAGACGCGGCCCTGGAGGATCAGGGTGTTGCCGACGCAGCGGACCGCGCTGGTGGAGATCAGGCGCTGGTCCATGACCTGGATGCCCGTGGCCCCGCCCTGCCAGAGGGCGTTCACCACGGCCTGGAGGTCCTGCTGGTGGATCACCAGGTCGTTGGGCTGGGGCTCGGGGACGTTGGGGATCCTCGCCGTGGCTCCGGGGGGAGCGTCGTTGAGGGTGACGGTGAGGCCTTTGCCGGTGAGCTCCTCGGTGCCCGCGGCGGTGCGCAGGGCGGCCAGCCGGGCGTCCTGGGCGCGGGTGCTGCCGTCGTCCCGGTCGGCGAGGGCGTCGACCTGCCGGCGGACGGTCGCGGTGCTCTCTTCGAGCTCCTTGTTGTCGCCGGATCGGACCTGGATGAGGTCGGACAGCTTCAGGAGTGAATCGTCCGTGCGGATGTTCGTACCCTTGGAGGTGTTGAAGCTGGTCACGAAGATGAGGCCGGCCAGGGCGAACACGGCTGCGGTCAGCAGCCGGACCGGTCTGGCCCGGCGTCGGGGACCCGCGGAGGAGTCGTCGGAATCGCTCAACGTACCCTTCTCCTTCAACACGCCGAAGACCCACTACGCTAACGGACGCCCGGGGGAGGCAAGGTCCCCAGCGCATCGACAGGAGAGACCCTCGTGCCGAAGTCACGTATCCGCAAGAAGGACGACTACACGCCGCCGCCGGCCAAGCAGGCGCAGGCCATCAAGCTGACGAACCGCAGCTGGGTCGCCCCGGTGATGCTGACGCTGTTCCTGATCGGACTTGCGTGGATTGTCGTATTTTATGTGACCGAAACCCAGCTGCCGGTGGAATCCCTCGGCAACTGGAACATCGTGGTCGGTTTCGGCTTCATCGCGGCGGGTTTCGGCGTCTCCACGCAGTGGAAGTAGCACCCGCCCGGCGCAAGCTCTCCCCTTAGTTATCCACAGCGCTATCCACACCTGAGGAAAAGATACGAAGGTCTGTGGATAAGTAATGGGGAAGCGCCGCGTTGACGCCGGTCTGATCACGGTGTGATCAGGTGGTGAGCTCGGCCGTACGCACCACGATCATGGCGGCGGCCGTGCAGCACACCAGTGCACAGGCCGCCCACTGGACGGCGGCACGCTTCCGGCCCGGAGCGGGCGAGACCATGCCCGCTCCGAGCACCGCACCGGCGACCAGGCCGCCGATGTGGGCCTGCCAGGAGATCCCGTCGGGGATGAAGGTCATGGCCAGCATCAGGGCGAGCATCACCCCGACCGGGCGCATGTCGTACTTCATCCGCCGCATCAGCACGGCGGTCGCCCCGAACAGGCCGAAGACGGCTCCCGAGGCACCGAGGGTGGCCATGTTCGGCGGGGTGAGGGAATACACCAGGGCGCTGCCGGCCAGGCCGGACAGCAGGTACACCGCGAGGTAGCGGACCCGGCCCAGGGCGGCCTCCAGCGGGCCGCCGACCACCCACAGGCCGAGCATGTTGCCGATGATGTGCCACCACTCCTGGTGGAGGAAGACCGAGGTCAGCAGCCGGTAGTACTGGCCGGTGGAGACGCCCTCGACCGGGCCGCCGACGTACTCGACGTAGCGCCCCAGCAGCTCCAGCGGGACGGTGAGCGCGGGAGCGGCGAGGACGGCGAGGAAGACCGAGACGTTGAGCCCGATGAGGATCCTGGTCACCAGGTACGGGTCGCCGGCGGTGAGCGCGCCGCCCGCGACGTTGCGCGGGACGGCGGCGGGCGCGCTGCGCACGCACGTGGGGCACTGGAAGCCCACCGAGGCGCTGATCATGCAGTCGGGGCAGATCGGGCGTTCGCACCGGGTGCAGCGGATCCCGGTGTCGCGCTCCGGGTGCCGGTAGCAGGTCTCCATCGGTCCCCTCGGTCGCCGGTGGGCGTCGTACACATCGAGTACGGACGGGCCGGGCGGAATGGTTCCCGCCGGGGGTCAGCGCTTCTCGATGGCGACGGACTCGATGACGACGTCCTTCAGGGGGCGTTCGGTGCGGGGGTTGGTGGGGGTCTTGGCGATGGCGTCGACGACCGCCCGGCTGGCCTTGTCGGTGACCTTGCCGAAGATGGTGTGCTTGCGGGTGAGCCAGGCGGTGGGCGCGACGGTGATGAAGAACTGGGAGCCGTTGGTGCCGGGGCCGGCGTTGGCCATGGCCAGCAGGTAGGGCTCGGTGAACGCCAGGTCGGGGTGGAACTCGTCGGCGAACTGGTAGCCGGGGCCGCCCATGCCGTTGCCGAGCGGGTCGCCTCCCTGGATCATGAAGCCGCTGATGACGCGGTGGAAGACGGTGCCGTCGTAGAGCCGGTCGCTGGTCTTCTGGCCGTCGCTGGGCCGGGTCCACTCGCGCTCGCCGGTGGCGAGCTCGGTGAAGTTCCGGACGGTCTTGGGTGCGTGGTTCGGCAGCAGCTCGATCTCGATGGCGCCGAGGTTGGTCCTGAGGGTGGCGTAGAGCTTCTCGGCCACGGATCTGCCTTCCATAGTCATCACTGTCGGTTCCAGATCCTCGCACGGTGTGCCGCTCGGTGAGGAAATCGTCGGAATCGGCCACCCGTATGCCCTGTCGCGTGTGCCGGGCAGGGTTTCGACGGGCATGATCCGACAATGGGTGGAAAGGTGAACTGTGTCCGCCACCGAGGAGGAGGATCCCGTGACCCGCAAGGACAGCGTGCGCGCAACGGCAGAGAGTGCGAGGGACACCGTGCGTCACGCGTCGGAAGTGGTGGCGCCGTACGCAGGGACCGCTAAGGACGCGGTGGTGCACTACGCACACGAGGCGAACGAGCGGCTGGCGCCCAGGATGTCCCACGCGGCCCAGGAGGCCGCACGACAGGCACGTTCCACGTACGACTGCCACGTGCACCCGCGGCTGCGACAGGCGCGCACGCACGTGCCGCCCAACGTGGACCGGGCGGCGACCCGGGCCGTGCAGGGGACCCGCCGGGCCGCCCGGCAGGCCGCGGACTACACCTCGCCGAAGATCGAGCACGCCCTCGCGGTGGCCCAGCCGGTGGCCGGGGAGGCGGCCGCCCGGTCGACGGCGGCACTTGCCGCGTTGCGCGGGCAGGTGTCGGCGAAGGAGGTCCAACGGCTGGTGCGGCGGCACGAGCGGCGGGCCCGGGCCGGACGGCTGTTCAAGGGCGTGGCGGTGGTCGGGGTGGTGGCCGGAGCCGCGTTCGTGCTCTGGAAGTGGTGGGACCGGCAGTCGAACCCGGACTGGCTGGTGGAACCGCCGGCGGCGACCGAGGTGCCGGCCCGCGAGACCGAACCCGCCAACCTCGACGACGAGTTGCGGGCGAAGGAAACGGAAGCGGCGGAGGAAGCCGACAAGTAGGCGTGTGACACGGCGTGGGGCCCGGATCCGGCGGATCCGGGCCCCACGCCGTGTTCGCCGTGTTCGCTTTGGGCCGGCGTGTTCGCCGTGGGCCGGCGCCGGCGTTCAGCCGTCGTTCGGGGGGTGTTTCGAGACGGCCTGGGTGGCGCGCTTGGCCGTTCCGGGAGGCGTGTGCCGCGACAGCGGAGGGGCTTCCTCCTGACTGTCCGGCAGGGCGGTGTGCCGGGGCGGGGCGGAGCGTTTGGCGGCTTCGGGCGGGGTGTGCGTGACGGGGGTGCCGGGCTTGGGCGGGGCGGCCCCGGGCGAGGCGGACGGCGCCCGCTGCGGGGTCTGCGCGCGGGTCTTCCCGGCGTCACCCTCCCCCGCCTTCTTCTTGTCGTGCCTGAGGAAGTCGAAGATTCCCATCGGTGCCTCCGGTGCGCTGATGGCCTTTCCTCCACTGTGCGTCCACCGGGCTCCGGGCGGCGGGGTGGCGGGGCCGTCCGGGGTACCTACTGGCGGGCGCGGCGGGCCAGGCGGGGGGTTTCGGAGGGGACCGCGAGGTCCCCTTCGGCCAGCAGTTTCAGCCCGTGCAGCAGGGCGGTCCGGTCGGCGCCGGCGAGGGAGGCGAGGGCGTCGCGGTGGACCCGGTCGACGATCTCCTGGCTGCGCGCCGCCGTCTCGGCCCCCTTCTCCGTGACGGCGATGATCCTGGCGCGGCGGTCGGTGCTGGAAGGGCGGCGTTCGGCGAGGCCCGCCTTCTCCAGGGCGTCGACGGTGACGACCATCGTCGTCTTGTCCATGTCCCCGATCTCGGCGAGCTGGATCTGGGTGCGCTCCTCCTCCAGGGCGTGGACGAGGACGCAGTGCATCCGGGCCGTGAGGCCGATCTCGGCGAGGGCGGCGGCCATGCGCGTGCGCAGGACGTGACTGGTGTGGTCCAGGAGGAAGGAGAGGTCGGGCTCGGTCCGGGCGGGTGCCATCGCGGTCATGGACCCAGCCTAACAATCATCCCCAACTAAATAGTCTGCAACGGAACTATCTGCTACGGTCGTTCTCGTCGCCCTCACCGGCGCCGCGGTGCGGCGCCCCTTCCGACGGGAGTCCCGATGCCTGCCGCCCCCGCCCCCTCCGCCGCGCCCTCGTCCGCCCCGGCCTACGCCTCCGGGGCCGGCCCCTCCGATGCCCTCGCACCCGGGGCCGGTTCCCGGCTGCGGTCCCGGTGGACGGCTCTCGGCGTGCTGTCCACGGGCATGCTGATGACCGTCCTGGACGGGAGCATCGTCACGGTGGCCATGCCCGCCATCCAGAACGACCTGGGCTTCTCGCCCAGCGGCCTGAGCTGGGTGGTGAACGCCTACCTGATCGCCTTCGGCAGCCTGCTGCTGCTCGCCGGACGTCTGGGCGATCTGATCGGCCGCAAGCGGCTGTTCCTGGCGGGCACCGCCGTGTTCACCGCCGCGTCGCTGCTGGCCGGGTTCGCCGGGTCGCCCGGCGTGCTGATCGCCGCCCGGTTCCTCCAGGGCGTGGGCTCTGCGATGGCCTCTGCGGTGAGCCTGGGCATCCTGATCACGCTGTTCACCACCCCGCGCGAACGGGGCAGGGCCATCGCGGTGTTCTCCTTCACCGGCGCGGCCGGGGCCTCCCTCGGGCAGGTCCTCGGCGGCGTGCTCACCGACGCGCTGGACTGGCACTGGATCTTCTTCATCAACCTGCCGATCGGCCTGGCCGCCCTGCTGCTCGCCCTGCCCGCGCTGCCGGCCGACCGGGGGCTGGGCCTGCGGGCCGGGGCCGACGTCCTGGGTGCCGTACTGGTCACGGGCGGCCTGATGCTCGGCATCTCCACGGTGGTGGAGGTGGAGCGGTACGGCTGGGGCTCCGCGCGGATCCTGGGGCCGGGGGCACTGGCCGTGGCACTGCTGGCCGGGTTCGTCCTGCGCCAGGCGAAGGCACGCACCCCGCTGGTGCCGCTGCGGATCTTCCGTTCGGCCGCCGTGACGGGCGCCAACCTGGTGCAGATGCTGATGGTGGCCGCGCTGTTCGCCTTCCAGATCCTGGTCGCGCTGTACCTGCAGAAGGTGCTCGGCTACGGGGCCGCCGAGACCGGCCTGGCCATGCTGCCGGCCGCCCTGGTGATCGGCGCCACCTCGCTGGGGGTCTCGGCGCGGCTGGCCGCCCGGTTCGGGGAGCGCGCGGTGCTGCTGTCCGGACTCGCCATGCTGGTGGCCGGGCTGGGGCTGCTGACCCGGCTGCCGGTACAGGCCGACTACGTTCGGGACCTGCTGCCGGTGATGCTGCTCGCGGCCGGCTTCGGGCTGGCGCTGCCGCCCCTGACCTCCCTGGCCATGTCCGGGGCCGGGGCGGAGGACGCGGGTCTGGCGTCCGGGCTGTTCAACACCACGCAGCAGATCGGTATGGCGCTGGGCGTGGCGGTGCTGTCCACGCTGGCCGCGTCCCGGTCGGAGGGGCTCCTCGCGGCCGGCCGGACCGGAGCGGAGGCGCTGACCGGCGGCTACCACCTGGCCTTCGGCGTGGGGGCGGGACTGCTGCTCCTCGCCATGGCGGTGGCCGCGGTGACGCTGCGGCGGAGCCCGGCCCGGCGGTAGGGCCGGCCGGGGCACCGGCGTCCGCGGGTGTGTTTCACGTGAAACACACCCGCGGACGCCGTGCTGTCCGGGTCAGGGGGAGGCCAGGGTGCGCGGGTGGCGCGGGGCCTCGGAGACACCGGGGCGGCGGACGGACTCCATCTCCTTGCGGAGGACGGGGACGACCTCGGTGCCGAGGACCTCGATCTGCTCCATGACCTCCTCCAGCGGCAGACCGGCGTGGTCCACGTGGAAGAGCAGGCGGTGGAAGTCGCCGTAGACCTCGCGGAAGCCGAGGGTCTTGTCGATGGCCTGCTGGGGACTGCCGACGGTCAGCGGGGTGTGCTCGGCCACGTCCTCCAGGGCGGGGCCACGGCCGTAGATCGGCGAGTTGGCGAAGTAGGGGCGGAAGCCCCGGAAGGCGTCCTGGGAGCGGGGCTTGATGAAGGTCTGGCCGCCCATGCCCACGGCGGCCTGCTCGGCGGTGCCGTGCCCGTGGTGGGCGTAGCGCTCGCGGTAGTGCTCGACCAGCGGCTTGTAGGCGCCGGTGGGGGCGAAGATGTTGTTGATGAAGAATCCGTCGCCGTAGAAGGCCGCCTGCTCGGCGGCTTCCGTGGAGCGGACCGATCCGTGCCAGACGAACGGCGGTACGCCGTCCAGCGGACGCGGAGTGGAGGTGAAGTGCGCGAGGGGCGTGCGGAACCGGCCCTCCCAGGTCACGCGCTCCTTCCTCCACAGGGTGTGCAGCAGCTCGTAGTTCTCGGCGGCGAGCGGGCCGGCCTGGCGCTGGTCCTGGCCGAACCAGGGGTAGACGGCGGGGGTGTTGCCGCGGCCCAGCATCAGGTCCACGCGGCCGTCCGCCAGGTGCTGGAGGGTGGCGTAGTCCTCGGCGATCTTCACCGGGTCGTTGGTGGTGATCAGCGTGGTGGCGGTGGAGAGGATGATCCGCTCGGTGCGGGCCGCGGCGTGGGCCAGCAGGGTGGTCGGCGACGAAGGGACGAACGGCAGGTTGTGGTGCTCGCCCGTGGCGATGACGTCGAGGCCCGCCTCTTCGGCCTTCACCGCCATGGCGGTGAACATCTTCACCCGCTCGTACTCGGTCCGCTCGCGGCCGGACACCGGGTCGGCGGTGACGTCCCCGATGGTGAAGAGGCCGAACTGTACTGCGCTCATGTGTTCTCCGCGCTCTGGTGGTCCGTCATGGGGGCTGCATCCGTCGGCTCGTCGTGGCCCTTCACCGGGCGCTGTCGGCGTGGAGCTGCGCCGCCAGCTGCGACAGCGCCAGCCGGTAGGAGTCGATACCCAACCCGGCGATGGTGCCGCTGGCCACCGGGGAGACCACCGAGCGGTGCCGGAACTCCTCGCGGGCGTGCGGGTTCGACAGGTGGACCTCGATGAGCGGGGCGGTGCGCTGGGCCACCGCGTCGCGTACCGCGTACGAGTAATGGGTGAAGGCCGCCGGGTTGAGGACCACGGGAAGACCGAGGTCGGCCGCCTCGTGCAACCAGTGCACCAGGTCGCTCTCGGCGTCGGACTGGCGGACCTCGACGTCCAGTCCCAGCTCCTTGCCGAGGGTGCGGCAGGCGTCGGCGAGCCCGGCGTACGTGGTGGTGCCGTAGATGCCGGGCTCGCGCGCGCCGAGGCGCCCCAGGTTGGGGCCGTTGATGACGAGCACCCGCGGGGGATGGAGGGTGCTCGCCGGTTCGGGGGAGGCGATCTTCGCGTAGGCGGCGGCCAGGGTGTCCGGGGCGGGGTCGGTCAGGACCTCCGGGCGGCCGGCGCCGGTCAGGACGATGAAGCGGAGCCGGCTGCCACGGGACTTCTTGTCGACCCGCATCGTGTCCAGCAGCTCGTTCCAGCGGTCGCCCCGGTAGGAGACGGGAAGGCCGACGGAGGTGAGGACGGCGCGGTGGCGCCGCACCTCCTCCTCCGTGAGCCGGCCTTCGAGGTGGGCGAGTTCGGCGGCGTACACCATGCCGACGGCGACGGCCTCGCCGTGCCGCCAGGTGTAGCGCTCGTTCTTCTCGATGGCGTGGGCGAGGGTGTGGCCGTAGTTGAGGATCTCGCGGAGTCCGGACTCCTTGAGGTCGGTGGAGACCACCTCCGCCTTGACGCGGATCGCGCGCTCGACGAGCTCCCGCAGCCGTGGCCCGCCGGGGGTGCGGGCGCCCTCCGGGTCGGCCTCGATGAGGTCGAGGATGACCGGGTCGGCGATGAAGCCGGCCTTGATGATCTCGGCGAGCCCGCTGGCGTGGTCCTCGGGGGGCAGGGTGTCCAGCGCGGCCAGGTCGCAGAGGACTCCGGCGGGCGGGTGGAAGGCGCCGACGAGGTTCTTGCCCTCGGCGGTGTTGATGCCGGTCTTGCCGCCGACGGCCGCGTCGACCATGGCGAGGACGGTGGTCGGGACGGCGATCCAGCGGACCCCGCGCAGCCAGGAGGCGGCGACGAAGCCGGCCAGGTCGGTGGTCGCGCCGCCGCCCACGCCGACGACGACGTCGGTACGGGTGAAGCCGGCGCGGCCCAGCGCCTGCCAGCACTCCGCAGCGGCTTCGGCGGTCTTGGCGGCCTCCGCCTCCGGGACCCGGATCGCCAGCGTCTCGTACCCCAGCTCCTCGGCCTGCGTGCGCAGCGCCTCGGCCCGGCCGGCCAGGGCCTGCGGGTGGATGACGGCCACGCGCCGGGCCGCGCCGCCCACCAGTCCCGCGAGCAACGCCGGGTCGGCCGCCAGGCCGCGCCCCACGAGGACCTCGTACGGTTCGGTGCCGGCGCTGCCGGCCACCTCGATCCGCGTCACCGACTGCCCGGTCATGTCTTCTCCAGCTCCAATGCCTCGGCGACCGCGGCCGCCACCGTCTCGGGCGTCCGGCCGTCCGTCGGGACGACGACCCGCGCGACCTCCAGGTAGAGGTGGCGCCGTGCTTCCTGTAGTTCCCGCCAGCGACGCTCGGGGTCCTCGGCGAGGAGCGGCCGGTCCGTGCCCCCGCCGACCCGCTTCATGGCTTCCGCTACGCCCACGTCGAGGAAGGCCACGGGCAACCCGGCCAGCAGGGCGCGGGTACCGGGGTGCAGCACCGCTCCGCCGCCCAGCGAGACGACGCCGGCCGGCCCTTCGACGGCCCGGGCCACCGCCCGGTGCTCCAGCTCGCGGAAGTGCGGTTCGCCGGCGCTCGTGATGATCTCGGGCACGCTGCGCCCGGAGACCCGCTCCACGTCCTGATCGGTGTCCCGGAAGGGGACGCCGAGCCGCTCGGCGAGCAGCGCCCCCACCGTGGACTTGCCGACGCCCATCGGTCCGACGAGGACGACGACCGGTCCGGGTGCGCCGGTCACCGGATGTGCAGGTGGTCGAGGTAGGACCGCACGTTGCGGCGGGTCTCGGCGACCGAGTCACCACCGAACTTCTCCACCACCGCGTCCGCCAGGACCAGCGCGACCATGGCCTCCGCGACGATGCCCGCAGCCGGGACCGCGCACACGTCGGAACGCTGGTGGTGCGCGGCCGCGGCCTCGCCGGTCGCCACGTCCACCGTCGCCAGCGCCCGCGGCACCGTCGCGATCGGCTTCATGGCGGCGCGTACGCGCAGCAGCTCGCCCGTGGTCAGACCACCCTCGGTGCCACCGGAACGCCCCGAAGTCCGCTTGATGCCCTCCGGAGTCGAGACGATCTCGTCGTGCGCCTGCGAGCCGGGGACGCGGGCCAGGTCGAAGCCGTCGCCGACCTCCACGCCCTTGATCGCCTGGATGCCCATCAGCGCAGCGGCCAGACGTGCGTCCAGCCGCCGGTCCCAGTGGACGTGGGAGCCCAGGCCGACCGGAACTCCGTACGCCAGTACCTCCACCACGCCGCCGAGGGTGTCGCCGTCCTTGTGGGCCTGGTCGATCTCCGCGACCATCGCCTTGCTCGCGTCCGCGTCCAGGCAGCGCACCGGGTCCGC
>NZ_JBIBBM010000019.1:50298-199294 GCF_042900645.1 Streptomyces sp. NPDC012888 | reverse complement strand
GCGTCGGCGTCAAGGGCGCTCCTTCGTCGCGTCGCTGCGCGATGGCCTCCGGCCACCCTTGACCCCGCCGCCCGCCCCGGAAAAACGACAGACGACCGGACAACCCAAAACAAGGGCAAGGGGTGCACCTGTCCTGCGGCCCTTCCCGGCTGCCCGGCGGAGCCGGGGGCGGCGGCCGAACCCGCCCTCGGGGCGGAAAGCCCCACCTTCTCCCACCCGGAAGGTGCATGAGGCGGGCCGCCCCGGGGGCACCCCGGATCGCTACGCGCTTCGGCCGTCTCAGTGTCCCCGTCTGATCGTTGGCCGGACATAAACCGCCCAAAGGCGGAGGGTCATCGGCTGCATTGGCGGCCTCCGGAGTCCTTTGGGGCGTGGTGGGTCCTTAGTGAGCGCCAGACGGTCCTGGAATGAGGCAAGGGGACCGGTCGAGCCTAAAGGGCTCGCGATATGCCCTATTTGAGGGGCTTTGCCACCCCTCTCGTCCGCCCATTGGCCGCCTGACTGCAATCCACGACGCGCCAGACGGTCTTTCCTTGCGGGCATCGGCTCCGGACGGCCTTTCGGTCGCCGGGACGCCGGAGCGCGTAGCGATCGATGGCGGTCTATGTCCGGCCACCGACCGGACGGGGACACTTTGCCGAGTGGAGGGTGTAGCGGTGTGGGGTGCCCTGGGGCGGCCCGTCTGGTGCACCTTCCGGGTGGGTGAAGGTGGGGCTCCCGCCCGGAGGGCGGCTGCCGCCGCCCCCGGCGTGGCCGGGCAGCCGGGCAGGGCCGCATCCCTTGCTGGACCCCTTGCCCTTGTTTTGGGTTGTCCGGTCGTCTGTCGTTTTTCCGGGGACGGCCGCCCTGTCAAGGGTGGCCGAAGGCCATCGCGCAGCGACGCGACGAAGGAGCGCCCTTGACAGGGCGGACGGCCCCGGAAGGACGATGGGACGGACGGGCAACCACCCCGACGCCTCACCAGCGCCGCCCGAGCGTGCCCACCCACCCCCAACCCCCGGCCCCGCATTCCCGCCCCGCCCGAGCGCGCCCAGCGCCCCCACCCCCGACACGCCGGAGGCGGGCCGCACCCCCCGGGGTGCGGCCCGCCTCCGTACGGGACGGCTTGGGCGTGTGCCTACAGGAACGAGTTGATCTCGATCGTCTCCGTGCGGCCCGGGCCCACGCCGATCGCGGAGATCGGGGCGCCGGACATCTCCTCCAGGGCCTTCACGTACGCCTGCGCGTTCTTCGGCAGGTCGGCGAAGGTCTTGGCCTTGGTGATGTCCTCGGACCAGCCCGGGAGCATCTCGTAGATCGGCTTCGCGTGGTGGAAGTCGGTCTGCGAGTAGGGGAGCTCCTCGACGCGCTTGCCGTCGATCTCGTAGGCGACGCAGACCGGGATCTGCTCCCAGCCGGTGAGGACGTCGAGCTTGGTGAGGAAGAAGTCGGTCAGGCCGTTGACGCGGGTGGCGTAGCGGGCGATGACCGCGTCGAACCAGCCGCAGCGGCGGTCGCGGCCGGTGGTCACGCCGCGCTCGCCGCCGATGCGGCGCAGGTCCTCGCCGTCCTGGTCGAACAGCTCGGTCGGGAACGGGCCGGCACCGACGCGGGTGGTGTAGGCCTTGAGGATGCCGATGACGCGGCTGATCTTCGTCGGGCCGACGCCGGTGCCGGTGCAGGCGCCGCCGGCGGTCGGGTTCGAGGAGGTGACGAAGGGGTACGTGCCGTGGTCGACGTCGAGCAGGGTGCCCTGGCCGCCCTCGAACAGCACGACCTTGTCCTCGTCGAGCGCGTTGTTGAGGATCAGCGTGGTGTCGGCGACGTACGGCTTGATCTGGTCCGCGTACTGGAGCATCTCCTCCACGATCGCGGAGGCGTCGATCGCGCGGCGGTTGTAGAGCTTGGCGAGCAGCTGGTTCTTGTTCTCCAGCGCCGCCTCGACCTTCTGGATGAGGATCGACTCGTCGTAAAGGTCCTGGACCCGGATGCCCACGCGGTTGATCTTGTCGGCGTAGGTGGGGCCGATGCCGCGGCCGGTCGTGCCGATCTTGCGCTTGCCGAGGAAGCGCTCGCCGACCTTGTCGAGGGTGACGTTGTACGGGGTGATCAGGTGGGCGTTGCCGCTGATCAGGAGCTTGGAGGTGTCGATACCGCGCTCGTTCAGACCGCGGAGCTCGGACAGCAGCACGGAAGGGTCGACGACGACGCCGTTGCCGATGACCGGGGTGCAGCCGGGTGAGAGGATTCCGGAAGGGAGCAGGTGGAGGGCGTACTTCTGGTCACCTACCACGACCGTGTGGCCGGCGTTGTTGCCACCCTGGTAGCGGACCACGTAGTCGACGGAGCCACCGAGGAGGTCGGTGGCCTTTCCCTTGCCCTCGTCACCCCACTGGGCTCCGAGCAGCACAAGAGCGGGCACAGGCGTACACCTCTTCCGGATGGGGCATGTCCAAGGTCAGGGGGCGTACGACGATGTACACCGCAGGCTGAGCCGTCGGACCGGTGCCCCGGAATAGACGAAGCCCCTGGCGCAATAGCGCAAGGGGCTCTTGCACAAAGATGCTACCCGAGGAAGGACCGAGGTGTCGGCTCCAGAGCCCACCATGAGCGAGGCGGGTGTGCCGGCCGGCGACCTGCTGGTGCTCGTCGACCCGGTCGCCCGCCGCCTCGACGGCGAGTCCGTGCGGATCGCGAAGGACGTGCTGAGTGCCGGGGCGGCGGCGAAGATCTGCCTCCCCGAGACCCCTGAGGAGTTCGCGCGGGCGCTCGCCCGCCGGGGTCATCGGCGGCCGGTGATCGTGGGGGACGACCGGGCGCTGGCCCGGGCCGTGGGGCTGCTGCACCGGGAGCGGGCGCTGGCCGCGGCCGGGGCGCTGTCGCTGGTGCCGGTGGGGCCGCGGGCGGCGTTGTCGCTGGCCCACGAGCTGGGGGTGCCGGTGGGTGCCGTGGCCGGTGCGCGGGCGGCGCTGGACGGGGCGGTGCGCGCGTACGACCTGCTGGTGGACGACAGCGACGGGGTGGTGCTGGGCGATCTGCGGATCGGTGTGGGCGCCCGGCCGACGGTGTCCGCGGGGCCGGCCGGGTCCGCCGGGCCGGCCGGGTCGCCGGGCCGGGTGGGGCGGCGGGACGCGGGCGGGCCTTCGGTGTGGAGCGCGTGCCGGTCGCTGGTGCGGACGCTGCGGCGGCCGCCGGTGGGCGGGCCGCCCGTGCCGGCGGGGGCCGTGCAGCACCGGTTGCGGGTGGAGGCGGACGGGGTGCTGCTGGTGGACGTGGACCTGCCGGTGGCGGCGGTGTCGGTGGTCCGGCGGGAGGGTCTGGCCGAGGTGGTCGTCCGTACGGCCGGTGCCGGCGGGAGCGCCCGGCGGACCCTGGCGCGTACGGTCACGGTCTCGGGGCCGGACTTCCGTTACCGGGCGGACCACGCGGTGGCCGGTCCGGTGCGCCGCCGTACGTGGACGGTCCGCCCGTCGGCCTGGGGTCTGACGGTGCCGCGGGACCTGCCCGGCGCCTGAGCGGGGGCGGTCCGGGGTCCGCCGGGGGACGTCGGGCGGTCAGGCGCCGGGCAGGTCCAGGGTGGCGCGGTGGGCGCGCCAGCGGTCGAGCATGCCGTGGAGTTCGTGCTGGAGGAACTCGAAGAAGGCGGCGGTCTCGGCGAGCCGGGCACCCGCCGGGGTGGTGTCGCCGAGGTGGGACGCGCCGTCGCGGAGGGTCTTCTCGAAGAGGCCGAGGACCTGGTCGCGGCGGGTGAAGGTCTCGTACCAGAGCTCGTTGTGCAGGACGTACCGGTCGCGGCGGGAGCCCGGCTCGCGTTCGCGGCTGACCATGCCGACCTGGGTGAGGTAGGTGATCGCGCCGGACACCGCGGCGGGGCTGATCTGCAGGGTCTCGCCCAGTTCGGCGGAGGTCATGCTGGCGTCGTCGCTGGCGAGGAGGGCCGCGAAGACGCGGGCGGCCATGCGCTGCATGCCGGCCTCGGTCAGTTGCGCGGCGAACCGCTCCACGAAGCGGGAGACCGCTTCGCCGTTCCGTCCGGCGCCCGTGTCGGAGTTCATGTTCACCACGGCCCTCACTTTACGCGGTTCGCTATCTTCACAAGTTTGTGAAATTAGCGTACGTTCGAAAACATGACGAAGGCAATCAGCGTCGCCGGACTCCACAAGACGTTCGGCCGCACCCGCGCACTGGACGGCCTCGACCTGTCGGTCGCCACCGGCGAGGTCCACGGCTTCCTCGGCCCCAACGGAGCCGGGAAGTCCACCACCATCCGCGTCCTCCTGGGCTTGCTGCGCGCCGATTCCGGAACCGCCGAGCTGCTCGGCGGGGACCCCTGGGCCGACGCCGTCGAGCTGCACCGCCGGACCGCCTACGTCCCCGGTGACGTGACCCTCTGGCGCAACCTCTCCGGCGGCGAGGTCATCGACCTCTACGGGCGGCTGCGCGGGGGACTCGACAAGGTGCGCCGGGACGCCCTCCTCGACCGCTTCGAACTCGACCCGACCAAGAAGGGCCGCGCCTACTCCAAGGGCAACCGGCAGAAGGTGGCGCTGGTCGCCGCCTTCGCCTCGGACGCCGAACTGCTGATCCTCGACGAGCCCACCTCAGGGCTCGACCCGCTGATGGAGGCGGTCTTCCAGAGTTGCGTGAACGAGGCACGCGGGGCCGGCCGGACCGTCCTGCTCAGCTCGCACATCCTCAGCGAGGTCGAGAGCCTCTGCGACCGGGTGAGCATCATCCGCAACGGGCGGACCGTGGAGAGCGGCACCCTGACCGAACTGCGGCACCTGACCCGGACATCGGTCAGCGCCGAACTGGCCGGGCCGCCCGACGGGCTGGCGCGGCTGCCCGGCGTGCACGGCCTGGAGGCGGACGGCACCCGGGTCCGCTTCCAGGTGGATTCCGACAAGCTGGACGGCGTACTGCGGGCCATGACGGCCTCGGGCGTCCGCTCGCTCACCTCCACCCCGCCCACCCTCGAAGAGCTCTTCCTGCGCCACTACACCACCGGACGCACCACCGAAGGGACGGTCCGGCGATGAAGCGTCCGTTCGCCGGTACCGGCACGCTGCTGCGCCTGGCGCTGCGCCGCGACCGGGTGGTCGTGCCGGTCTGGGTCCTGATGACGGCCCTGATCGTCGTCAGCATGCCGGGAGCGCTGGAAGGCGTGTACGGGACGGCCGCCGAGCGCGCCGGTGCCGCCGCGGCCATGAACGCCAACGGTTCGATGCGGGCCCTGTACGGGCCCGTGTTCAGCGACTCCCCGGGTGCCCTGACGGCCTGGCGGATCGGGGTGTTCGGGGCGGTGCTGGCCGCGGTGATGAGCATGGTCGTCGTCATCCGGCACACCCGGGAGGAAGAGGAGACGGGGCGTCAGGAGCTGTTGTCCTCCGCGGTGGTGGGGCGACGGGCCCCGCTGACCGCCGCTCTGCTGGCCGCGCTGACCGCCAACGGACTGCTCGCTCTGCTGATCACGGCGGGCCTCGCCGGTCAGGGGGCGGGCGGCGCCCTCGCCCTGGGCCTGGCGATCGCGGGTACCGGCATGTTGTTCGCGACGACCGCCGCGCTGGCGGCGCAGCTGACCGAGAGCGCGCGGGCCGCCAAGGGCATCACCGCCGCCGTCCTGGGCGCGGCCTTCCTGCTGCGGGCGGCCGGCGACGCGGGCCGGGCCGGCGGCGGGTCCGCGCTGACCTGGGCCTCGCCGCTCGGCTGGCTGGAGAACGTGCGGGCCTTCGCGGGGGAACGCTGGTGGGTCCTCGGTCTGCTCGCGGCGGCCGTGGCGGTTCAGGGAGCACTGGCCTACGCCCTGGCCGGGCGGCGCGACGTCGGCATGAGCTTCCTGCCGGGCAGGCCGGGGCCGGCCGAGGGGCGGATGGCTTCCGCGGGCGCGCTGGCCTGGCGGCTGCAGCGGGGCGGCGTGGCCGGCTGGAGCGCGGGCTTCCTGCTCGCCGGGGTCGTCTTCGGCGGGATGGCCGACGGCGCCGCCGACCTGGTCGGCGCGAACGATCGGACCCGCCGGATCGTCGAACGGATGGGCGGGCAGGCCGGTCTGACCGACGCGTTCCTCGCCTCGATCGCCGGACTGCTCGGCCTGCTCGCCTCCCTGTACGTCGTGGCGTCGGTGCTGCGGCTGCACGGGGAGGAGAGCGGGCAGCGCGCCGAGTGGCTGCTCTCCGCGCCGGTGGGCCGGCGGACCTGGGCCGGCGGCCACCTCGCCGTCGCCTTCGGCGGTGCGGTGCTCGTCCTGGGGCTGGGCGGGCTGGGGCTGGGCATCGGGCACGGCCGGGACCTGACCGCCGTCGCGGGGGCGGTACTGGTCCAGCTGCCCGCGGTGTGGGTGGTCGGCGCGGTGGCGGTGCTGCTGCACGGCGCGCTGCCCCGGTACGCGACCGCCGCCTGGGCGGTGGCGGGCGCGGTGCTGGTGCTCGGCTGGCTGGGGCCGGCCCTGGACCTCCCGCAGGCGGTGCTCGACGTGTCCCCCTTCGCGCACCTGCCGAAGCTGCCGGGGGCGGGAGGGGTGTCCTGGTCGCCGGCGGTGCTGCTGACCGTGCTGGCCGCAGCGCTGACGGCGGCCGGCCTGACGGCCCTGCGCCGCCGGGACCTCACCGGCTGAGCCGGCGCCTAGAACTCCACCAGGAGCTCGGTCAGGCCCCGGATGACGTATCCGTCCCGCCAGCGCGGCTCGCGCACGAGCCGGGCCGGCGGGACGCCGTCCTCCAGGAAGGCACCGAAGGAGGCGGCGAGCTCCAGCCGGGCCAGCGGCGCGCCGAGGCAGTAGTGGATCCCGGCCCCGAAGGAGAGGTGCGGGTTGTCGGTGCGGGACAGGTCGAGGACGTCGGGGTTCTCGAACCGCTCCGGATCCCGGTTCGCCGATCCGAACAACAGTGCCATTTCGGCGCCGCGCGGGATGACGGTCCCTCCGACCTCCACCTCGTCCAGCACCCAGCGCTCGAACATCTGGAGCGGTGTGTCGAACCGCATGAGTTCATCCACAGCTGTGGACAACTTTTCGGCAGGCCGCTCACGAAGCCCCCGCAGCTGCTCCGGCTCGCGGAACAGCGCCCACCAGCCGTTCCCCGTCGTGTTCACCGTGGCCTCGTGGCCCGCGTTGAGCAGCAGCACACAGGTGGAGATCATCTCCTGCTCGCTCAGCCTCCCCTCCTCGTCGTGCGCCGCGATCAGCGCCGAGATCAGGTCCTCTCCGGGATCCTTGCGCCGCTCCTCGATCAGCCCGCGCAGATACGCGCTGAACTCCACCGACGCCGCCACCGCCCGCGCGGCCGTCTCCTCGTCCGGCCGGAGCTCGAACATCCCGCAGATGTCCGCCGACCAGGGCCGCAGCAGACCCCGGTCGGACTCCGGGACCCCGAGCAGTTCCGCGATCACCGCGACCGGCAGCGGCTCCGCCACCTCGGTCAGCAGGTCCCCGCCGCCCCCGGCGACGAACCCCGCCACCAACTCCCGCGCCATCCGCCGCACCGTGGGCGCCAGCCGGTCCACCGTCCGCGGCGTGAACGCCCGCGACACCAGCCGGCGCACCCGCGCATGTGCGGGATCCTCCAGGTCCAGCAGCCCGTTCGCGTTCAGCACGTGGAACGGCTCGTGCTCCGGCGGCGGCGGGGTCCGCCCGAACTCCTCGTGCCCGAAACGATGCAGATAGGTCCGCCCCAGCCGCCGGTCCCGCAGCAACGCACTCACATCCGCGTACCCCGGCACCAGCCACTGCCCGGTCGGCTCGCACCACACCACCCGCCCCCGCTCCCGCAACTCCCGGTAGGCGGGGTACGGATCTGCCACGAACGCCGGGTCCCAGGGATCGAAGTCCATCCCCGCACCCTAGGCCTCCACCCCCGCTACGAGGGAGTGACCAGCCGAGCCTCGTAGGCGAACACCGCCGCCTGGGTGCGGTCACGCAGCCCCAGCTTGACCAGGATCCGGCTCACATGGGTCTTGATCGTGGACTCCGCGATGACCAGCCGGTCCGCTATCTCCGCGTTGGACAGGCCTTGGGCGATCAGTACCAGCACCTCCGTCTCACGCTCCGTCAGTTCCCCCACGGCCGCCCGCTCCGCCGGCCGACCCACCTCACCGAGCTTCGAGAACTCCGAGATCAGCCGCTTGGTCACCGAAGGCGCCAGCAGCGCCTCCCCGGCGGCCACCACCCTCACCCCCTCCGCCAGCTGACGGGCCGAAGCGTCCTTCAGCAGGAACCCCGAGGCCCCCGCCCGCAGCGCCTGGTACACGTACTCGTCGAGGTCGAAGGTGGTCAGCACCAGCACCTTCGCGTCCGCGTCCGCCGCCACGATCTCCCGCGTGGCCTCCAGCCCGTTGAGCACCGGCATCCGGATGTCCATCAGCACCACGTCCGGCTGCAGCGCCGCCACCCGCTCGACGGCCTCCCGCCCGTCGACCGCCTCGCCGACCACCTCGATGCCCGGCATCGCGTTCAGAAGGACGGAGAAACCCTCCCGGACCATCATCTGGTCGTCCACGATCAGGACCCTGATGGCGGTGTCCGTCATGCCGTGTCCCCGCCCGGCACGACCCGCACCGGTATGAACACCGACACCTCGTAACCGCCGGCCCCGGTCGGCCCCGCCGTCATCTCGCCCTCCAGCATCGCCACCCGCTCCCGCATGCCGGTGATCCCGTGCCCGGCCCCCGGCGAAGGCCTGACGTCACCGGTCGGCGGACCGTTCACCACGCGCAGCCCCAGCCCGCCCAGCACGTACGACAGCTCGACCCCGGCGGCCGCCCCCGGCGCGTGCCGCAGCGTGTTGCTCAGCGTCTCCTGGATGATCCGGTACGCCGACAGCTCCACCCCCTGCGGCAGGTCGCGCGGGGCCCCCGTCACCGTCTTCTCCACGCTCAGGCCCGCCTCCCGCACGTTGGCAAGCAGCCCGTCCAGCGCGGCCAGCGTCGGCTGCGGCGCGTCCGGCGCCTCGTAGTCGGCCGACCGGACCACCCCCAGCACCCGCCGCAGCTCGGTCAGCGCGGCCACCGCGTTCTCCCTGATCGTCGCGAACGCCGCCTCCAGCTCCGGCGGCGGGTCCTGCACCCGGTACGGGGCGGCCTCCGCCTGGATCGCCACCACCGACATGTGGTGCGCCACCACGTCGTGCAGCTCGCGGGCGATGGTGGTCCGCTCCTCCAGCAGCGTCCTGCGGTCCCGCTCCACCGCGGTGACCTCCTGCTGAGCGGTCACCTCCTCGGCGGCCTCCCGCCGCACGTGCACCACGGTGACGGCCAGCAGCACGAACGCCGAGAACAGCAGGACCGGGACGATGTTGGCGCCGCGGTTGTTGTAGACGAAGGAGTCCAGCAGGATGCCGTGCACCCCGGTCAGGGCCAGCATCCACAGGGTCGTCTGCCGGTTGGTGCGCAGGCCGACGACGATCATCACCGCGATGTGGGAAGCGAACGTGGCCGGTGCCCAGGGCCAGGTGAAGCTGTCGATCTGGATGATGGCCAGCAGGCTCGTGACCCCGATGGAGGCCCACCACGCGGCGACCGGCCGGGTCAGCGTCAGCAGCACCGCCGCGACCGGCAGGAAGGAAGTCAACCCCCAGACGGCCGCCGCGATGTGGTACCCGTGGTACTCCGAGGCGAACAACAGCACGATCAGAGAGAAGAACACCACCGCGGCATGGGGCAGCCACACGGCATACCGGCGTATCCGACGGGGGAACACACGCACGGCCCGGGAATCCTCGGGCAGCGGCCGCATCGGCCGGTGCGCGAACGCGTCGTCGAGCAACTCCTTCTGGAAGTTGGCCAGCAGGCGCGCGGCAAGCCGGACTTCCGGAGCTTCCGTCAGCTGTGTCCGGGGCTTCCCCCCGGCGGTGGTCTCGTTCACGTTCCACACCGTAGGTGCCGTCCCGAGTCGTCCGCGTCGCCGCGGAAGGGGATCTCTCCGCCTCCCCCTCAAGTACTATCCGGCTCCCTCAGTACCCCGCGGGACGGACCAGGCCCGTCTCGTAGGCGAAGACCGCCGCCTGGGTGCGGTCCCGCAGGCCCAGCTTCACCAGGATGCGGCTGACGTGCGTCTTCACCGTCTGCTCCGCCACCACCAGGTGTCGGGCGATCTCCGCGTTGGACAGGCCCTGCGCGATCAGCGACAGCACCTCCGTCTCCCGCTCCGTCAGCTCGCCGACGCGTTCCCGGGACGGGGCGCGGGGCGCGCCCATCCGGGAGAACTCGGTGATCAGCCGCTTGGTGATGTTCGGGGAGAGCAGCGCCTCGCCCGCGGCGATCACCCTGACCGCCTCGGCGAGCTGGTCGGCCGAGGCGTCCTTGAGCAGGAAGCCGGAAGCGCCGGCCCGCAGCGCCTCGTAGACGTACTCGTCGAGGTCGAACGTGGTGAGGACGAGCACCTTCACCGTGGCGCCCGGGACGCCGGTGATGGTGGCCGTGGCCTCGATACCGCTGACACCGGGCATGCGGATGTCCATCAGCACCACGTCCGGATCGAGTTCGGCGACCTTCGCCACGGCGTCCGCGCCGTCCACGGCCTGACCGACCACCTCGATGTCGGGCTGGGCGTTGAGCAGCACGGTGAAGCCCTGCCGGACCATCATCTGGTCGTCGGCGATCATCACCCGGATCGGCGTGGTCATGCGGAGCGTCAGTCCTTCTTCGTCGGGGGATCCATCGGGAGCACCGCCGTCACCTCGTACCCACCACCGGGCAGCGGACCGGCGGCCAGTTCGCCCCCCAGCATGCCCGCCCGCTCCCGCATGCCCAACAGGCCGTGCTGCGCACCGGGGGACGGGGCGGCCGGCCGGGTCGGGGCCGAGTTGGCGATGCACAGGTGCAGTTCACGGGGGCCGTAGGCGATGCCCACCTCGACCCGGGAACCGGGGGCGTGACGCAGGCAGTTGCTCAGCGCCTCCTGCACGATCCGGTACGCGGTGAGCTCCACGCCCGGCGAGAGCGGCCGCCGGATCCCGGCGAGCTCGGTGGTGACCTCCAGGCCGGCACCGCGCACGTTCTCCACGAGGCCGTCGAGGTCGGCGAGGGTCGGCTGGGGGTGGTGCGGGCTGCCCGCGTCGCCCTCGGGGTGTTCGGAGCGGAGCACCCCGAGCACCCGCCGCAGCTCGGTGAGGGCTTCCAGGGCGTTCTGCCGGATGCCGGCCAGGTTCTCCTTCAGCTCCTCCGAAGGGTCGTCCACCAGGTGCGGGGCGACCTGAGCCTGGATGGAGATCACCGACATGTGGTGGGCCACCACGTCGTGGAGTTCGCGGGCGATCCGGCTGCGCTCCTCCAGCAGGGCCCGCTGCGCCCGCTCGGCCTCGGTGAGGGTCTGCTGCTCCCGCAGTTTCCCGCGGGTCAGACGGAGGCCCTGCAGGGCGTAGCCGAGGAGTGCGGTGAAGCCGAACAGCAGTCCGGCGCCGATGCTGGTAGCCGTGGCGTTCTCCGGCTGGAGCAGTACGTCGGCCAGCAGGGTCGCCAGGACGGTCAGACCGACCACCTCGGCCGTCACCCGTGGCGGCCGCCGCAGCGCGACGAGCAGCAGGACCGGGGCGTAGGCGAACAGGCCGCCGGGCATCCAGGGCCAGGCCTGGCCCGGCCCGACGTGCGGGGCGATCACGGCGGCGATGGCGGCGGCGTTGCCCGTAGCAAGCCACCACCCGGCCATCGGCCGGAACATGGCCAGCACGATGGACACGCCGGTCAGCACGGAGAACAGAACGACCTTGCCACCGCGGATCTCGTAGTGGTCACCGAGTTGTTCGGCAACCAGGAAGCTGAACATCAACGCCGCGTACACGACCACCACGTGGGGCAGCCAGGCCAGCCAGCGGGGCCGGGCCATCTTCGGCAGCGGGTCCCGTTCCAGGGTGAGGAGATCGCGCGCCGAGGTCCACACCGCCGCGCGGACCCGGCCCGAGCGGGACTCCTGAGGGACTGCGGGCGGCTCGTTCACGGGGTCCAGACTAGGCATGGGCGTGCTCCTCCACGGCGGCCGGCCGGCGGCCCGGCCGGTGTCCGGGGCGGGCGGAACGACCGCTGCCGCCCTGTTCGTACGTATGGAACGCCGACCAGCAGACCAGCAGGGCCAGCGCGAACACCGGCAGCCACAGCAGCCGGGCGGATATCCACCCCGGCCCGTCGGGCACCGTGTGCAGGCCAGGCAGTTCACGGCCGGCGAGCAGACCGAGGGCGGTGACGGCCATCATGGCCGTCTGGTGCCACAGGAAGAGCGTCATCGCCGACAGGTTGACCAGCGCCGTCCCCGCCCACAGCCCGGGCCGGCGCATCGCCCGGGCCAGTGGCCCACGCAGCAGCAGGGCCAGACCGCACTGGGCCAGCCCGAAAGCGACGGCCGCCAGCGTCGGCGGGTTCAGGTTCGACACGGCAGCCCCCGGAACCCCCACCATCGACGCCGGATACCCACCCCACAGGACCAGCCCCGCCGTGGCCAACGCCCCCGCGGTGGCCAGCAGCACGGCCGGCCGGCGCCGGCCGAAGGCCCCCCGGGCCCAGGCGGCGCCCAGGGTGTAGGGCACCAGCCACCCGGCGGCCACGTTGGCCCAGCCGAGCCACTGCGGCGCGCCGAGCCCGAACCGGGCCAGGTCCACCACCGCCACGACCGCCAGCGGCCACACCGGATGCAGCCGCGACACCAGCGGGGTCACCGCCGTCAGCACGGCGAACACCAGCAGGAACCACAGCGGGGACAGCACCAGCTTCAGCAGGGCCGCCACGGTGGCCGGCGCCGCCCCGCCCAGCAGCATGGCGGCGGAAGCGGCAGCCCAGAGGACGAGCACGGCGGCCACCGGCCGGAACAGCCGGCCCAGCCGCCCCCCGACCCACTGCCCGTACGACACACCCCCCGCCCGCGCCGACGCGTGGCTGCGGGTGGCCACCTGCCCGCCGACGAGGAAGAACACGGCCAGGGTCTGGAAGACCCAGGAAGCCGGGGTCAGCCACGGCATGTGGGCCAGGGGACTGACGGTGCGGAGCCCGCCGTCGGAGGCGATCAGCGCGGTGACCAGCCAGTGCCCCAGCAGCACGCCCAGGATGGCGAGCGCCCTCAGGGCGTCGACCGAGCGGTCCCGGCCCGCCGGGGTCCCGGCCTCGACCCGCCCGGCGAGCGACGCCCAGTAGCCGCGCCTCGGACGCGGCTCCGGCAGGGCGATCACGGCGCGCCACCGAGCACGATCCGGGCCAGGCTCGCCAGCGAGACCGTCCCGGGCTTCAGATAGTCGCTGTGCCCCCCGCCGCCGGCGGGGAAGATCCGCGCCCCGAACTCGGGCGCCACCGGATCGGTACCGAAGCCGACGCCGCCGAGCCGGACGTGGGGGACCCCCGCTATCCAGTCCGTCGCCCCCCGCCCGGCCCAGACCCTGGCCCCGGTGGGCAGCTCGCCGGCGTTCTCCGCCCCCGTACCCGGACTGCCGTACAGCGCGACGTCGGTGACGGCCGGTCCGGTGACCGTCCGGGCGCAGACCACCGATCCGTAGGAGTGGCAGAGCAGCGTCAGCCGGGCGCCGGGCCGCGCGACAGTCCCCAACTGGGTTATGAGCGCCTCCAGTCCACGGGCCGCGTCGTCGGCGCGCCCCGCGGTGAGCACGGCCGGGCTGACCGTTCCGGGAGTGTCGTATCCGAGCCAGGCCACCACCGCGGAAGCGGGATGTTCCGTCCGGAGGCGCTCCTGGAGGGCGACGGCCCCGGCGCGGAACCGCTCGTACGTGTCGAGCGTCGTGTCCGATCCCGGCACCAGGACGGCTATCCGGTCCGCGCCGGCGAGATCGCCGAACACCTCCACGACGCGGCCCGTACCGCGCCCGTCGAAGGCCAGGAGCCGGGCCGAACCGCCCGCGTCCAGCGCCCGCAGCCGTTGCGCTCGGCCGGCGCGCCCGGCCGCCTCGGCCATCCGTATCGCCTCGGCCATGTTGGCCCGGTTGGCCGCGAAACGCTCGGCGGCAGAGGCGTGTTCGGCGAACACCGCCCCGGCCGGCGCCGGAACGTTCGGCGAGGCGGCGGCCGATACCGGGAGCACCACGGCCGCCCCGACGAGCGCGGCGAGCGCGGTGCGGCCGAGTCGGTCCCGGAGGCGTCCGGGGCGGCGCGCGTGGCGATGCTCGCGACGGCTTGTCATGGCGGTCCTCACTTCGGGGTGGGTGGCCGAGAGGCTGCTGCTCTCTTCACCACCGAAGTTAGGAATCGGACCGCATGGTCGGCATCACGCTCCGGAGCGGGCTTCCCGCGTAGCTCTCAGGTATGACAGGCCCTACCTGAGAGTGGTCCGGGACCGGAACCCGGACCGGCACCCGGACCGGCACCGGGGCCGGCGCTCAGCGTCTGTAGGTGAGCGGCGGGTTGGGGCTGCCGACCAGTTCGCGCACCAGGCTCCCGTCGGACTGGAGCGTGAGCCGGCTCCACTGCCCCGGATCACACGTCCCGGAGGGTCCGTACGACACGGCCGACGGGCTCAGCTCGACCGGCGGCCCGGCCGACTGCAGGGTGGCCGACCAGCCGCAGCTGAAGGACGGGGAGGTGACCGAGAGGTCCATCACGCGGTCGCCCACCTCGCCCCGGACCAGGGTCAACCGCCAGGTCTGGCTGCCGGAGGAGGCGGTCCAGGTGCCGGTGTAGGCCTCGGGCAGGCCGGTGCCGGACGCGGCGGAGGTCGGGTTCGCGGACGGGGTCGTGGACGCGGGTCCGGACGACGAACCGGACGACGAACCGGACGACGAGCCGGACGACGAACCGGACGACGAGCCGGACGACGGCGTGGCGGCGGCGGTCGCCCCTCCCCGCGGCGACGCCCCCGGGGACGGCTCGCCGTCGGCGGTCATCACGGCGTACACCGTGCCGCCCGCGGTGATCGCCACCACCGTGGCCACCGCCACCAGGAACACCGTCGAAGCCGGACGCGGCCGCGGAGCAGGGGGTGCGGGCGGCGGCGCGTAGTAGTGCGCAGGCCCGGACCCGGCCGGGACCGCGGCCGGGCCGGCGCCGGCCCGGGGCCCCGGCACCGGAGCCGGGCCGTACGCCGGCACGGGGCCGTACGCCGGCACCGGACCGTAGGCCGGGGCCGGACCGTAGCTCGGGTACCCCGGCGGTGCCTGCGGGAGCGTCGCCGGACCGGGCGCGGCACCGCCCACCGCCGCGCCGGCCGCGGGCGCCGTCAGCGTCGGCGGGTCAGGGCGGGGCCGGTCCGGGCCGGCGTCCTCGCGGTCCAGCAACTCCACGGCGTGCCGCCCCAGCTGGGCCACCAGGGCCGCGGGCAGCCAGGGCTCCAGCGCCCTGCCGTCGGCGACGGTGTCCCCGGCGCCGACCCGCACCAGCACCTCGGCGGGCGTCGGACGGGCGGCCGGGTCCTTGCGGAGGCAGTCCCCGACGAGTTCGCGCAGCTCGGCCGGTACGCCGTCCAGGCCGGGCTCGGCACCGGTGATGCGCAGCAGGAGCGGGGCGAGCCCCCCGGCCGTCTCCGGGTCGCCGAACGGGAGGGCGCCGGTGGCGGCGTACGCGAGCACGGCGCCGAGGCAGAACACGTCACACGCCGGGGTGACGGGCTCGCCCCGGATCTGCTCGGGAGCCATGAAGCCGGGTGAGCCGACGAGTTCACCGGTACGGGTCGGGCCGGAGGCGGCGGCAGCGCTGCCGGGCTCCTCCAGGGCGCGGGCGATGCCGAAGTCGATGACGCGGGGCCCGTCGATGGTGAGCAGGACGTTCGACGGCTTCAGGTCGCGGTGGATCAGCCCGGCGGCGTGGATGTCCTGGAGGGCGTACGCGAGGCCGGCGGCCAGGATCCGCACGGAGCGGGTGGGCAGCGGGCCGAAGTCGTGCGCGACGACCTGGCGGAGGCTCGGGCCGGCGACGTAACCGGTCGCCAGCCAGGGGACGGGGGCCTCGGTGTCGGCGTCCAGGACCGGAGCGGTCCAGGCGCCGCCGACGCGGCGCGCGGCGGCGACCTCCTGCCGGAACCGGGTGCGGAACTCCTCGCGGCGGGCGAGGTCGCGGTGTACGAGCTTGACGGCGACGGTGCGGCCGCGGTCGGAGCGGGCGAGGTACACCTGGCCCATACCGCCCGCGCCGAGGCGGGACAGGAGGCGGTAGGGCCCGATGCGCTGCGGGTCGTCCGAGTGGAGCTGCTCCATGGCCATGTGGTCCCCTCCCCCTGGGCCGGCCGAACGGGCCGAGGATAGTGGGCCGTTGCGGGGCCCGCACGGGAAGTGACGGTGAGGACCCGGTTCCGGTTGCGTGGGTGGCTCCGCGGGGCTCTGCCCCGGGCCCTGCCGGCGGGGCCCGGTGGGCGTGTTCGGCGCCGGCCCGTACGGCGGCACCTGTGCGGGGCCCGCGGCCGGGCGGTGCGGGCCGGGTCCTGCCGGGCTTGAGGGCCTCTGCCCCGGGCCCCGCGCCTCGGTCGCCGGCGGGGCTTGGCAGACCCGGCCGGCGGGCGGGGCGTCAGTCGGTCGTCGCCAGGTCGGGGGCGTCCTCGGGCCGGGTGAGGCGGTCCAGTGCGGCCGTGAGGCGTTCCAGTACGCGGGCGGTTTCGGCGAAGCCGTCCTCGCCCAGCTCCGCCGCCAGCCGTGTCGCCAGTGCGGCGTGTCCGGGCTCGATCCGGGCCACCGCCTCGCGTCCGGCCGGAGTCGGCCGCAGCAGCTTGGCCCGCCTGTGGGCCGGGTTCGGCAGGTACTCCGCGAGCCCCCGCTCGGCGAGCAGGTCCGCGACGCGCTGGACGCTCTGGCGGGTGATGCCCATGGCCCGGGCGATGCCCGCGACGGGCAGCGGCTCGTGCAGGACCGCGCCGAGGACCTGCCACCAGGCCGCCGTCAGCCCGGCGGGACGCGCCAGGTCCTCCGACACGGCGAGGAACTGCCCGTTCAGCCGGAACACCCCGAGGGCCGTCCTGCTCAGCAGGTCCTGCGCGGCCCGTACCGAAGCGGTTGCCGGCCCGGGCCCGCCCGGTCCCGGCCCGCCCGGCCCCGGCCCGCCCGGCCCCGTGCCCCCGTCCGACGGCTCACGCATCGCCGCGCTCCGCCGCCGCCTGGAGCACCGGGAAGGCGCTCGCGTCCGAGTCGTGGAAGAGGCGGTACCAGGCGTCCAGGACCTCCGGGCCGTACACGCCGAGCCGGGCGAAGACCTCGCGGGCGAAGGCCACCGGCTCCGTCGGGCCGGCGGTGATCAGGTCGCCGTCCGTCACCGCGTCCGTCTCCACGTAGCGTTCCCCGCCCGCGTACCCCGTGGCCGCCAGGTAGAACGGCGCCGCGCTGGTGTGCTCGCGGTCGTCCAGGAGGCCCTCCCTGGCCAGGCCCGCGGTCGCGCCGCAGATGGCCGCCACCGGGACCCCGGCCGCCAGGAACTCCCGGGCCTTGGCCGCGAAGGGGGCCAGCGAGTCGCCGGTGTCCCACAGGGAGGCGCCGGTGAGGATCAGGAGGGCGGATCCGGACGGGTCCAGGTCGGCGAGCGCGGTGTCCGGCTGGATGCGGATGCCGGCCATGGTCGTGACGGGCCGGTCCGCGTCGAGGGCGACCGTGCGGACGTCGAAGCCGCGCTGGGTCAGGTGCGCGGTGGTGTGGCCGGTCTCCCAGTCCGCGTACGTGTCGTAGACGGCCAGGTGGACGGTGGTGCGCTTCGCGGTGCCGTCCGCGTCCGGCCCGTTCGTCCCGCTCGTCCCGGTCGTCCCGCTCATCGCGTTCGTCGTGCTCATGGTGCTCGCCTCCGGTCGTGGTGGGCTGCTCCAGCTCCGTATGACAGAAGGCTGTCATGTCGACAGCCCACTGTCAATGGAGTCCCAAGCGCTGACAGATTGCCGAGCACCGGCCCCCACCCTCATACAAGGCGCCGATACCGCCTCCCACCTGCGCACTTCTAGCCTGCCCGCATGACCCCTCACCCCCAGACCGAGACCGGCGCGGCCGTCAAGGCCGCCGACCGCGCACACGTCTTCCACTCCTGGTCCGCCCAGGCCCTCATCGATCCGCTCGCCGTCGCCGGGGCCGAGGGGTCGTACTTCTGGGACTACGACGGCCACCGCTACCTCGACTTCTCCTCCCAGCTGGTCAACACCAACATCGGCCACCAGCACCCCAAGGTCGTCGCCGCCATCCAGGAGCAGGCGGCGAAGCTCTGCACCCTCGCCCCCGGTTTCGCCGTCGACGTCCGCTCCGAGGCCGCACGCCTCATCGCCGAGCGCACCCCCGGCGACCTCGACAAGGTCTTCTTCACCAACGGCGGCGCCGAGGCCGTCGAGAACGCCGTCCGGATGGCCCGGTTGCACACCGGCCGCCAGAAGGTGCTGAGCACCTACCGCTCGTACCACGGCGCCACCGCCGCCGCCATCAACCTCACCGGCGACCCGCGCCGCTGGCCCTCCGACACCGCGTCCGCCGGCGTCGTCCACTTCTGGGGCCCGTTCCTCTACCGCTCCCCTTTCCACGCCACCACCGAGGCCGAGGAGTGCGAGCGCGCGCTGGCGCACCTCGCCGACACCATCGCCTTCGAGGGCCCCCAGTCCATCGCCGCGATCATCCTGGAGACGGTGCCCGGCACCGCCGGGATCATGGTCCCCCCGGCCGGTTACCTGGCCGGCGTGCGCGAGCTCTGCGACCGCCACGGCATCGTCTTCGTCCTCGACGAGGTCATGGCCGGCTTCGGCCGCACCGGCAAGTGGTTCGCCGCCGAGCACTGGGACGTCACCCCCGACCTGCTGACCTTCGCCAAGGGCGTCAACAGCGGCTACGTCCCGCTCGGCGGCGTCGCCATCTCCGCCGCCATCGCCGAGACCTTCGCGACCCGCCCCTACCCCGGCGGACTCACCTACTCCGGGCACCCGCTGGCCTGCGCCGCCGCCGTCGCCACCATCAACACCATGGAGGAGGAGGGCATCGTCGAACACGCCGCCCACCTCTCCGAGCACGTGATCGGCCCCGCCCTCGCCGAGATCGCCGAACGCCACCCCTGCGTCGGCGAGGTGCGCGGCCTCGGCACCTTCTGGGCCCTGGACCTCGTCCGCGACAAGGCCACCCGTGAACCGCTGGTGCCGTACAACGCGGCCGGCGCCGACAACGCGCCCATGGCCGAGTTCACCGCGGCCTGCAAGAAGTCCGGCCTGTGGCCCTTCGTCAACATGAACCGGACCCACGTGGTCCCCGCCTGCAACATCAGCGAGGCCGAGGCGAAGGAGGGCCTGGCGCTCCTCGACGACGCGCTGACCGTCGCCGACCGGCACACCACCTCCGCATAGCGGCCACTCCTCCGCTCCGCTGCCTGGCCTAAGGTGTCCGAAGCCCTACAAAGGAGACGGACCCCATGCCAGGCAGCGGAGCTGTCACCCGGAACACCCTCCGCCAGCAGATCGCCGACGCGCTGCGCGACGAGGTGCTCGCGGGACGCCTGCCCCCGGGCCAGGAGTTCACGGTCAAGCAGATCGCCGAACAGTACGAGGTGTCCGCCACCCCCGTCCGGGAGGCGCTGGTCGACCTCTCCGCGCAGGGGCTCCTGGAATCCGTGCAGCACCGCGGCTTCCGCGTGAAGGTGTTCACCGTCGACGACTTCCGGGGCATGGTCGAGGCCCGCACCCTGATCGTGGACGGCATCTTCCGGCAGCTGGTCGAGCGGGGCACCGCTCCCGGCGCCGGCGAGCAGCTGGTCTCCGTACGACGCCGCGCCGAGGAGGCGCAGCGGGCCGCCGAGTCGGGGGCGCTGGAAGTGCTGATCGGCTACGACCTGCGCTTCTGGCGGGAGCTCAGCGGGCTGGTCGGCAACAGCTACATCTCCGATTTCCTGCACCGGCTGCGCGTGCAGTGCTGGGTGTTCGCCGTCCCCTACCTCAAGAGCGAGCCGCAGCTGACGGGCCTGCTGTGGCGCGGACACATCGAGCTGCTCGACGCGGTGACCCGGGCCGACGCCGAGGAGGCGCGCCGGCTGGTGCACGAGTACAACCAGCACGGACTGGACTGGGCCGCCGACCTCAAGGCGGCCGGCCAGTGAGCGCCGAACCCGCGCCCGGGGCCCCCACCCCGGCCACCGCGCCCGGCCCCCCGGCCACCGCGCCCGCGCCCCCCGACACCGCCCCCGGCACCGCAGCCCACGCAGCCCCCGCGGCGCCCGCCTGGCTCAGCCCCGTCGAGCTCAGCGTCGTCGTGCCCGCCTACCGGGAGGAGCAGCGCCTCGGCGCCACCCTGGAGACGCTCCGCGCCTACCTGGACGGACACCTCGGCACCACCCCCGCCGACTGGGAGGTGATCGTCGTCGACGACGGCTCGGACGACGGGACCGCCGCCCTCGCCGCGGCCGCCGCGGCCGCCGAGCCCCGGATCCGGCTCATCCGCTCCGAACGCAACCGGGGCAAGGGCCACGCGCTGCGCACGGGCGTACTGGCCTCCGCCGGGCGGCGCGTGCTGCTCACCGACGCCGACCTCGCCACCCCCGTGGAGGAACTCGAACGCCTGGAGAAGGCGCTCGCCGACACCCCCGGGGGACCGCACGACGGGGCGGGGACCCTGGCCGCGATCGGTTCGCGCGCCCACCCCGACTCCACCGTCGAACGCCACCAGCACCGCCTGCGCGAGCTCGCCGGCCGCGCGGGGAACCGGCTGATACGTGCCGTCGCGGTGCCGGGCATCCGGGACACCCAGTGCGGGTTCAAGCTCTTCGACGGCGACCGGGCGAGGGCGGCCTTCGCCGCCGCCCGCCTCCACGGCTGGGCCGTGGACGTGGAGATCCTCCAGTACTTCCGGCGGCAGGGCTGGGCCGTGGCCGAGGTGCCCGTGCGCTGGTCGCACCAGCCCGGCTCCAAGGTCCGGCCGTTCGACTACGTACGCGTCCTCGGCGAGCTGGCCCGCCTCAACCGGGGCGCCCTCGTCGTGGCCGCCCTCTACCTGCTCGGAGCGGTGTTCCTCTACCAGGACCGCTGGCTCGACCTCCGCGGCACCTACCTCGCGGACTCGGGGCAGGACCAGAACCAGTGGGAGTGGTTCTTCGCGGTCACCGCCGACAACGTCACGCACCTGCGGAACCCGCTGTTCACCCTGCTCCAGGGCATGCCCGACGGGGTCAACCTGATGGGCAACACGGTCATGCTCGGGCTGTCGGTGCCGCTCACCCCGCTGACCCTGCTGGCCGGGCCGGAACTCACCCTCGCCCTGGTCTTCACGCTCGGCATCGCCGCCACCGCCTGGACCTGGTACCTCCTGATCCGCAAGTGGCTGGTGCGCGACCGCTGGGCGGCCGCGGCGGGCGGCGCGCTCGCCGCCTTCGCGCCGCCGATGGTCTCGCACGCCAACGCCCACCCCAACTTCGTGGTGCTGTTCGTGCTGCCGCTGATCGTCGACCGGGCGTTGCGGTTGTGCGAGGGCCGCCGGGTGGTCCGCGACGGGGTGGTGCTCGGGCTGCTCTCGGCGTACCAGGTCCTCCTGGGCGAGGAACCCTTCCTGCTCGCCGCCGTCGGCATGCTGGTCTTCGCGGCCGCCTACGCCCTGTTCGACCCGGTGCGGGCGGGCGTGGCCTGGCGTCCCCTGGCCAGGGGCCTGGGCATCGCGGCGGCCGTCTCGGTGCCGCTGGTGGCGTTCCCGCTGTACTGGCAGTTCTTCGGCCCGCAGAGCTACCACTCGGTGCTGCACGGGGACTCGGCCGGGAACAGTCCCCGCGCCCTGATCGAGTACGCCTCCCGGTCCTTCTTCGGGGACCGGGAGACCGCGGAGCGGCTGTCGATGAACCCGACCGAGCAGAACGCCTTCTTCGGCTGGCCGCTGCTCGCGCTGGCCGGGGCGCTCACGGTCTGGCTGTGGCGCCGGACGGCGGTCCGGGCGCTGGCCCTCACCGGTGTGGCGGCGGCCTGGCTGTCGCTCGGGCCGCTGATCCGGATCCCGCACACCGACGTCGTCGTCCCCGGGCCGTGGCGGCTGCTCGCTCACCTGCCGCTCTTCGAGTCGGTGATCGAGGGCCGGGTGGCGATGGTCTGCGCCCCGGTGCTCGGCATGCTGCTGGCCGTCGGACTCGAACGGGTCCTGCGCCTGCGGGTGCGCGAGCAGCGGCTGATGGGGCTGCTGGCGGTGGCCGCGGCGCTGGTGCCGGTCCTGCCGCTGCCGCTGGAGGTCAGGGAGCGGGAGCCGGTGCCGGTGTTCATCACCTCCGGTGCCTGGAAGGACTGGGTCAAGGACGGGGAGGCACTCGTTCCGGTGCCGTTGCCGGACCCGGCGGCCGCGGACGCGCTGCACTGGCAGGTGGAGGCGGACTTCGGCTTCCGGCTGGCCGGCGGCTACTTCAACGGACCGTGGGGCCCGGAGCGGATCGGCATCTACGGGGCCACCCCGCGCCACCTGTCGAACATGCTGCGGGACGTCCGGTACGGCGCCGAGCCGCCCGAGATCACCCCGGAGTGGCAGGCCATGGCCCGCGCCGACCTGGAGTTCTGGAAGGCCGGCGCGCTGGTGCTGCCCAGGCAGGACCGGGGGAGGGAGCTACGGGAGACGCTGACGGGGCTGCTGGGCCGCGAGCCGGTCCGGGTGGAGGACTGCTGGGTGTGGCGGGTGGGCCCCCGGTAGCGGAACGGGGCCGGGCGTACGGCTTCGGCAGGGCTCTTCGCGGAGCGCTGCCGGGCGGTACGGCTTCGGCAGGGCTCTTCGCGGAGCGTGTCCGGCGCACTACGCTGGCCCGGTCAGCGGCATCGACCGATCGGAGCCCGCGTGGCCTGTGACCTGTGGCTGGTCCCTCTTGTCGACGTGCTGTGCCACAGCCCCGACAACCCGTTCGCCGAAGAGATCGCCTCGTACGACAAGGCGCTGGGCGAAGCCGGACTGCCGTCCGTGCCGGTGTTCGCCTACATGCCGGGCCTGTCCGGGGACGTGGCCCCGGTCGCCGGTTTCGACTACGACGCCCTGCACTTCCTGAGGAGGGCGTACCTGCTGCAGATCTGCGGGCTGCCGGTGACGCCCGTGGACGAGCTCGGCGGGGACTACGAGCAGCTGCTGGAGATGTTCGAGTCCACGGCGCAGCAGTCGCACCTGGTGTGGCACTACGACCACGCCGGCGCGTACGTGCCGGTGGACTTCGCCGCCCCGCTGGCCAACGAGGAGCTGCTGGCGGGCGGCGGGCCGCTGGGCTCCGCGCAGGGACTGCTGCGCGAGCTGGAGTTCGTGGCACCGGCCATCGGGATAAACCCGGCGAACCCCCCGGCGGCCCCGGCGCCACCCGGCCGGCCGACCGCACTGGAGGAGCCGGCGGGCCCCATCCCGTACGACGAGAGCCCGTTCGCCCGGGAGCGGCACGTGTGGCTCGGGCTGCACGCGGCGGCCACCCGCAGCCTCGGCCAGGGCTCGATGATCATCTTCAGCTGAGCGGGTCCCGGCGCTCCGGCGGCGCTCCGCCCGCCGGGCTCCCGGGCGGCCCCGCGATCACCGGGGGGCCGGCTCGGCCCCCGGGCCTAGCGGGGCTGCTCCGGGGGCCGCTGGCGGGGCATGTTCGGGCGGGTGCCCGGGGGCAGCGGGAACCGGCTGGGGTGCGCCCCCGGCTCCGGGGACCGGCTCGCGGGCACGCCCAGGGACTGCATGGCCAGCGGGGCCGGGCCGGACCGGAACTCGACCATCCAGTCCGCCGTCTCGGAGCGCACCAGCTCGGTGACGTCCTCCGAGAACCGGCGCAGCACCGTCAGGCAGCGCTCCGCCGCCTCGCTCGCGGTGCCCTCGGTCGGGCCGAGCACCTCGCGGACGTTCTCCGAGGCCCAGTCGAACTGGAGTGCCTGGAGCCTGCGCTGCACCGCCTGGGCCGTCGCCACGTCCCGCATCCACCCGGAGGTCAGCCCGAAGAACCGGTCGCAGGCCAGACAGGCCGCCCCCAGCAACAGCGACAGGTAGCCGTACGCCGACGCCCCCGGGGCGGAACCGGTCAGCTCCAGCAGCGGCATCGCCGCGCCGGCGACCGCGCCCAGCGCCGCGCCGGCCCGCAGCAGCCGGGCCCCCCGGCGCTTCCACGCCCGGTCGGAGAGGTACCACTCCGCGGTGCGCAGCGCGTCCGCCTCGACGCGCCGGTACAGCTCGTCGAGCCGCTCCGCGGGTTCGCCCCAGTCCCCGAGGGGGAACGGCCGGCCGGTCAGATCGCCCGCGGCCTTCGCCCCGCCCGCCCCGCTGTTGCCTTCATCCCGGGGATCCCGGGGTGGCCCCTCGGGCTGCATCTCCGGCTGGCTCACCCGGCACTCCCTCTGCCTGCGCTGACGTGTGGTGGTGCGCGTGTGCGCAATGGTGCGCATGCTTGTCCACGCTCTTACTACCTCCGAATGGCGGCCCGTGGGCCCGGAACCCCGGGATTTCCGCCCGCACGGAGGGCTTGATCAGGTCCCCGCGCGCCCACTCCGTCACTCGAAAGAGTTGGTCTTCACGGCGTAGGGCGCACGGAGCGGTGAGGCCGTAGGCTCGGTTTGTCCGACGAAGAAGGAGTGAAGCGTGATTCCCGGTGGTGGCCAGCCCAACATGCAGCAGCTGCTCCAGCAGGCCCAGAAGATGCAGCAGGACCTCGCCAGGGCGCAGGAGGAGCTCGCCGCCACGCTCGTCGACGGTCAGGCCGGCGGCGGCCTGGTCAAGGCGACCGTGACGGGCTCGGGTGAGCTCCAGGGCCTGGTGATCGACCCGAAGGCGGTCGATCCCGAGGACACGGAGACCCTCGCCGACCTGGTGGTGGCGGCGGTCCAGGCGGCCAACGAGAATGCGCAGCAGCTCCAGCAGCAGAAGCTGGGGCCGCTGGCGCAGGGACTGGGCGGCGGGTCGGGCATCCCCGGTCTGCCGTTCTGACCCCGGGCCCCCGCGGCAGACCCCCACAGACCTCTCAGGCCGACCCCCAGACCGAACCCCAGACCGAACCTCCAGATCGACCCCAGACCCATTCAGGAAGAAGGCAGTCCGTTGTACGAAGGCGTGGTTCAGGACCTGATCGACGAGCTGGGCAGGCTGCCCGGCGTCGGGCCCAAGAGCGCGCAGCGGATCGCCTTCCACGTGCTGCAGGCCGAGCCGGCGGACGTCCGCCGGCTCGCGCACGCCCTGCTGGAGGTCAAGGACAAGGTCCGGTTCTGCGCGGTCTGCGGCAACGTGGCGCAGGAGGAGCGGTGCGCCGTGTGCCGTGACGCCCGCCGCGACAGCACGGTCATCTGTGTCGTGGAGGAGCCCAAGGACGTCGTGGCGATCGAACGGACGCGTGAGTTCCGGGGCCAGTACCACGTCCTCGGCGGCGCGATCAGCCCGATCGAGGGGGTCGGCCCGGACGACCTGCGGATCCGCGAGCTGCTGGCGCGGCTGGCGGACGGCACGGTCACCGAGCTGATCCTGGCCACCGACCCGAACCTGGAGGGCGAGGCCACCGCCACCTACCTCGCCCGCATGATCAAGCCCATGGGCCTGAAGGTCACCCGCCTGGCCAGCGGACTCCCCGTCGGGGGAGATCTGGAGTACGCGGACGAGGTCACGCTCGGGCGGGCCTTTGAAGGAAGGCGACTTCTCGATGTCTGACGCAACGCTGCACGCCCTCGCGCAGGATCCGGACGACTTCGCCGTCCAGATCGCCGACCAGATCGAGTCCTTCATCGTGGCGGCCACCGAGGTGGCCAAGGGAGAGGACCCGGGCAGCGCGGTGCCCTTCCTCCTCCTGGAGGTCTCGCAGCTGCTGCTGGCGGGCGGGCGGCTGGGCGCGTACGAGGACGTGCTGCCCGACGAGCGGTACGAGCCCGACCTGGGTCCCGAGGCGGACGTGGACGAGCTGCGCGAGCGGTTCGCGTACCTGCTGGACCCGGTCGACGTGTACTCCGAGGTCTTCGACCCGTACGAGCCGCGCAAGGCGCCCGTCGCGCACCGGATCTCCGACGACGTCGCCGACGTGGTCGCCGACCTGCGGCACGGCCTGGCCCACTACCGGGAGGGCCGCACCACCGAGGCGCTGTGGTGGTGGCAGTTCTCGTACTTCACCAACTGGGGCCCCACCGCCTCGGCCACCCTGCGGGCCCTCCAGTCGGTGGTCGCGCACGTCCGGCTGAACCAGCCGCTGGAGGCCCTCGACGGCCTCGACACGGACGAGGACCTGACCGAGGACGACCTCGCCGAGCAGGCGGGCCGGGTGATGGCCCAGGAGCTCGGTTCGATCGGCCGCCGCCCGGTCCGCGAGGGCTAGCGCCTCCCGCGCCCGCCGCGAACGGCCGCCGCGAACGGCCGCCCCGGCGGGGCCCCGGGCGCTCATGCAACCGTGTGATCATGTGACGAAGGGAACGTCTCATGATGTGGTACACGGCGGTCGGAATCCGGTCGCTCGTTAGACTGACCCGCGACCGCAGTACTGGAATGAGCGAGGAGCGCACGTGGGCCTTGTCGTGCAGAAGTACGGAGGCTCCTCCGTAGCCGATGCCGAGGGCATCAAGCGCGTCGCCAAGCGGATCGTGGATGCCAAGAAGAACGGCCACCAGGTCGTCGTCGTGGTGTCTGCGATGGGCGACACGACGGACGAGTTGATCGATCTCGCCGAGCAGGTATCCCCGATGCCTGCCGGGCGTGAGTTCGACATGCTGCTGACCGCCGGAGAGCGGATCTCCATGGCCCTGCTGGCCATGGCGATCAAAAACCTGGGCCACGAGGCGCAGTCGTTCACCGGCAGCCAGGCGGGCGTGATCACCGACTCGGTCCACAACAAAGCGCGCATCATCGATGTCACGCCGGGCCGGATCCGCACCGCGCTGGACGAGGGCAACATCGCCATCGTCGCCGGCTTCCAGGGCGTGTCGGCGGACTCCAAGGACATCACCACCCTGGGCCGGGGCGGGTCGGACACGACCGCCGTGGCGCTGGCCGCCGCCCTCGACGCCGAGGTCTGCGAGATCTACACGGACGTCGACGGCGTCTTCACGGCCGACCCGCGCGTGGTGAAGAAGGCCCGGAAGATCGACTGGATCTCCTCCGAGGACATGCTGGAGCTCGCCGCCTCCGGGTCCAAGGTGCTGCTCCACCGCTGCGTGGAGTACGCGCGCCGCTACAACATCCCGATCCACGTCCGCTCGTCCTTCTCCGGACTGCCGGGCACCTGGGTCAGCAACGAGAAGCCCGAGTCGCAAGGGGACCAGCAGGTGGAGCACGCCATCATCTCCGGAGTCGCCCACGACGTCTCCGAAGCCAAGATCACCGTCGTCGGGGTCCCCGACAAGCCGGGCGAGGCCGCGGCCATCTTCCGCGCCATCGCCGACGCCGAGATCAACATCGACATGATCGTGCAGAACGTGTCCGCCGCGGCGACCGGTCTGACCGACATCTCCTTCACCCTCCCCAAGACCGAGGGCCACAAGGCCATCGACGCCCTGGAGAAGGCGAAGGCGGCGATCGGCTTCGACTCGCTCCGCTACGACGACCAGATCGGCAAGATCTCCCTGGTCGGCGCGGGCATGAAGACCAACCCTGGTGTGACGGCCGACTTCTTCAAGGCGCTGTCCGACGCGGGCGTCAACATCGAGCTGATCTCCACCTCGGAGATCCGCATCTCGGTGGTGACCCGCCAGGACGACGTCAACGCCGCCGTCGTCGCCGTCCACACGGCCTTCGGCCTCGACTCCGACAGCGACGAGGCCGTCGTCTACGGAGGCACCGGCCGATGACCGAAGACCGGTCGTCCGCCCCGGCGCTCGCCGTGGTGGGGGCGACCGGAGCGGTCGGCACCGTCCTGCTCCGGATCCTGCCCACGCGGCGGGACCTCTGGGGCGGCATACGCCTGATCTCCTCCGCCCGCTCGGCCGGCCGCAGGCTGGCCGTGCGGGGCGAGGAGACCGAGGTGCTCGCGCTCACCGAGGACGCCTTCGACGGCCTCGGCCCGGGCGACGTGGTGCTGTTCCTCACCCCGGCCGAGGTCTCGGCGCGCTGGGCCCCGGTGGCCGCCGCGCGCGGTTCGGTGGTGGTCGACACCTCCGCCGCCTTCCGGGACGACCCCGAAGTGCCGCTGGTGGTACCGGAGATCAACGGGCACGCGGCGCGGACCCGGCCGCGCGGGATCGTGGCCGGCCCCGACTGCGTCACCGCGGCGATGATCGCCGCCGTCGGCGCGCTGCACGCCGAGTTCTCGCTGACCGAGCTGGCCGTCTCCTCGTACCAGGCGGCGGGCGGTGCGGGCCGGGCCGGTGCCGAGGCGCTGCGCCGCCAGCTGTCGCTGGTGGCGGGGACCGGGTTGGGCGAGGCGCCCGGAGACGTGCGCCGGGCCGTCGGCGAGGACACCGGACCGTTCGCGGCGCCGCTGGCGCTGAACGTGGTGCCCTGGTCCGGCGAACCGGCCGCGGACGGCTGGTCCTCGCACGAGCTGGCGGTACGCGCCGAGACCCGGCGGATCCTGGGCCTGGCCGCACTCCCGGTCTCCGTGACCTGCGTGCAGGTCCCGGTGGTGACGGGCCATTCGCTGACCGTACGGGCCCGGTTCGAGCAGCGGCCGGCCGTGCCGCGCGCCCGGGAGGTCCTGCAGACCGCCCCCGGCGTGGTGCTGGTCGACGATCCGGCGGCGGGCGAGTTCCCGACCCCGGCGGACGCCGCGGGCACCGACCCGGCCTGGGTGGGGCGGCTGCGGGCCTCGCTGGACGACCCGTACGCGCTGGAGTTCTTCGTGTGCGCCGACAACCTGCGCAAGGGCGCCGCTCTGAACGCCGCTCAGATCGCCGAGATCATCGTGGATGAAATCCCGTGAACACTTTGTAGGATCATCGCTGATCCCTTGATCGAGGTGATGGCCCCGACTGCCGTCTATGTGAAATAGGGCAATCGGGAAGAGCGGGTGCGGATGAGGGCAATCGACGTATTGCGGCTGGGTGCGCCTCGCGCGTACAACCCTTCCGAGGGTACGCGCGTCCAACGGGCGTGGCAGAGGCACTACTCGACTTCGCTGTCCCCCCGGCCGGCTTCGCCGGAGGGATCTCCAAGGCACGCGCCGGACTCGTTCCGCCGCGCCGGCGCCCCGGCATGCCCGGCGGTCTCCCGGTGATCGTTCCCGAGGCCTCGCCCGGTGCCCCGGTCACCCGCGGCGGCCGCGTACCGTCGCCGCGGACGGCTGACCAGGACGACGCGCCCACCGCGGTCATCGCGCCGTCGGCGACCGCGGCCGGCACCGACGTCGTCGCGGGCACCACGGTCGACCACCTCACCGAGACGTACCGGACGCACTACCGCTCCCTGCTCGGTCTGGCCGCGCTGCTGCTCGACGACACCGCCTCCTGCGAGGACGTCGTCCAGGAGGCCTTCATCCGCGTCCACTCCGCCCGCAGGCGGGTGCGTGACCGCGAGAAGACCCTGGCCTACCTCCGCCAGACCGTCGTCAACCTCTCGCGCTCCGCGCTGCGCCGCCGCATCCTCGGCCTGAAGCTGCTCTCCAAGCCGATGCCGAACATGGCGAGCGCGGAGGAGGGGGCCTACGACCAGCTGGAGCGGGACGACCTGATCAAGGCCATGAAGAGCCTGCAGAGGCGGCAGCGCGAGGTGCTCGTGCTGCGCTACTTCGCGGACATGACGGAGGCCCAGGTGGCCGAGACGCTCGGGATATCGCTGGGCTCGGTGAAGGCGTACGGATCGCGGGGCATTGCCGCGCTGCGGGTGGCGATGGAGGCCCAGACATGACCGAACCGAACAAGCAGGACCCGGGCGCGGAGGACCTCGCGCTCCGCGAGCTCTTCCACGGCGCCGTCGCCGACCTCAGGCCCGCCGACGACGCGCTGGACCGGCTGCGGCACGCGGTGCCCCGGCGCCGCGCCCGCAAGCGGCAGGCCCTGGTCGGGGCCGCGGCCGCGGTGGTGCTGGTCGGGACGGGCGTGCCGGCCCTGATCCAGCTCACCGACGGCCCGGACGGCTCACGCCGGGCGACGGCCGTGGCCGGCCACGGCCAGGACGCCGGCCAGACCGGGGACGACCCCTCCGACCCCAACATGGCCCGCCCAGGCGGCAAGGTGAAGGCCTCCAAGTCACCGGCCAAGGACAAGGGCGACACCGGCGGCACCGCCGGCCAGACCCCGCCCCCCGCCGGCCAGCAACCGCCCCCGACCGGCACCACCGTCGGCGGCGGCTCCGCGGCGACGGGCGGCACCGGCGGCACCGGCGGCTCGACCGACGACGGCCGGCCCTCGGGCCCGATGCCGCCCGCCGCGCCCCCGACCACCCCCGCCTGCCGCGCCGACCAGCTGGGCGCCGTCGCCGAGGCCCGGACCCCGGACGCCGACGGCAAGGTGTACGGCAAGTTCCGCATCACCAACCGGTCCGCGCGCGACTGCGTGGTGAACGGCGCGGGCGCGGTGTCCGCCGCCGTGGCGTCCGGGCCCTCGGCCTCGGCCCCGGTGCCGGTCGTGCAGCACAGCGCCGACGGCCCGGCGACCGGACTGCCCGCCTACTCCTCGCTGCCCTCGCTCCTGCTGTCCCCGAACTCCTCGTACGAGGTCCGGTTCGCCTGGGTGCCGGGCGCCGACGGCTGCGCGGCCGCCACCCCGCCGGCCGTCCCGCCCGCCGGGGCGGAGGACGCGCAGGGCGCGGACACCGGCGGCTCCGCCGCGTCCGGGGCGACCGGGGTGCAGATCACGCACACCGCGGACCCGGGCGCCCCCACGAGCCGGACGGTCGTCCCGTCGGCCTGCCCGGGCGGCACGGTCTACCGGACCGGCATCATTCCGGTCGGCGACTAGCGGCGGGGCCGGCGGCGGGGGCCGCTGCCGCCGGCCCGGCGGCCGCGGCAGCCGCGGGTACGTCCGCGTCCGCCAGGCCGGCCTCCGCGTCGCGGAGGGCCTCCACCTCACGCCGGTACAGCCGGAACCACATGAACAGCACGAACGCGGCGAAGACGAACCACTCGCCGGTGTAGCCGAGGTTCTGGAAGGCCTTGAGGTCGAGACCGGTGTTCGACGGGGCGCGCGCCGGGACGGGCTCCATGCCGTCCGCGCCCTGCTGCACGGTCACCCACGCGTCGTACAGCTCGTGCGGCACGAGGTTCACCAGCGAGGCCGCGCCGATCACCCCCAGCTGCCCCTCGGGCAGACCGCCCGAGGCGTGCACGCCCTTGGTGCCCGAGTTCTCCGGAGCCTGCAGTGCACCGGTGACCTCGACCCGGCCGGTGGGCGGAGCGGGGGCCCTGGCCGGCTCCGCGGCACCCGGGAGCCAGCCGCGGACCACCGGGAGCACCTTGCCGCCGTCGGTCTCCAGCAGCGTCAGCACGTAGAACCCGGACCGGCCGTCCAGCCGGCGCTCGGGCACCAGGAACTGCTCGCGGTACTCCCCGGCGGCCCGGGCCAGCCGCCCGGAGGTCCGCTTGTCCACCGGGAGCAGCGAGTCCAGCGGCGCGGCCCGCTCCTCGGCGGGCCGCTCGGCGGTGGCCTCGCGGTGGGTGTCCACGCGGTCCTCGAACCGGCTGAGCTGCCAGGTCCCCATGAACAGGCAGACGGGGACGGCCAGCACGACGAAGAGGTTGATCCCCCACCACCGAGGGGTCAGCAGAAACCGGTTCACCCCTCCACGGTACGGGCCCCCGCCGGCCACCCGGCCGCCGGGGGCTCCGCCCGTCCCGTCACGCGGAGAGGTGCCGCAGGGCGAAGTCCAGCTCCATCCGGACCTGCTTGATCCGCTCCTCCACCACCAGCGAGCCGTGGCCCGCGTCGTAGCGGTACACCTGGTGGACGGCGCCGCGGGCGGCGAGCCGGTCCACGTAGTTGTCGATCTGCCGGATGGGGCAGCGCGGGTCGTTGACGCCCGCAGCGATGTGCACGGGAGCCCGGACGGCGTCCACGTACGTCAGCGGGGACGAGGCCGCGTACCGCTCGGGCACCTCCTCGGGCGCGCCGCCGAACAGGGTGCGGTCCAGCGCCTTGAGGGCCTCCATCTCGTCGTGGTACGCCGTGACGTAGTCGGCCACCGGTACGGCCGCCAGCCCGACCGCCCACACCTCGGGCTGCGTGCCCAGACCCAGCAGCGTCAGGTAGCCGCCCCAGGAGCCGCCGGAGAGGACCAGCCGCGCCGGGTCGGCGAGGCCGGAACCCACCGCCCACTCCCGGACGGCGGCGATGTCCTCCAGCTCGATCAGGCCGACGCGGTGCTTGAGCGCGTCCGTCCACTCCCGGCCGTAGCCGGTGGAGCCGCGGTAGTTGACCCGGACCACCGCGAAACCGTGGTCCAGCCAGGCGGCGGGCGTCGCGGCGAACGCGTCGCTGTCGTGCCACGCCGGGCCGCCGTGGATCTCGAAGATCGTCGGGAAGGGGCCGTCACCGTGCCCCACGGGCCGCTGCGCGAGGGCGTGGATCCGCCCGCCGGGCCCGTCCACCCAGACGTCCTCGACCGGCACCGACCGCGGGGCGGTCATCCCGGGCGCGTCGAGGACCGTGCCGCCCGCCGTGGACCGCACCACCGGCGGTTCGGCCGCCGAGGACCACAGGTACTCGACGCTGCCGTCCGGCCGGGCGGTCGCCGCGGAGACCGTGCCGGCGGGGGTGTCGACGCGGTCGAGGCGGCGCTCCGCCAGGTCGTACCGCCACAGCTCGCCGCGCGCCTCGTGGCTGTGCGAGACCAGCAGGGCACGACCGTCCGGGTACCACTCGGCGGCCACGTCGCCGGGAAGGTCGATCGCCAGCTCCTCCTCGGTGCCGGCGGCCACGTCCCAGATCATCGGCTCCCAGCGGCCGCGCCGCTGGTGGCCGACGAGCAGCCGGGTGTCGCCGGCGACCGGGGCGAAGCCGAGGACCTCCAGGCCGAGCTCCACCGTGCCGCCCTTGGAGTCGTCGAGCTCGGCGACGGTGGCGCCCCCGGGGGTGAGGACCCGCAGCGCGGAGTGCATGGCGTCGCCGTGCTCGGTGTGCTCGATGGCGATCAGGGTGCCGTCGTACGACAGGTCGCCGACGCCGGCGGACTCCCGGTGCCGGTAGATCTCGACGGGCGCGGTGCCGTCGGGCCGCCACACGTGGACGGTGCTGCCGTCCTCGTCGGTGGAGCGGCCGACCACGGCGGTCCCGTCGCGGCCGATGGCCAGACCCGCCGGGTAGGACGGGGGCAGACCCGGCGTCGCGGGCTCGTCGGCACCACCGGCGAAGGGCTGCCGCACCCACGTCCCGAACTCGTCGCCGTCGGTGTCGGAGAACCACCAGATCCACTCGCCGTCGGGGGAGAGGGTGCCGTCGGTGGTGCCGTTGGGACGGTCGGTGGCCTGCCGGCGGGTGCCGGTGGCGCGGTCCCAGGCGTAGAGCTCGTAGGTTCCGGTCGCGTTGGAGACGAACAGCGAGCGGTCCGGGGCGTCCTCGGCCCACTCGGGCAGGCCCACGCGCGGAGCACGGAAGCGCTTCTCCCAGTCGGGCATGTCGTTGGTCATGCCGTCCATTGTGTCCGGATGCCGACTGGGCCGGACGGGGGGACGGTGGTGGACGCGGGCCTGACCGGTTCCGGGTGCTCCGAACAGGAGCGGCCCGCGCCGCGGCCGGTCCCGGGCGGCCGCGCCGCCGTATCGTGGGCCCATGCTGATGCTCGTCCGGGGCGCCCGGCTCTACGCGGGGGACGGCCGGGTCGCACCCGGCCTGGTCGACGTCGAGGTCGCGGAGGGCGGCCACGTGGCGCGCGTGGTGCCGTACGACGACCAGCGCGAGCCCGCCTCCACCGGCCGGCTGATCGAGGCGCACGGCGACCTCCTCAGCCCGCCCTTCGTCGAGCCGCACATCCACCTCGACACGGCGCTGACCGTGGGGGAGCCCCGACCGAACGCGTCCGGGACCCTGTGGGAGGGCATCGCCCGCTGGAGCGAACGGAAACGGACCCTGACCCGCGAGGACGTGATCGGCCGGGCCACCGAGGTGCTGCGCTGGCAGGCCGCCAACGGGGTGCTGCACGTGCGGACCCACTGCGACGTCACGGACGAGCGGCTGGTGGCCCTCGATGCCCTGGCCGAGGTCCGCGACCGGGTCAGGGACGTGATGACCCTCCAGATCGTCGCGTTCCCCCAGGAGGGCATCGTGTCCTTCCCGGGCGGCGAAAGGCTCCTGACGGAGGCGGTGGCGCGCGGCGCCGACGTGGTCGGTGCCATCCCGCACTTCGAGGACACCCGCGAGGACGGGGTCGCCTCGCTGCGCACGGCGTTCGAGCTGGCCGAGCGGCACGGGCTGCGGGTGGACGCGCACTGCGACGAGATCGACGACGAACAGTCCCGCTTCGTGGAGGTCCTGGCGACGCTGGCGCTGCGGTCGGGCCTGCGCGACCGGGCCACCGCCTCCCACACCACGGCGATGGGCTCCTACAACGGCGCCTACAGCTACAAGCTGCAGCGGCTGCTGGCCCGTTCGGGCATCAACCTGGTGGCCAACCCGTTCGCCAACCTGGGCCTCCAGGGCCGCTTCGACGGCTACCCCAAACGCCGGGGCCTGACCCAGGTCAAGGAGATGCTCGCCGCCGGGGTGAACGTGGCCTTCGGCCACGACGACGTCATGGACCCCTGGAACCCGCTGGGCACGGCCGACCCGCTGCAGACCGCCCTGGTCGGCCTGTACGCGGCGCAGCTGACCGGAGCCGAGGAGATCCCCACCGCCTACTCCATGATCACCGACCGGGCGGCCGCGGTGCTCGGCATCGGCGAGGAGTACGGCCTCCGCCCCGGCTGCCCGGCGGACTTCGTGCTGCTCCCGGCCGGCTCCCCGGCCGAGGCGGTACGCCGCCAGGTCCGCCCGCGGTACGTGGTCTCGCGGGGCCGCGTGGTCGCCGAGACCCCGGCCGCGCCGACCCGCCTGGCCTGGCCCGGGGAGGCCCCCGTCGACGTGGACTTCACCCGCCCCTGACATGATCGTCGGGCACGAGCGGGACCGTCGTAAGGGGAGGGCCGGGACCATGTGGCAGGTAGAGGGCAGGGCGGCGCGGACGGCGCTGGAGGTCTGCGCGGAGTACGCGGACGAGGCACTGCTGAACCACTCCGTCCGTTCGTACGCCTTCGGCGCCCGGTACGCGGCCGACCACGGCCTCTCCTTCGACGCCGAACTCCTCTACGTCGCGGCCCTGCTGCACGACCTGGGCCTGACCGCGCCCTTCGACTCGTACGCCCTGCCCTTCGAGGAGGCGGGCGGGCACCTGGCGCGCGTCCTGACCGCCGGACTGGGCTGGCCGGCGGACCGGCGCGCCCGCGCGGCCGAGGTGATCGTGCTGCACATGCGGGACGACGTCACGGCCGAGGAGGACGTCGAGAGTCACCTGCTCCAGGTCGGCACCAGCGCCGACGTGTCCGGGCTCCGGCTGGAGGAGTTCGACCCGGCGTTCCGGGCGGAGCTGGTCGCCGCGTACCCGCGCGCGGGCTTCGGCGGCCGGTTCCTCGACCTGATGACCGACCAGGCGGGCCGCAAGCCGGACTGCGCGGCCGCCTCGCTGGTCGCGGGCGGTCTGGCCACCCGCATCGGGGCGAACCAGCTGGACCGGCCCTGACCGGCGGGTGGTCCCGGCCCGGCGCCGCCTAGGCTTCGCCCCATGGAGTCGTACACCATCGGCCAGGCCGCGAGACTGCTCGGCGTGAGCGTGGACACCGCCCGCCGCTGGGCGGACGCCGAACGCTTCCCGACCCGCCGCGAGGGCAACCGCCGCATCGTGGACGGCCCCGACCTCGCGGCCTTCTGCGCGGCGGTGGCCCAGGAGGACGCCGGGGACGAGGACGCCCCGTACACCTCGGCGCGCAACGCCTTCCCCGGGATCGTCACGGCGGTCAAGCTGGGGACCGTCGACGCCCAGGTCGAGATCCAGGCCGGGCCGCACCGCGTGGTGTCGCTGCTCACCCGGGAGGCCGTGGAGGAACTCGGCCTCAGGGTCGGCGACCGGGCCACCGCCCGCGTGAAGTCCACCAGCGTCTTCGTCGACCGTCCCTGACCCCTCCCCGAGGGCGGGCGCGCTCCCTGCCCGGACCGTGCTCAGTCCGTGCGCAGCGCCGCTCCGGCCTGCCCCGCCAGTGCCACGGCCAGCCGGCGGGCCCGCAGCGGGGGCAGAGGCCCTCCCGGCGGCGGGTCGAGCAGGTAGCGGCCGTACTGCCGGCCTGCCACGGCGACGGGCAGTTCCACCTCGCCGTCGGGCCACACGTCCGGCCAGTACGTGCACTCCGGGTCGTCGGTGCCCAGGCCCTGCCAGATCGTGCCGCCGTGCTCCAGCCGCGGCAGGTGCCCGGTCGCCGGTCCGGCCGGCGTGTCCGGTGCGGCCCGCACGAAGCGGCACCCGCGCAGCCCGAGGAGCCCCACCAGCTCGGCCCGTACGTGCTCGGCCACCGCCTGCGGCCCGGCGCCGCCTTCCGCGAACCGGACGACCCCCTCCAACCGCTCCAGATCGGCCTCCTCGTCGGCGGCCTCGCTCTCCAGGGCGCGTCCGCGGACCGCGAGCTGCCCGACGATCAAGCCGGTGACCAGCAGCAGCACGGCGGTCTCCGGCTCAGCCGTGCCGCCGAGGAAGACGCCGAACCACACCGCCGCCGAGAGCGCGGCGAGGGCCGCGGCCGCGCGGTTCCCCAGCGCGGCGACCGCGACGACCACGACGACCAGCACCAGCGCCTCGTTCGTCCCCGACAGCGCGTCGCGGAACGGTACGAGCACGAGTGCGGCCGCCAAGGGGGCCACCAGAGCCGTGGCGAGCGCGACCCCGTCGCGCAGCCGGTATCCGGACATGGCTCAAACCTGCCATGAAGCCGCCCTCCGTGACGTTTCTGTGGTGAACGCAATACGCCGTTGGGGTGAGTAAAGGCCGCGTAACGAGAAGTTCCGGGTCCTCTCCGTAAATCATCAGGTTTCGGCAAAGGACGTCGTGTCGCCACGGCATTCCCTTGCCGCTGTGCATGCCCACCCCCCCACGGAGGAGCCGGACATTGAGTTACGGGAACAAGCTGCGGGAGCGGATCGCCGAGCCGGGGACGACCCCCCTGATCGGCGTGTACGACATGTACTCGGCGTCCATCGCGGCCGGGCACTACGACGGGATGTTCGTATCCGGATTCGGCTTCGCGGCTTCGTACTACGGACTGCCGGACATCGGATTCATCGCCTGGCCCGACATGGTCGCCTTCGTCCAGCGCCTGCGCGGCGCCTTCCCGGGCCACCACCTGCTCGTCGACATCGACGACGGCTACGTCGACCCCGAGGTGGCCTGCCACGTCGTGGAAGGACTGGAGCGGATCGGGGCCTCCGGCGTGATCCTGGAGGACCAGAAGCGGCCGCGCCGCTGCGGCCACGCCGACGGCAAGCAGGTCCTGCCGCTCTCCGAGTACCTCGACAAACTGCAGATGGTGCTGGCCACCCGGCGGGACCTGGTGGTGGTGGCCCGGACGGACGCCACGGACGAGGCCGACATCCTGCACCGGGCGGAGGCGCTGGCCGCCACGGACGCGGACGTGGTCCTCGTCGACGGGGTGCGCAGCGTGGAGTGGATCCGGCGGATCCGCGACGTGGTCGGCGGCAAGCCACTGCTGTTCAACCAGATCGCCGGCGGCAAGTCGCCCCGGCTCTCCCTCACCGAGCTGGCCGAACTCGGGGTGGACATCGCGATCTACAGCACCCCGTGCCTGTTCGCCGCCCACCAGGCGATGGACTCCGCCCTGGCCGAACTCAAGTCGGCCGACGGACGCCTGCCCGCCGCGGACGGCGGCGCCGGGGTGGGAGTGGGCCACTCGACCCGCCTGCTGGAGCGCAACATCGCCCGCCACCACCCGGTGCGCGAGAGGGTCCGGGTGTGAACGGCGCCACCCGCCTCCGCACCGCCCTGGCCCTCGCGGCCGCGCTCCTCGCCGCCGCCGCCCCGCCGGCCGCCGCGAGCGGTGACCTGATCACGGTCATCGACAACTCGCACTCCGACTCGGTGGTGGAGATCGACCGCACCGGCAACCTCCAGACCGGCAGCGGCACATCGGGCAGCGACCACGACGGCACCGCGGTGGACATGCTCGCCACCCTCGTCAGCACGGTCCACCGGGACTCCTGACCCGGCCGTGGCGGCCACCCCGGCCGCCACGGCCCTGACGCGGGAACGCAGAAGAGCCACCTAGGAGATCTCCTAGGTGGCTCTGACCTGGTCTTGCTGAGTCGGGGTGGCGGGATTTGAACCCACGACCTCTTCGTCCCGAAGCAACCCTGGTGATGGGCCGACCGGGTGGCACCGTGCCGCTGACCTGCGTCGACAGTCCCAGACGGTCCGTCGTCGTCCGGCGCTGTCCGCCCCCGTTGTCACTCAGTTAGACACTCACCTGTGGAGCGATCACAGCTGCTGGTCGCGGCTCGTCAGCTCTGCAAGTGGTTGGCCCATGCAGCCTTGATCCGTTCCCCCTGATCGGCAGTAATGACGCCGGCATCCAGTGCCACTGACACAAGATCCGCTCCGACCGCCAGCTTCATGCTGGTGAAGGCGTCGTTCATGCGGTCCACGCTTCGAGGCGTGCCGACATGCCCCATATCGAGGTCGTCAGGAAGGAAGTTGGCCACCTCACCGTCGTGGTTCTCGAACGCGGCCGTGTCCATCCGAACATGGACCCGCTTCGTGCCAATGGTGACGACGGTCCCGTGAGACCCATGGTGAAACAGGGGCCTATCGCTCGGCGCCCTGACCGTGACCTTGTCTCCGACCTTGAAGCTACTCAGGGTCTTACCGCTGCCGAACACGTGTGTCCCCCCTCGGATGTGTGCATCACTTGACAGCTTTCGTGCCGAATCAGCTGAGACACCAGTTTTGAGGTAGTGCGCCTTACAGAACTCGACCAGATCATCCGCGTGGATCGCGCCGTACTCTTCAGGGCGCAGCTTCTCGACAGCGTCAATGATTTGGTGAACTGAGGCCGATCGGAGGCCTCTCGCACTGGCGTCATCGCTGAGCGAGACACCCCAGTACTTCACGAGAACCGGACTCTCCTGAAAGCTGCGATAGGTCTGCGTATCACGCAGATCGCGATCCGTGATCTCTACGTTCAGCCCCTCGGAGAGCGCCTCACGGGCGTACTCCAGAGCGGCCTCCAGATCGAGCGTGTAGAGGGTCAGCGGTCGCCCGTTGGGCTCACGAGGTATGGCCATACACGCACTCTACGAACCCTCTCAGGCAGGCGAAGTGGCTTCGGCGGAAGATCGCGATCTCCTCCACCCCATCGACCCGTGACCTGTCGTCGCCGACCCGACCACCGCCCATCCACTTGGTGATCACGTGGCGATCGACCGAGTCAGCGACTGACCGGAATCTCGTAGACGATCTCGCACAGCGCAGCGGGGATGACGATGTCCGCCGTCTCCACGGGCTGCCCCTGGTCGCTGTAGTACGTCCGCCGGATGTGGGTCACGACGGAGGCCTTCTGAATCCCGAGGAGCGACGCTTCTTCGGCGGTCGCGTTCCGCGGCTCGGGCTGCTCGACGGCATGGCTGACGGTGACGCCGATCTCCGCCATTCGGTTCACGACGCCGATCCCGGCATGCGGCCCACCCTCCGGAAGCACAACGAGCGTGCCGCCGGTGAGCTCGTACGGCTCCCAACTCGTCGACAGCTGCACGGGCCTGCCGTCAGCGAGGAACTCGTAGACGGTACGGACGCACAGATCACCCTCGGCGATCCCGAGCCGCGCCGCGATCTCAGCCGGCGCGGGCACCTTCGCCTCGGTCCGGCTCTCCCAGTTCCCCTGCTTGCCCAGTGCCTGCATATCCGCCCGGAACGGGGAACCGCCCGGCTGCTCACGCGCCGAGGATCGCACCACCCGTACGCGCTGCCTGGGCTCGGCGACGTAAGTACCCGAACCCGCGCGTCCCTCCAGCACACCTTGAGAGATCAGCAGTTCCTGCGCCCTGCGAACCACGTTCTCGCCGACACCGCACTCCTCGGCGATCTGGGCGCGTGAGGGGAGCCGATCGCCGGCCGTCCACTCGTGCTCCGCGATCCGCTGCCGCAGGACGTCGGCGATGCGGAGATAAGGCGGCTGCTCAGGCATGTGGAAAATCTAGTCCACTAGCTCTAATCTAGTTAACTAGCTTCACTCAACGTGTTCAATCGGCGACGGAGGCCCTCCTGTGCCCGCTTCGGATGCGAGGGCCAAGGATCTCGCCGTTCGGTTGTCGGCCCTCGGGCTGACCACACGCGTGAAGCCGCACGCCACGTACACGTCGATCGAAGCGGAGGTACCGGAGGCGCTGCCCGCCGAATCGTGGCGGGAGGTCTTGGAAGTGGTGGCGGAGGCCGACCGATTCGGGCTCGTCGCCAGCAGCTTGACCGGCCGCACCCTCTGGGCCGCCGTAAACAAAGCGGTCCCCGCGACGGGCGACGTCCGGGGACCTGGCCGTCAGCGATAGGAGCTGATCAGCGTGCACAACCGTATGGGCCCCACCCCCGCCCGCACCAGTGGGCTGCAACTACCCACACTCTCCTATGCCACGCACGGGAGGACCACGTACCGGTCGAGCTCGTGCGCGATCGGCACGCACTCGGAATGCGCCCAGTCGTCCCCCGCAGCGGCGCCTGTCGGAGTCCCCGTGATCTACGAGGCCTGCGCCTGCTCCTGCCACGTGGCGGACGAAGCCCCTGAACCGCGGCAGGCGAACCAGTGAGAGGGCAGCCCCCCACTGGCGCGTACGCCGCGAGCATCGAGATCACATCGGTCAGCGTCCAGCTCGGCGACGTCATCCCAATCGGTGGCCAGCCATGCCGGGTCGCCGACCTCGTCCAGATGCCGGCCGGGGCCAAGCGCCTGTTCTTCGAGACGGGTGAGGTGCTGACGCTGCATGCGCGGAGCCAACTCATCGCCCTCCGGATGATGAGGAAGTGGTGATCCGCCCCGTGCCCTCCCGCCGTCAGACCATCGCGGACGACCTCCGCCGCCAGATCGCGACAGGCCACTTCAAAGCCGGCGAACGCCTTCCCTCCGAAGCCCAACTCGCCACCCGCTACGAGGTAAGCACACCAACGCTTCGAAGCGCCCTCGCGCTCCTGCAAGGCGAAGGCCTGGTGGAGAAGATCCACGGCAGCGGCAACTTCGTCCGCCACCCGCTCCGCAGGATCACGTACGTCGGTGGAGGAGCCGCGCCGTACGCGCACACCGGGACCGCTGGGCCCCTGCGCCTGACCGTCCGAACCACCAACGTCCAGGCGCACGGCCACCTGACAGCCCTCCTGCACGTGCCATTCGGCAGCCCCCTGACCGAATTCCACTGCCTCAGTCACCAAGGAAAATCGCCGCACGGCCTGGCACGCATCTACGTCCCCCGCGACCTGGTGCCGGTCGACTTGGCCGAAGAGTCCCCCGAGGCCCTGACGACACGCCTGGCAGAGCTCCGCCCCCCACTGGCCGAGGTCCAGGAAAGGCTCAGTGCCCGCCTCCCAACCCCGGAGGAGGCGACGACCCTTCGAATCGGCACGTCCTTGGCCGTCCTCTCGATCACACGCGTGGCGACCGACACGACGGGGCGCGCGGTAGAAGCGGCCCTCTTGGTCCTGCCGGGCGACCGATCCGACGCACTCTTCACTGCCCACCCTCCGACGAAAGCGAGGACGTCGAAGAAATGACCTCGTACACCGAGCTGAGACTCCTCCCATGGCCCGGCCTCGACGGCAAGCCCTGCTTCCTGAGCACAGACGACGCCGGCGGCTACCTCTCCCGCCTAGCCGACAGCACCGAAGCGATACAGCTAGGCCTGGGTGCCGAGCTCCTGGACCACGCGCTAGAAGTACTCGCCGACGCCGAGACAGATCCCGACGAGCTCCGTCTACTGGCTACGGACCTAACGGGCGCCCTGCAAGACGCGGTCCGCGTAGCAACAAGCCGCGGCCGCCGCATCCCGCGCCCAGGCCAGTCGGTTCGCGCGGGATTGCCAGCGCGCTCCAGGTAGGAAACTCCATACAAGGCAACACCGGAGCGGCCCCAGGCCCAGTCTGGGGCCGCTCCTAGTTGGGAGACACGGCTCAGAGGCTCCATGCGCCCCACAAGTTGTGGTGGTCCGGGCCACCGGCGACAGCCCTGCGACTCCCTCAGGCCACGAATGGGCCGCGGACGGCAGGATGGCGCTTCAGGTCTCTTGCAACTTGGCGCCAGGGCCCAGTTCGGGTGCACCGAGAGAGATGCGACGTGTGGTCACGCTGATAGATTAGAACTTTTGTGCTAGTGAAGAGTGTTGGCGTCGGCCGTCGCCGATGTGGCGGCAGAGTGCCCACAGCACTGCTGATCATGGGCTTGACCTGGTCGTTCTCTGACTGTTGGAGGGCGGTACGGGAAGTTCGCCAGCGACCCGAGAACCAGCCAATGGCCAGTTTTCGCCTATCTAGGCAAGAGCCTTTTTCCCTACGTATGATCTAGATCTGAAAAATTGGATGCGGGCCGGGGGGGCTGGCAAGGACCATGAGCGCCATGAAGCAGGCAAGCATGCACGTGAACTCTCTCGTGCTAGACGAGTCAAACCCGCGGCACGAGAAGAAGACCGCGAGTTTGGAAGAATCAATCGCGGCCCTCCTGGGGCATAACCCCGAGAAGCTCTATCGGCTGGCTAAGGACATCGCCCAGCATGGCATAAACCCCGCCGAGCTTCCCATCGTGGTCATCGAAGGCGATCGCAACATAGTAGTGGAGGGTAATCGGCGGGTAGCTGCGCTCAAGCTGCTCGGTAACCCTAGCCTCGCACCCACAGAGAAACTCCAGAAGCAGTTCGCCGCGATCGCGCGAAATAACGCTATCCCGAGAAGGGTGGCGTGCGTAATTGCCGAGAGTAGGACACAGGCGGAACACTGGATCATGCTTCGGCATGATGGAGAAAAGCAGGGCGTCGGCATTGTGCCCTGGAGTTCCGCGGAAAAGAGCCGGTTCAGTGGCCGGTCCACGCCAACGGGGAAGGCTCTGCTTTTCATTGAGGCCGTCTCCAAGTGGTTCGCTGATGATCCGAACCTCGTGAAGGACGCCCACACGGTGCGTAACAGTCGGATCACCAATCTCGGGCGGATGCTCGCTGACCCCTACGTAAGGAACAGGCTCGGACTTACGTTCGAAGGCGACGTTATTCTCAGGGGTTACAGCCTCGAAAAAATGAAGCCTGTATTGGCTCGTCTGTTCTCCGACCTTGCTGGGTCGGTGACGGTTGATCAAATCAAGAGCAAGGAGCAGAGGAAGGACTATCTTCAGCAGGTTGAAGATGACCTTCCTCGGCTCGCCGATAGGCTCGAAATCCCTCAGGTGTACTCCAAAAATGGAGCGACGAATGATCAATCCGTCTCCTCGCAAGGGGATCTGGACGACAATGCCCCGGACGCGAAGCCGGCGAAACGGCGGCGGGCCGACTTCGACAAAAAGTTGTTTCAGGGTGTTGTGCTCCGGCATGTGAGCCTCAGGACATCCGAAGTCCTGGAAGAGGCTAAGCAGCTGAAGATAGATGAGATGCCCAACGTCGCCGCGATCATGGTTCGGGCGGTGGTGGACATTGTGGCCACCGAGGTTGCTGAGAAGCTGAATTGGCGGCGGAACCAGGACACTCTCAAGGGTAGGATCGGGGCCGTACTTACCCAGGTGGACCCGAACAAGGACAACCCAACTCTCGTGAATGCCTGGCGGTTTTCGCAGCAGGATGATGGCGCTTTGGTCTTGAAGACGCTGCACTCCTTTGTGCATACGTGGGAGAGCAATCCACTCTCATCGGAGGTTAGAAAGTTGAGTATGGCGTACGGACCTCTCCTGATCCTCGCGGATGAGCTCTTGGAGAAGAAGCGCCGATGAGATACATTAGCCCGCTTCGCTATCCAGGCGGAAAGGCGCGACTGGCGCCTTATATTTCACAGTTGATGGCGCGACAGCGCCCGCGTCCCCGTTCGTACGCTGAGCCATTTGCGGGGGGCGCGGGTGCTGCTTTGCGTCTGCTTGTGGACGGTGAAGTTGAGCGAATCTACATCAATGACCTAGATCAAGGAATTTCAGCCTTCTGGCGCTGCGTTTTTCGGCATCCCGAGGAATTCTCTCGAATGGTGGAGAGCGAGGATATTAGCGTCGCGGCGTGGCATAAGCACTCTGAGGTGTATAGAAACCCGCAAGGGTTCGACGATCTAACTCTGGGGTTCTCTACCTTTTTCCTTAATAGGTGTAATCGATCTGGCATCCTCCGGGCAAGGCCGATCGGGGGGCTGGATCAGGCGGGTAATTGGAAGATCGATGCTCGCTTTAACAGGGCGTCGCTGGCTGCCCGAATTCGGTACCTCGGCGAGTTCGGAGAGAGGGTGTCCCTCTCGCAGCAGGATGCACGCGAGTTCATTAGGGATATTGAGCCCCACGGTTCCGACGTTCTTCTCTATGTGGATCCGCCCTACTTGGTCCAGGGTGACCGTCTTTATCTGGATTCATTGGCGCGCGAAGATCATGAAGAGTTGGCTAAAGTTCTTCGCGCAACTAGCCTTCAGTGGTTTCTGACCTACGACGCGGACAAGCGCATTACTGATGATCTCTACAAGGGATTCAGGTGTGCAGAGTTTGACATACTGCATACGGCTCAGATACAGCGCACGGGCGTCGAGTATGCGATCTTTGGCAACGGGCTGACTGTGCCGCGGTACGCGGGAATCATTGGAGAGGATAATTTTCGGTGGATGACTTCCTCCCGGAAGAAAGCCCTCGTCTAGCAGCAGTTGTGTTCCGAGGTCGGCGGAGCGGCTTTGGCCGGTGTCCTGCCCGGTTTGGGGTCGAGCATGATCAGGGGGCCGTACGCTGGTTGGCAACTCGGGCAGGCTTTGGGCCTGACCGCAATGTGGTCGAGTGGCCCCCTGGTCTTGCTCGACGCGGGACCCGAACCGGGGAGGTGGGTAAAGCCGTGGAGCCGACCGCCCCAGCCCCAGCGGGTTTCTCCCACCAGCTACCCGAGCTGTAGGTGCGCGGCTGGCGGTCCGGGCGGGAGCGGGGCGGAGACAGGAGCGCAGGCCCGGGGCGACGGGCGCGCGATGCCGCCTTGGCGGCGGAAGCGCCCTTGATGAAGTAGGGAAACTCTTATCGCATCGCTGCTGGGTCAGAGGGCGATCGGGCGGTAGGCCATGGCTCGGTCCACGATCTGTTCAGCAGTGGGCTCCGGTCCGGGAGCCGGATGGAAGATGTAGTTGATGATGTGCGGGCACCGTAGGCCCCGTTGCAGGGCTTCGATGATGGAGTCGTCCTCGGCCTCGCTCGAAGTGCCGCTGTCCATGAGGAGCTGGACCAGGTGGACGGCCTCCTCGCGGGTCATGACGTGACGAGATGGCGGCCGTCGTGGCTGCGGACGTGGGGGCCCGCTTCGTCCAGGGCGTCCAGGAGACGGATCGCGTAGACCTCGGACATCTGGGCCGAGACCTCGTCCGGAGTGAGCCAGGCGACCGCGGTTGATTCCTCAGAGGTGCGTTCTGTGCCGCCGGACGGCATGCAGCGGAAGACCAAGGCGACGATGCCGCGTGTCGTGTTCTTGTAGACGCCGGTTAGGGCGTCTACCTCTACCTCGATGCCCGTTTCCTCCAGGACCTCGCGGCGGACGCCGGCCTCCGGGGACTCGGTGAGTTCGAGGACTCCGCCGGGTAGCTCCCAAGTCCCGTTGTCCGCTCGGCGGATCGCCAGGAGTCGGCCGTCCTCGCGCAGCACTGCCCCGGCTACGGACACGGAGTGCAGTGGCGTTGACTTGGCCTGCGGGGAACCCGTACTCATGTACAGGAGCATAGGAGGAAGAGAAGGACTATGGGAACCGCAGTGGGAGGTGGCCGCGGGGCAGGGCCGCGCTACGTGCAGATCGCTGACGAACTCGTCCAGCAGATCCGGGCCGGCGTACTGAAGGCCGGAGACATGGTGCCGAGTGAGTCAGAGCTGGTGGATCGCTACGGCGTCTCCGGCGGGACGATTCGGAAGGCCATGGTCGAGGTTCGGGCCAGTGGGCTCGTGGAGACCCGGCACGGCAAGGGCTCGATGGTGAAGGCCCGGCCCCCCGTACGGCACCGGTCCTCGGATCGGTTCCGCCGAACGCATCGACAGGAAGGGCGGGCCGCCTATCTCGCCGAGTCCGCGCAGTCCGGCGCTGAGGCCAAGGTGAGCGTGCTGTTCATCGGGCCCATGGAGGCTCCGGAGGAGATCGCCGCGAGGCTGGGAGTGACTGCGGGGACTCAGGTGCTCGCACGGCGGCGGCTGTACTTCCGGGATGGGACACCTGTCGAGACAGCCAGCTCGTACCTGCCGTGGGACGTGGTCAAGGACATCCCGGAGCTGTTCGCCGAGAACCCTGGTCCTGGTGGCATCTATGCGCGACTGGAGGATCACGGGCACGTCTTTGCGGAGTTCGTGGAGACGCTCCAGGCTCGGCCGGCCACCAAGGCGGAGACCACGGAGCTGTCCCTGAGCCCCGGCGCGCCCGTGGTGCATCTGGTTCGCGATGCCGTGACGGAGGAGGGGCGAGTGGTCGAGGTCTGCGACACCATCATGGCCGCTGACCAGTTCGTCTTCGAGTACAGGATCCCTGCGCGCGACTGACGACCGCTCAACTCCCCACAGCCCGCTGCGAGTTTCTCTTCGTAGCGGGTTGACTCATGCATAGGAGTGGTGCACTCTTCTTCATGTCACTCATGTACATGAGTGACGGAGTCCGACCCCTATGTAGGAGTGATCTTCCGTGCGTCAGATCCCTGTGGACACCACCGGTGCGACCGTGATGGTCGCCCAGCCTCCGCAGCTCAAGCTGCGCGACAAGAAGACCGGCCAAGTCGCCGTCGACACCGAGAGTGGCAACAACCTCATGACCGTCGACGTGCTGTTCGTGATGAACGGCAACGCCGAGGTCGTGTCCGTCACCGTCGCGGAGCCCGACATCTCCGGCGACTTGGTCACGGGTACCCCCGTCGCGCTGACCGGCCTCGTCGCCCGACCGTGGGAGAACGAGTTCAACGGCCAAAAGCGCCACGGGCTCAGCTTCCGCGCCGTCGCCGTCACCTCACTGGCCAAGGCGGGCTGAGCATGGACGCCTTATGGGTCACGCTGCTGGTGGTCCTGGCCCTCGCGCTCCTTCTGTGCTGGCGGTGGCCCACCTGGTACTGGATGACCTTCGGGGTTACCTTCGCGACGATCCGCGTCCTGATCCGCTACCGGTCGGTCATGGACGCCTGCGGGCTCACCGTCCCGCCCGCCCGCTGGCGGCTGACACTCGCCCGGGTTGCCAACCGCCCTGTCCCCGAAGCTCGTTCGCCGCGCATCCTGCGACTGCGGCCCACTGCGACCGGCCTGGTCCTGAGGCTCAAACTCCGGCCCGGACAGGACGCCTTCGACTTCTCCGCCTCCTCCGACCGGCTTCGGCACTCGTTCGGCCTGCACAACGTCGTCTCCCGGGAGATCCGGTCCGGCGTCGTCGAGCTGCGGATGACCGGGTACGACGTACTTGAGCGCGTGCGCATGCCGCGGGCGCTGCCGTCCGAGGTACTCCGGGTTCCGGTGGCCCTGCGTGAGGACGGGGAGGTCCACTACCGGGACTACCGGCAGGTCCCGCACGCCCTGAACGTCGGCGCGACGAAGTCCGGCAAGTCCGTCTACCAGCGCACGCTCGTTGCAGGGCTGGCGCCGCAGAACGTCGCGCTCGTCGGCATCGACTGCAAGAACGGCGTGGAACTGTCCCCGCTGGCAGCCCGGTTCAGCGCCTTGGCAGAGAACCCCGCCGACGCGGCTGATCTGCTGTCCGCGCTCGTCCAGTACATGGGCCGCGTTTACCAAGTCATCCGGGCCGAGCAGCGCATCAGCGTCGGCCTGCCGGATGCGGAGATCACCGCCGACATCTGGGACCTGCCCGCGCACCTCCGTCCCGTACCCGTCGTCGTCATCGTCGACGAGGTCGCTGAGCTGGCTCTCGCCGCGAACAAGGCCGAGGAAGTCCGGCGGGACCAGATCGTCACCGATCTTGTACGTCTCGCCCAGCTCGGCCGCGCCGCCGGCGTCCACCTGGAGATCTGCGGCCAGCGCTTCGGCTCCGAGCTCGGCAAGGGCATCACCATGCTCCGCGCCCAGCTCACCGGCCGTACCGCCCACCGCGTCAACGACGAGACCTCGGCAAACATGGCCTTCGGGGACATCTCGCCGGACGCCGTCCTCGCCGCAGTCCAGATCGACAGGGACCGCCCAGGCACCGCCGTGGCCGGTGACTCCTCCGGCGGCTGGTCCCGAATCCGGGCCCCGCACACCACGCTCCGCCAGGCCGTGGACACCTGCAACGCCTCCGCGCACCGCACCCCGAGCATTCCCGAGCTGGACCCCTTCCGGCCGGCGCTCCCGCCTCGCGTGCACGTCGGCAAGGTCCAGCCCAAGGCCACCGCAGCAGGTGCCTTCTAAGCACTTGGCCCACCCCGGTCGGCGCGGCCTCTCGCGCCAAGTCCCTACCCGCCCCATGCCTGAAGGAGGTGAAGAACACCATGACCCGCCTGGTCCGCCCGGACGCCGTCCTCGTCCAGGCCGTCATCGCCGGAGCCCTCTCCTTCGCCCACCTGCACGACCTCGCCGAAGCCGCCGGTCAGGACGGCTGGAAGGCCTGGGCCTACCCGGTCAGCGTGGATCTGCTCCTCGTCGCCGCCTGGCACCGCCTACGCAGCCTGCGAGACGCGGGGGAGCCTTCGCGCTCGGCCTGGTCCTGGTTCACCGTAGCCCTCGCGGCCTCGCTCGGCGCGAACGTCGCGACCGCCGGCCTTCTCGACCTGCACGACGTCCCGGACTGGCTCCGCATCCTCGTCGCCGGATGGCCCTCGCTCGCCTTCCTCGGCGGCACGCTCCTGGTCCACCGGCCTACGACGACCAGCGCTCCGGACCCCGAACCTGAGCCGGTGGTTGAGGGGGAGACAGAACCCGGCGTACAGGCCGCTCCGGCCCCCGCCCTGCCCGCCCCGGAGCCCACGGTCACCGCACCACCCCCCGCCCTCGTCGCCCATGCCCAGAAGATCGCCGCCGAGCACCGCACCCGTACGGGCTCGGACATCGACACCGAGACCCTGCGAACCCGGCTCGGCGTCCCGCCCTCGCTGGCTGAGGCCATCGCCGCCCAGCTGGCCTGAGAGGAGATCCCATGCCCGCCCGGATCAACTTCCGCTCGCTCATGAAGATCGGCCCCGTCCAGATCGGCACCTACCGCGACCGCCACGGCCGCAGCAAGGACGCCGCCGTCTGCACCACCGACGGATGCGGCTGGTCCTCCGACTACAGCTCCTCGACCGCCGCCCAGCTCGCCGCCCGCACCCACCGCTGCCGCGTCAGCTGAACGCCTCGAAAGGCCACCGCCATGGACGTCCCGCTCTGGTTCGCCCTGCTCGCCGTCGGAGTCCTCGGCGTGAAGCTCATCCGTCCGCCCTGGTGGCTCGTCGCCGTGATCCTCCTCGGCGGCTTCCTCCTCGCGGACAGCTTCCTCGCCCCGGCCATCGACACCGCGATCAACAAGTAGCCCAACCCGGAAGGAGAACGACCGTGTTCAAGCCCAAGTACCCGAGCCTTGACACCTACACCCCGGCGACGATCCGGCCGACCCCGGTGCCCGCCGAACACTTCGCGGCGGCCCCGGTGTCGGCAAAGCCCCAGACCGCCCTCGGCGGCCTGGTCCAGAACTCGCCCGGGACCGCGCTCGCCCTCGCCGCCGGCGGAGTCGCCGGAGTCCTCGCCCTGGCGTCCGTCGCCGTCTCGTTGCTCCTGGCCGTCGCGGTCACCGCGGTCGCCCTGTCCGTCAGCGGCGTCGTCCTGCTGTTCCTCGTCCGCGCCCTGCGCCAGGACTTCAAGAACCACTGACCGGCCTCCAGGCGGCGCACAAGCCACCAAGCATCGCCGCCGCCCGGAGAGACCGGCCCCTCCCGACCGCAATCGAAAGGACCACCATCATGGACCGGGGCACACGCCCGCCGTGCCGCATCTGCCCGAACTGCGAGGCACACCCCTCCACCGCCCGCCGTCAGGTGGCGACCGCGTGACCGGCTCCGCGCCCCTCGCGGACCTGGATCCCGGCCTCCTCGGCGACATGCTGAAGGCGGCCGCCGATCCCGGTTACGCCCGCTGGGAAGATCAGATTCGCCGTACGGGCGGCTGCTCGGACCCCATCCACATCACCGGCTGGACCGTCACCAAGGACAAGACCACCGGCGAGACCCTGCACCGCTACTCCACCGAGAACGAACCCGGCGCCCGCCTCCGCATCGCCTGCGGCAACCGCCGCGCCTCCCGTTGCCCCAGCTGCGCCTGGACCTACGCCGGAGACACCTACCACCTCATCCGGGCCGGGCTCGCGGGAGACGACCGCCGAGATATCCCCGGCACTGTCCGCGAACACCCCCGCGTCTTCGCCACGCTCACGGCACCCTCTTTCGGTCCCGTGCACAACCGCCCCGTGGGCCGTCCCTGCCGCTGCGGCAAGCACCACCAGGAGGACGCCGCCGAACTCGGTACCGCCCTCGACCCCGAGACGTACGACTATGCGGGCTCCGTCCTCTTCAACAACCACGCCGGACAGCTCTGGCAGCGCTTCACGACCCGCCTGCGCCGTGAGATCGCCGCGTACGCCGGGCTCACCCAGCGGGAGCTGAAGGATGTGGTCCGGATTTCCTACGGCAAGGTCGCCGAGTTTCAGAAGCGCGGCGCGATTCACTTCCATGCCGTGGTCCGCATCGACGGTCCTGACGGGCCGGACAGTCCGCCGCCCGCCTGGGCCACGACTGAGCTCCTCGACCGTACGATCCGGGCGGCCGCCGCCCACTCGTACACCTCGATCAGCGTCCCTGCCGTCGCCGATCAGGCTGCTCGCACCTTCCGCTGGGGGACACAGCTCGACGTACGGCCCATCAAAGTGTTTGGGGACGGCTCGTACATCACCGAACAAGCCGTCGCCTCGTACGTCGCCAAGTACGCCACCAAGGCGGCCGAGAACACCGGCACCCTCGACCGGCGGGTCGGGAACAGGGAGGCGCTCGTCCTCCTGGACGTCCCCGAGCACGCCGCCCGGCTCGTCGGGGCCTGCCTCGACCTGGACCCGCTCTACCCGGAACGCAGGCTCGCCGCCTGGGCCCACATGCTCGGATTCCGCGGGCACTTCTCCACCAAGTCCCGCCGGTACTCGACCACCCTCGGTGACCTGCGCCAGACCCGTGCCGACTACCGCGCCGCCCAGGAACGCGAAGCACGCGGCCTCGGCGACGTCGAGCCGGGCACCGTGCTCGTCCTCGCCTCGTGGCAGTACGCCGGCCATGGCCACAGCCTCGGGGAATCCGTCCTCGCCGCCACCATCGCCCGCGACATCCAACTCAATCGCCAGACCGCCCGCGAAGCACTCGCGGAGCTCACCACGGATCAGGAGGCCGGGCTATGAGCGTGATGAGTCACCACGGCGCCGAAGCCGCGGCACCAGTGCTCTACCGCGTCGCCGAGGCCACGACGGTCCTGAGGCTGAGCCGGACCGTGATCTACGAGCTGATCCGTGCGGGTCGCCTCCGGACGGTCACGGAGGGCCGCACGCGCCTCGTTCCCGCTTCCGCCATCGCGGACTACGTGGCCCTTCTGGAGCGCGAAGCAGGTGCAGGGCGATGACAGCGCGCCGAAGCCGCGGGGACGGCGGTCTGCACTGGGACGAGGATCGGCAGCGCTGGATTGCCAGCGTGACCCTCGGCTTCTCGCCCAGCGGGAAGCGCATCGTGCGGAAGGGCAGCGGCAGGACCAAGACCGAGGCCAAGGCCAAGCTCAAGGAGGTGCTGCGGGATCACGAGGACGGGCTGGCCATCGCGCCCACCAACTACACGGTGGAGAACGCGGTGAACGACTGGCTTATGTACGGGCTGGCCGGCCGCGACGCGAAGACCGTGGCCACGTGCACCTCGCTCAGCCGGATCCACGTGATCCCCGCGCTCGGGGCCCGGAAGCTGAGGGAGCTGAGCGGCGAGGACGTCGACAAGTGGCTGGCAGACAAGGCCATGACGCTGAGCACGCGCACGCTTCAGGCGATCCACTCGTGCCTGAACCGCTCCGTGAAGCGAGCCATGGTCCGGGACAAGGTGAAGCGGAACATCGTGGAGCTCTGCTCGATCCCGACAGGCCAGCCCGGTCGGCCGTCGAAGGCGCTCAAGCTCGCCCAGGCTGAGGCGGTGCTGAAGGCGGCAGCGGGGACGTCCGCGTACGCGTACATCGTGGTGGCCCTGCTCACCGGCGCGCGGACGGAAGAGATGCGGGCCCTTACCTGGGACCACGTCTTCCTGAAGGGGGACCCGGACGCGTCGCCGCCCGTGCCGCCGCACATCGCGGTGTGGCGGTCAGTTCGCTCCACCGGGGACACCAAGACCAAGAAGTCGCGACGGACGATCGCCCTGCCGGCCAGGTGCGTGGATGCGCTCTGGCAGCAATTCGAAGATCAGGGATGGGATCGGCTGGCCGCTGGTGATCAGTGGACGGAGAAGGGGCTCGTCTTCTCTTCCGCGACAGGGACGGAGCTGGACTCCACCAACGTCCGGCGCGCCTTCCGGCAGGCGATCACCGGCGCCGAGGGAGTCGACGCGAAGGAGTGGACCCCGCGGGAGCTCCGACACAGCTTCGTCTCGCTGCTCTCGGACAAGGGTGTCCCGCTCGAAGAGATCTCCCGGCTGGTCGGGCACTCCGGCACAGCGGTCACAGAGGCGGTCTACCGGAAGCAGATCCGTCCGGTGATCCAGACGGGGGCGACGATCATGGACGGCATCTTCAAGGAAGATCCAAAGCCGTAGTCACTCAGTTAGTCACTCAGCAGAAACAGGTGAGGCACCTACCAAAATTGGTAGGTGCCTCACCTGGTCTTACTCTGTCGGGGTGGCGGGATTTGAACCCACGACCTCTTCGTCCCGAACGAAGCGCGCTGCCAAGCTGCGCTACACCCCGATCGCCGCCCGCAGGCTTGCTGCCTGGCGACATCGATTACTTTAGCGGACCGGCGCCCGTAGACGAAATCCGGTTTTCGCGGGGCGGCCGGGTGCCCTACGAGCGGGGCGTGAGAGTGAGGAGGGTCGCCTCCGGGGGGCAGGCGAAGCGGACCGGGGTGTAGCGGTTCGTGCCGCACCCGGCCGATACGTGGAGGTAGGCGCGGTGGCCGTTCGCCTCGTGCGCCGAGAGGCCCTTCACGCGGTCGGTGTCCAGGTCGCAGTTGGTGACCAGGGCGCCGTAGAAGGGGACGCACAGCTGGCCGCCGTGCGTGTGGCCGGCCAGGATCAGCGGGTAGCCGTCGGCGGTGAACGCCTCCAGCGACCGGAGGTACGGCGCGTGCACGACCGCCATCGAGAAGTCGGCGTCCGGCTCCGGCCCGCCCGCCACCTGCTCGTAGCGGTCCCGCTTGATGTGCGGGTCGTCCAGGCCGGTGAAGGCGAGTTCCACGTCGTTCAGCTTCAGCCGGCCACGGGTGTTCGTGAGGTTCAGCCAGCCGGCCGCGTCGAACGCGTCGCGCATCTCCTCCCACCGGTTGTGCACGGCGCCGACCACCGGCTTGTTGCCGTTGAGGCCGTGCCGGCCCTGCGCCTTCTCCAGGAGGTAGCGCCCGGGGTTGCGCAGCCGCGGCCCGTAGTAGTCGTTCGACCCGAAGACGTACACGCCGGGGAACTCCATCAGCGGACCCAGCGCGTCCAGCAGCTCCGGGATGCCCTCGGTGTCCGAGAGGTTGTCGCCGGTGTTCACCACGAAGTCAGGGCGCAGCCCGGCGAGGGACTGCAGCCAGGCCTGCTTCTTGTGCTGGCCGCTGACCATGTGGATGTCCGAGACCTGGAGGACCCGCAGCGGACGCATGCCGGGCTGCAGGACCGGTACGGTCACCCGGCGCAGCCGGAACGACCTCGCCTCGAAGCCGGCGGCGTACGCCACACCGGCCGCACCGACGGCCGCCACTGTGGCGGCGACCTTCAGGGGGACTCCGTAACGCGCGCGCATGGAGACATCGTCGCAGACGGAGCAGGCGCCGAAAACGAGTGGGCGGCACCGGGGGAGCACCTGGCAGACTCGGGGCATGACCACGCTCAAGGCCAAGCTCCAGGACGACCTCACCACCGCCATCAAGGCGCGCGACGAGCTGCGCTCGTCCACGCTGCGCCTCACCCTCGCCGCCATCACCAAGGAGGAGGTGGCCGGCAAGACCGCGCGTGAGCTCTCCGACGAGGAGGTGCTCAAGGTGATCGCCAAGGAGGCGAAGAAGCGGCGCGAGGCCGCCGACGCCTTCGCCCAGGGTGGCCGGGCCGAGCAGTCCGAGCGGGAGATCGCCGAGGGCAAGGTGCTGGAGGGCTACCTGCCGAAGCAGCTGTCCGACGACGAGCTCCGCGCCATCGTGGCGCAGGCCGTCGAGGAGGCCAAGGCCGCGGGCGCCGAGGGGCCGCGCGCCATGGGTGCCGTGATGAAGATCGTGAACCCGAAGGTGGCCGGGCTGGCCGAGGGCGGGCGGGTCGCCGCCGTCGTGAAGCAGCTCCTTTCCTAGGGGAGAAGACGACGAGGGAGGGGCCCCGGCCGGTCGGCCGGGGCCCCTCCCTCGTCTCTGCTCCGTCAGCGGCGGCCGCCGTTGCCGTTGCCGTTCGGGCCGCCGATGATGCCCGGCTCCAGGGTGATCCCGGGGAACGGGTCGGTCGGGTCGTCGGTGCCGCCCGTGGTGCCGCCGTCGGCCGTGCCGCCGCCGAGGGTGCCGGCGATGGTCCCGGCGTTCGCGCCGCCGGGCCGGCCGTCGCCCGGCTTGTCACCGCCGCCGGGCTTGTTCGGCCGGTTCGGCCGGCCCGGGCGGCTGCCCGCGTTCGGCGCCTGGGACTCCGGCGGCAGGCCGACCGTGCTGAAGTTCACCACCGGTCGTCCGGCCAGCGCGCCCGAGACCGCCTGCTTCCAGATCGGGCCGGGCAGGCCGCCGCCGAAGACCTTGTCGTAGTACTCGCCGCCGATGGTGATCTGCTCCATCGCCACCTGCTTGGAGCCGCCCGAGCCCACCCAGGTGGCCCCGGCCAGGTTCGGCGTGTACCCGACGAACCACGCGTTGTAGCGGTAGTCCGTCGTACCGGTCTTGCCCGCGCTCTGCCGGTCGGTCAGACCGGCCTGCCGGCCGGTGCCGGAGTCGACCACGCCGAGCAGCAGGGTGTTGATGGTGTCGGCGGTGTTCTCCGACATCACCCGCTCGCACTTGCTCTTGGGCACGGCGAGCGCCTTGCCGTGCGAGTCGGTGATCGACTCGATGGCGACGGGCGAGCAGTACGTGCCGCGGTTCGCGAAGGTGGCGTAGGCGTTGGCCATGGTCAGCGGGGACATGCCCTCGGTGCCCAGGGAGATCGCCGGGACCTCCTTGAGCTTGGTGCCGTCCGCCGGGATGACGCGGAGCTTGTTGGTCATCTGCGTCAGCGGGCACACGCCCATCTCGCCGATCATCTCGACGAAGTACGTGTTGACCGACAGCGCCATGGCCTCCCGCATGGCGTACGGGCCGACCTCGGACTCCTTCTCGTTCTTGACCGGCTTGTTGCTGTCGCGGACCCACGGGTTGTCCCCGCAGGTCTGCACCGTCTCCGGGTAGAGCATCGAGTACGGGGCCGCGTACGTCTTCGACGGCGTCATGCCCTGCTCGATCGCGGCGGCCGCGACGAACGGCTTGAACGTCGAACCGGTCGGGAAGCCGTAGGTCGACCCGCCCATCCGCTTGTCCACCGAGAAGTTGATCTGGGTCTCGTTCTTGCCGAAGCCGTACGGCTTGGACTGGCCCATGGCCATGACCCGGCCGGTGCCCGGCTCGACCAGGGTGACCGCCGTGGCGACCCGGTCCTCCTGGTCGACGTGGTCCTTGATCGACTCGTTGACGGAGTCCTGGGACTGCGGGTCCAGGGTGGTGCGGATGGTCAGGCCGCCCTGGTTCCAGATCTTGGCCCGGTCCTCGCGGGTGTTGCCGAAGACGGGGTCGGACAGGAAGGTGTTGCGCACGTAGTCGCAGAAGAAGCCGGCGCCCTTCACGGCGGTGATGCAGCCGTTCTTGGGACGGGTCACCTTCAGCTGGACCGGCTTGGCCTTCGCCGCGTCCGCCTCCGCCTGCGAGATGTCCTTGACGTCGGCCATCCGCTGGAGGACGACGTTCCGGCGCTTCATCGCCTCGGTGGAGTCGTTGACCGGGTCGTACCGGCTCGGCGACTGGACCAGTCCGGCCAGCAGCGCCGCCTCCTCCAGGTCCAGGTCCTTCGCGGCCTTGCTGAAGTAGCGGCGGGAGGCGGACTCGATGCCGTAGGCCTGCTGCCCGAAGTACGTGATGTTGAGGTAGTTCTCGAGGATCTTCTTCTTCCCGAGCTCCTCCTCGACCTGGATCGAGTACTTGAGCTCGCGGATCTTGCGCCCGAGGCTCTTCTGCTGGGCCTCGCGGACCTTGGTCTCGTCGTCGCCGGCCTCCTCGACGAAGACGTTCTTCACGTACTGCTGGGTGAGCGTGGAGGCGCCCTGCGCCGCGCCGCCCTCCTGCGCGTTGCGGTTGACCGCGCGCAGGATTCCCTTGAGGTCGACGGCGCCGTGCTCGTAGAAGCGCGAGTCCTCGATGGCGACGATGGCCTTCTGCATGTACGGGGAGATGGCGGTGAGCGGGACCACCTGCCGGTCGCGCGAGTAGACCGTGGCGATCAGGCCACCCTCGGCGTCCAGGATCGTGGTGCGCTGACTCAGCGGCGGGGTCTTGAGATTGGCCGGGATCTCGTCGAATCCCTCGACCGTGCCCTTGGCGGCGAGCCCCAGGGCGCCGGCTCCGGGGATCGCGATGCCGGCGAGTACGACTCCGGAGAGAACCGACACACCGAGGAACTTGGCGGCCTGCTGACTCCCCGAGAGCCCTCCGCCCGAGCGCTTCTTTGCCATGAAGGCAGCCTACGTTCTCATTCGCCGGACACACACGAATGCCTTGGCCTAAGCTGCTCCCAACTGTCACAGCAGTGTGGCACCGCATCAACCCCTCGGCTTGATTTTCACCCTTCCCGAATGGGGTGGACTGATGTCCGAATCTCGCGGTTCCCTCTGATGGCTCTCCGACGATTCCACCCGAATTGCCGGAATGGTCGGGCATGTCGCGCGATCACTCCGTCGGGTGATCTGCCGCTTACCCATAGTCCGTTCGGACCATTCAAGATTGGGCCCGTCGGGGGTGTTGCACTGTGCTCGCCTTCCGTAACGTCCTCAACTGGCAGCGGTGAATATGCCGCTGCCGCCGTGGGGGAGCCTCGATTCGGGAGAGGACGGCGCCGGCATGGGCTGGGTTACCGACTGGAGTGCGCAGGCAGCCTGCCGCACTACCGATCCGGATGAACTGTTCGTTCAAGGAGCGGCACAGAACAGGGCCAAGGCGGTGTGCACCGGTTGTCCGGTGCGGACCGAATGCCTGGCCGACGCCCTCGACAACCGCGTCGAGTTCGGCGTCTGGGGCGGAATGACCGAGCGGGAACGGCGGGCACTGCTGCGCCGGCGTCCCACCGTCACCTCGTGGCGACGGCTGCTCGAAACCGCCCGCACGGAGTACGAACGCAGTACGGGCATTCTGACCGTGGACGTCGGCGCGGACGTCGACGTCCCGTACGAGACCTACGCGGCGGCGGGGTAACGGACCCCGCACCACGCCGCACGAGCGACTCGCCGCTCCGGTCACCCGCCGGTCGCGAGCCGCTCACCGATGGCCCGAAGCCCGGCGAGGTCGTGCACATCGCCGGGCAGGGCGGCCACTTCGGCCACCGCCACCTCCGGGTGCAGCGAGGCGAAGCGGTCACGCGTGCGCTGCTCGCGCGCGATCACCTGCATCCGCTCGGCATGCAGTCGCAACAGCCCAGCGGTGACGTCCTCGATGGCGATCCCTTCCGCGTCCGGGGGAGTGTCCGCGGCGGAGTCACCCAGTCCAGCTTTCCCGGACTGCTGATCGACAATGCCGCCCTCTTCAAGATTCTCCGCGGCGGCCAGCGCCCGCTCCGCGGACAACCCGTCCGCCCCGCTGCCGTGCACCCGGTTGAGCACCAGCCCGGCCAGCGGCATCCGTTCCTCGGCCAGCCGCTCCACGAAGTACGCGGCCTCGCGCAGCGCGTCCGGTTCGGGCGCCGCGACCACCAGGAACGCCGTACCGGGAGCCTGGAGGAGCCGGTACGTCGCGTCCGCGCGGGTGCGGAAGCCGCCGAACATCGTGTCCATCGCCGCCACGAACGTCTGCACGTCCTTCAGCAGCGAAGCACCCATCAGCTTGCTCAGCGTGCCCGTCATCATCGACATGCCGACGTTCAGGAACTTCATCCCGGCCCGGCCGCCCACCTTCGCCGGCGCCATCAGCACCCGGATGAACTTCCCGTCCAGGAAGGACCCCAGACGCTTCGGCGCGTCCAGGAAGTCCAGCGCGGACCGGCTCGGAGGCGTGTCCACGACGATCAGGTCCCAGTCGTCCCGGGCCCGCAGCTGCCCCAGCTTCTCCATCGCCATGTACTCCTGCGTGCCGGCGAAACCGGCCGACAGGGACTGGTAGAAGGGGTTCTCCAGGATCGCCCGGGCCCGCTCGCCGTCCGCGTGCGCCTCGACGATCTCGTCGAAGGTCCGCTTCATGTCCAGCATCATGGCGTGCAGTTCACCGTCGCCCGCCACCCCCGCCACCCGCCGCGGGGTGTTGTCCAGGGAGTCGATCCCCATCGACTGCGCCAGCCGGCGCGCCGGGTCGATGGTCAGCACCACCACCCGCCGGCCCCGCTCGGCGGCCCGCAGCCCCAGCGCGGCCGCCGTGGTCGTCTTCCCGACCCCGCCGGCCCCGCAGCACACCACGATCCGGGTCTGCGGATCGTCGAGCAGCGCGTCCACCGCCAGCACTCCCGGCGTACCCACACCCGTCACCGCGACCTCGCTCACTCGTCCTCCCCCGCCTGCTTGCGCAGTTCGGCCGCGAGCTCGTAGAGACCCGCCAGGTCCATGCCCGCGCCGAGCAGCGGCAGCTCGTACGACGGCACGTCCAGCCCCGCCAGTACGCCGCGCTGCTCGCGCTCCAGCGCCACCCGCTCGGCGTGCTCGGCCGCCTGCTCCAGCAGCGGGCCCACCAGCCGCTCGGCCGGCCCGCCGCGCCGGTCGCCGCCCAGCCCCGCACGGGCCAGGGCCTGCGCCACCTCGGCCCGCCGGTCCCCGGCCGCCGACCGCAGCGCCTCCTCGTCCAGGTGGTGCGGCCGCACCATGTTGACCACCACCCGGCCCACCGGAAGCCCCGCTCCGACCAGTTCCTCTATGCCGTCGGCCGTCTCCTGCACCGGCATCTCCTCCAGCAGGGTCACCAGGTGCACCGCCGTCTGGGGGGACTTCAGCACGCCCATCACCGCCTGCGCCTGGTTGTGGATCGGCCCGAACCGGGCCAGCCCCGCCACCTCGTCGTTGACGTTCAGGAACCGGGTGATGCGGCCCGTCGGCGGCGCGTCCATCACCACGTGGTCGTACACGAACCGGCCGGCCTTGTCCTTGCGCCGCACCGCCTCGCACGCCTTGCCGGTCAGCAGCACGTCCCGCAGACCCGGCGCGATGGTGGTGGCGAAGTCGATCGCCCCCAGCTTCTTCAGGGCCCGCCCGGCCGACCCCAGCTTGTAGAACATCTGCAGGTAGTCCAGCAGTGCCCGCTCCGCGTCGATGGCGAGCGCGAAGACCTCGCCCCCGCCCGGAGCCACGGCGATCTTCCGCTCCTCGTACGGGAGCGCCTCCGTCCCGAACAGCTGCGCGATGCCCTGCCTGCCCTCCACCTCCACCAGAAGTGTCCGCCTGCCCTCGCGCGCGAGGGCCAGCGCGAGTGCCGCGGCGACCGTGGTCTTCCCGGTTCCGCCCTTGCCGCTGACCACCTGGAGCCTGCTCACAGCCCACGAGCCTAACCGGCGCGGCATGAGGGCCGCCCGGCAGGCACTACCCTCGGCCCCATGACCAAGAAGTTCGAATACGCGACGGTTCCGCTGCTGGTGCACGCCACCAAGCAGATCCTGGACACCTGGGGCGAGGACGGCTGGGAGCTCGTCCAGGTCGTGCCCGGCCCGAACAACCCCGAGCAGCTCGTGGCCTACCTCAAGCGGGAGAAGGCATGAGCGCCGTGGAGGCGAAGCTCGCCGAGCTCGGCCTGAAGCTCCCCGAGGTCGTGCCGCCGCTGGCCGCGTACCAGCCGGCCGTCCGCTCTGACCGGTACGTCTTCACCGCCGGCCAGCTGCCGATGGTCAAGGGCGCGCTCCCGATGACCGGCAAGGTCGGCGCCGAGGTCTCGGCCGAGCAGGCCAAGGAGCTGGCCGCGACCTGCGCGCTGAACGCGCTCGCCGCGGTCAAGTCGGTGATCGGCGACCTCGACAGGATCGTCCGCGTGGTCAAGGTGGTCGGCTTCGTCGCCTCCGCGCCCGACTTCACGGGCCAGCCCGGCGTCCTGAACGGCGCCAGCGAGCTGCTCGGCGAGGTGCTCGGCGACAAGGGCGTGCACGCCCGCAGCGCGGTCGGCGTGACCGTTCTGCCCCTCGACGCGCCGGTCGAGGTCGAGCTCCAGGTCGAGGTCACGGACTGACGCACCCGTTCCGGCCGCGCGGTGTTCCGGCGCGGCCGGTACCGGCCGGCGAACCCGGCCGCGGGCCCGCGGCACCGGATGGGTCTCGAACATCGGGCCGGATGGTCGTAGCCTTCGGCCATGTCGAAGCGTGAGCACACCGCCCCCGCCGGCGGCCAGTGGTACCCGCCGGAATGGCCCGACCGGATCCGGGCCCTGGCCGACGGAACCCTCACCCCCGTCGCCCCCAAGCGGGCGGCCACCGTGATGCTGCTCCGCGACACCCCCCGCGGGCCGGCCGTGCACATGCTGCGCCGCCGCGCCTCCATGGCCTTCGCCGGCGGCGCGTACGCCTACCCCGGCGGCGGGGTCGACCCGCGCGACGAGGACCACCGCACCGGCTGGGCCGGCCCCTCCCTGGAGGAGTGGGCGGACCGGCTCGGCACCCCCGACACCGCCACCGCCCAGGCCGTCGTCTGCGGGGCGGTCCGCGAGACCTTCGAGGAGGCCGGCGTCCTGCTCGCCGGGCCCGCCGACGGCACCCTCATCCCCGACCTCACCGGCGACGACTGGGAGGCCGACCGCCGCGCGCTGGTCGCCCGCGAGCTGTCCTTCGCCGAGTTCCTCGACCGCCGCGGCCTCGTCCTGCGCTCGGACCTGCTCGGCGCCTGGGCGCGCTGGATCACCCCCGAGTTCGAGCCGCGCCGCTACGACACCTGGTTCTTCGTGGCCGCCCTGCCCGAGGGCCAGCGCACCCGCAACGCCTCCACCGAGGCCGACCGGACCGTGTGGATCCGCCCGGCCGAGGCCGCCGAGGGCTACGACAAGGGCGAGCTGCTGATGATGCCGCCCACCATCTCCACCCTGCGGTCCCTCCAGCCGTACGGCACCGCCGCCGAGGCCGTCGCCGCGGCGGCCGGCCAGGACCTCGCGCCGGTCCTGGCCCGGGCCGCGCTGGAGGACGGCGAGCTCGTGCTCAGCTGGCCCGGGCACGACGAGTTCACCAAACGGGTACGACCGGCCGGGGGCCCGGCATGACCGACGCAGCCGCCCTCCCCGGACAGCCCCGCGGGGTCGTCGCCTCGGGACCGGCCACGGCCCGCGCGGTGAACGTCCTGGCCCCCAACCCGTCCGCGATGACCCTGGACGGGACCAACACCTGGCTGCTGTCCGAGCCCGGCTCCGACCTGGCGGTGGTCGTCGACCCGGGCCCGCTGGACGACGCGCACCTGCGCGCGGTCATCGACACCGCCGAACGGGCGGGCAAGCGGATCGCGCTCACCCTGCTCACCCACGGCCACCCCGACCACGCCGAGGGCGCGGGCCGCTTCGCCGAGCTGACCGGTACCCGGGTGCGGGCCCTCGACCCGGCGCTGCGGCTCGGCGACGAGGGGCTCGCGGCCGGCCAGACCATCGAGGTCGGCGGGCTGGAGCTGCGGGTGGTGTCCACCCCCGGCCACACCTCCGACTCGCTCTGCTTCCACCTGCCGGCCGACCGGGCCGTCCTCACCGGGGACACCGTCCTGGGCCGCGGCACCACCGTCGTGGCCCACCCTGACGGACGGCTCGGCGACTACCTGGACTCGCTGCGCCGGCTGCGCTCCCTCACCGTCGACGACGGGGTGCACACCGTGCTGCCGGGGCACGGGCCGGTCCTGGACGACGCCCAGGGCGCGGTCGAGTACTACCTGGCGCACCGGGCGCACCGGCTGGCGCAGGTGGAGACGGCCGTGGAGAACGGTTTCACCACCCCGTCCGCGGTGGTCGCCCACGTGTACGCGGACGTCGACCGCTCGCTGTGGCCGGCCGCCGAGTGGTCGGTCCGCGCCCAGCTGGAGTACCTGCGCGACCACGGCCTGATCCCGGGCGGCCCGGAGGCCTAGCCGGCCCCTGTCCACCCGGCCCCTTCCGCCGGTCCCCTGTCCACCCGGCCCCTGTCCGCCCGGCCCCTGTCCGCCCGGGCCGTGCCTAAGCCGTGTCCGGGCCGGGCACCAGGGCCCCCGGGTGTCCCGTGCGGCGGGCCTTCGTCCCGATCCGGGCCGCGTACTCCTGGGCCAGCCACGGTCCGAGGTCGTCGAGGTACGCGCGGAGCACGTCCGGGTCCCCGGTCGGGGTCAGGGCGGTCCCGGCGGCGGCCCTCATCTGGGTGGCCCGCTCCGGGTAGTACTCGCCGAACACCTCGGCCGACTCGCGCAGGTCGCTCGTCCATCCGTGCCACCGGGGCATGACGAGCGTGAGACCCGTGCGGACCAGCCGCCGGGACACGGCCCGGACCAGCTTCCGGCGTTCCTCCGGCGAACCGGCGGCCGCGGCCCGCTCCCGCCACCGGGGCAGTACGTCGGCCAGGTCGCCGTTGGTCTCGCGGGCGAGCAGGGTGTCGGGCCGGTACCGGGGCAGGTGCTCGGCCAGGTCGCTGCCGAGCAGCGGCGTGCACAGGCAGGCGAGGAACCAGCCCAGGTCGTATCGCTCCTGCTCGCTGAGGAGGGTCTCCTTGGAGAACAGCAGGATGCCGCCGCCGTCGATCACGTCGAAGTCCTGGTCGAGGCCCTGGACGAGCACCTCGGCGGCGTCCAGGTCGTCCTGGTCCGGCTCGTGCTGGAGGGCGACGAGCAGGTCGATGTCGGACTCCCCGGGTCTGGCCGTCCCGCGCGGCAGTGATCCGTAGAGGTAGGCGCTGTGCAGCCGGCGCCCGTACGCCTCGGCGATGCGGGCGCGTGCGGCGGCGACCACCGGCCGGAAGGCGGGCGGCACCTGCCCGAGGGAGCCCTCGCGTTCGATGTAGCCGTGCCCGTCCAGTCCCTTGTGTCCGATGCGCGTGTGCTCCATGGCATCCACTGTGCCGGGTGTGTCGCGCTACCGGGCGGGCAACGCGCCAGGGGCCCCGCCCTGACCCGGGCGGGGCCCCTGGAGAAGGGTTTGCGCGCGTCAGCGGGAGCGCTTGGCCAGCCGCTCCACGTCCAGCAGGATCACCGCGCGGGCCTCCAGCCGCAGCCAGCCGCGGCCGGCGAAGTCGGCGAGGGCCTTGTTGACCGTCTCGCGGGAGGCGCCGACGAGCTGCGCCAGCTCTTCCTGGGTGAGGTCGTGGACGACGTGGATGCCCTCCTCCGACTGCACGCCGAAGCGGCGCGACAGGTCGAGGAGCGCCCGGGCCACGCGGCCGGGGACGTCGGAGAAGACCAGGTCGGACATCTGGTCGTTGGTCTTGCGGAGGCGGCGGGCGACGGCCCGCAGCAGCGCGGTGGCGACCTCCGGGCGGGCGTTCAGCCAGGGCTGGAGGTCGCCGTGGCCGAGGCCGAGCAGCTTGACCTCGGTCAGCGCGGTGGCGGTGGCCGTGCGGGGGCCCGGGTCGAAGAGCGACAGCTCGCCGATGAGCTCGCCGGGGCCCAGTACCGCGAGCATGTTCTCGCGGCCGTCGGGCGAGGTCCGGTGCAGCTTCACCTTGCCCTCGGTCACCACGTAGAGCCGGTCGCCCGGGTCGCCCTCGTGGAACAGGGCGTCACCGCGCGCCAGGGTCACCTCTGCCATGGAGGCGCGGAGCTCCGCGGCCTGCTCGTCATCGAGCGCCGCGAAGAGCGGGGCGCGCCGCAGAACGTCGTCCACGAGTCTCTCTCCTATGTCGACCAGCTCAGGGGACCGTGCTCCCCATTTTGCCGGACGCTGCAAACAGTGCGATCAATCACAAGGATGCCGGACGCACGGGTGTGCGTGTGTGGTCCCGGGCCGATCGGGGTGGTGTTACCGGAGGTCCGGCCGGGTGTCGTCGCCCGGCCTTAGGCTGGCCGGGTGTCCAATAAGCCGGTGAGAACACAGGCCATGGGGTCCGCGGGAGTGACGGCCCCCTCCGATTCAGCTGTGGGCGAACAGGGCGGCGCGAAGATCGCCCCAGCACCGAAGGGCAAAGCTTCGGCCAAGAAACCGAAGCCGGAATCCCGGCTCGGCATGGTGCGCCGGGCCCGGCGGATCAACCGTGAACTGGCCGAGCTCTACCCGTACGCGCATCCGGAGCTCGACTTCCGGAACCCGTTCGAGCTGCTCGTCGCGACCGTCCTGTCGGCGCAGACCACCGACCTGCGGGTGAACCAGACCACCCCGGCGCTGTTCGCGAAGTACCCCACGCCGGAGGACATGGCGGCCGCCCGACCGGAGGACCTGGAGGAGATCATCCGGCCCACCGGGTTCTTCCGGGCGAAGGCGAAGTCCCTGCTGGGTCTGTCCGCGGCGCTCCGGGATCGTTTCGGCGGCGAGGTGCCGGGTCGGATCGAGGACCTGGTCACCCTGCCGGGGGTCGGCCGCAAGACGGCCAACGTGGTGCTGGGCAACGCGTTCGGTGTCCCGGGGATCACCGTGGACACCCACTTCGGGCGCCTCGTGCGCCGCTGGAAGTGGACCGACCAGGAGGACCCGGAGAAGGTCGAGGCGGAGATCTGCGCGATCTTCCCGAAGAGCGAGTGGACGATGCTCTCGCACCGCGTCGTCTTCCACGGCCGGCGCATCTGCCACGCCCGCAGGCCCGCCTGCGGGGCCTGCCCGATCGCACCGCTGTGCCCCGCCTACGGGGAGGGCGAGACCGACCCGGAGAAGGCGAAGAAGCTGCTCAAGTACGAGATGGGCGGCTACCCGGGCCAGCGCCTGTCGCCGCCCCCGGACTACCCGGGCCGGCCGGCGCCGCCGCTCGGGGGCGGCGCGAGCTGAGGCCTCGGCGCCCGCGGGGTGTCGCGGTGGAACCATTCAGGCCCCGCGCGGCGTTGCTGCCGTAACGGGGATCACACGGAACGGGGTACGGGTGCCGATGACAGGAGCTGCGCAGGGCGGCGCGACGCAGGGCCGGGCCCACGAGCCCGCGTACGGGACGGCGTACGGGACACCGCGCGAGGCGTCCCACGACGCGGGGCCGGGCACGGCCGCCCGGCGCGCCGGCGGCGGGGGTGGCGCCGGCGGGGGCGACGGCATCCGGGTCAGCACCGAGGGCCTGCCGGACTGGCTGCACCCGGTCGCCGAGATGGCGCGCACGGTGCGGCCCCGCCAGCTCAGCCGGTTCCTCCCGCCCGAGGACGGCGGGGGCCGCCGGTCGGCCGTACTGATCCTCTTCGGCGAGGGCCCGGACGGCAGCCCGGAGCTGCTGCTGATGGAGCGCGCCGGCACCCTGCGGTCGCACGCCGGGCAGCCGTCCTTCCCCGGCGGCGCGCTCGACCCGGAGGACGGCGATCCGCACACCACGGGCCCGCTGCGTGCCGCCCTCCGCGAGGCGCGGGAGGAGACCGGCCTGGATCCGGCCGGGGTGCAGCTGTTCGGCGTGCTGCCCAGCCTGTACATCCCGGTCAGCGAGTTCGTGGTGACCCCGGTGCTGGGTTGGTGGCACACGCCGAGCCCGGTCGGCGCGGTGGACCCGGCCGAGACCGCCCGGGTCTTCACCGTGCGCGTGTCCGATCTCACGGATCCGGCGCACCGGGTCACCGTGGTCCACCCGAGCGGACACGCCGGACCAGCCTTCACCGTGGAGTCGGCCCTGGTCTGGGGCTTCACGGCCGGCGTGATCGACCGTCTGCTGCACTTCGCCGGGTGGGAGCGGCCGTGGGACCGATCACGTCAGGTCCCGCTCGACTGGCGCGCATGAGACGGTGACCCACGTGAACGTCCTGGACATCCTGTTGCTGATCGCCGCCGTGTGGTTCGCGATCGTCGGCTACCGCCAGGGGTTCGTCGTCGGCATCCTGTCGGTGATCGGATTCCTCGGCGGCGGCCTGGTCGCCGTCTCACTGCTGCCGCTGGTCTGGGACGAGGTGACCGACAACGGCACCCGGGTGTCCACTCCGGTCGTCATCGCGGCCGTGGTCGTGATCATCGTCTGCGCCTCGGTGGGCCAGGCGCTGACCACCCACCTGGGGAACCGGCTCCGCAGACACATCACCTGGTCGCCGGCCCGGGTGGTGGACGCCACCGGCGGCGCCCTGGTCAACGTCGTCGCGATGCTGCTGGTGGCCTGGCTGATCGGATCCGCCCTCGCCGGCACCTCCCTGCCCACCCTGGGCAAGGAAGTCCGCAACTCCAAGGTACTGCTGGGCGTTTCGCGGGTGCTGCCGGAGCAGGCCAGCACCTGGTTCTCCAACTTCAGCTCCACGCTGGCCCGCAACGGCTTCCCGCAGGTCTTCAGCCCCTTCTCCAACGAGCCCATCGCCGAGGTGCGCCCCCCGGACCCGGCCCTGGCCGGCAGCCCCGTGGCGGACCGGGCGAAGCGATCCATCGTCAAGGTGGTCGGTACGGCGCCGAGTTGCAGCAAGGTGCTCGAGGGCACCGGCTTCGTCTTCGCCCCCGGCAAGGTCATGACCAACGCCCATGTGGTCGGTGGCGTCGGCGAGCCGACCGTGCAGGTCGGCGGCGAGGGCCGGCTCTACGACGGCAAGGTCGTCCTCTACGACTGGGAGCGCGACATCGCGGTCCTGGACGTGCCCAAGCTGAAGGCGCCCGCGCTGCAGTTCACCGAGACGGACGCGACCGGCGGGGCCGACGCCATCGTGGCGGGGTTCCCCGAGAACGGCGCGTACGACGTGCGTTCGGCGCGCGTCCGCGGCCGGATCAACGCCAACGGTCCGGACATCTACCACCGGGGGACCGTCCGCCGCGACGTGTACTCCCTGTACGCGACCGTGCGCCAGGGCAACTCCGGGGGACCGCTGCTGACGGCGGAAGGCCAGGTGTACGGGGTCGTCTTCGCGAAGTCGCTGGACGACCCGAACACCGGGTACGCGTTGACCGTGGACGAGATCCGCGAGGACATCGAGCGCGGCCTGACGGCCGAACAGCGCGTGGACAGTCAGGGCTGCGCGCTCTGACCCCCTCGGAAGCCTGACGCCCCCGCCCGCCCCGCCCTGCCTGCCTTGCCTCGCCTTGCCCCGTCCCGGACCGGCCCTCAGCCGGTCAGCCGGGCGCGGTGCTCCGTTTACGTGCGCTGGTGCCGCAGGCGGGCCGAGACCCAGCGGGCCCGGCGGCGCAGGATGCGGGGGATGTCGAGACGGGGGTCGCGGGCCTGGAGCCCGGCCCTCTCGTGGCTGCCCGGCGCTGCTGCCGGGCGGCGGTCGCTTGCGGAGTCACCGTAGTTGTGCGTCCAGCCCATACTCCGACGTCTGCCCGTGCCCCAAGGTCGGTAACCGCGTTCGGGGCGGCCAATTGGCCTATGCGCCGGGCATGTGATCGTACGTAGAACAGGCGTTGTGTCCGTTCGTCCTACTAGCGGTCCGGTTCGGGGTCCTTGAGCCAGTTGACGAGTTCGGTGGAGAAGGCGACCGGGTCCTCCTCGTGAGGGAAGTGTCCCAGGCCGTCGAACAGCCGCCAGCGATACGGGGCTTCGACGTACTCGCCGGAACCGGCGGCGCTGCGGGTCCGCATCACCGGGTCCAGGGATCCGTGCAGGTGCAGGGTCGGTACCCGCACCGGACGCTTCATCCGGCGGTTGAACTGGTAACCGTCGGGCCTGGCCAGCGAACGCACCATCCACCGGTACGGCTCGATGGAGCAGTGCGCGGTGGACGGGATGCAGATCGCCCGCCGGTACACCTCCAGGTCCTCCTCCGAGGGCTCCAGCGGCCCCGACCACTCACGGATCAGCTCCCCGGCGAGCGCGCCGCCGTCCGCCTGGAGCCGCCGCTCGGGGATCCACGGCCGCTGGAAGCCCCACACGTGCGATCCGGCGCGGCTCTGCGCGAAGTCGGAGAGCATCGCCGAGCGCCAGCGGCGCGGGTGCGGCATCGAGGAGACCACGAGCCGGCGCACCAGCTTGGGCCGCATCACCGCCGCCGTCCAGGCCAGGTAGCCGCCGAGGTCGTGGCCGACCAGCGCCGCGTCCGGCTCGCCGAGGGAACGGATCACCCCGGTGACGTCCAGGGCCAGGTTCGCCGGGTCGTACCCGCGCGGGGTGCGGTCGCTGCCGCCGACCCCGCGCAGGTCCATGGCCACCGCGCGGTATCCGGCGTCGGCGAGCGCGGTCAGCTGGTGCCGCCACGTCCACCAGAACTGGGGGAAGCCGTGCAGCAGCAGGACCAGCGGCCCGTCGCCGAGTTCGGCGACGTGGAACCGGGCCCCGTTGGCCGCGACGTCCCGGTGCGTCACCTCTGCACCGGGGATGTCGAGCCGGACCGCCGTGGCTGCGGTGGGCGGGGTACCGGAGTCCGGCGTGGGCGCTGTCATGACGACGAGCGTGCCACACCCACGGCGTTGTCACTGAACGGCCGCGGGTGCGGCTTGACCGTGCCGACCACGGCCGCGGTCTGCTTGACCGAGGCGATGGACCGCTCCGGCGGCTTGACCTTCTTGAACTTGGACACGGCGAACAGCGCCGCCACGCCCGCGATCAGCAGGAACGCGACGCCCACGATCAGGAAGGACCAGGCCAGCCCCAGCCCGAGGTTGTGGATGCCGTAGGCCGCGGCGAAGCTCAGCACCGGCAGCGAGAACAGCGCCAGCACCCCGGCGACGCTGATGGCGGCACCGCCGATGCCGGCCCGCTTGACGTCCTGCCGGAGTTCGGCCTTGGCGAGGGCGATCTCGTCGTGCACGAGGGCGGACATCTCGGCGGTCGCCGTGGCGACCAGCTGGCCGAGGGTGCGCTCGGCCCCTTGCGTGCCTTGGTCCGCTGCGCTCATCGCTCTCTCCCTTTGTCTTCGCGTCCTGTCGTCACTCAGATCATGCCGGACGACCGCTGTCGGTGTCCGACCCGGCCGCCGCTTCGGCCCGGCGCCGGTGCTCGGCGGCCTTCTCCTCGTAGATCTTCGCCATCCGCAGGTGGTACCCGGCAGTGTGCTCCTCGTAGACGTCCGGGACGCCGTCGAGGTCGTCGTCGCGCTCCTCGGCCTCGGTCAGGGCACGGTACTTGCGGTCGCGCAGCTTGAGGAGGACGCAGGCGACGACGGCCGCGATCAGGGAGCCGATCAGCACCGCTGCCTTGACCTCCTCGGTGAGCCCGGCGTCGCCGGCGAAGGCGAGTTCGCCGATCAGCAGGGAGACGGTGAAGCCGATGCCGGCCAGCGAGGCCACGGCGAGGACGTCCGGCCAGGCGAGGTCCTCGTTGAGTTCGGCCCTGGTGAAGCGGGCCGCCAGCCAGGTGCCGCCGAAGATGCCCAGCGTCTTGCCGACGACCAGGCCGAGGACCACGCCGAGGGTCTCGGGGCGGGTGAAGACGTGGGCGATGGCCTCGTCGGACAGGGACACGCCGGCGGAGAACAGGGCGAACAGGGGGACCGCGAGACCGGCGGACAGCGGCCGGACCAGGTGCTCGATGTGCTCGCCCGGGGAGTGCTGCTCGCCCTCCCGGCGGGTGCAGCGGAGCATCAGGCCCATGGCGACGCCCGCGATGGTGGCGTGGACGCCGCTGTTGTACATCAGGGCCCAGACGACCAGGGCGAGCGGGACGTAGACGTACCAGCCGCGGACGTTCAGGCGCAGCAGGAACCAGAAGAGGACCAGGCCGGCGACGGCGCCGCCGAGCGCCGGGAAGTCGATCTCGTTGGTGAAGAACACCGCGATGATGACGATCGCGAAGAGGTCGTCGACCACGGCCAGGGTGAGCAGGAAGGCGCGCAGGGCCGAGGGCAGGGAGGTGCCGATCACCGCGAGGACGGCGAGGGCGAAGGCGATGTCGGTGGCGGTGGGGACGGCCCAGCCGCCCAGTGAGCCGCCGCCCAGCTGGTTGACCACGGTGTAGACGAGGGCCGGTACGACCATGCCGCAGAGGGCGGCGATGACGGGCAGGGCGGCCGCCTTGGGGTCGCGCAGGTCGCCGGCGACGAGCTCGCGCTTGAGCTCGATGCCGGCCACGAAGAAGAACACGGCGAGCAGGCCGTCGGCGGCCCAGTGCTGGATCGACAGGTCGAGGCCCAGGGCCGCGGGACCGATGTGGAAGTCCCGGACCGCCGGGTAGCTGTCGCTGATCCCGGGGGTGTTCGCCCAGACGAGTGCGGCGATCGCGGCCACGAGGAGGATCACACCACCGACGGTCTCGGCGCGCAGGGCGTCGGCGACGTACTGGCGCTCGGGCAGCGAGAGCCGTCCGAGGAGCTTGTGGCGCTGGGAGTCGGTGGGGGTGGGCGCGGCCACGGGGACACCTCCGGTCGGTCGGACGACGACATGACGAATCGTTTTGCCGACCAGACTTCCCGGCACACCCCATGAACTATTTACGCATTCAATACTTTACACGGTGTAGCTCGAAGCGGTGCGGTGATCACACTTTACGCACAAAAGGGGCACCCGGCACGGTCGCCGGATGCCCCTCGCGCGGGACGCGTCGCCCCGCGGGCCGATCAGTCCTCGCTGGAGGCGCTGGGCAGCTTGGTCTGGATCAGGTCCATCACGGAGGAGTCGGTCAGCGTGGTGACGTCGCCCAGCTCGCGGTTCTCGGCCACGTCGCGCAGCAGCCGGCGCATGATCTTGCCGGACCGGGTCTTGGGCAGCTCGGCGACCGGCAGGATCCGCTTCGGCTTGGCGATCGGGCCGAGCGTGGAGCCCACGTGGTTGCGCAGGTCGGCGACGAGGGACTCGTTCTCGGAGGCGGAACCGCGCAGGATGACGAACGCGACGATGGCCTGACCGGTGGTCTCGTCGGAGGCGCCGACCACGGCCGCCTCGGCGACCGAGGGGTGCGAGACCAGGGCCGACTCCACCTCGGTGGTCGAGATGTTGTGACCGGACACCAGCATCACGTCGTCCACCCGGCCGAGCAGCCAGATGTCGCCGTCGTCGTCCCTCTTGGCACCGTCGCCCGCGAAGTACTTCCCCTCGAAACGGGACCAGTAGGTGTCGATGAACCGCTGGTCGTCACCCCAGATGGTGCGCAGCATGGACGGCCACGGCTCGGTCAGCACCAGGTAGCCGCCACCGCCGTTGGGGACCTCGCTGGCCTCGTCGTCCACCACGGTGGCCGCGATGCCGGGCAGCGGGCGCTGGGCCGAACCGGGCTTGGCCTCGGTCACGCCCGGGAGCGGGGAGATCATCATGGCGCCGGTCTCGGTCTGCCACCAGGTGTCCACGACCGGGCAGCGGTCGCCGCCGATGTGCTTGCGGTACCAGATCCAGGCCTCGGGGTTGATCGGCTCGCCGACCGAGCCGAGCACGCGCAGGGAGGACAGGTCGAACTTGGCGGGGATGTCGTCGCCCCACTTCATGAACGTCCGGATGGCCGTCGGCGCGGTGTAGAGGATGGTGACGCCGTACTTCTGCACGACCTCCCAGAACCGGCCCTGGTGCGGCGTGTCCGGCGTGCCCTCGTACATGACCTGGGTGGCGCCGTTGGCGAGCGGCCCGTAGACGATGTAGGAGTGGCCTGTCACCCAGCCGATGTCGGCGGTGCACCAGTAGACGTCGGACTCCGGCTTGAGGTCGAAGACCGCGTGATGGGTGTAGGCCACCTGGGTGAGGTAGCCGCCGGAGGTGTGCAGGATGCCCTTGGGCTTACCCGTCGTCCCCGAGGTGTAGAGGATGAACAGCGGGTGCTCGGCCCCGAAGGCCTCCGGGGTGTGCTGGGTGGACTGACGGCCGACCAGCTCGTGCCACCAGATGTCCCGGCCCTCGGTGAACTCGGTCTCCTGCCCGGTGCGGCGCACCACGAGCACGTTCTTGACCTGCGGGCACTTGGCGACGGCCTCGTCGATGGCCGGCTTCAGCGCGCTGGGCTTGCCGCGGCGGTAGCCGCCGTCCGCGGTGATGACCAGCTTGGCGTCGGCGTCCTGGATGCGGGAGGCGACGGCGTCGGCGGAGAAGCCGCCGAAGACCACGGAGTGGGCGGCGCCGATCCGGGCGCAGGCGAGCATCGCCACGACCGCCTCGGGGATCATCGGGAGGTAGACGGCCACCCGGTCGCCGGCCTGCACGCCGAGTTCGGTCAGGGCGTTGGCGGCCCGGGAGACCTCGTCCTTGAGCTGGGCGTAGGTGAGGGAACGGCTGTCGCCCGGCTCGCCCTCGAAGTGGATGGCGACCCGGTCCCCGTGGCCGGCCTCCACGTGGCGGTCCACGCAGTTGTACGCCACGTTCAGGGTGCCGTCCGCGAACCACTTCGCGAAGGGCGGGTTGGTCCAGTCGAGCGTCTCGGTCGGCTCGGTGGCCCAGGTCAGCCGCCGGGCCTGCTCGGCCCAGAAGCCCAGCCTGTCAGCGTCCGCCTGTTCGTAGGCCCGCGCGGTGACGTTCGCGGCGGCGGCCAGCTCGGCGGGCGGCGCGAACCGCCGCTCCTCCTTCAGCAGGTTGGCCAGGCTCTCGTTGCTCACGACATCTCCCTTTCCCAGGGTGTCCGTTGTGTCCCCGGCATAGCTCATCAGGCGGAAGGCCAGGTGACAAGGGGTAACCGAAAATTGGTTTAGACCTGTAGGCCTTCGGCCGGATCCTTCCGGACACCGCTTCCAGACGTGGATGGCCCCCTCCCGCGACACGGCGCGCGGGAAGGGGCCATACGGTGGCACGGATACCGGAGCGTAGCGGTTCAGGCGTGGGCCGGCGCCGGCGACTGGCTGCGCTCGGCCGGAACCACACTGTCGAACACCCGGCAGTCGAAGAAGTCCCTGCCCTCGGAGAGCAGGTAGGCCTGGGCCTCGCCCACGTGGAAGTACATCCCGTGCAGTTCCAGCGTGCCCTCGGCCAACCTGCGGGCCACCGACTCGTGCGCGCGCAGGTGCTCCAGCTGCTGGACCACGTTCGTCAGGCACAGCTGCTCGACCGCGTCGGCCGGGAGCCGGCCCGCGATCCGCGCCCAGGGGTGGTGGCGGCTGGCCATCCGCTCCAGGCTCGGCCGTCCGTGCCGCAGCCAGCGCCCCAGCGGCGTGTCCGGCATCTCGGGAGAAGCGTTGAGCAGGGCCTGCATGGCCCCGCAACCGGAGTGCCCGCACACCGTGATGCTGTCGACCTTGAGCACGTCCACGGCGTACTCGATGGCCGCCGCGACCGAGTCGTCACCGGACTCGACGCCCGGCAGCGGCACCAGGTTGCCCACGTTGCGGACGGTGAACAGGTCACCGGGTCCGCTCGACGTGATCATGCTCGTCACCAGCCGGGAGTCCGCACAGGTCAGGAACAGCTGCGAAGGCTGCTGCCCCTCGCGCGCGAGCCGTGCCAGCTCGCCCCGCACGTGGGGCGCGGTGTCCCGCTGGAAGGCGCTGATCCCGCTGGCCAGCCGCTCGGCGCCGCGCACCGGCCGGTCCTCGGGGGACGGCTCGGCCAGCTGCTGGTCGCAGTGGTTCTGCCATGGGGTCCAGGGCCGGCAGCACTGGTGGGCGCCGCGCCCCGCGCCGTTCGGCTGGTTCTCGCCCGGCCGCAGCCCGGACCGGCCGGCGATCTCCACCGCACCGCCGTGCGCCACATGGGATTCCTGCCAGTCGTGCAGCGTCTCGTACGCGGCGTGGTCCATGAACGAGCCGTCGAGCTCGATCACCACGTGCCCGCGGGGCGGGATCTGGCTCAGCTCCCGGCTCAGCCGGGGCACCGCGAGGAAGGTCAACTGCCCGCGCGCATGGACCCGGTGGCCGTCCCCTTCCTCCGTCACGGTGATGCGGGTCCGGGCCAGCCGGTGCAGCGCCACTGCCACGGCCACGGCGATGCCGATCGCGACGCCCTCCAGCACCCCGCCCAGCACCACGGCGACCACGGTCGTCAGGTAGACCACGATCTCGCGGTGCCGGGTGACGTTGCGCATGTGGGTGATGTTGACCATCTGCACGCCGACCGCCATCACCAGCGCGGCCAGGGCCGCCAGCGGGATCAGGTCCAGCACCGGCACCAGCAGCGCGGCCGCCAGCACGATCCACAGCCCGTGCATCATCGACGACCTGCGGCTGACCGCACCGGACTTGACGTTCGCCACGCTGCGTACCGCCACACCGGTGACGGGCAGCCCGCCGAGCGCGCCGGAGACGATGTTCGCCGCACCCTGGCCGCGGAGTTCGCGGTCGAGGTCGGCGCGCGGCGGCCGCTCCGTGCCGCGTTCGCTCGCGATGAGCTTGTCGAGGGCCACGGCGGACAGCAGCGATTCGACGCTTCCCACCAGGGTGATCGTCAGTACGGCGGCGATGAGCCCCAGGACGGGGCCCTCAGGCAGCTCGGGGAGCGCGTGGCTGCGCCAGGACGGCAGGTCGACCCGGGGCAGCGCGAGCCCGGCCAGGGCGGCCATGGCGGTGGCCGACGCCACCGCGGCGAGCGCCGGAGGGATCTTGCGCAGCAGGGCGCCCGCCCGGCCCGGCAGCCGCGGCCAGCCGAGCAGGACGACCAGCGTGAGCGCGCTGACGGCCAGCGCCGCGGGGTGCGGGTCGGCCAACTGTCCCGGCAGCCCGAGGACGTTGTCGATGGCGGAGCTCTGCGGGGTGCCTCCCAGCACGATGTGCAGCTGGGCCAGGGCGATGGTCACGCCGATGCCGGCGAGCATGCCGTGCACGATGGCGGGGCTGACCATCAGCGCGGACCGGGCGGTCCGCAGGGCGGCGAGCCCGAGCTGGCACACCCCGGCCATCACGGTGATCGCACAGGTGGTGCGCCAGCCGTAACGCTGGATCAGTTCCGCCGTGACGACGGTGAGACCGGCCGCCGGGCCGCTCACCTGGAGTGGCGCGCCGCCCAACCGCGCGGCCACGATGCCGCCGACGGCCGCGGCCACCAGGCCCGCCTGCAGCGGGGCGCCGGTGGCCAGGGCGATGCCGAGCGAGAGCGGCAGTGCGATCAGAAAGACGGAGATGGATGCGGAGAGGTCTGCGGTGCGGGGGTTGGTCATAAGTCCCGTCTCCTCTGGTCAGGGAGGGTGGAGCGGCGGGAGTCTCAACACTCGGTAAATGGATGGTAATGGAGAGTAAAGACGGGCGCTGCTCATAACGGGCAAATGGCTTAAAGCTTCCCCCTCAAGAGTGATTAAGCATTTTGTACGGCTTGTCACACCTTCCTCAAAGATGCCCGCGTGGGACGTTGCGGCGCGGAAGCAGCACCAGCGAGGAGAGGCGGGCGGATGAAGGCCGTCAACAAGAAGATCGCCGGCGGCCTGGTTGCCACGGCGCTGGTCCTGGGCGTCGCGGGCTGCACCTCGGAGCGGTCCCCGAAGGCCGCGCCGGGCGCCGCCGCGCCGGAGGCCCCCGGCAGCGTGCTCCGCCTCATCGGCGACGGCTCCACGTCGTACACCGGCCCGCAGCCGAACGTGCAGAAGCCGCGCAGGCTCGGGCCCGGGGAGAAGCCCCCGCAGTTCGTGGTGTTCTCCTGGGACGGGGCCGGCGAGGACAGCCAGAAGCTGTTCTCGCACTTCCGCGGGGTCGGCAGGAAGTACAACGCCCGGATGACGTACTTCCTCAGCGGGGTCTACATGCTCCCGGAGGAGAAGCGTTCGCTCTACACCGGCCCGCAGCACGAACCCGGCCGGTCCGACATCGGGTTCGGGGACCCGCAGGGCATCAAGGACACCGCCACCCAGATCCGCGAGGCCTGGCTGGAGGGCAACGAGATCGGCACCCACTTCAACGGCCACTTCTGCGGCCCGGACGGCGGGGTCGGCACCTGGTCGGTGGACGACTGGAAGAGCGAGATCCGGCAGGCCAAGGCCTTCGTCAAGAACTGGAAGACCAACGCGGGCCTGCAGCAGGAGAAGGCGCTCCCCTTCGACTACGACAAGGAGCTCATCGGCGCCCGCACCCCCTGCCTCGAAGGCCAGAAGAACTTCATGCTGGCGGCGAAGAGCATGGGCGGGTTCCGCTACGACTCCAGCGGCATCAGCAAGCAGAAGTGGCCGAAGAAGACGGACGGCCTCTGGGACATCCCCCTGCAGCTCGTCCCCATCCCCGGGCGGGCCTTCGAGACGCTGAGCATGGACTACAACTTCATGGTCAACCAGTCCGGGACGACCTCCCAGGGCGACCCCTCCCAACACGCCTACTGGGGGAACCAGATGCGCGACGGCCTGATCCAGGCCTTCGACCGGGCCTACCGGGGCAACCGGGCGCCGCTCGTCATCGGCAACCACTTCGAGTCCTGGAACGGCGGCACCTACATGCGCGCCATCGAGGAGACGATCAAGTTCGTCTGCGTCCAGCCGGAGGTCCGCTGCGTGCCCTTCCGTGAGCTGGTCGACTGGCTGGACGCGCAGGACCCGAAGACCGTGGAGTGGATGCGCACGCTGGACGTCGGCGAGGCGCCGAAGGAGGGTTGGGCCAGGTTCCTGACCACCGGACCGGCGCCCTCGCCGGCCGCGTCCGCTCCCACGGCGCCCGAGGGGGTCACGCAGGCTGAGGAGACGGACGAGGAGTAGCGCCCCTCTGCTCCCCGAGCACGAACGAGGGGTCGACCTGCCCCGCCAGGTCGACCCCGGTCTTCGCGTTCCCCCAGCTCTCGGCGTTCCTCAGGTGGAAGTGCACCATCTGCTCGGTGTAACGCACCCAGTCCCGCCGCGCGTACGACTCGTCGGCCGCGTCCTGCAGGGTCCGCAGCGCGGCCCGGTTGCCCGCCTCCAGCTGCTCGAAGCGCTCCGGCCGTCCCTTCTCCATCGCCCGCACCCAGTCCGAGTGCCCGACCGTGACCAGCAGGTCCTCGCCGACCTCGGAGCGCAGGAAGTCCACGTCGTCCGTGCCCTGCACCTTGTTTCCGACCACCTTCAGCGCCACGCCGAAGTCCCGCGCGTACTCCTTGTACTGGCGGTAGACCGAGACGCCCTTGCGGGTGGGCTCGGCCACCAGGAAGGTCATGTCGAACCGGGTGAACATGCCCGAGGCGAAGGAGTCCGAGCCGGCGGTCATGTCGACGACCACGTACTCGTCCGGCCCGTCGACCAGGTGGTTCAGGCACAGTTCGACCGCTCCCACCTTGGAGTGGTAGCAGGCCACGCCCAGGTCGGACTCGGTGAACGGTCCCGTGGCCATGAGCCGGACCGGCTGCCCGTCGAGGGCCACCCGCCGGGCGCAGGCGTCGTAGACCGGGTTGTCCTCGCGTACCCGCAGCAGCCGGGATCCGGCTCCGGGCGGAGTGGTCTTGATCATCGACTCGGCCGAGGCGATCCGGGGGTTCGAGCCCCGCAGGTACTCCTTGATCAGGGGGAGTTGCGCTCCCATGGCAGGCAGCGCGGCGGACTCCTCCTCGGTGAGTCCGAGCGCGGTCCCGAGGTGCTGGTTGATGTCGGCGTCCACAGCGACGACGGGGGCCTCGGCGGCGGCGAGGTGGCGGATGAAGAGGGAGGACAGCGTGGTCTTGCCGCTGCCGCCCTTCCCTACGAAAGCGATCTTCATGTTCACCTAGAGTAGTCTGACGATCGCCGTATATGGTCGAGGTGAGTGAAGAAGACCACTCGATCGTGGGGTCGGTGCTACGGGTGTGCAGTGCGTAGGCTCCTTACTTATGAGTACGTCAGCCGATCCGCTCGCCGCCCTCGCGGGCCTTCCGGGCGTCGCGGACTCCGTGGAGTCCGTCCGCAAGGCCGTCGACCGGGTCTACGGGCACCGTGTGATGCGCCGCCGGAGCACGGAGGTCTCGTCCGAGGCCGCGCTGCGCGGGGCGCGCGGCAGTGCCGCGCTGTCGGGCGCCGACTGGGCGTTGGAGGAGGTCCGCCGGCGCACCGACTTCGGGCTGGAACCGGAGGCCCGGACCGTGGGTGCCGCGCTGCGGCTGACCGCGGAGGCGGGCCAGCTGCTGAGCATCTGGCGGCAGTCCCCGCTGCGGGTGCTGGCCCGGCTGCACCTGGTGGCGGCGGGCTCCGCCGTGCCCGGGGACGCGGTGGGACGGCCCCGGCGGGCCGGGGAGACGGTGGACGAGCCGCTGGTGGGCCTGCCGCTGCCGAGCGCGGAGGAGGTCGCGGGCCGGCTGGACGGTCTGTCCCGGCTGGTGATCGCCGGGGGATCCGCTCCGGCGCTGGTCACGGCCGCGGTGGTGCACGGAGAGCTGCTGGCCCTGCGGCCGTTCGGTTCGTACAACGGCGTGGTGGCGCGGGCCGCCGAGCGCATCGTCCTGATCAACAGCGGTCTGGACCCCAAGGCCATCTGCCCGGCCGAGGTCGGCCACGCCGAGCTGGGTGCCGAGGCCTACCTCGCGGCCCTGGAGGGATACGTGTCCGGTACCCCCGAGGGAGTGGCCGGCTGGATCGCGCACTGCGGGCGGGCGGTCGAGCTCGGCGTGCGCGAGTCCACGGCGGTCTGCGAGGCGCTCCAGCGCGGCGCGGCCTGACGGGGCGGCGTCCGGGCCGGGGAACCGGCCCGGCAAAGGGTTGCGGCGACACCGTACTGCTCATGGTGTCGCCGCTGGCATTCCCGCCCAGTTACCAAGCGTCCTCGATGGTTGCCCATCAGGTCGGGAACTCTGCCCGCTCACCTGGTGTGGCTGGCCCGTAATCGACGGGTCGACGTCGCGTGGGTGCTAGGCGTTCATGCTTCGGTCCGTGGGGCCTTGCTGCGTTCTAAAGATGATCCTCTCGGATGTTCTCCAGGTCTCGCGGGCCGTGACTCCTTTGTACCTCCAACCGGGAGGAAGTGGAACCCCTGGCTGTAGATCTTTACTTTCAGGGGCCTTTTGGGGCGAAACGGACGGCCGAGGTGCGCCCGGGCCTGGGAAGGCGAGCCGGGCCGCGATCGCGGCCCGGACGGCCCGGGACGGTCAGGCGAGGGCGTGTGCCCGGCGCCTGCTCGCGTACCAGACCAGCCCCGCCGTGGCTGCGGCCGCGCCCACGGCGGCGGCCGCGATCAGCGCCGGGCGAGCGGGCATCGAGAGCCCGGGCAGGCGCTGCTTCAGCCGGACCGGGCGGTTGAACACCAGCACCGGCCACTCCCGTGCCACGGCCTCGCGGCGCAGCGCCCGGTCGGGGTTGACCGCGTGCGGGTGGCCGACCGCCTCCAGCATCGGCACGTCCGTGATCGAGTCGCTGTACGCGTAGCAGCGGGCCAGGTCGTAGCCCTCCGACTCGGCCAGCTGGCGCACCGCCTCCGCCTTGGTCGGGCCGTAGGCGTAGTACTCGATCTCCCCGGTGAAGCAGCCGTCCTCGCCGACCACCATCCGGGTGGCCACGACCCGGTCGGCGCCGAGCATCTCGCCGATGGGTTCGACGACTTCGGCACCCGAGGTCGACACGATGACCACGTCCCGGCCCGCGGTGTGGTGGGCCTCGATCAGGGAGGCGGCCTCGTCGTAGATGATCGGGTCGATGAGGTCGTGCAGCGCTTCGGCGACGATCTCCTTCACCTGCTGGACGTTCCACCCCTTGCAGAGGGCGGAGAGGTACTCCCTCATCCGCTCCATCTGGTCGTGGTCGGCGCCGCCGGCCAGGAAGATGAACTGGGTGTACGCGGTGCGCAGTACCGCCCGCCGGTTGATCAGGCCGCCCTGGTAGAAGGACTTGCTGAACGTGAGAGTGCTCGACTTCGCAATGACCGTCTTGTCCAGGTCGAAGAAGGCGGCAGTGCGAGGCATGGAGTGCGGCAAGGACTGGTTTTCCACGCCCCGAGCATATGCGCCCACCATTCGGCGTAAGGTGTGGCGTGTGGGTTTGCCTGAGAACGCTCTCGGGTACACCATGGAAGTCACGGATCGTTCGCGACCGTGCTAACCCGGTCCGACTCCTCCCCCCCCGAGTCGGCCGTGGGGACGACCCCCGCTCTCCCCCCCGGCGGGGGTCGTCGCATGTCCGGACGCGGTTGACAGCTCGCCCTCCGGTCTCCGGTGATCCGTTTCATGGCCCCTCCTCTTCCGCTGAGCCCTTCGATGCGGGCCCTCACCCTTCCCAGACTCGTGACTCTCCGTAGTTGTTCCGGCGCGCTCGGGAAGTCACCTGGAGGGGTGACCGGAATATTCACAGGGGATGCGGAATCCACAGTTCTCCACCAAGATCCACTTCTTTTCGCGGGTTCGGCCACGGTGATTCCGACCGCGAAGTCCGCGGTTCACGGATTTGAAGTGAGAAGGGGGCGGAGATCGTGGCCGGAACCATGTCCCGCGAACTGCCGGAGCCGCCGCTGCCCGCTGCGGGCAAGCCGCTGATCATCACCGAGGACCCGGTGCTGCTCGACGACCTGCTGCGGTTGTGCGCGGCCGCCGGCGCCGATCCGCGGGTGCACCATGCGGTGCCCGAGCAAACCGCGGCCGCCGGGACGGGTGGGGCGGGCGGTGCGGGGCCCGGAGGCCCGGGCTGGAGGGAACCGCCGCTCGTGCTGGTCGGGGAGGACGCCGCCGCCCGGGTGGCCGGGGCCCCCCGGCGCGGCGGGGTGTTCCTCGTCGGACGTTCCGAGGGGCGCGACACCGACGATCCGGACGTTTGGCGGCGGGCGGTGGAGATCGGCGCCGAGCAGGTGCTGTGGCTGCCCGAGTGGGAGAGCTGGCTGGTCGACCGCATCGCCGACGTGGCGGAAGGGGCCGCCAGGCCCGCCCTCAGCGTGGGGGTGATCGGGGGCAGCGGCGGCGCCGGGGCTTCCACCCTGGCCTGCGCCCTCGCCGTCTCCGCGGCCCGGTCCGGCGAACGCACCATGCTCATCGACGGCGACCCGTTCGGCGGAGGGCTCGACGTCCTGCTCGGCGGTGAGGGCGCCGAGGGGCTGCGCTGGCCGGACTTCGCCGCCTCCCGGGGCCGGGTCGGCGCCGGCGCCCTCGAGGAGTCCCTCCCGGAACTCCACGCGCTGCGCCTTCTCAGCTGGGACAGGGGCAAACGCGTGGTGGTGCCGCCCGCCGCGATGCGTTCGGTGATGGCCGCGGCCCGGCGCCGCGGCGGGGTCGTGGTCGTGGACCTGCCCCGCCGGGTGGACGAGGTGGCCGTGGAGGCCCTCGCCCAGCTCGACCTGGTCCTGATGGTGGTTCCTGTCGAACTGCGCGCGGTCGCCGCCGCCAGCAGGGTCGCCGACGCGCTGGAAGGCGTGGCTCGCGACCTGCGGCTGGTGGTCCGGGCCAGACTCGCCGGCGAGTTGGACGCGGACGAGGTCGCGGGGCTGCTGAGGGTGCCGCTCGCCGGCGAGATGCCGGTGGAGCTGGGCGTCTCGGAGTGGCTGGCCCGCGGCGAGCCGCCGGGCACCTTCGCGTGGGGGCCGCTGGCCCGGTTCTGTGACGTGTTCTGGAGGCGGGCGCTGGGCGGCGGCCAAGGGGTGCCGTCATGAGCGCGAGGCTGCTGGACACGGTCCGGGCCCGGTTGGCGGAGAGCGGTGCGGATCCCACTCCGGCCAGGGTCGCGGCCGTGCTGCGGGCTCAGGGACGACTGCTGGGTGACGCAGAAGTACTGGGTGCGGCGGCCGAGCTGCGGTCCGAGCTGGTGGGTGCCGGGCCGCTGGAGTCGCTGCTCGCCGATCCCGCTGTCACCGACGTGCTCGTGGCGGCCCCCGACCGGGTGTGGGTGGACCGCGGCGCCGGCCTGGAGCTCACCGGCGTCACCTTCACCGACGGGGACGCGGTGCGCAGGCTGGCGCAGCGGCTCGCCGCGGTCGCCGGGCGGCGGCTGGACGACGCCCGGCCCTGGGTGGACGCCCGGATGCCCGACGGCACGAGGCTGCACGCGGTGCTGCCCCCGGTCGCCGTCGGATCCGCCTGCCTCTCCCTGCGCGTGGTGCGGCCCCGGGCGTTCACCCTGGAGGAGCTGACGGAAGCGGGAACGCTGCCGCCGGGCGGGCGCCGTGTGCTGCGGGCCGTGGTGGAGGCCCGGCTGTCCTTCCTGATCTCCGGTGGGACCGGAACGGGCAAGACCACCCTGCTCAGTTCGCTGCTGGGGCTGGTGGGGCCCGGGGAGCGGATCGTCCTCGCCGAGGACTCCGCCGAACTCCGCCCGGACCACCCGCACGTGGTGCGACTGGAGAGCCGGCCGGCCAACCAGGAGGGGGCCGGCCTGGTCACCCTGGCCGACCTGGTCCGCCAGGCACTCCGCATGCGGCCCGACCGGCTCGTGGTCGGCGAGGTGCGCGGGGCCGAGGTGGCCGACCTGCTGGCCGCCCTGAACACCGGGCACGAAGGCGGTTGCGGGACCGTGCACGCGAACGCCGCGGCGCACGTGCCGGCCCGGCTGGAGGCGCTGGGTTCCGCGGCGGGCCTCGACCGGGCCGCGCTGCACAGTCAGCTGGCGGCCGCCCTGGACCTGGTGATCCACCTGGCCCGGGACCGGGACGGCCGCCGCCGGGTGGCCGAGGTGCACGTACTGGAACGCGACCCGACCGGGTTGGTGGTCACCGTCCCGGCGCTGCGCTGGGCCGCCCGGGGATTCGTACGGGAGCGCGGCTGGGAGCGGCTGCGGCCCCTGCTCGGGGGCCTGCGGTGAGCGGGACCGTGCCGGCCCTGCCGCTGCCGGTGTTCGGTGCGGTGCTGTGCGCGGCTGCGGCGGCGTGGCTGCTGGCCGGGGACGGCCGGTCGGCCGGGCGGGCCCGGGTCCTCCTCGCGGGCGGCGGGCCTGTGGAACCGGTGCGGGTCCCGGTCTGGGACGCCTTGCTGCCGCTGGCGCACCGGAGCGCGTCCCGCTGGCCGGAGTGGGGCTGTGTCCTGGCGGGTCTGCTGGTGGCGCTGCTGGGCGGCTCCCCACTGCCCCTCGTGGTCGGGGTGCTGGCGGTGCCGGTGGTGCGGCGGTGGCTGCGAGTGCGGGCCCGGGTGCGGGCGGGGGATGCCCGGGCGGCCGAGGTGGTGGCCCTGTGCGGCGCGGTGGTGGGGGAGTTGCGGGCCGGTGCCCAACCGGGTCAGGCCCTGGGTTCGGGGCTGCGCCGTACGACGGCACTGGGCGCGGAGGAGGCGGCGGTGCTCGCGGCCGCCGCGTTCGGCGGGGACGTCCCGGGCGCGCTCAGGGAGGCGGCCCGTGCGCCGGGGGCGGAGGGTCTGGCCGGCATGGCCGCCTGCTGGCGGGTCTCGGTGGACGGGGGCGCGGGTCTGGCGGCCGGCCTGGAGCGGCTCGAGGCGGCGCTGCGGTCCGAGCGGGACCGGCGGGAGACCCTGCGGGCCCAGCTGGCGGGAGCCCGGTCCACCGCGGTGGTGCTGGCCCTGCTGCCCGTGGTGGGACTGCTCATGGGAACGGCGCTGGGCGCGGATCCGCTCCGGGTTCTGCTGCACAGCCCGCTGGGGCTGGGCTGCCTGCTCGTCGGCGGAGTGCTGGAGGTGCTGGGACTGCTGTGGTGCCGGCGCATCGTGAGGGCGGGGGAGGGCTGATGGACGACCTGGTGGTCCACAGGCTGGGGACGGCATGTGCGCTCGGGGTGGCCGCCGGCTGTGCCGTGTCCTGGGCCGCGGCCCGGATGCGGGGGCGCGCGGCGCGGCGGCGGGTGTCGCTGCTGCTCGGCGCGCCGCCCGAGCGGCGCCGGATACGGGAGCGGCTCCGGCTGGGGCTGCGGCGGAGGAGCCGGCGCTCCCCTGAGGTGGGGGCCAAGGAGGCGGAGCGTCAGCTTCCCCTGGCGGCGGACCTGCTGGCGGCGTGCCTGGCCGCCGGGGCGGCGCCCGTGGAGGCGGCGGAAGTGGTGGGGGAGTCGCTTGGCGGCCCGGTCGGTGACCGGCTCGCCCTGGCCGGGGCCGAGCTGCGGCTGGGCGGCGAACCTGGCGCCTGCTGGGGCAGGTTGGCGGAAGTGCCCGGGGCCGCCCCGCTGGCGGACTGCCTGGAACGGGCCGCCAGGACCGGGGCGCCGGCCGCCGATCCCGTGTCGAGACTGGCGTCCGCCCTGCGTGAGGAAAGGGCCCGCCGTGCGGCTGCCGCGGCGCAGCGGGCCGCGGTTTGGGTGACCGCTCCGGTCGGGCTCTGTTTCCTGCCCGCGTTTCTCGCGATCGGCGTGGCTCCGGTGGTGATCGGAATGGCCTCCCGACTGCTCTCCGGCAACTGAAACCACATCAACAACAAAAACCAACAGGAGGTTGTCATGAGGATCATCTGGTTTCGGCTGAAGGCCGTCCTGGCGGGCCGGGTCGACGACGCGGGAATGTCGACGTCGGAATACGCCATGGGCACGATCGCGGCGTGTGCGTTCGCGGCCGTTCTGTACAAGGTGGTCACGAGCGAAGTCGTCTCCACGGCCCTCCAGTCGACCATCGGAAAGGCACTCGATGTGCCGTTCTGATCTTCGGCGGTGCCGCGAGGGCGGTTATGTGACCGCGGAGGCGGCTCTGGTCATTCCGGCGCTGGTCCTTTTCGCTGCGCTGCTGGTGTGGTCGCTGATGGCGGCGGCCGCGCAGATGAGATGTGTGGACGCGGCCCGGGCGGGAGCCCGTGCCGCGGCCCGGTCCGAGCCGGCGGAGGTGGTGCGGGCCGCGGCCGCGGCGGCCGCCCCGGCGGGAGCGGAGGTGGAGCTGCTCCGGGAGGGGGATCTGTGGCGGGTCCGCGTGGCCGCGCCGGCACCGGGGCCGGCCGGTCTGCCGGTCAGGCTGGGCGCCTCGGCGGTGGCGCTCGCCGAGGACAGCGTGGGGCCGCCGCCATGAGCCGGGACCGGGGCTCGGCCACGGTGTGGGCGACGCTGGTGGCGGTCGTGCTGAGCACGGTGTTCGGAGGCGTGCTGCTGCTGGGGCAGGCGCTGACGGCACGGCACCGCGCGGCCGCGGTGGCGGACCTCTCGGCCCTGGCCGCAGCGGTGACCTGGGCACATGGTCCGGGCCCCGCCTGCACGGCGGCCCGCAGGGTCGCTCGGGCGCAGGGCGCCGTGCTCACCGGGTGCGTGGTCCTGGGCGAGGTCGCGGAGGTCGAGGTCCGGGCTCCCGCGGGCCCGTTCGATCCCTCGATACGGGCCCGGGCCGGACCGGCGGTCAGCCCTCCGGGGCGCCCGCCAGAAGGCGGGTGAGGAGGCGCACGGCGCCCCGCTTGTGGAGGGGGTCGTTGCCGTTGCCGCACTTGGGGGACTGGATGCAGGACGGGCAGCCGTCCTCGCACTCGCAGGCGGCGATCGCGTCCCGGGTCGCGGTCAGCCAGGTCCGGGCGGTGTGGAAGGCCCGTTCGGCGAAGCCGGCTCCGCCCTGGTGGCCGTCGTAGACGAACACGGTGGGCAGGAGGGTGTCCGGGTGCAGCGGCACCGAGACACCCCCGATGTCCCAGCGGTCGCAGGTGGCGAACAGGGGCAGCAGGCCGATGGAGGCGTGCTCGGCGGCGTGCAGGGAGCCGCCGAGGATCTCCGGGATGATCCGGGCCGCGTCGAGCTGGTCCTCGGTGACCGTCCACCACACGGCCCGGGTGCGCAGGGTCCGGGGCGGCAGGTCCAGCTTGGTCTCGCCGAGGACCTCGCCGGTGAGCAGCTTGCGCCGCAGGTAGGAGACGACCTGGTTGGTGACCTCGACGGAGCCGTAGCAGAGCCGGGCGTCCCCCCAGGGGATCTCCGTCTCGGTGTCCAGGATCGCGATGGAGGTGGTGTCCCGGGCGGTGGTGGAGAAGGGCGGGTCGGCTTCCTCGACCAGCGCCACGGAGTCCCCCAGGTCCAGGTGCCTGACCAGGTAGGTGCGGCCCTGGTGGAGGTGGACGGCACCGTCGTGCACCGCGGTGTGCGAGGCGGCCTCGTCGACGGTGCCGAGCAGCCGGCCGGTGTCCGCTTCGACGATCTGCACCGGGCGGCCGCCGCCGCCCCGGATGTCGGCGAGGTCGGCGGCCCGCTCCCGCCGGGTCCAGTGCCAGGCGGTGGCGCGGCGGCGCAGCAGCTTCGCCGATTCGAGCTGGGGGAGGAGGTCGTGGGCGGCCGGCCCGAAGAGGGCCAGGTCGGGTTCGGTCAGGGGTAGCTCAGCGGCTGCCGCGCACAGATGGGGGGCCAGTACGTACGGGTTGTCGGGATCGAGGACGGTGGCCTCCACGGGCCTGCGGAACAGTGCCTCGGGATGGTGCACCAGGTAGGTGTCCAGCGGGTCGTCGCGGGCGACGAGCACGGCCAGGGCGCCCTGGCCGGCGCGTCCGGCCCGGCCGGCCTGCTGCCAGAGCGAGGCGCGGGTACCCGGGTAGCCGGTGATGAGGACGGCGTCCAGGCCGGACACGTCCACGCCGAGCTCCAGGGCGGTCGTCGCGGCCAGGCCCAGGAGTTCCCCGGAGTGCAGGGCCCGCTCCAGGGCGCGCCGCTCCTCGGGCAGGTAGCCGCCCCGGTAGGCGGCGACCCGGCCGGGGAGGGTGCGGTCCACCGCGGCGAGGCGTTCCTGGGTGATCAGGGCGATCAGCTCGGCGCCGCGCCGGGAGCGGACGAAGGCGACGGTGCGTACGCCCTGTACGACCAGGTCGGTGAGGAGGTCGGCGGTCTCGGCGGTGGCGGTGCGGCGCACCGGGGCGCCCTTCTCGCCGGTGAGCTCGGTCAGCGGCGGTTCCCACAGGGCGAAGACCACCTCGCCGCGCGGGGAGGCGTCGTCCACCACCTCGGTGACCGGGACGCCCGTGAGGCGGGACGCGGTCCCCGCCGGGTCGCTCGCGGTGGCGGAGGCGAGCAGGAAGACCGGGTCCGCGCCGTAGCGGGCGCAGAGCCGCCGCAGCCGGCGCAGGACGTGCGCCACGTGGGAGCCGAAGACGCCGCGGTAGGTGTGGCACTCGTCGATGACGACGTAGCGCAGGGCGCGCAGGAAGGAGGACCAGCGCGGGTGGGCCGGGAGTATCCCGCGGTGCAGCATGTCGGGGTTGGTGAGCACGTAGTTGGCGTACTGGCGCACCCATTCGCGTTCCTCGACCGGGGTGTCGCCGTCGTAGACGGCGGGCCGGACGGCGTTGCCGAGCGGGGCGGCCAGCTCCCGGACGGCCCGCCGCTGGTCGGCGGCCAGGGCCTTGGTCGGAGCGAGGTAGAGGGCGGTGGTGCCGCGCCCGTTGGGCGCCTCGGCGCCGTCGGCGAGGGCGGTCAGGACGGGGGCCAGGTAGGCGAGGGACTTGCCGGAGGCGGTGCCGGTGGCGACCACCACCGACTCGCCGTCGAGGGCGTGCTCGGCGGCCGCGGCCTGGTGCTCCCACGGGTGCTCGATCCCGGCCGCCCGGATGGCGGCTACTACATCCGTTCGGATGCGGTCGGGCCAGACCGCATGACGGCCCGCCCGAGGGGGCAGATGCTCCGTATGGGTGATGCGCGCAGCCCGGCCCGGCCCCTGGGCCAGCCGGTCCAGGACGGTGCCGGGGGTGGGTCGGAGGTCCCCGGGGGCCGTGGGCCGACCGGGGCGGTGAGTCTTGGCCATTGCCACCGAGTGTGTCACTGCGGTCGGGGACAATGGTCGCAAGGCGTCGTGCGCGCCTGCCGATAAGTGATTGAATGCCATCGCGGCAGCCAATCCCTCCACTACCTTCGGGTGGGGAGGCCCCTGGGGGGCGCCGCTCGATAGCAAGGTGCTGGAGGATCCGTGGACCTGTCCCTGTCGACTCGCACTGTCGGCGACCGTACGGTCGTCGAGGTCGGTGGCGAGATTGATGTGTATACCGCGCCCAAGCTGCGCGAGCAGTTGGTCGAGTTGGTGAACGACGGCAACTACCACCTGGTCGTGGACATGGAGCGAGTGGACTTCCTCGACTCCACCGGCCTGGGTGTGCTGGTCGGAGGCCTCAAGCGCGTCCGTGCGCACGAGGGCTCCCTGCGCCTGGTCTGCAACCAGGAGCGCATCCTGAAGATCTTCCGCATCACCGGCCTCACCAAGGTCTTCCCGATCCACACCTCGGTGGATGACGCCGTCGCCGCCACGGACTGACGGCACCGACGCAAGCCAGCGGGGGCCGGGCCATGGGCCCGGACCCCTGTCCGCACGCCCGTAGTCCGAGGGGGAGCCATGGCCACCGTTGAACTCCGCTTCAGCGCTCAGCCCGAGCACGTCCGCACGGCCCGACTGGTCGCGGCCGCCGTGGCGCGCCGGGCCGGGGTGGAGGAGGCAGTGCTCGACGAGGTGCGCCTCGCCGTCGGCGAGGCGTGCTCGCGTGCTGTCGGGCTGCACCGGGGGAGCGGCGTGAACGACCCCGTGCGCGTGGTGCTGACCGAGGAGGAGAAGGTGTTCTCCATCGAGGTCGGCGACGGGGTCCCGGCCACCGCGGACGGCTCCGCCGGCGACGCGGGCGCTTCCGGCGCCGGCGCCGGCGTCGACACCGAGGGCGAGGACGAGATGGGCCTCGCGGTGATCCGCGGGCTGGTCGACGACGTCGAGGTGATCCCCGGCGAGGCGGGCGGAGTGATCCGTATGAGCTGGCCCGCCAGTGGGATCTCCGATCACGCTTAGATCAAATCCGAATAACCGATCAAGGCCCTGCCGAGCAGGGCCTTTTTCGTGTTCGCCGACCGCCCGGCACGCGTCAATGCTTTTGCCCCATTACCGCTTTCGAGGGTATTGGAGTGACGCGATCTTTTGCTGAGGAGCAAGGGGAGGCCAATTCCGTTTCACGCGTACTGTTTTGATCGGGTGAGGCTCCCTACAATCCGTCCACATCTTTGAGCTCATCACGTCAAGGAGGACGTATGACGGGGCTCTTCACCCCCACCGCAGCCGCGGTACTCACCGATGACGATCGAATGATCGTCATTGTGATCGCGGCAGTAGCAGTAGCAGCACTCGTCGTCGCCCAGCTCCTGGTCCGCCAGGTGCTCGCCGCCGACGAAGGCACCGACAGCATGAAAAAGATCGCCGCGGCCGTCCAGGAAGGCGCCAACGCGTACCTCGGCCGCCAGTTGCGCACCCTCGGCGTGTTCGCCGTCGTCGTGTTCTTCCTGCTCTTCCTCCTGCCCGCCGACAACTGGTCGCAGCGGGCGGGACGTTCCGCCTTCTTCCTCGTCGGCGCCCTCTTCTCGGCGGTCACCGGCTACATCGGCATGCGACTGGCGGTCCGCGCCAACGTCCGCGTCGCCGCGGCCGCCCGCGAGGCCACCCCCGCCGAGGGCGAGCCCGAGAAGGACCTCACCACCGTGGCCCACAAGGCCATGCGGATCGCCTTCCGCACCGGCGGCGTCGTCGGCATGTGCACGGTCGGCCTCGGCCTCCTGGGCGCCTCCTGCGTCGTCCTCGTCTACGCCGCGGACGCCCCCAAGGTGCTGGAGGGCTTCGGCCTCGGAGCCGCGCTGATCGCCATGTTCATGCGTGTCGGCGGAGGCATCTTCACCAAGGCCGCCGACGTCGGCGCCGACCTGGTCGGCAAGGTCGAACAGGGCATTCCGGAGGACGATCCGCGCAATGCCGCGACCATCGCCGACAACGTGGGCGACAACGTCGGCGACTGCGCGGGCATGGCGGCCGACCTCTTCGAGTCCTACGCCGTCACCCTGGTGGCCGCCCTGATCCTCGGCAAGGCGGCCTTCGGCGACCTCGGCCTGGCCTTCCCCCTCATCGTCCCCGCCATCGGCGTGATCACCGCGATGATCGGCATCTTCGCGGTCTCCCCGCGCCGCTCCGACCGCAGCGGCATGTCCGCCATCAACCGCGGCTTCTTCATCTCCGCCGTCATCTCCCTGGTGCTGGTGGCGGTCGCCGTCTTCGTCTACCTGCCCTCCACCTACAAGGACCTGGCCGGCGTCGAGAACGCCGCGATCAGCAACCACCCCGGCGACCCGCGGATCCTCGCCCTCGTCGCCGTCGCCATCGGCATCGTGCTCGCCGCCCTCATCCAGCAGCTCACCGGCTACTTCACCGAGACCAACCGGCGCCCCGTCCGCGACATCGGCAAGTCCTCGCTGACCGGCCCGGCCACCGTGGTCCTCGCCGGCATCTCCGTGGGCCTCGAATCGGCCGTCTACACCGCGTTGCTCATCGGCCTCGGCGTCTACGGCGCGTTCCTCCTGGGCGGCACCTCGATCATGCTCGCCCTGTTCGCGGTCGCCCTGGCCGGCACCGGCCTCCTCACCACCGTCGGCGTCATCGTCGCCATGGACACCTTCGGCCCCGTCTCCGACAACGCCCAGGGCATCGCCGAGATGTCCGGCGACGTCGAGGGCGCCGGCGCGCAGGTCCTCACCGACCTCGACGCCGTCGGCAACACCACCAAGGCCATCACCAAGGGCATCGCCATCGCCACCGCGGTGCTCGCCGCGGCCGCGCTCTTCGGCTCGTACAGCGACGCGATCGCCGGGGCCATCAAGGAGGTCGGCGTCAAGACCGGGGACATGGCCCTCAGCCTGGACATCGGCCAGCCCAACAACCTGGTCGGCCTGATCCTCGGCGCCGCCGTCGTCTTCCTGTTCTCCGGACTGGCCATCAACGCGGTCTCCCGGTCCGCCGGCTCGGTCGTCTACGAGGTGCGCCGCCAGTTCCGCGAGCACCCCGGGATCATGGACTACTCGGAGAAGCCCGAGTACGGCCGCGTCGTCGACATCTGCACCAAGGACGCGCTCCGCGAACTCGCCACGCCCGGCCTGCTCGCCGTCATGGCGCCCATCGCGGTCGGCTTCACCCTCGGTGTCGGCGCCCTCGGCTCCTACCTGGCGGGCGCCATCGGCTGCGGCACCCTGATGGCCGTGTTCCTCGCCAACTCCGGCGGAGCGTGGGACAACGCCAAGAAGCTCGTCGAGGACGGCCACCACGGCGGCAAGGGCAGCGAGGCCCACGCCGCGACCGTCATCGGCGACACCGTCGGCGACCCCTTCAAGGACACCGCCGGCCCGGCCATCAACCCGCTGCTCAAGGTGATGAACCTGGTCGCGCTGCTGATCGCCCCCGCGGTCGTGCAGTTCAGCTACGGCGACGACGCGAGCCCGGTCGTCCGTGCCGTCGTCGCGGCCTTCGCGATCGCCGTCATCGTCGGCGCCGTCTACGTGTCGAAGAAGCGCGGCATCGCGGTCGGCGAGGAGGGCGGCGACGGGGCCACCGAACGCGTCGGCCAGCAGGCCGATCCCGCGGTGGTCTCCTGACCCAGGAGGTACGCCCGAACGGCGGACGGGCGGCGCGGACTGACGCGCCGTCCGTCCGCCTTTCTGCGAGCCCGGATGGTGGGCGTGTATCTTCCGGCCGAGAGCCTTGGGAAGGGACCAATCCGGTGAAGAAGAAGCTTGCGGCCGCCCTCGGTGGCGGTGCGGTGCTGATGCTCGTGCTGTCCGGGTGCGGCGACGACGGCGAGGAGAAGACCAGCGGCTGGGCCAAGAAGGTCTGCGACAGCTGGCAGCCGCAGCTCAAGAAGATCGAGGACGCCAACGCCCAGATCAAGCGCGTGGCCGGGGAGAGCAGCAAGCCGGAGGAAGTCCAGCAGACCGACTCCGCGGCCTTCCAGACCCTCGCGGACGCCTACAAGGCGATCGGCGCGGGGCTGAGCAGCGCAGGGGAACCGCCGGTCAAGGACTCCCGGCCCAGCATGGAGGCCGCGGTCAAGGACTTCACCGCCACCTCCCAGGGCTACGCCGACCTCAAGGCGAAGATCGACGCCCTCGACCCCAAGGACCAGGCGAAGTTCGCGGCCGGCCTGCAGGAACTCGCGGACGGTCTCGACAAGGTCGCCGCCAGCGAGAAGACCGCCAAGGACAAGCTGAAGTCCGCCAACCTCAGCGACCCGCTGGCCAAGCAGCCCGGCTGCCAGATCACGACGTCCTCGCCCGCGGCGGGCTGAGCCGCCGCCCCCGCCGGGCGCCCCGGCGGGGGCGCGCCCGCCGGTCGTACGGAAAGCGCGCGGCAGCCGACACAATGGGCGGGTGAGTACCGCCAGCCTTCCCACGCCCGACCGTGCCGCCGCGCTCCGTGCGGCCCTGCTCTCCGCCGGCTTCACCGCCGACGGGCTGCTCGACCTGCTCGGCGCCCCCGCGTACGCCGCGCTCGCCCGCAGCGAGACGGTCCCCGCCCTGCGCGCCACCCGCGGGGACGGCCCCCTGCCGAGCCTGGTCCGGTTGTTCCTGCTCCAGCGACCCGTTCCGTACGCCCGCGCCGCGGCCGCCCTGCCCGTCGAGGACGCGCTGGCCGACGGCTGGCTGCGCCGCGGCGAGGGTCCCGCCGGCGAGGACCTCGTGCACGCCACCGTCGACGTACGCCCCTACGGCGGGCCCGACGGCGAGGACTGGTTCATCGTCTCCGACCTCGGGTGCGCGGTCGGCGGCGCCGGCGGCATCGGCAGCGGCGAGGAGGGCGTCGTCCTCGGCGTCGGCGGCGCCTCCACCACGCTGGCCGGGATCACCGTCCGGACCCCCGTCGGCTCCGCCCTCGACCTCGGTACCGGCTCCGGCATCCAGGCCCTGCACGCCTCCCGGCACGCCACCCGGGTCACCGCCACCGACGTCAACCCGCGCGCCCTGGACTTCACCCGGCTGACCCTCGCCCTGTCCGGGGCGCCCGAGGCCGAACTGCTCACCGGGTCCCTCTTCGAGCCGGTCGGCGACGCCACGTACGACCTGATCGTGTCCAACCCGCCGTTCGTCATCTCCCCCGGCGCCAGGCTCACCTACCGGGACGGCGGCATGGGCGGCGACGACCTGTGCCGCACCCTGGTCCAGCAGGCCGGCGCCCACCTCAACCCCGGCGGCTACGCCCAGTTCCTCGCCAACTGGCAGCACGTCGAGGGAGAGGACTGGAAGGACCGGCTCCGCTCGTGGGTGCCGCGCGGCTGCGACGCCTGGATCGTGCAGCGCGAGGTCCAGGACGTCACCCAGTACGCCGAACTGTGGCTGCGCGACGCGGGCGACCACCGCACCGACCCGGGCGAGTACACGCGGCGGTACGAGGACTGGCTCGACGAGTTCGAGGCCCGCAAGACCCGGGCCGTCGGCTTCGGCTGGATCACCCTGCGCCGTTCCGACGCCGAGACGCCCTCGATCGTGGTGGAGGAGTGGCCGCACCCGGTGGAGCAGCCGCTCGGCGAGACCGTGCTCGCCCACTTCGCCCGCCAGGACTACCTGCGCGACCACGACGACGCCGCCCTGCTGGAGGGCCGCTTCCAGCTGGCCGCCGAGGTGGTGCAGGAGCAGGTCGGCGCGCCCGGGGCCGAGGACCCCGAACACGTGGTGCTGCGGCAGAACCGCGGCATGCGGCGCGCCACCAAGGTGGACACGGTGGGGGCCGGGTTCGCCGGCGTGTGCGACGGCTCACTGAGCGCCGGGCGGATCCTGGACGCCATCGCCCAGCTGGTCCAGGAGGACCCGGTCCTGCTCCGGGACCGGACCCCTGAGTCGATCCGGCTGCTCGTGGAGCAGGGGTTCCTGGAGCCCGCCGGCTCCGGCGCCCCCACCGCCGGCTAGGTGCGGCGCGTCCGAACCGGACCCCGACCCCCGGACCCCGAACCCCGATTTCACCCCCGGTTCGTCCGCCGTACCCCTGGACCTGACAGGGTCGCGCCAGAGGGACAGCCGAGGGGATCCGGGGGGATCCCCGGAGCGGCTCCGGGGGAAGGGGTACGGCATGGACGTTCTTCCGGCGGCATTCGCCGCCACGGTGTTCCTGCTGTTCGGAGCCGCTCTGCTGGCCTGGACGGGGGCGCGCCTCGTGCACCGCGCGCCGGTCGCCGAGGGCGCGCGCCCCGTCGTGGCCGTCCCCGTGGCCCTGCTGGCCGGTCTGGGCGCGCTCGCCCTCGGGGTGTGGTGCCTCGGCCGGCTCTGAGCGCTCCGAGTCCGCGCCCGGGTCGCGGGGGCCGGGAGGGGCCCGGCAGCGCCACCGGACGGCCCCACCGGTGGGGGCCAGACGGCCCCCGGGCGGCCCCGCGGCGGTGACCGGGAACTGCCCGGCGCGGTATCCGGGCGGCACGAAGGGCACTAGTCGGGTTACCGTTCGAGTGGCCGTTGCGGGCTTGTGCCGTTTGACACGGGGGCGGGTTGTACCGTCACACTCCGCAGCGTCGCCGTACTGCGACCGAGTGCCGACCGGAGAGAAGAGCCAAGTTGTCCCCGACTAGCGAGACCGCACAGGGCGGCCGCCGACTCGTCATCGTCGAGTCCCCTGCCAAGGCGAAGACGATCAAGGGCTACCTCGGCCCTGGGTACGTCGTCGAGGCCAGCGTCGGGCACATCCGCGACCTCCCGAACGGCGCCGCGGAGGTACCCGAGAAGTACACGGGCGAGGTCCGCCGCCTCGGCGTGGACGTCGAGCACGACTTCCAGCCGATCTACGTCGTGAACGCGGACAAGAAGGCCCAGGTCCGCAAGCTGAAGGAACTGCTCGCCGAGTCCGACGAGCTCTTCCTCGCCACCGATGAGGACCGCGAGGGCGAGGCCATCGCATGGCACCTCCAGGAAGTCCTCAAGCCCAAGGTCCCGGTCCACCGGATGGTCTTCCACGAGATCACCAAGGACGCGATCCGCGAGGCCGTCGCCAACCCGCGCGAGCTCAACCAGCGCATGGTCGACGCCCAGGAGACCCGCCGCATCCTCGACCGCCTCTACGGCTACGAGGTCTCGCCGGTCCTGTGGAAGAAGGTCATGCCGCGGCTGTCGGCCGGCCGCGTCCAGTCCGTCGCCACCCGCCTCGTCGTCGAGCGCGAGCGCGAGCGCATCGCCTTCCGCTCCGCCGAGTACTGGGACCTCACCGGCACCTTCGGCACCGGCCGGGCCGGCGACCCCTCCGACCCGTCCTCGCTGGTCGCCCGCCTGAACTCGGTCGACGGCCGGCGCGTGGCGCAGGGCCGCGACTTCGGCTCGAACGGGCAGCTCAAGAACGACGCCCTGCACCTCGACGAGGCGAACGCGCGCGCCCTGGCGGCCGCGCTGGAGAACACCTCCTTCAGCGTCCGGTCGGTCGAGTCCAAGCCGTACCGCCGCTCGCCGTACGCCCCGTTCCGTACGACCACCCTCCAGCAGGAGGCCTCGCGCAAGCTCGGCTTCGGCGCGAAGGCCACCATGCAGGTGGCGCAGAAGCTGTACGAGAACGGCTTCATCACCTACATGCGTACGGACTCCACGATCCTCTCGGACACCGCGGTCGCCGCGGCCCGGGCGCAGGTCACCCAGCTGTACGGTGCCGACTACCTGCCGGCCCAGCCGCGGGTCTACGCCGGCAAGGTCAAGAACGCGCAGGAGGCGCACGAGGCGATCCGGCCTTCGGGTGATCGTTTCCGCACGCCCGCCGAGACCGGTCTGACCGGCGACCAGTTCCGGCTGTACGAGCTGATCTGGAAGCGGACCGTCGCCTCCCAGATGAAGGACGCGACCGGCAACTCGGTCACCGTGAAGATCGGCGGCACCGCGAGCGACGGCCGGGACGCCGAGTTCTCCGCATCCGGCAAGACCATCACCTTCCACGGCTTCATGAAGGCCTACGTGGAGGGCGCGGACGACCCGAACGCCGAGCTCGACGACCGCGAGCGCCGCCTGCCGCAGGTCGCCGAGGGCGACGCCCTCACCGCCTCCGCCATCACGGCGGACGGCCACGCGACCAAGCCGCCGGCCCGCTACACCGAGGCGAGCCTGGTCAAGGAGCTCGAGGAGCGGGAGATCGGCCGCCCGTCGACGTACGCGTCGATCATCGGCACCATCCTCGACCGCGGCTACGTGTTCAAGAAGGGAACCGCCCTGGTGCCCTCCTTCCTCTCCTTCGCCGTGGTCAACCTGCTGGAGAAGCACTTCGGCCGGCTCGTCGACTACGACTTCACCGCGAAGATGGAGGACGACCTCGACCGCATCGCGCGCGGCGAGGCGCAGTCGGTTCCGTGGCTGAAGCGCTTCTACTTCGGCGCCGAGGAGGAGGTCTCCGACGCTTCCGCCGCCGGCAACGGCGACGGTGACCACCTCGGCGGCCTGAAGGAGCTGGTCACGGACCTGGGTGCGATCGACGCCCGCGAGATCTCCTCCTTCCCGGTCGGCGAGGGCATCGTCCTGCGCGTCGGCCGTTACGGCCCGTACATCGAGCGCGGCGAGAAGGACGCGGAGGGCCACCAGCGGGCCGACGTCCCGGACGACCTCGCGCCCGACGAGCTGACCGTCGAGTACGCCGAGCACCTGTTCTCCAAGCCGAGCGGCGAGTTCCCGCTGGGCAAGGACCCGGTCACCGGCCACGAGATCGTCGCGAAGGACGGCCGCTACGGCCCGTACGTGACGGAGATCCTCCCCGAGGGCACGCCGAAGACCGGCAAGAACGCGGTCAAGCCGCGCACGGCCTCGCTGTTCAAGTCCATGTCGCTGGACACGGTCACCCTCGACGACGCGCTGAAGCTGATGTCGCTGCCGCGGACGGTCGGCACCGACGCGGAGGGCGTGGAGATCACGGCGCAGAACGGCCGCTACGGCCCGTACCTGAAGAAGGGCACGGACTCGCGGTCGCTGGAGACCGAGGACCAGCTCTTCACGATCACCCTCGACGAGGCCCTCGCCATCTACGCCCAGCCGAAGGCCCGCGGCCGGGCCGCGGCCAAGCCGCCGCTGAAGGAACTGGGCACCGACCCGGTCAGCGAGCGGCCGGTGGTCGTCAAGGACGGCCGGTTCGGGCCGTACGTGACGGACGGCGAGACCAACGCGACGCTGCGGCGGGACGACGACGTCGAGACGATCACCCCGGAGCGGGGGTACGAGCTGCTCGCGGAGAAGCGGGCCAAGGGGCCGGCGAAGAAGACGGCGAAGAAGGCGCCGGCGAAGAAGACGACGACGGCGGCCGCGGCGAAGAAGACGGCGGCCAAGAAGACGACGGCCGCCAAGAAGACGGCGGCGAAGAAGACGACGACGGCCAAGAAGACGACGACGGCCGCGGCGAAGAAGACGGCGGCGAAGAAGACCGCCGCCACGCCGCCGGAGGCCTAGCCGGCCCGGGCCCCCGCCGGCGCTGGAGGCGCGGGGCCCGTTCGCTCGGCCGCAGCTCTGGTCGGGCCCGCTCGAGCGTCCCCCGATTACCGCTGGGAGGTGCTCCCAGCTCGGGCTGGAAGTGCCGCTGCGCGGCATTCCCCCGGCACCGACCGGCCGGGCGGGCACGTCCGGTCTCGCCGGCGTTTGAGGCGCGGGGTCCGGGGCGGAGCCCCATGCGCTCGGGCGGAGCTCCCGCTGGGCCCGCTCAATCGCCGCTCGGGCTTGGGGGTGCGGCCCCCGCTTCGTGCCGTGGGGCGGCACTTCCAGCCTCGCCGGCGTTCGAGGCGCGAGGTTCGGGGCGGAGCCCTGAGTGCTGGGTCGGAGCTCCGGCTGGGCCCGCTCGGGGTGCCGCTTGGGCTTGGGGTGCGGCCGACGCTCCTGGGTGCGGGGCGGAGCTCGCGGGGCGCTGCGGCCGGTGGTGGCGCCGGGGGCCGGGGTTCTTGGGCCGTGGTCTTGCGGGCGCAGCGGATAGGCTGGGCGGATGACGCGAACCGAGCAGCCGACGGTCGTGCCGTCCGGGAAGGACCCCGTGAACCCCACCTACGACGAAGCCCTCGCCGCGGACTCCCGCGAGCGCGCGGTGCGGGCCCTGCTGCGCACCCCCCGGCTCCGCCGGCTGTGGAGCGCCCAGCTGGTCAGCGGCATCGGCGACGTCCTCGCCCTGCTCGTGCTGGTCCTGCTGGCCCTCCAGGCCGCCGTCGTCGAAGGCGCCTTCGGCGGTGGATACCGCGGCGCCGCCCTCGCCGTCGCCGCCGTCTTCGGGGTGCGCATCCTCGCCACCCTCCTCGCCGGCGCCGTCCTGCTCGGCCCGCTGGCCCGGCTGACCGCCCCCCGGGAGCACGGCGGCAAGCTCGACCGCCGCTGGACCATGATCGGGGCGGACGGGCTGCGGATCGCCCTGTTCGTCGTCGCCCCGCTCTGGCTCGACTGGATCCCCGCGCACGCCCTGACCGCGCTGCTGGCCACCGTCTTCGTCGCCGGGGTCGCCGAGCGCCTGTGGACCCTGGCCAAGGAGAGCGCCGCCCCGGCCCTGCTGCCGGAGCCGCCCCTGGAAGGGGCTGCCGTACGGCCGCTCCCCGACCACCTGGACGCGCTGCGCCGGCTGACGCTGCGCACCGGGTTCGCCGCGCTGCCCGCGGCCGCCGCCGCGCTGCTCCTCGCGTCGCTCGTCGGCAAGGTCCTCGGCCTCGGCGTCGACTGGTTCGCGCAGAACCGTGCCGCCCTCGGCTCCTACGTCGCCGCCGGCCTGTTCGCCGCCTCCGTCTCGCTGCTGCTGCCGCTGGTCCTGCCCGGCACCAAGACGCCCCGCCCGCGCTCACCGCTGGAGGGCCTGCGCGCGCCCAGGACCGGCGACCGGCCGGAGAAGGGCCGTACGGGCGCGGTCCCGCTGCTCGTCCTCGCCTGCGCCGCGGTCGCCGGGGCCGTGTCCTGCGCGGTCGCCGTGGCCGTGCTGCACGCCTTCGACCTCGGCGGCGGCCCCACCGCGTTCGCCCTGATGGTGCTCGCCCTGAGCGCCGGCACCGCCGCCGGCATCCGGGCCGCCCAGGCCGGCAAGGTGCTGCCCGGACTCTCCCGCCGCCGCCTGCTGGCCCTGGCCATAGCGGTCACCGGGATCGCACTGCTGCTGATGGGCCTCGTCCCCGACCTCGCCACCGTTCTGTTCCTCGCCGCGCTGGCCGGTACCGCCGCCGGCGTGTCCGCCAACACCGGCCACACCCTGCTCGACCAGGAGACCGAGGAGTCCCGCCGGGCCCGGATCACCGAGCACCTGCACGCCGTCGTACGCGTCGCCATCGCCCTCGGCGCGGTCGCCGCACCCGTCCTCGCCGCGGCGATCGGGCCGCACCGCCTCGGCGGCGCCCGGGCCGCCCTCGCGCACGGCGGTGCCGCCTACACGCTGATGCTCGTCGGCGCGCTGCTGCTGCCGGTGGCCGTGACCGTACTCGCCCGTGCCGACGACCGGCGCGGCGTACCGCTCCGCCGTGATCTCCGCGAGGTCCTGCGCGGCGGCGAGCCGGACCAGGCGCCCTCCACGACCGGCTTCTTCATCGCCCTGGAGGGCGGCGACGGAGCCGGCAAGTCCACCCAGGTGCAGGCGCTCGCCGACTGGATACGGAGCAAGGGCCACGAGGTCGTGGTGACCCGCGAACCCGGCGCCACCCCCGTCGGCAAGCGGCTCCGCTCGATCCTCCTCGACGTGTCCTCCGCCGGGCTGTCCAACCGCGCCGAGGCCCTGCTGTACGCCGCCGACCGGGCGGAACACGTGGACACCGTGGTCCGGCCAGCCCTGGAGCGCGGCGCGGTGGTCATCTCCGACCGCTACATCGACTCCTCCGTGGCCTACCAGGGCGCCGGCCGCGACCTGTCCCCGACCGAGATCGCCCGGATCTCGCGCTGGGCGACGGACGGCCTGGTGCCCAACCTGACCGTGCTGCTGGACGTGTCCCCGGAGACGGCCCGCGAGCGGTTCACCGAGGCCCCGGACCGGCTGGAGTCCGAGCCGGCCGAGTTCCACCAGCGGGTACGGGCCGGGTTCCTGACCCTGGCCGCCGCGGACCCGGGCCGCTACCTGGTGGTGGACGCCGGCCAGGACCCGGAGGCCGTCACCACCGTCGTACGGCACCGGCTGGACCGGATGCTCCCGCTCTCCGAGGCCGAGGTGCGGGCCCTGGAGGAGGCCCGCCGGCGGGCCGAGGAGGAGGCCCGGCGCAAGGCCGAGGAAGAGGCGGCGCGCAAGGCCGAGGAGGAGCGCCTGCGCGCCGAGGAGGAGCGCAAGCGGGCCGAGGAGGAGGCGCGGCGCAAGGCCGAGGAGGAAGCCGCCCGGCTCAGGGCCGAGGAGGAGGCCGCCCGCAAGGCCGAGGAGGAGCGGCAGCGCGCCGAGGCGGAGGCCCGCGCCCGGGCCGAGGCCGAGCGGGCCCGCGCCGAGGCCGAGGAGAAGGCCCGCAAGGCGGAGGAGGAGCGGCTGCGCAGGCAGGCCGAGGAGGAGGCCCGGCTGCGGGCCGAGGCGGAGGAGAAGCGCCGCGAGAAGCAGCGCCGGGCCGAGGAGGCCCTGGTGAAGGCGGAGGAGGCGCGCCGGCTGGCCGCCGCCGCCGCGGCGGCGCAGGCCGCACAGGCCGCCCAGGCGGCGCAGGCGGCGCAGGCCGCGGCCGCCGCCGAGGCCCAGGCCCGCGCCGCGGCCGCTCCCCGCGTCGGCCTGACCAAGGAGCCCCCGGCCGAGTCCACGGCCCCTGCCCCGGCCCCGGCCGCGCCCGAGCGCCCCGTGCACCCGGACGACGCGGTGACCGTGGAGACCCCGATCGTCGCCACCGGTCCCGACCGGCGCGTGGTCAAGCCGGACGACATCACCGAGACCGTGCCCGTGCCGAAGGTGGTGGACCCGGCGGCCGAGACCGCCGTGCTGCCGCCGGTACCCCCGGCCGGCGCGGCCGACGACACGGCCGTCCTGCCGCCCGTGCCCCCGGCCGGCGCGGCCGACGAGACCGCGGTGCTGCCGCCGGTGCGCCCGGGCGAGGCGCCGGTGGACCGGGTGCCGCCGGACTTCTTCCGGGACTCCCGGACCGGCGGCTCCGACACCACCCGCGAGCTGCCGGCCCTCGACGAGTCCGGCCGCCCGAGGCGCCGCTCGGACTGGGCCGAGGAGACCCCGCTGGACGACCTCCCCACGCTGGCCGACGAACTGCTCGGCCCGCGCCGGGACGAGGACGACCCGTACGACGCGGACCGCGGGGACGGCGGGGACGACGGCGGCGCCCCGCGCCGCCGCAGGCGCTGACGCGCTGACCCGCTGACGACGAGTGCCGGCCGGAAGCGGGCTCCGGCGGGCGACGGCGGGGGCACCGGCCCGGCGCGGGCCGGGCTGTCGGTGGCCCCCGCCACAATGGGGGACGGAACGAGTGACCGGAGCGGAGAGGAGGCGGCGGCATGGCCGTATGGGACGACCTGGTGGGTCAGGAGCGCGTGCAGACGCAGCTCGCCGCCGCCGCGCGCGACGCGGACGCGCTGGTCACCGCCACCGAGGCCGGCCGGCCCGCGCCCGCCGCCTCCAAGATGACCCACGCCTGGCTGTTCACGGGGCCGCCGGGCTCCGGCCGGTCCACCGCCGCCCGCGCCTTCGCCGCCGCCCTCCAGTGCACCAGCCCCGACCGCGCCCTCGGCGGGGAACCCGGCTGCGGCTTCTGCGACGGCTGCCACACCACCCTCGTCGGCACCCACGCGGACGTCGAGATCGTCCGTACCGACCTGCTGTCCATCGGCGTCAAGGAGACCCGGGACCTGGTCCGCCGCGCCCAGCTGTCCCCGGCCGTCGGCCGCTGGCAGGTGATCGTCCTGGAGGACGCCGACCGGCTCACCGAAGGCGCCGGCAACGTCCTCCTCAAGGCCGTCGAGGAGCCCGCCCCCCGCACGGTCTGGCTGCTGTGCGCGCCCTCCCTGGAGGACGTGCTGCCCACGATCCGCTCCCGCTGCCGGCACCTCACCCTCCGCACCCCGCCCGTCGCCGCCGTCGCCGACGTCCTGGTCCGCCGCGACGGCATCGACCCGGCTGTCGCCGCGGCCGCCGCCCGCGCCACCCAGGGCCACATCGACCGGGCCCGGATGCTGGCCACCGACGAGCGCGCCCGCGCCCGCCGGGCCTCCGTGCTGAAGCTCCCGCTGCGCGTGGACGACGTCGGCGACTGCCTCAAGGCCGCCCAGGAGCTCGTCGACGTCGCCGCCGAGGAGGCCAAGCAGGTCGCCGAGGAGATCGACGCCAAGGAGACCGAGGACCTGAAGGCGGCCCTCGGCGCCTCCGCCGGCACCGGCGGCCGCATGCCGCGCGGCACCGCCGGCGTGATGAAGGAGCTGGAGGACAAGCAGAAGCGCCGCCGCACCCGCACCCAGCGCGACAGCCTCGACCTCGCCCTCACCGACCTGACCGGCTTCTACCGGGACGTGCTCGCCCTCCAGCTCGGCTCCACCGTCGCCATCGCCAACGAGGAGGTACGGCCCGACCTGGACCGGATCGCCCGCGCCTCGGGACCCGAGCGGACCCTGCGCCGCATCGAGGCGATCCGCGCCTGCCGCGAGGCCCTCGACCGGAACGTGGCCCCGCTGCTCGCCGTGGAGGCCATGACCATGGCCCTCCGCGCGGGCTGACCCCGGCGGGCCGGACCCGCCCCGGTTGACCGTTCACCCGTACGGGCCGCCGCCCGGCGCGACCGGGTGGTCCGCGCCGCCCGGCGGCGGCACCGGCCCGCCAAGATCACGTCCGGCCGTCCCCGAGGCCGTACGCTCCGGGGATGGACACCAGTCGCCTGCTGCGCACCACCGGAACCGTGATCGCGGCCGCCGGGCTGCTGCTCTCCGGCTGCACATCGGGCGGGACGGTTCCGCGCGCCTCAGCCCAGCCCTCGGAGACCTCGGCGGCCCTCCGCCCGTACTACGCCCAGAAGCTGCGCTGGCGCGACTGCGGTGTGCCCGGCTTCCAGTGCGCGACGATGAAGGCCCCGCTGGACTACGCCCGCCCCGAGTCCGGCAAGGACGTCGAGATCGCGGTGGCCCGCAAGAAGGCCACCGGCCCCGGCAAGCGGCTGGGCTCGCTGGTGGTCAACCCGGGCGGCCCCGGCGGATCCGGCATCGGCTACCTCCAGGCGTACGCGGGCATCGGCTACCCGGCCCAGGTCCGGGCCCGCTACGACATGGTCTCCTTCGACCCGCGCGGGGTGGCCCGCAGCTCCCCGGTGGAATGCCTGACCGGGCCGCGGATGGACGCGTACACCCAGGTGGACCAGACCCCGGACGACGCCGGCGAGCGGGCCCGGCTGGTGGCCGCGTTCAAGGAGTTCGCGGACGGCTGCGCACAGCGCTCCCGGTCCGTCCTGCCGCACGTCTCCACGGTGGAGGCGGCCCGCGACATGGACCTGCTGCGGTCGGTCCTCGGCGACGAGAAGCTGAACTACGTCGGCGCCTCCTACGGCACCTTCCTCGGCGCCACGTACGCGGACCTCTTCCCCGACCGGGTAGGCCGGCTGGTCCTCGACGGCGCCCTGGACCCCACCCTCGCCGCGATCGACCTCAACCGCGACCAGACGGCCGGCTTCGAGACCGCGTTCCGCTCCTTCGCCCGCGACTGCGCCAAGCTGGCCGACTGCCCGCTGGGCCGGGGCACCCCGGAAGAGGTCGGACGGCGGCTGAAGGACTTCTTCCGCAAGCTCGACGCCCAGCCCGTGCCCACCGGCGAGGCTGACCGCCCGCTCGGCGAGGCCCTGGCCACGACCGGCGTGATCGCGGCGCTGTACGACGAGAGCGCCTGGCCGCAGCTGCGGGAGGCGATCACCCAGGCGATGGACGGCGACGGCTCCGGCCTGCTGGCCCTCGCGGACACGTACTACGAGCGCGAACCGGACGGCAAGTACGCCAACCTGATGTACGCGAACGCCGCCGTCAACTGCCTGGACCAGCCGCCGGCCTTCACCGGCCCGGAAGCGGTCGAGAAGGCCGTCCCCTCCTTCCAGAAGGCCTCCCCGGTCTTCGGCGCCGGCTTCGCCTGGGCCGCCCTGAACTGCGCGTACTGGCCGACCAAGGCCACCGGCGCCGCCCGCGAGCTGCGCGCGAAGGGTGCGCCCCCGATCGTGGTGGTCGGCACCCTCCGCGACCCGGCGACCCCGTACAAGTGGTCGAAGGCCCTGGCCGGCCAGCTGGACTCCGGGGTGCTGCTGACCTACGACGGCGACGGCCACACGGCGTACGGCCGCGGCAGCGACTGCATCGACACCGCGATCAACACCTACCTCCTGGAGGGAACCCCGCCCCAGGACGCCAAGAAGTGCACCTGACACAACCCGGTTCGGGGCACCCCTGCGAACCCTGTAGACTTAGCGCCGCTGCTGGCAGTTCCGCTGTCCACGCAGCATTGCCGCCTTAGCTCAGTTGGCCAGAGCAACGCACTCGTAATGCGTAGGTCTCGGGTTCGAATCCCGAAGGCGGCTCAGGACTAGCCCAGGTCAGATCTTTCTGACCTGGGCTTTTCTGTTGCCCGAGGCAGATGGGTCAAGGATGGTGACGCCCTCGGCAGGTGCATGTGAGCCCGACGTGAGCGAGCCGGCCGGGGTGCGACCACTCGCCGTTCTCCTGGGGGGAGAGCCGCCCGGTGTCCTGCCACGCCTCGCCCGACGGGGGCCGTGCAGCAGCCCTTGCCCTGGGCCAGCCCACGGGGCCGGGGTCGGGGTCGGGCTTGGGGGGACATCGCTGAAGCCGGCGGCGCCGCCAGGTGATCAAACCCCTGAGGGGGTGTCGTCGGCGTTGTTCCTGGGAGCGGTGTGGCTTGTCCGCCCGACCAGGAGCATTCTTGATGTTGGGACCCTGGTACGGGTTCCATCGAGTGGCTGTTCGGCTCCGGGCCGGGCGCCCGGTGCCGGCATCGCCCTACGGCACTGCCGGATCAGGGTTGCGCAGCCCGCGCGGTGGGAGGCACCTGGATGGCAGCCGCACGGCATGGGGAGGCGGATCGCTCCGAGAGTTTCGGGGAGGAGCTGTTGGGTGGGCTCCTGGACCTCGCCCCGGAACTGCCGCCTCATCTGGTCGGTCCGGTCCTGGCCGGCACGGTGGCTCGGCTGGGAGGGCGGCAGCCGCAGATCCTTCTCCAGGACTACGGGCAGGAGAGGCTGGTCCCACTGGAGGGGGAGGGGCTGGTGGGTGGGGAACCGCTGCGCATCGACCGCTCGGAAGCGGGCCGGTGCCTTCTCACGTCCCGGCCGGTCGAGCGTGTGCTGAGCGAGGGCGTACGGGTCTATGCGCCGCTGTGGCACGGTGGCGACCAGGCGGGGGTGCTGGCAGTCACGCTGGACAGGGTCGATGACGATGATCGCCGGATCCTGCGCAGGATCGCGGGTCTGATCGCCGACATGATGGAGAGCAAGAACGGCTACACGGACATCTTCTTCCGCACCCGGCGCAGCGAGCCGATGAGCGTTGCCGCGGAGATTCAGTGGTCGCTGATGCCGCCACTCGGCATGGTGACGCCGCGGATCAGCGTCGCCGGAGTCTTGGAGCCCGCCTACGACGTGGCGGGCGACAGCTTCGACTACGCGCTGAACGGGGACACCTTCCACCTCGCGATGATCGACGCGATGGGCCACGGCCTGAACGCGGCCACGATGGCCACGGTAGCCATCGGCGCGTACCGGCACGCCCGCCGGATCAGCATCGAGCTCGCCGAGATCTACCTCTTCATGGACCGGGCAGTGGCCGAGCAGTTCGCCCCCGACCACTTCGTCACCGCTCAGATGATGCGCGTGGACACCGACACGGGCCACCTCCAGTGGGTCAACGCAGGACACCCTGCCCCGATGCTGATCCGCGGGCATCGCGTCGTGGGCCGCCTGGACAGTCCCACAACCCTGCCCGTCGGTTTCGGAGGAGCACAGCCGCAGGTCAGCGAGGTGGTGCTCGAACCGGGGGATCGCATCCTCTGCTTTACCGACGGGCTGATCGAAGAACACGAGAGCGGGCAGGAACAGTTCGGCGAGGACCAGCTGATCGACTGGGTGAACCAACTGGAGAAGACGGACAGAGGGGTCCGCGCGGTCGCCCGGGACCTCTCGCACACGCTCAAGCGGGCACGCGGAGAAGTCACCTCGGACGACGCCACCCTCGTGCTGGTCGAATGGCGCGAATGACGCAGGGGCGTCTCGGTGCGGCAGGGCGGTAAGGGGGTCCGCCTGCCTGAGGGGGCCGCCGACACTTCACCGCCGGCGAATCGCTGCTGTGCTCTCACGGTATTCCGCAAGCCTGTGATCAGGCCGTCCGTGAGCGCCGCCGGCCGGTGTTCCCGGTTTGGGCGTCACCCGTCTGAAACGTCTCGTCGGACCACGCCACGGAGTAGGCTGGGATTACCGGGAGTAACTCGTGCACCCGCTCCCAGGCGGACGTCGTTTCCGGCGATCAAGACATGGTGCCGCTGCAGGGCGGCCCGGGGATGAGTCCGCGATCATGGCTACCACCGCGTTCTCGGTACGTTTGGCCCTGACGCCGAAGACCGCCCTCGCCGGCCTGTTGGACGGCGCCTGGTGGCCCAGGTCACGCGATCTCGCAGCCGAGCTTCCGCCACTGGTCGACGCGATGGAGGGCCGCTTCGGGCGCATCACGCGCGTCACGGCGAACCCCACCTGCTGGCCCTACATCCCGCACAGGGTCCCCGTCGCAGGGCACACCGTGCAGCTGGAATGGTTCACGGAACAGGATTCCGACAAGATGATCATGCTCCATCACGCCGGCGGCCGCTGCGACCTGCTGGTGATCCCGCCCGAGACCGAACCCGCCGCAGCAGCTCGGCTCATGACCGCCGCCACCCTCCCCGGCAACGTCCGGGGCGTCGGCACCCTGATGACCGACGAAGCCGCGACCGGCCTCCGCACCCGTAACGCCCGAAGCGGCGAAGACGCCCGGGAGGCCACCACACCACAGGGCTCCGATGCCGGCTCCGGTCCCACGCGCGGACAGGGGACGGACAGCTCGGTCAAGAGGAGCTGAAGGGTTTTGGGTGGGGGTGGGTGGGGGAAGGCGCGGGGCCCGGAGGGGGGTGGGAAGGATGTGGCGGGCGTGGTTCAGGTGACGGCTGATGTGCTGGGTGCGCCGTGCTGGCTCAGCCTCATGGCGCGGGATCTGGGTGCGGCCCAGCGGTTCTACGGCGCCGTGCTCGGGTGGACCTTCCGGAAGGAGGGGTTCGGGCAGGCGTCCGCCGTGGCCGAGCTCGACGGGGTGCCGGTGGCCGGGATAGGGGCCCTCGCGGTCAAGCTGTCCGTGCCGGTGGCCTGGATGCCGTACTTCGCGGTGGACGACGCGGACGCAGCCGTGGGGCGGATCCGGGAGCGGGGCGGCACCGTCGGCGTGGGGCCGGTGTCCTATCCGCCCGGCGGTCGGGCGGCGCTGGCCGCCGACCGCGAGGGGGCGGCGTTCGGGATCTGGGAGGGACGGGTGCTGTCCGAGTGGCGGGTGGGGGACGGCGAGGCCCCGGCCTGGCTGGAGCTGCACACGAGGAACGCCTTCGACGCGGCCGTGTTCTACGGCGAGGTCCTGGAGTGGGCTGATCACGGGGGCGGTTGTGAGGTCTCGTACGAGGAGGACCAGGTGGTCCTGCGGCACGGCGGTCAGGCGGTGGCCCGGCTGAACAGCGGCCCGGTCGAGGAGGCGGCGGAGAAACCGCAGCTGCGGCCGCGGTGGCTGGCGCACTTCAAGGTGCCCGCGCTGGGTCCGGCCAAGGCCGCGGTGCTCGACAACGGGGGGTCACTCGTCACCGACGCCCCCTGGCCCGGCGCCGGGCACCGGCTCACCGTGCGGGACCCGGACGGCGGTCTGTTCAGCCTGGAGGGGGCGGCCTGATGGACCCCCGCGACCGGCTGGCCGAGTACCGCCGGCGCCGCGACTTCTGCCGGACCGGCGGCTGAGCAGCGCGGGCGCCGGCTGAGGCGTCCGGACGCGGGGTACTGGGCGTCGGGGTACGGCCCCGTCAGGCCAGGTCGTCGCCGGCCAGGCGGAGGGCGAGCCCCTGGAGGATCCCGTCGCTGTGCGGTTCGACGCCGGTCTCGTCGTAGGCGTCGGCGACCGCGTCGAAGGCCATGATGAACCCGTTGACCAGCGCGCTCAGCGGATCGGAGAGCTGCTCCAGCACCGCGAGGCCGGCCTCCTCGGGCCGGGCGCCCACCGGGACGGTGAACTGCGCGGGGATCACCTCGCCCAGCAGGTCCGAGACGAGACTCTCCTCGACGTCGGCGCGGAGGGCCGTCAGCGCGGCGATGGCCTTGAGCTTGATCTCGTTCTCGGTCATGCCCCGAGGCTAGGCCGTCCCTTCCGGATCCGGCCTGACCCGCGCCGCAGGCGGGCCCGGTGCCCGGTGCCCCGTGTCGGGCGCGGCGGGCCGCCGGTGAGAATGGGCCCGGGTGCGCAGGGAGGGAGAGGAGAGGGACATGGACGACAGGCCGGTGGTACGGGTTGCCGGGGAGGACGACCTGGAGGTGGCGGCCCGGCTGTTCCGCGGCTACCTGGACTTCTACGAGGTCGAGGTCGAGGACGAGGACCGCCCCCGCGAGTTCCTCGCGGCGCGGATGAAGGCGGGGGAGTCGCTGGTGCTGCTCGCGGACCTCCCCGGAGGAGGGACCGTCGGCTTCGCGCAGGTCTACCGGACGTTCTCGTCGCTGTCGATGCGGCCGCTGTGGATCCTCAACGACCTGTACGTGGCCCCGGCCGGGCGCCGGACCGGCGCGGGACGGGCCCTGCTGCGGGAGACGCTGCGGCGGGCCCGGGCGGCGGACGCGTCCGGGGTGCAGCTGGAGACGGCGTACGACAACCGGGTGGCGCAGGCCCTCTACGAGTCGGAGGGGTTCGTCCGGGAGGAGTTCCACGCCTACTTCCACGGTCTGGAGGACGTGTCCGGAGAAGGCTGAAACATTTCCGCCCCGCCATCGCGTCGATGAGGTGACACGGCGGTACGGAGGGGGAGTTGATGCATCAACGGCGGGGCAGGGAGGGTTTCCGGGAGTTCGCGGAGGGCCGGACCGGCCAGTTGTTCCGGTCGGCCTGCCTGCTGACGAGCGGGGACACCCACCTGGCGGAGGACCTGGTCCAGGAGACCCTGGGCCGGATGTACCTGCTCTGGGGCAGGGTGTCCCGCATCGACAACCCGGCCGCGTACGCGCAGACCGTGCTCGTCCGCGCCTTCCTGACCCACCGCCGGCGGCGTTCGGCGGCCGAGCGGCCGGTCGGGGAGTTCCCGGAGCCGGTCCGGCCGTCCCCGGCGGGGGACGGCGGCGATCCGCTGCTGCGGATGACCCTGCTGGGGGCCCTGGGGCGGCTGACGCCCAAGGACCGCGCCGTGCTGGTGCTGCGTTACTGGGAGGACCGCAGCGTCGAGGAGACCGCCGAGGCGATGAACGTCAGCTCGGCGGCGGTACGGACCCGCAGCTCCCGCGCGCTGGCCCGGCTGCGGCAGGAACTGGGCGGCAGTCTGGCCGAGTTCGCCGCCCACTGACGGACCGCGAACGCGGAACCGCAGCCCTCGGCCCCACAGCCCGCGGCCCGCAGTACAGCGCACAGCGACCTCTCTTTTCGAACAGACGCGTACAACAGATGCGGAAGGTCTGGTTCCTCATGCCCTTCGAAGACGAACTCGGCGATGCCCTCCGGCGCACCGGCGACGGATTCACCACCGACCAGCGCACCCTGATCGACGGCGGCGAGCGCCGAGGACGCCGCATGGTGGCCCGCCGCAGGGCGGCCGTCGTCACCGGGACGGTCCTCGTCATGGCCGTGGTCGGCGGCATCGGCGCGTACTCCGGCGGCCTGATCGGCGGCGCCGGTGACGAGGGCGGCTCGACCGGAGTGAACGTCGCCGCGCTGCCCGCCCCGGGCGCCGGCTCCGGAGCCGTCACGGCGGAGCAGATGACCGCCAAGCTGAAGGCGCTGATGCCGCCGGGCGGACAGCTCACCGGCACCGAGGCCCGGGGCACCGCCGACGGGCCGATGGCCTACGGCGTCTACGACGACGGCAAGGGCCAGGGGGCCGTCAGCATCGGCCTCTACCGGACCGACCCCCAGGGCCCCCAGGCCCGCGAGCTGACCGAATGCCCGGAGAAGCGCCTGGTCGACTTCGAGAGCTGCACGTCCGAGCGGCTGCCCGACGGCTCCCGGCTGCTCCTCCTGAAGGGGTACGAGTACCCCGACCGCCGCGAGGACACCAAGTGCTGGCGCGCCACCCTCGTCACACCGCAGGGCTTCCTGGTCGACGCATCCGAATGGAACGCAGCGGCGCAGAAGGGCGCGCCGGTCAGCCGGCCCGAACCGCCGCTGAGCCTGGACCGGATGAAGACCCTGGTCACCTCCACCACCTGGCACGACGCCCTGAACGACCTGCCGCCCGCCGGCCCCCAGCAGACGCCCCCCGCGGCGTCGCCGGTCGACGCCCCGGTGGTCCTGCGTTCCCTGTTGAAGGAGACCGGGATCCCGGTCACCGTCACGGGCGGCGAGAGCGACTACGGCTACGCGGTCCTCGACGACGGCAAGGGCGAGTCCATGGTCCAGGTCAACGTCCAGGCCGGCATGGGCGAAGCACTCGAGCCGGTGTTCGCCGCCGCGGGCACCGTCACCCTGCCCGACGGCACCAAGGTGCGCACCGAACAGGGCCCGGGCGAGAAGGGCTGGAAGAACGTGGTCAAGTGGACGGTCGACACCCTGCGGCCGGACGGCCGGCGGGTCGTGATCTCCGCGTTCAACTCCGGTTCCCAGAACAGCCCGACCACCCGGAGCAAGCCCGCCCTGACGATGGAACAGCTGAAGGAACTCGCTCTCGACCCCAAGTGGTTCGGCTGACCGGACACCCGGGCGGCGGCTACTTGGCGTCCGCGTAGCACTCCACCACCGCCGTCGTGAACGGGAACCGCACCGGGGTCTCGCCGAAGGCGATCCGGGCGGCCCGGCCGGCGGCCTCCCGGATCGCCGCGGCCACCGCCTCCGCCTCCTCCGCCGGGCAGTGCACGATCACCTCGTCGTGCTGGAAGAACACCAGCTCGGCGCGGAGCCCGGCGGCGGCCGTGGCCTGCCGCAGCGCCGCGAGCAGCAGCAGCGCCCAGTCCGCGGCGCTGCCCTGGACCACGAAGTTCCGGGTGAACCGGCCCCGGGCCCGCGCGTTGGTGGAGGCGTAGCCCGGGGTCCAGTCGCCCGCGGAAGTGCCGCCGGGGCCGCCGCCGGGGCCGCCCGGGCCGGTGGCGTCCGCCGGCTGGTCCGGCTCCTGCGGCAGCCCGGCCTCCTCCGCCTCGCCGGCGCCGGCCGCCGGGGGACAGGTCCGGCCCAGCCAGGTCCGTACGAGCCGGCCCTCCTCCCCGGCCCGGGCCGCGTCGTCGACGTACGCGACGGCGCGCGGGAAGCGGCGGCGCAGCGCGGCGAGGTTCTTCAGCCCGTCGCCGGAGGTCTGGCCGTAGACGGCGCCGAGGACGGCCAGCTTGGCCTGGTCGCGGTCGCCGGAGAAACCCTGCCGAGAGATCGAGGTGTACAGGTCCTCCGCCCGGCCGGCGACCTCCATCAGCCCCGGGTCGCGGGAGATCGCCGCGAGCACCCGGGGCTCCAGCTGGTCGGCGTCGGCGACGACCAGCCGCCAGCCGGGGTCGGCCACGACCGCCCGGCGGATCACCTTGGGGATCTGCAGCGCCCCGCCGCCGTTGGTGACCCAGCGGCCGGTGACGGTGCCGCCCGGCACGTACTCCGGCCGGAACCGGCCCTCGTGCACCCAGTCCTGCAGCCAGCTCCAGCCGTGCGCGGTGTAGATCCGGTACAGCTTCTTGTAGGCGATGAGCGGCTCGACGGCCGGATGGTCGATCTCCTGGAGCTCCCAGCGGCGGGTGGACCGCACCTTGATCCCGGCCTCGGCGAACGCCCGGACCACGTCGGCCGGCAGGTCGGGCCGGACCCGGCGCCCGAAGGCGGCGGACACCCGGTCGGCGAGCTCGGCCAGGCGCCGCGGCTCTCCGCGCCCCGCGTAGCGCTCGCCGAGCAGCTCCGTCAGCACCGCCCGGTGCACGTCGGCCCGCCAGGGCAGCCCGGCCCGGTTCATCTCCGCCGCGACGAGGAACCCGGCGGACTCGGCGGCGGTCAGCAGCCGCATCCGGTCGGGCCGGGTGGTGGCCTCGTGCCGGCGCATCTGGTCGGCGTACACCGCCAGCAGGGCCGCGGGGGCGAGCGCCGCCGCCGGCCGCGGATCGAAGAGGGAGGACTGCGTACCGGGCTCGGCGGCCCGCTGCGGCGGGTCGGGCGGTACGGGCGCGCCGGTCAGCCGCGCCCAGGCCGCGGCGGCGGAGCGGGGCTCGCCGAACCGGCCCTCGTGGCCGAGCAGCAGCAGTTCGGCGGCCTCGACGTCGTAGCAGCGGTCGACGCGGACGCCCGCGGCGAGCAGGCGGGGGTACACGGCGGCGGTGGACCGCCAGACCCAGCGGGCCCCCGGCGGTGCGGCGCGCACCGCGTCCGCGGGCTCGGCGGCGCTCACGACGGGCGGCGCGCCGGGCCGGGTGGCGGCGGGCATGGCGTGCCACAGGCCGTCGCCGTCCTCGGCGAGGACCCACCGGCCCGTGTGCTCGCTCACGAGTGCGAGTCTGGCAGCCGGGTCCGACAACGCGCGGGAACCGGGCCCCGCGCCGCCCGGGCAGCGGGCCCGTACGGCCACCCCGGCCGCCGTGACAAGCTGGGCGGTGTGAACGAGAACGCCGCCGACGTCGTCGAACGGGCCTGCGCGGCCGCGCTGTACACCCAGGACCACGCCGCCCTGGACACCGGCGCCTCGCTGCTCGCCGCCGACCCCGCGCGCTGGACCGCCGTCGGCCCGGCCCTGCTCGCGCGCGGGCAGGGGTACGTACGGCAGGCCTGGGAGCGGGGCTGGCGGCCGGCCGACGTGCTCCGCCTCGTGCGCCGCGACCTCGACTCCCCTCACCTGCGGATCTGCGAGGACCTGATAGCGGCCGAGGGCCGCCGCTACGCACGGCTCCCGGCCCGCTGGACGACGCACGAGGTGTGGTGGGACGGGGACGACACGTACGCCGAACAGCTTGCCGGACGCACCCGGACGGACCGGTTCACCCTGGCCACCGCCGTCCTGGAGGTGTTCCGGCTGCTGGTCCGGCTGCCGGCGGTCGAGCCGGTCGGCCCCGTGCCCGGGGACCCGGCCGACCTCCCCGAGGCGGCCCACATCGAGCCCCGCATGCTGGCCCGGATCCGGGCGCTGCTCGCCAAGGCCGAGGCCACGACGTTCCCGGACGAGGCGGAGGCGCTCAGCGCGAAGGCGCAGGAGCTGATGGCCCGGCACACCGTCGACGAGGCGCTGCTCGCCGCGCGCGGAGGGGCCCCCGGGCAGCGGCCGGGAGCCTGCCGGATCGGGGTGGAGCCGCCGTACGAGGAGGCCAAGGCGGTGCTCCTGGACGCGGTCGCCCGGGCCAACCACTGCCGGGCGGTGTGGAACGGCGCCTTCGAGTTCTCGACCGTGGTGGGGTTCGAGAGCGACCTGGAGGCGGTCGAGCTGCTGTACACCTCGCTGCTGGTCCAGGGGACGGCGGCGATGACCCGGGCGGAGGCCGGGCAGCGGGCCGGCGGCCGGAAGCGGACCAAGACCTTCAGGCAGTCCTTCCTGCTCGCCTACGCCAGCCGGCTCGGCCACCGGCTCGCCGAGACCGCGGAACACGCCGGGCAGGCCGCCGCCGGTGCGGCCGGCGCGGCGGATCCGGACCGCCTGCCGGCGCTGGTCGCGCGGGACGTGGCGGTGGGCACGCGGGCCGACGAGATGTTCCCCCGGACCACCTCCACGCGGCTGCGCGGCGCCACCGACCACGCGGGCTGGACGGACGGCACGGCGGCGGCGAACGCGGCCCGGTTCGGCACGCGCGCCCACGCCCCGATCGCCGGCCGGGCCCGTCCCTCAACCTCCCCGCACCACGACTGACGGCTGACCTGCGCGGCCGGGCCGCGCCGGGGCCCCCGGGGCTCCACCCCGTACCCCGCGCCTCACACGCCGGCGGGCCGGGGAGGCGCCACGGCCGGCCCCCCGGGCGGCCGGGCGGGTCACCAGCTGGACTTGCGGATGCCCGGGAGGTGGCCCGCGTGGGCCAGGGTGCGGAAGTTGATGCGGGAGAGGCCGAACGCGCGGAGGTGGCCGCGGGGGCGGCCGTCGACCGCGTCCCGGTTGCGGACGCGGGTCGCACTCGCGTCGCGCGGCTGGGCGCGCAGCTCGCGGGCCGCGGCCTGCCGTTCCGCCTCCGGCGTGTGCGGGCTGCGGATCAGCGCCTTCAGCACGGCGCGGCGGGCCGCGTAGCGGGCCACGACCGCCCTGCGGCGCTCGTTGCGGGCGGTCTTGCTCGTCTTCGCCATGGCGGTACCCCTCAGACCTTCCCGCCGCGGGCGCGGATCCGCGCCACCGCCGCCTCGATGCCGATCACGTCCACCGTCTTCACCCCGCGGGCGCTCAGCGTCAGCCGTACGTGACGCCCCTCGCTCGCCAGCCAGTACCGCTTGCGCTGGATGTTGGGGTCGAAGCGGCGGGACGACCGCCGGTGGGAGTGGGAAACCCTGTTGCCGAAACCGGGCTGGGCGCCGGTCAGCTGGCAGTGCGCGGACATGGAACGCGGACCTCCTATTGAAGATGGGAACCGTTTTCATTTACTGTACCGGCATGGCCCGCAACGAACTACGCCCCATCGTCAAGCTCCGCTCCACGGCGGGCACCGGCTACACCTACGTCACCCGCAAGAACCGCAGGAACGACCCCGACCGGCTCGTCCTCCGCAAGTACGACCCGGTGGCCGGCCGCCACGTCGACTTCCGAGAGGAGCGCTGAGTCCCCCCGTGAAGCCCGGAATCCACCCCGCGTACCGGCCCGTCGTCTTCCGCGACAAGGCCGCCGACTTCGCCTTCCTCACCCGCTCCACCGCCACCTCGGAGCGGACCGTGCTCTGGGAGGACGGCGAGACCTACCCCGTGATCGACGTCGAGGTTTCCTCGGCGAGCCACCCCTTCCACACCGGCACCGCCCGGGTCCTCGACACCGCCGGACGGGTCGAGCGCTTCGAGCGCCGTTACGGCTCGGGGGGACGGACATGAGACTGCCCGTCGTGCTCGTCGGCGGGCTGCACTCGGACGCGCGGAGGGAGGTCGTGGAGACGCTGCTGCGCGCGGTGCCGGGCAGCGTCGCACTGCACCACGACCTCGCCACCGCCGCCGGGGGCACGGTGCGGCGCACCGTCCGCGACGCGTCCGGCGAGCGGGGGAGCACGGACGCCCCGCTCGTCGACGACTGCGCGTGCTGCGCGCTGCGCGAGGACCTGGTCCCGGAGCTCCTGCGGCTGGCGGACGGCCGGTCGGCCCGGCTCGCCGTCGTCGAGCTCTGGGACTCGGTCGAACCGAAGGCGATGGCCGAGGTGATCGCCGCGCACGGCGCCGGCCGCCTGCGGCTGACCATCGTGGTCACCGCCGTGGACCCGGCACTGGTGCTGGACTGCCTGGGCAACGGGGACGACCTCGCCGAAGCGGGCCTGGCGGCCGCCGCCACCGACCAGCGGACGGTCGCCGACACCTGGGCCCGGCAGCTGGAGTACGCGCCCGTGCTGGCCCTGGTGGACGGCGTGGGGGACGCCGACGAGGAGGACGCCGCGCTGCTCGCCCAGCTGCACCCGACGGCCCGGCGGCTGCCGGTCGGCTCGCCCGAGCTGGTACGGGTCGTGCTGGAGGGCGAGTTCGACGTGCGGGCGGCCGCGGACCGGCACCATCCGGCGTGCGCGCTGCTGCCGCAGGAGGCGGACGAGTGCGGGGTGGCCACCCTGGTGTGGCGCCGCCACCGGCCCTTCCACCCCGGCCGGCTCTACGCCGCCCTGGAGGACGTCACCTGTGCGGCCGCCCGCAGCCGCGGCCGGTTCTGGCTGGCGGACCGGCCCGAGACGCTTCTGGCCTGGGACGCGGCCGGCGGGGCCCTGTGCGTGGAGGGCGCCGGGCCGTGGCTGGCGGCGCTGCCGGACGCCGCGTGGGACCTGGTCCCGCCGGTGCGGCGGGCAGCCGCCGCCCTCGACTGGCACCCCGAGCACGGGGACCGCTGCCAGCACCTGGTCTTCACCTCGCCCGGCCTGGACCGCGAGGGGCTGGCCGGGCTGCTGGACTCCTGCCTGCTGACGGACGAGGAGTACGCGGCCGGGCCGGCCGGCTGGGCACTGCTGCCCAGGGCCTTCGACGCCCTGCTCGACCCCGTCGCCTGAACCGCCCCCACCCGAAGAACACCGACCCACCGAGGAGGACGCCGTGGCCCGCCGACGGGAGACGCGACCCCGCGCGCCCAAGCCCAACCCGCTGGACGCAGCCGGAATCACGTACATCGACTACAAGGACACCGACCTGCTCCGCAGGTTTGTCTCCGACCGGGGGAAGATCCGCAGCCGCCGGGTCACCCGGGTGACCTCGCAACAGCAGCGGGAACTGGCGCGGGCGATCAAGAGCGCCCGGGAAATGGCCCTGCTGCCGTACGGACCGGGGGGTCGCCGGGGCGGGGAGTGATCATGACGATACCGCCCGTGCACGTGCATCTGCCCATGCATCCGCGTTTGAACACAGCTATGATCCGGTGCAGTTGACATCTGCTATCGGGGGCTTCCTGTGGACCACGCGTACAACGGGATGGCAGCTGCAGAACTCGCTTCCATGTACGGGCTGACCTGGCAGAAGAGCCGGCACAGCAATTCCCAGGGCTCCTGCGTGGAGTTCGCCAAGCTGCCGGGCGGCGACGTGGCCGTGCGCAATTCGCGCTTCCCGGACGGGCCGGCCCTCGTCTACACGCCGGCCGAAATAGAGGCGCTGCTGCTGGGCGCCAAGGACGGGGAGTTCGACCACCTCATCCATTGAGCGCACTCTGATCAAGCCATGCACGTGCACTGGCCGGGACCGATCCCAAGATCGGTCCCGGCCAGTGGTGTGTCCCCCGCCGGAGTCGTCGGTTGCCGGTCCTGCCGGTCCTGCCGGTCCGCGGTGCTACCGCTCCTGGAGCAGGAAGAGCGCCCAGACCACCTTGCCGCTCAGCCGCCCGGCGAGCGGGTGCCAGCCCCAGTTGTCGCTGTACGAGTCGACCAGGAACAGCCCGCGTCCCGATTCGGCGTCGCAGTTCTCGTCCGTCCGGTCCGGGGAGAACGCGCCCCCCGGGGAGTCCTCGCTGGGATCCCGGACCGCGCACACCAGCCGGCTGCGCCAGCGCATCAGGTGCAGCCGCACCGGGGGCTCCTGCTCCGCCCCGTCCCGGGCGTCCTGCGGCAGCGCGTGCCGCAGCGCGTTGGTCACGAGTTCGGAGACGACCAGGGACACGTCGTCGAATCGGTCGTCCAGCCCCCACTGGCCCAGGGTGGCGCGGGTGAACGAACGTGCGCCCCGCACGGCCTCGTAGCGGGCCGGCAGGGCACAGGAGGCGGACCCGGAGACGGCCGTGGGGTCGACCGGGGGCAGCCCCTGCCGTAACGGCTCGAGCATGGTCGATCCATTCATCCCCATGCGTGGCACTCCCGGGATTCGCGGACGGTAGCGGCTGCTGTGTCCATGAAAGAACTGCGGGGTGGGTCGGGCGCCGGCGCGAAGAGCACGCAGGTACGCGGGCTCCATGGTTCCGAATGGCGCAGCCGGATGCAAGGGCAGATGCACGTGCACGCGCCCGACCCGTCCACTCACGTGCCGTTTCTTGCTCATTTCTTCCTACGCCTGCTTATGGACTTCTTTTCCGACAGGACGGATTCCGTTACAGAACGAGTACGGCCCGATGCGTTTTGGTGGCAGACTGCGGGCCCAGGGGTGCGGGGGGCTCCGCGACGCACAAGACCATCGCGATGGGGAGGGCAGGACAAGTGACCGCAGAAGCCAGCGGTTCTGTGGTGCGCCGCATCCTCCTGGGCTCGCAGCTCAGGCGACTCCGTGAATCCCGCGGGATCACCCGTGAGGCGGCCGGCTACTCGATCCGCGCATCCGAATCGAAGATCAGCCGCTTGGAGTTGGGCAGGGTGAGCTTCAAGGCCAGGGACGTAGAGGACCTGCTCACGCTCTACGGAGTCACCGACGGCGCCGAGCGCGAGTCGCTCCTCGGGCTCGTCCGGGAGGCCAACGCCGCCGGCTGGTGGCACAGTTACGGCGACGTGCTGCCCAGCTGGTTCCAGACCTACATCGGCCTGGAGGGCGCCGCCTCGCTGATCCGGATCTACGAGGTGCAGTTCGTCCACGGCCTGCTCCAGACCGAGGCCTACGCCCACGCCGTCGTCAGCCGCGGCATGCCCGAGGCCGCCCCCGCGGAGATCGACCGCCGCGTGGCCCTGCGGCTGGAGCGCCAGAAGGTCCTGGTCTCCGAGAACGCCCCGCAGTTCCACGCCGTGCTCGACGAGGCGGCGCTGCGCCGCCCGTACGGCGACCGGTCCGTCATGCGCGGCCAGCTGGAGCACCTCATCGAGATCTCACAGCGGCCCAACGTCCGGCTCCAGGTGATGCCCTTCTCCTTCGGCGGCCACGCCGGCGAGAGCGGCGCCTTCACCCTGCTGCGCTTCCCCGAGTCGGACCTCCAGGACATCGTCTATCTGGAACAGCTCACCAGCGCCCTCTACCTGGACAAAGACGAGGAAGTGGCGCAGTACGACCGGGCCATGGCGCGGCTCCAGAGCGACTGCCCGGACCCGGACCAGACCCGGGATCTTCTCCGGGGACTCCTTCAACTGTCTTGAAACGCACGTAGTATGACGTCGGATCAGGGGCGCCTGCAGTAAGGGATGGCATGTCCATATTCGAGGACCTGGCTTACCAGTACATCGACGGCGAATGGCTGGCCGGCACCGGGTCGTGGGACATCATCGACGTGAACCCCTACAACGGGGAGAAGCTCGCGGCCATCACCGTCGCCACCGTCGAGCAGGTCGATCTCGCCTACCGCGCCGCCGAGCGCGCCCAGCCCGCGTGGGCCGCCGCCGGCCCCTACGCCCGCCGAGAGGTCCTGGAACGCGCCCTGCGGATCACCGAGGAGCGCGAGAAGGAGATCGTCGAGGCGATGATCGACGAGCTCGGCGGGACCCGTCCCAAGGCCGAGTACGAGGTCCACCTCGCCAAGGAGTTCCTCCGCGAGGCCGCCCGGACCGCAGTCAGCCCCGAGGACCGGATCATCGCCTCCCCGGTCACCGGCAAGGAGAACCGGATCCAGCGGCTCCCCGTCGGCGTCGTCGCCGTGATCAGCCCCTTCAACTTCCCCCTCCTGGTCACCCTGAAGTCCGTGGCGCCCGCCCTCGCCCTCGGCAACGCCGTCGTGATCAAGCCGAACCAGAACGCCCCGGTGACCGGCGGCGGCCTGATCGCCCGGATCTTCGAGGACGCGGGTCTGCCCGCCGGCCTGCTGAACGTCCTGGTCACCGACATCGCCGAGATAGGCGACGCGCTGCTCACCCACCCGGTGCCCAGGGTGATCTCCTTCGCCGGCTCCGACCGGGTCGGCCGGCACGTCGGCGCGGTGGCCGCCCGCCAGTTCAAGCGGACCGTGCTCGAACTCAGCGGCAACAGCGCGCTGGTCGTCCTCGACGACGCCGACCTGGACTACGCCGTGGACGCGGCCGTCTTCAGCAGATTCGTGTACCAGGGGCAGGTCTGCATGGCCGCCAACCGGATCCTCGTCGACCGGTCCGTGGCGGAGGAGTTCACCGAGAAGTTCACCGCCCGGGTGCGGGCCCTGCGCACCGGCGACCCGCACGAGCCCGGCACCCACATCGGCCCGCTGATCAACTCCTTCCAGGCCGACGCCCTCACCGCCCTGGTCGACCGCGCCGTCGAGGCCGGGGCCACCGCCCTGGTGCGCGGCACCACGCGCGGCAACCTGGTCGAGCCGACGGTGCTGACCGGGCTCCCCGAGGACTCCCCGCTGCTGGGCCAGGAGATCTTCGGCCCGGTCGCGCTGCTGGTGGTCTTCGACGGCGAGGACGAGGCCGTACGGCTCGCCAACGCGACCCCGTACGGGCTGAGCGGGGCCGTGCACACCCGCGACGTGGAGCGCGGCGTCCGGTTCGCCCAGCGCGTCCACACCGGCATGATGCACGTCAACGACTCCACCATCGGGGACGAGCCGCTGGCCGCCTTCGGCGGGGAGAAGGACTCCGGTCTGGGCCGGCTCAACGGCGAGGCGGCCGTCGAGGCCTTCACCACCCAGAAGTGGATCTCCGTCCAGCGCGGGCGCAGCGAGTTCCCGTTCTGATCGCGAAACCTCCCCGCTCCGCCACGGAGTTGCGGACAGGAGCTGACCTCAAGGCCCCCTAGCGTGGTTTCCGTCGGCAGGGGGAAGGCCCCCCGGCCCCGTACGGACAAGGCGGTTGATCATGGCTCAGGTTTCCACCGAGGTCCTCGGCGACGAGCGCGGCACGCTCCTGGCCTTCGTCGAGGCGCAGCGCGCCGCCCTGCGGGAGTCGCTGGAGGGGCTGACCGAGGAGCAGGCGGCGAGCCGTCCGAGCGTCAGCGAGCTGTCGCTGTCCGGGCTGGTCAAGCACGCGGCCGAGGTCGAGCAGACCTGGCTGCGGATGGCGCAGGGCAAGCCCCAGCGCTCGCGGGAGGACTACGCCGAGGGCTTCCGGCTGGTCGAGGGCGAGAGCATCCCGTCCGTGCTCGCGTTCTGGGAGCGGGTGGCGGCCGAGACCGCCGCCTTCGTCGCCGCCGTACCCAGCCTGGACGAGACCTACCCGCTGCCCGAGGCGCCGTGGTTCCCCAAGGACACCAAGGTCTCGATCCGCTGGACGCTGCTGCACCTGGTGGAGGAGTTCGCCCGGCACGCCGGCCACGCCGACATCATCCGGGAGTCGCTGGACGGCACCAAGGCGATGGGCTGACGGACCGGCTGGATAGCCTGGGCCCATGTCAGCGATCCGGCTTCTCGTCCTCGGGGCGGTCCGCCAGCACGGGCGGGCCCACGGCTATCAGGTGCGCAACGACCTGGAGTACTGGGGCGCCCACGAGTGGTCGAACGCCAAGCCGGGCTCGATCTACCACGCGCTCAAGCAGATGGCCAAGCAGGGCGTCCTGCTCGCGCACGAGGTGGCGCCCAGCGCGGCGGGTGGCCCGCCGAGGACCGAGTACGAGGTGACCGAGGCGGGCAGCGAGGAGTACTTCACGCTGCTGCGCCAGGCCCTGTCGGCGTACGACCAGAAGCGGGACGCCCTGTCGGCCGCGCTGGGCTTCATGGTGGACCTGCCGCGCACGGAGGTGCTGGAGCTGCTGCGGCGGCGGCTGACCGGCCTGGCGGCCTGGCGCACGGCGGTGACCGGCTACTACACGCCGGAGGAGGGCCCGGAGCAGATGGGCCACATCGGCGAGATCATGCACATGTGGGTCCACTCGGCCGATGTGGAGGCCGAGTGGACCGAGGGCCTGATCGCCCGGATCGAGGGGGGCGCGTACTCCTTCGCGGGCGAGGGCGGCGAGCCGTTCGTCGGGGTGCTGGCGGAAGGCCAGGAGAACCCCTTCGCGTCCTGAGGTGCCGCGATCGGCGCGAGGCCGGTGCGAGGCCGCTGCGACCGGCGAGCCCCGGCTCCAGAGAAAATCGAGTAATCAAGTTTGACTATTGAGTAGGTCGGGTATATGTTGGGCGACCCTGCTACTCAAGTTTGACTAATGAGCGGAGTGGTTCTGCTGATCGTGCTCGAAGGTGTCCACAAGCGGTACGGGGACAAGCAAGCCCTCAACGGGCTCGATCTGGAGGTGAAGAGCGGGACCGTACACGCGGTCCTGGGACCCAACGGGGCGGGCAAGACCACGTCCGTCCGTGTCATGAGCACCCTGCTGCGGTACGACTCGGGCACCGTCCGCGTCGCCGGCCACGACGTGGCGACCGAGGCGGCGGCCGTCCGGGCCCGCATCGGTCTCCTCGGGCAGCACGCGGCGCTCGACGAGGAACTCGACGGCCGGCAGAACCTGGAGATGTTCGGCCGGCTGTACCACCTCGGCGCGCGCCGCGCCGGCGCCCGGGCGGACGAGCTGCTGGAGCGGTTCGGCCTGTCCGACACCGGCCGCAAGCCCGTCAAGGCGTACAGCGGCGGCATGCGGCGCCGCCTCGACCTGGCGGCGTCGCTGATCACCGACCCGGCCGTGCTCTTCCTCGACGAGCCGACCACCGGTCTCGACCCGCGCAGCCGGGCCGAGGTGTGGTCCTCGGTGAAGTCGCTGGTCGGCGGCGGCACGACGGTCCTGCTCACCACGCAGTACCTGGAGGAGGCGGACCAGCTGGCCGACCGGATCACCCTCGTGGACGCCGGCAAGGTGGCCGCCGAGGGCACCGCGGACGAGCTGAAGGCCAGGGTCGGCGGAGCGCGGGTGGAGGTGACCGTCACCGACCAGGAGGCGCTCGCCGCCGCCGCGCGGGCCCTGTCGGGGGCGACGGTCTCCGAGGAGGACCTGAGGCTGAGCGTGCCGGCCTCGGGGACCGCCGACCTGTCGGCGGTCGTCCGGGCCCTGGACGTGGCCGGGGTGGCCACCTCGGACATCGGGTTGCGCAGGCCCACGCTGGACGAGGTGTTCCTGCAGTTGACCGACCGCGACAAGGGCACGGAGGTGGCCGCGTGAGCATGGCGTACGTGGTCCAGGACTCCTGGACGATGACCCGGCGCGAGCTCGCCCACTGGAGCCGCCAGCCGGTCCAGGTGATCGTCGGGCTGATCTTCCCGGTGATGATGCTCCTGATGTTCGGCTTCCTGATCGGCGGCGGCCGCGGGATCGAGGGCGACTACGTCGAGTTCCTCGTGCCCGGCATGCTGGCGCTGACCATGGCCTTCGGCCTCGAGTCGACGCTGACGGCCGTCACCCAGGACCTGAACAAGGGCGTGATCGACCGGTTCCGGTCGATGCCGATGTCCTCCTCCGCGGTGCTCGTCGGCCGCAGCCTGGCGGACATGCTCCAGTCGGCGGTGGGCCTGCTGGTGCTCGGCGCGGTCGGTCTGCTGCTCGGCTGGCGCTGGCACGGCTCGCTCTCCGCGGTCCTCGGGGCCTTCGCCCTGCTGATGCTGTTCCGGTTCGCGATGCTGTGGGTCGGCATCTGGCTCGGCATGGTCGCGGGACGCCCGGAGATGGTCCAGGCGGTCCAGATCCTGGTCTGGCCGGTCGGCTTCCTGTCCAACGCGTTCGCCAGCCCGGCGTCCATGCCGGCCTGGCTGGGCGCGGTCGTCGAGTGGAACCCGCTCTCGGCCACGGCCACGGCCATCCGCGACCTGTTCGGCAACCCGGCCGCGGCCGGCACCTCGTGGGCCTCGGACAACGCCGCGCTGCTCGCGGTGGTCTGGCCGCTCGTCATGCTCGCGGTGTTCTTCCCGCTGGCGGTGGGCCGGTTCCGGGCCCTGAGCAAGTAACGCGGAGCGGCGGGTGGGCGATGGGCCGCCCACCCGCAGGGGACGGCCGTCCGGTGTGTCATCGCACCGGGCGGCCGTCCTCCTTCAGTTGCAGCAGGGGCCGGCCGGTCACCAGCAGCCACGCCGGCAGCAGGGCCAGGCACAGGACCGGCAGCACCCCCGGAGCCGGGGCCAGGACCCCAGCCGTGAACAGGCTCAGCCAGCCCTGCCGGGTCGTCGCCAGCAGGACCCCCAGCACGGCGCAGCTGGTCCCCACCACCGGGTGGACGGCCGGCACCAGGGCGCTCGCGGACAGCCCCAGGGCCACCCCGACGAACACCGCCGGGAAGATCCGGCCGCCGCGGAACCCGGCCGAGGCGGCCACCACCAGCGCCGCCATCTTGACCAGGCACATCAGCAGCAGCGCCCCGAACCCGTAGGCGGCGGAGTCTGCGGTCAGCTCCTTCATCTCCGCCAGCCCCTTGAACAGGGTGAGCCGGCCGCCCAGCGCCCCCAGCAGCCCCAGTACGACGCCCCCGGCCGTGAGGGCAAGCACCGGGTGCGGGAGCGCGTGGAAGAGCCGGTGGGTGTACGGGAAGACGTAGACGGCGGCCAGGCCCAGCAGCGCGCCCAGCGACGCGACCACCACCGCGGCCAGCAGGTCGCCCCAGCCCGGCCCCGTGAAGTCGGGGAGCGAGGTCCGGAAGGTCTGCTCGGAGATCAGCGCGGTCGTCAGGCTGCCCGCCGCGGCCGCCACCAGCGGCGGGAACAGCCGGTCCCACAGCGGCGCGGTGTCCCGGCCCGCCGCCATCGTCTCGGTCAGCACCAGGGCCGCCGCCACCGGCGTGCCGAACAGCGCGCCGATCGTGCCCGCCACGGCCAGCCCGACCCACAGCTGGCCCGGGCGTGCGGGGGCCAGCCGGTGGCCCAGCGCGAAGGCGAGGGCGACGTTCGCGGCGAGGATCGGGTTCTCCGGGCCCAGGCTCACCCCGCCCGCCAGGGTGAGGCCGCCGGCGAGCAGCAGCCCGGGCACCCAGCGCGGGTCCATGGGGACCTCCACCAGGCCGGTGGTGGCCGGGTCCGGGCCGGCGTGCCCGTGCACCTTCCAGACGACCAGCCCGGACAGCAGGCCGGTCACCGTGAGCATGATCATGACCCAGGCGGCGGAGTACGGTCCCAGACCGAGCGCCTCCGGCAGCGCCCCCCACAGCACCTCCTGCAGTTCCTCGGCCGCCTCGCTGACACCGACGAAGAGCAGGGCCGAGCCGATCCCGACGGCGAGCGCGAGCGGGATCGTGGGGAGCAGCGCACGGGCGGCAGGCGTCATCCGCTTAACGTAAGCGGGCAAAACCGGCACGTCGGGGAGGCGCTCTGGGCTTGCACCTCACGTCGCGTGAGGCCCCACAGTGAACCGCGTACCCAGTCAGAGGAGCGGGAGAGAGATGAGCTACTCCGTGGGCCAGGTCGCCGGTTTCGCCGGGGTCACGGTGCGCACGCTGCACCACTACGACGAGATCGGACTGCTCCGTCCGAGCGGCCGCAGCCACGCCGGCCACCGGCGTTACGAGGACGCCGACCTGGACCGGCTGCAGCGGATCCTGTTCTACCGGGAGCTCGGCTTCCCGCTCGAGGAGGTCTCGGTCCTGCTGGACGACCCGGACACCGACCCGCAGGAACACCTGCGCCGGCAGCACGCCCTGCTGTCGGACCGGATCGACCGGCTCCAGCAGATGGCCAAGGCCGTGGAGCGCGCCATGGAGGCGAAGAGATTGAACGTCAACCTGACCCCCGAGGAGAAGTTCGAGGTCTTCGGGGACCACGACCCGGACCAGTACGCCGAGGAGGCCCAGCAGCGCTGGGGCCACACCGACCGCTACAAGGAGTCCATGCGCCGGGCAGCGACCTACACCAAGGACGACTGGAAGCGGATCATGGAGCAGCACGCGGAGGTCTGCCGCCGCCTGGTCGCCCTGATGGACACGGGAGCGGCGCCCGACTCCGCCGAGGCCATGGACCTGGCCGAGGAGCACCGTGGCTGGCTCACGCAGAACCACTACGACTGCGACTACGAGATGCACACCTGTCTCGGCGAGATGTACGTCGCGGACGAGCGGTTCACGGCCACCTACGACGCGTTCCGCCCGGGCCTCGCGGTCTTCCTGCGGGACGCGATCCTGGCGAACGCGGTGCGGCGGGCCTGAGCGCCGACCCGTCACGGCCCCGGCCCGGTACCTGGAACCGGGCCGGGGCCGCGCGCGTTCATAATTGAGACGCCCGCCCGCCCAGCCGCCGCATCGCGCGCCGCGACCCCTATCCAGGAGCCCCGGAAACCGTGGAACCCGTCTACACGCTCGCGCTCGGCCCCGAATGGCTGTCGCCCGACTACCTGATCTCGCACTTCGGCCTGATCGGCATCCTCGTCATCGTCTTCGCGGAGTCCGGGCTGTTCGCCTTCCTCCCGGGCGACTCCCTGCTGTTCACGGCCGGTCTGCTGGTCGCGGACGGCGAGTACATCAAGCAGCCCCTGTGGCTGGTGTGCACGCTGATCGTGGCCGCCGCGATCATCGGCGACCAGGTGGGCTACATGATCGGCAAGTTCTTCGGCCCGAAGCTGTTCAGCCGGCCGAACTCCAAGCTGTTCAAGGCCGAGAACCTGGAGAAGGCGCACGAGTTCATGGAGCGGCACGGCCCCAAGGCCATCGTGCTCGCCCGTTTCGTCCCGATCATCCGGACCTTCGCGCCGATGGTCGCCGGCGCCGGCGCGATGAAGTACCGCACCTTCCTGACCTACAACGTCATCGGCGGCATCAGCTGGGGCGCCGGTGTCACCATCGCCGGCTACTACCTCGGTCAGATCGGCTTCATCAAGGACAACTTGGAGCCGATCCTGCTCGGCATCGTCTTCGTCTCGGTCATCCCGGTGATCATCGAGGTGCTGCGGGCCCGCAAGGAGTCGAAGCAGGCCGCGGCCCGCGGCGGCGCGGACGCCGGCGACGGCGGCCCGGCTCAGCTGCCCGGCGGCCGCGGCCGTCACGCCAAGCGCTGAGGCACCGCGCGCACCGCGCGCACCGCGCCCACCGCGCACGCACCGCAGACGGACCCGGGGTCAGAAGCCCCGGGTCCGTTTCGCTGCCGCCCGGCGCTTGGCGGCGCTCGCCGCGCCCGGCATCCGCATGAACAACCGCGAGGTCTCCGACCCGAGGTTCACGCCGATGGCGATGGCCAGCGCGAGGGCCGCGGCGTTGGTCAGCGAGGCGAGCCCCGCGTCGAGCCGGTTCTCGGCGATCGACAGCAGCCCGTAGTACGTCGCCGAGCCCGGCAGCAGCGGCCCGATCGCGGCCGTCACATACGGCAGGGCCGACGCGTACCGGTAGCGCGAGAACAGCTGCCCGAACAGGCCCACCAGCCCGGCCGCCACCGCCGTGCACAGCACCGGCGGCAGCTCGGCCGCCCGCAGCGCGCCGAACGTCACCCAGGCCACGCCGCCGTTCAGCGTCACGATCCACACCGTCGACCGTTCCTGCTGGAGCAGGATCGCGAAGGTGAACACCAGCACCATCGAGGCGGCGATCTGGACCGGCGGGCGGTTGGGGATCTGGAGGACGTCGTCGGGGTCGGGCGCCGCGCCCAGCTGGAGGCCGACGTAGATCACCACCAGCACGCCGATGATGATCCCGATGAACAGGTACATCACCTCCAGCAGCCGGGCCGAGGCGGTGATGTAGTAGCCGGTCAGACCGTCCTGGACGGCCGCGACCAGGGCGCGCCCGGGCAGCAGCGCGAACAGCCCGCCGGTGATGACGGCCGAGGCGCGCACGTCGATCTCGGCGATCTTCAGGGCCACGCCCATCGCGGCGGGCGGCATCGCGGCCACCACGAACTGGTAGAACTCCGGCAGGCCGCGGCCCGCGCAGATCCAGGCGAGCCGGTCCCCGAGCACCGCGCCGAGGGCGGCCGCGAAGAACACGAAGACCCCGCCGCCGACCAGCACGGACGCGGCGCCGGCGAGCAGGCCGGCGGCGGCCGTGAGGACCCAGGTCGGGTAGGGGTGCCGGTTGCGGCGGATCTCCGCGAGCCGGCGGTAGGCCTCCTCCAGGGAGACCTCGATCTCCGGCGCGGAGATGTCGTCCACCAGCCGGTAGACGGCGGCCAGCCGGGTGTAGTCGGTGCCGCGGCGGCGGACCGTCCGGTTCGCCGAGACCGGGTCGTCCACCAGGGAGGGCTGGTGGGTGATCGACAGCATGGTGAAGGTGACGGTGGGCTCGCACCGGTCCAGGCCGTAGCTGCGGGCCACCGCGAACATCGCGGCCTCCACGTCCTCGGCGCCCTCGCCGCCGGCCAGCAGCAGCTCCCCGATGCGGAGGGTCAGGTCGAGGACGCGGCCCACGGCCGGGCCGGCCTCGGGCGGCCGCTGCGCGGGCTCGGCGACGGGGCGCACGTCGACCGGCATCCGGAGCATGGTCCGCATCCGGTCCTGCCAGGGCGACTCGGTCATCCGCGGGGGCGCGGGGAGCGGGGTGAACGCGGGGGGCGAGTCGGCCGCGCGGTACGTACTGGGCGGCGCGAACGCCGAACCCTCGGGCCCGGGCGCCACGGGCCCGGCCCCGGCGGGCAGCGCGAACTCGGAGGTGGGGGCGTCCTCCGGGGTCCCGGGGACGGGCGAGGTGCCGGGCGGCGGGGCGAACGCGCTGTGGTGCTCGTCGGAACGGGGCTTGCCGTCCTCCGGCTCCTGCGATTCGGACTGCGCCGCCACCCGCCACCCTCCTGATCCCTGGCCGACGGGTATCAGTATGCGGAATCGTTTCATCCACCGCGAAGCCGTTGGCTCCGCCGGTGCCTGGGCCCATGTGCCGGCCGGAGCCCCGGCCGGGCCCGCTCGAAACGCCGGGCGGGCGGCGCCCCGGTGGGGGTGCCGCCCGCCCGGGGGTGGATCAGTGGCCGCCCTGCTCCTGCAGCCGCTTGAACGAGCGCTCGATCTCCGCCTCGGCCTCCGTCCGGCCGACCCAGTTCGCACCCTCGACCGACTTGCCCGGCTCCAGGTCCTTGTAGACCTCGAAGAAGTGCTGGATCTCCAGGCGGTCGAACTCGGAGATGTGGTGGATGTCGCGCAGGTGCTCGACGCGCGGGTCGGACGCCGGCACGCACAGCAGCTTGTCGTCGCCGCCCGCCTCGTCGGTCATCCGGAACATGCCGATCGCGCGGCACTTGATCAGGCAGCCCGGGAAGGTCGGCTCGTCCAGGATGACCAGCGCGTCCAGCGGGTCGCCGTCCTCACCGAGGGTGTTCTCGACGAAGCCGTAGTCCGTCGGGTAGCTGGTGGAGGTGAACAGGCGACGGTCCAGGCGGATCCGGCCGGTCTCGTGGTCCACCTCGTACTTGTTCCGCGAACCCTTCGGGATCTCGATGGTGACGTCGAACTCCACGTCCTGCTCCTCCATGCTCAGCTCTTTGCTAACGAGTGACGCGCGTCCGGCCCAGCCCAGCCGGGCGGGGTGCCATGCTCGCGGCAAGACGCAGTGATTAAGTGTCCCTCACGCATACCCGTGATCGCGAAAGGGGCTGGTCGAGGTGCCGGCGATGAGGACGTGGCAGCTCGTCGCGGGTTCCGCCGTGACGGGCCTGGCCCTGGCCGCCTCTGCGGTGGTTGCGGCCGGTCCCTGGGACTCCGGGCAGCGTACGGCAGAGCGGGACCGGGCGACGGCGCACGCCCGCGCAGGTGGCGCAGATCACGGGGAGCGCCCTGTTCCGCGACCCGCCCCCAGCGCCCCCGGCGTACTCGCCGCCCTCGGCCCGAACGGGGCACAGCAGGCGAATCCGGCGGATCCGGCAGATGCCCGCCCGGCCGCGCTCGCCGCCGCGCTGGAGCCGCTGCTGGCCGACCCCGCGCTCGGCGACCTCAGCACCGCCTCCGTGGTCGACACCGCCTCCGGCCGGGTGCTGTTCGAGGCCGGCGCCCGCCGGCCGATGACCCCCGCCTCCACCATCAAGATCGCCACCGCCGCGGCCGCCCTCTCCGCCCTCGGCCCCGAGCACCGCATCGCGACCACCGTGGTCCCCGGCCCCGTCCCCGGCGGCATCGTCCTCGTCGGCGGCGGCGACCCCTCCCTCACCGCCCGCAAGAAGGCCCCCGCCGGATCCGGCGGCAGTCTCGTCGCCCTCGCCGCCGACACCGCCGAGGCCCTGAAGGCCGCCGGCACCACCGCCGTCACCCTCGGCTACGACGACTCCCTCTACTCAGGGCCCGCCGTCCACCCCATCGGCATCGACAACGACAACATCGCCCCGGTCAGCGCCCTGACCGCCGACCAGGGCCGCCCCGACGACTCCTTCTCCGGCCCCGTCGACCGCAGCAAGGACCCGGCCCGCGACGCCACCCGCGCCTTCGCCGCCCTGCTCCGCGAACACGGCGTCACCGTCACCGGCACCCCCGCCCGCGCCAAGGCACCGGCCGGCGCCACGCCCCTGGCCGCCACCCACTCCACCCCGCTCGCCGGACTCGTCGAGCGGATGCTCACCCACAGCGACAACGACATCGCCGAGGCCCTGGCCCGCCAGACCGCCCTCGCCTCCGGACAGCCCGCCGGCTTCGAGGGCGCCGAGAAGGCCGTCGCGGCCCGGCTCGCCGCCCTCGGCCTCGACCTGTCCGGCAGCCGCTTCGCCGACGGCAGCGGCCTCAACCGCGCCGACAAGGTCTCGGCCGGACTGCTGACCGCCCTGCTCGCCAAGGCCGCCGACCCCGCCCAGCCCCGGCTCCGGCCCGTCCTCACCGGCCTGCCCGTGGCCGGCTTCAGCGGCACCCTGCGGGCCCGCAACGCGGCGGACTCCCCGGCCGCCGGACTCGTCCGGGCCAAGACCGGCACCCTCACCCAGGTCAACTCCCTGGCCGGCACCGTCGTCACCCCGTCCGGGCGACTCCTCTCCTTCGCCTTCCTCGCCTCCGGCAGCACCGACCCGGGCGCCGCCGAGAAGGCCCTCGACGCGCTGGCCTCCGCCGTGGCCACCACTTCCTGACGGTCCGGCGCGCGCGTGGGGCTCCGCCGAACGGCTGGTCCACGTACGGTTGACGCATGACGAGCATCGGTGGTGCGGAGATGGTCGACTGGAACCTCGCGGTGGCGACCGCGACCCGCCTGGTACGGCCCGGCCCGGAGGTCGGCCGGGACGAGGCCCGGGCCGTCGTCGCGGAGCTGCGCGGGCACGCCAGGACCTCGGAACGGCACGTGCGCGAGTTCACCCGGATGATCCCCGAAGGCACACCCGTCGAGGACACCCCCGTCCTCGTCGTCGACCGGGCCGGCTGGATCCGGGCCAACGTCGCCGGTTTCCGCGAGCTCCTCGGCCCCCTGCTTGGCCGGATGCAGGAGCGGCGCGGCAACACCCCCGGCGGAGCCGTCCTCGGCGTCGTCGGCGGCAAGGTCACCGGCGTCGAGCTCGGCATGCTGCTGAGCTTCCTGGCCTCCCGCGTGCTCGGCCAGTACGAGACCTTCGCGCCGGCGGGCCGCGACCTGCCCGGCTCCGGCGGCCGGCTGCTGCTCGTCGCCCCCAACATCGTGCACGTCGAACGCGAGCTCGACGTCGCCCCGCACGACTTCCGGCTCTGGGTCTGCCTCCACGAGGAGACGCACCGTACCCAGTTCACCGCCGTCCCGTGGCTCCGCGACCACCTGGAGGGCGAAATCCAGTCGTTCCTCGGAGCCACCGACATGGACCCGATGACCGTCCTGGAACGCCTGCGCGAAGCCGCCCAGTCCTTCGCCGGCGCCCGACCCGAAGCCGAGGACGGCGAAGAGGGCCGCTCCCTGGTCGAACTCGTCCAGACCCCCGAACAGCGCGAGATCCTCGGCCGGCTCACCGCCGTCATGTCCCTGCTGGAAGGACACGCCGACTACGTCATGGACGGCGTCGGACCCGAAGTCGTCCCCTCGGTCGCCGAGATCCGGGAGAAGTTCCAGCAGCGCCGGGCCAGCGGCGCCGGCCGCCTCGACGCCGCCCTGCGCCGCCTCCTCGGCCTCGACGCCAAGCTCCGCCAGTACCGCGACGGCGAGCGTTTCGTCCGCGCCGTCGTCGGCCAGGTCGGCATGGACGGCTTCAACCGGGTGTGGACCTCGCCCAACACCCTGCCCACCAAGAGCGAGATCGCCCGACCCGCGGACTGGGTGGCCCGAGTGCACCGCAAGGGGACCGGAGAAGAGGCGTAAACATGTCCCACCGGGGGAAGCAGCATCACCCGTCCGAGGGACCGTGGGCCGTACAAGGGCGTGCGATGCTCGGAGAACGGCTCGGTTCTGTCACCATCGACGCACTCTGAGTGACAACTCGGTACCGGCCAGCACGCCTGAGAAGGCACCCCAACTCCACCGAAGGGCACCGGACATGGGTCCCCATCCTGCGGTCGCGGCGATACGCCTGGCGGTCCGCCGCGTACTCCACGACGTACTGAACGAGCTCACCCCCCGGCCGGACGGGCAGCAGCCGCTCGTCCTCGTCGCCTGCTCCGGCGGCGCCGACTCCATGGCCCTCGCCTCGGCCCTCGCCTTCGAGGCCCCCAAGCTCGGCGTCCGGGCCGGCGGCATCACCGTCGACCACGGACTCCAGGCCGGCTCCGACCTGCGCGCCGCCGAGGTGCGCAACAGGATGGCCGCGCTCCGCCTCGACCCGGTGGAAGCGGTCACGGTACGCGTCGGCCGCGAGGGCGGACCCGAGGCCGCCGCCCGCGACGCCCGCTACGCCGCGCTCGACGAGGCCGCGGACCGGCACGGCGCCGCCGCCGTGCTGCTCGGACACACCCGCGACGACCAGGCCGAAACCGTCCTGCTCGGACTCGCCCGCGGCTCCGGCATCCGGTCGCTCTCCGGCATGCCCGAGGTCTCCGGAGGACCCGGCGGCGTCACCGCCGGCGCCCGCTACCGCCGCCCCTTCCTCCAGATCGACCGCCAGACCGCCCGCAAGGCCTGCATGGTCCAGTCCCTCCCCGTCTGGGACGACCCGCACAACGCCGACCCCGCCTACACGCGCTCCCGGCTGCGCCACGAAGGCCTCCCCGCCCTGGAGAAGGCCCTCGGCAAGGGAGTCGTCGAAGCCCTCGCCCGCACCGCCCAGCTCTCCCGCGACGACGCCGACGCCCTCGACTCCTGGGCCGCCGAGGCGGAGGGCTCCGTACGCGACGAACTCGGGCAGCTCGAATGCGCCAAGCTGTACGCCCTGCCGCCCGCCGTACGCCGCCGCGTACTGCGCCGCGCCGTGGTCGCCGCGGGGTCCCCGGCCGGCTCGCTCTTCGCCCGCCACATCGAAGAAGTGGACCGGTTGATCACCGGATGGCGCGGTCAGGGGGCCATCAACCTGCCCGGCCGGGTCGAGGCCCAGCGGCAGGGTGGCAGACTTGTCATCCGGCAGGGCTGATGAGTCAACGAAAGTGATGTTGCGGGTGGACGAGAAGGACATGGGCAGCGACCTGGCGTCGGTGCTCATCACCAAGGAAGAGATCGACGCGAAGCTGGCCGAGCTGGCCGCGAAGATCGACGCGGAGTACGCGGGCAAGGACCTGCTCATCGTCGGTGTCCTCAAGGGCGCCGTGATGGTGATGGCGGACCTGGCGCGCGCCTTGTCCACCCCGCTCACCATGGACTGGATGGCGGTGTCCTCGTACGGCGCCGGAACCCAGTCCTCCGGTGTGGTCCGGATCCTCAAGGACCTGGACACCGACATCAAGGGCAAGCACGTCCTGATCGTCGAGGACATCATCGACTCGGGTCTGACCCTGTCCTGGCTGCTGTCGAACCTGGGCTCCCGCGAGCCGGCCTCCCTGGAGGTCGTCACGCTGCTGCGCAAGCCCGACGCCGCGAAGGTCGCGATCGACGTCAAGTGGGTCGGTTTCGACATCCCCAACGAATTCGTCGTCGGCTACGGCCTCGACTACGCGGAGAAGTACCGCAACCTGCCGTTCGTGGGCACCCTCGCCCCGCACGTCTACGGCGGCTGATCCACACGGCCCCGGTGGATCCGGGAACCCCGGGGCCGTTCCCGCCGTTGGAGCATGCAAGAGCGGGTCTGTCAGCCGTCCCGTCGGGCCGCGGGTGACAATTCAGGGGTACATTCCGAAGAACAGTCTTTACTCACAGCAGCATTTACCTACGGGCAGGAGGGACGGGGCGATCACCGCCCCGTATGGATGGACGTGAAGCGATACTTCCGTGGGCCGGTCATGTGGATCGTGCTGGCTGTCCTCGCCGTGGTCGTGTTGATGAACGTCGTCGGCTCCGGCGGCGGCTACAAGTCGGTGGAGACCAGCGAGGTCATCAAGGCGATCAGCCAGAACCAGGTGCAGACGGCCAAGCTCACCACCGGCGACAGCCAGATGATCAAGATCGAGCTCAAGAACGGCCAGAAGCTCGACGACAACGACGGCACCAAGTTCCAGGCCAACTACATCGGGGACCAGGGCGTCTCGCTCGCCAAGGACCTCCAGACCAAGTACGAGGCCGGTCAGATCCCGGACGGCTACACCGTCTCCCCGGACAAGACCAGCCCGTTCCTGAGCGTGCTGCTCTCGCTCCTGCCCTTCGTCCTCATCGTCGTGGTCTTCCTGTTCCTGATGAACCAGATGCAGGGCGGCGGCTCCCGAGTGATGAACTTCGGCAAGTCCAAGGCCAAGCTGATCACCAAGGACACCCCGAAGACCACGTTCGCGGACGTCGCGGGCTCCGACGAGGCGGTCGAGGAACTCCAGGAGATCAAGGAGTTCCTCCAGGAGCCGGCGAAGTTCCAGGCCGTCGGCGCCAAGATCCCCAAGGGCGTGCTGCTCTACGGCCCGCCCGGCACCGGCAAGACGCTGCTGGCGCGCGCCGTCGCGGGCGAGGCGGGCGTCCCGTTCTACTCGATCTCCGGCTCCGACTTCGTCGAGATGTTCGTCGGCGTCGGCGCCTCGCGCGTCCGCGACCTGTTCGAGCAGGCCAAGGCCAACGCCCCGGCGATCGTCTTCGTCGACGAGATCGACGCCGTCGGCCGGCACCGCGGCGCGGGCCTCGGCGGCGGCCACGACGAGCGCGAGCAGACCCTCAACCAGCTGCTCGTCGAGATGGACGGCTTCGACGTGAAGGGCGGCGTCATCCTGATCGCCGCCACCAACCGGCCCGACATCCTCGACCCGGCGCTCCTGCGCCCCGGCCGCTTCGACCGGCAGATCGCCGTCGACCGCCCGGACATGCAGGGCCGCCTGGAGATCCTCAAGGTCCACCAGAAGGGCAAGCCGGTCGCGCCGGACGTCGACCTCTCGGCCGTCGCCCGCCGCACCCCCGGCTTCACCGGTGCCGACCTCTCCAACGTCCTGAACGAGGCCGCGCTCCTCACGGCCCGCTCGGACAAGAAGCTGATCGACAACCACATGCTGGACGAGGCGATCGACCGCGTCGTGGCGGGCCCGCAGAAGCGGACCCGGATCATGTCGGACAAGGAGAAGAAGATCACCGCGTACCACGAGGGCGGCCACGCCCTGGTCGCGGCGGCTTCCCCGAACTCCGACCCGGTCCACAAGATCACCATCCTGTCCCGCGGCCGGGCCCTGGGCTACACCATGGTCCTCCCGGACGAGGACAAGTACTCGACCACGCGCAACGAGATGCTGGACCAGCTGGCCTACATGCTGGGCGGCCGCGCGGCCGAGGAGCTGGTCTTCCACGACCCGACCACCGGCGCCGCCAACGACATCGAGAAGGCCACCGCCACGGCCCGCGCGATGGTCACGCAGTACGGCATGACCGAGCGGCTCGGCGCGATCAAGTTCGGCGGGGACAACACCGAGCCGTTCCTCGGCCGCGAGATGGCGCACCAGCGCGATTACTCGGAAGAGGTCGCGGCGCTGGTCGACGAAGAGGTCAAGAAGCTCATCGAGACCGCGCACAACGAGGCCTGGGAGATCCTGGTCGAGAACCGCGACGTCCTCGACAACCTCGTCCTCGCGCTGCTGGAGAAGGAGACGCTGGGCAAGGAGGAGATCGCCGAGATCTTCTCCACCGTGGTCAAGCGCCCGGCCCGCCCCGCGTGGACCGGCTCCGCCCGGCGCACGCCGTCGACCCGCCCGCCGGTGCTCTCCCCGAAGGAGCTCCAGCTGACGAACGCGGCCAACGGCAGCTCGGCGACCGCGGCCGCCACCCCGGTCTCCACCGAGAAGGGCATCGAGGTGGTCCCGGAGGACCGCCCCGAAAGCTGATCAAGCCCGGAATGGATGCCGCGCCCCCCAGGTTCTAGCCTGGGGGGCGCGGCACTTTCACATGCCCGCGGACGTGAACACAGGAACGAGGCACAGATGACCGACCCAGTGACGCTGGACGGCGAGCGCGTGATCGGCGAGTTCGACGAGAAGCGCGCCGAGGCGGCCGTACGCGAGCTCCTCATCGCGGTCGGCGAGGACCCGGACCGCGAGGGCCTCCTGGAGACACCGGCGCGGGTCGCCCGCGCGTACAAGGAGATATTCGCGGGCCTGTACCAGCGGCCCGAGGACGTCCTGACGACGACGTTCGACCTGGGCCACGACGAGATGGTGCTCGTCAAGGACATCGAGGTGCAAAGCGTCTGTGAGCATCACCTGGTGAGCTTCCACGGCGTGGCCCACGTGGGGTACATCCCCTCCGTCGAGGGCAAGATCACCGGCCTGTCGAAGCTGGCCCGGCTGGTCGACGTGTACGCCCGTCGCCCCCAGGTGCAGGAGCGCCTGACCACGCAGATCGCGGACTCCCTGATGGAGATCCTGGAGCCGCGCGGCGTGATCGTGGTCGTGGAGTGCGAGCACATGTGCATGACCATGCGCGGCGTGCGCAAGCCCGGCGCCAAGACCATCACCTCGGCCGTCCGCGGCCAGCTGCGCGACGTCGCGACCCGCAACGAGGCGATGAGCCTGATCATGGCCCGTTGACGGCCGCGAGTCGGGCCTGGGGGCCGTTGAGCGCGGACGTGCGCCGGGCCCTGGAGCTGGTGCTCCACGAGGACACCGACGCCCACCGGGCCTACCGCGCGCAGCTGCCGTACGCCGAGATGGCCGAGGGATGCACCTGCCCCTGCCGGAGCAAGTACCTGAGGGTGGACCGCACCGCGGCCCCGGCCGCCCCGCCGCGCGGCGACAGCCCGGTGGTGGCTTCCCGGCTCGTGGTGGACGAGGCCGGAGAGGTCCTCGGGGAGGCCCTGGTCTTCGACTGGAGCCGCGACGGTTACGTCGAGGAGCTGGAGCTCGCCCTCTGGGAGGACGCGGAGCGGCTGGTCGGCCCGCTGGCCGAGCGGATCGCCGACTCCTGAGGCCCCCGGCGCCCACGGGGCGGGGTCAGGCGCGGGCTGAGGATTCCGGGCCGGTCTGGTCGTTGTCTTCCGGGAGTTTGCAGACGCGTTCCAGGAAGAGGGCGGCGGCGATGACCGCCCAGCCGGCCAGGACCGAGAAGGCGGCGTAGACGGCCTGGTCGCGGCGGGCGGGGACCTCGGTGAGGTCGGCCAGGAAGAGGAACACGCCCGCGCCGCCGTACATGCCGGCGACCAGGGCCGCCACCAGGGCGCTGGCCTGGCCGAAGACCACCGCGCGGGCCGCCATCAGGGGTTCGACCCCCTTGGCGCCCGGGCGGCGCTCCCGCTGGGCCTTCAGGCGGCTCCGCAGCGACAGGGCGGTGGCGAGCAGGACCACCGCGATGACCGCGAGGACGACCGGGGCGGCCAGGGGGACGCCCGGCAGGGTGCCGTAGGCGTTCCACAGCCGGGCGCCCGCCCAGGACAGGACGCCGGCCACCACGAAGATGCCGACGAGGACACCCAGCCTCAGTTGCTTCACGAACCCTTACCCCGATCTCGTCCCGCTCGTCCGAACAGCCGCGGCCCCAGGGTAGTGAACGTCTACTCGGGGAGGTGGAGTTCCAGGTCCTGGCGGAGGGTGACGCCGGTGCGGTCCAGGCCGGCCAGCAGGGCGGCGACCGGGCCGTGACCGGGGAGCTGGGCCTCCGGGTCGATGTCGTGCCAGGGGGCCAGCACGAAGGCGCGCAGGTGGGCGCGGGGGTGCGGCAGGGTGAGGACCGGGTCGGCGGAGACCGCGTTGGCGTACGCGATGATGTCGACGTCGAGGGTGCGGGCGCCCCAGCGCTCGTCGCGCACCCGGTGGAAGGCTTCCTCCACGGCGTGTCCCCGCTCCAGCAGGGAGGACGGCGGGAGGGTGGTGCGCACGGCGATGACCGCGTTCAGGTACGAGGGCTGGGAGCCGGGGTCCACGCCCCAGGGCTCGGTCTCGTAGACGGGGGAGACGGCCTTGACCCGCAGCCCGGGGGTATCGCCGAGCGCGTCGATGGCGCCTTGGAGGGTCTCCAGGCGGTTGCCGAGGTTGGCGCCGAGCGCGATGACCGCCCATTTGGGGTTGGAAAGGGTCACGTCGGCGGCGTCGACGGTCTCGACGACGGACGCGGGGACCGGCTGAACGGTGGGGTCGCTCTGGGTCTGGTTCATGCGCGGCTCCGGGTGATCGTGATGGTCACGTCGTCGAAGGGGACGGTGATCGGTGCGTCCGGCTTGTGGACGACCACCTCGACCTGGGCGACGCCCTCGTGCTTGAGGCACTGCTGGGCGATGCGCTCGGCGAGGGTTTCGATCAGGTCGACCGGCTCGCCCTGGACCACGTCCACGACTTCCTCGGCGACGACCCCGTAGTGGACGGTCTTCGCCAGGTCGTCGTCGGCCGCCGCGGGGCGGGTGTCGAGGTGCAGAACCAGGTCGACGATGAAGGTCTGGCCCTCCTCGCGCTCCCGGGGGAAGACGCCATGGTGCCCGCGGGCCTTGAGGCCGCGCAGCGCGACACGATCCACGCGAATCACTCCTGCTTTCGTAGGTGCTGGTCCTACGCCGAGTGCGGTCGGCGTCGTCCACCATCGAATTTACCTGCGATAAACAGCAAAGTTCGCCCGAGGTGGCTCCGAGGGGTCCCCGGGGGTCAGGCGTCGTCGTCCGATTCGTCCTCGTCGGACTCCGTGAGCACCGGGGATCCGTGGTGGGACCAGAGCCGCCAGCCCTCCGATGTGCGTCGGAACACATTCGTGGCGACGACGAGCTGGCCGACGAGTGGACCGAGGTCCTGGCCGTCCTCCGCCGGGCCTCCGCTGAGGATGTTCTCCGTGCAGGTGACGACGGCCGTGTCGGCGATCACGGCCACCTTGGTGTCGGTGAGGAAGAACTGGATGTACTCCGTGTGCGACATGATCAGCGCGTACGAGCGGAGCACCTCGCCGCGGCCGGTGAGCACCGGCCATCCGGGGTGGACGCAGGAGATCTCGTCGTCGAGCCAGAGCCCCGACAGGGTGTCGAAGTCCCCCCGTTCCATGGCCTCGTAGAAGGCCGTGTTGACCTCTTCGACCGCCTCGATGTCGGTTCTGCTCACCGGGCTCCTCTCGGACCTCTCCGCCGCCGCCTCCGGGTCCGTGTCCCCCGGGTACGGATCACTGTGCTCCTTCCACCGCACGGGCGACCCGAACCGCGTCGGCGGTGGCCCGGACCTCGTGGACGCGGACCGCCCAGGCGCCCTCGTGGGCGGCGATGGCGGAGACGGCGGCGGTGGCGGCGTCGCGCTCGCGGGCGGGCGGCGGGGCGGAGGCCTCGCTTCCGGCGAGCACCCGGCCGAGGAACCGCTTGCGGGAGGCGGCGACGAGCAGGGGGAAGCCGAGGGCGCGCAGGTCGCGGAGGTGCGCGACGAGCGCGAGGTCGTGTTCGGCCTGCTTGGCGAAGCCGAGGCCGGGGTCGACGACGAGGCGTTCGGGGGCGATGCCGCCGGCGGTGACGGCGTCGATGCGGGCCCGGAGCTCGGCGGTGACCTCGGCGACCACGTCCTGGTAGACGGCGAGCCTGTTCATGTCGGCGCTGAAGCCACGCCAGTGCATGACGACGAAGGGGACCTCGGTGGCGGCGACGGCCGGGATCATGGCGGGGTCGGCGAGCCCGCCGCTGACGTCGTTGACGAGGGCTGCGCCGGCGGCGACGGCCTGTTCGGCGACGGCGGCGCGCATGGTGTCGACGGAGACGGTGACGCCCTCGGAGGCCAGGCCGCGGACGACGGGGACGACGCGGCGGAGTTCCTCGTCGGCGTCCACGCGGGTGGCGCCGGGGCGGGTGGACTCGCCGCCGACGTCGATCATGTCGGCTCCCTGGGCGGCGAGGTCCAGGCCGCGCTTGACGGCGGCGGTGGTGTCGAACCAGCGGCCGCCGTCGGAGAAGGAGTCGGGGGTCACGTTGACCACGCCCATGACCGCGCAGCGGTCCCACTCCGGCAGCCCCCGGACCCGGCCCCTGGCGGTGGGCACGCGCTTGCTGTTCATGGTCTCCAGGGTAGGGCGCGGAACGGGACGGGCGCCCGGGGCCGGTGCGGCCCCGGGCGCCCGTGGTGGGCCGACCGGCAGGTCAGGCGGCCTGGGCCTCGCGCTCGGGGCGGGGGGCCATGGCGCTCAGCGGGTGGTCGGTGTGGGCGCAGACGCGGACGGGCCTGGGCCGGCGGCGGCTCGCGAAGAGCCGGGGCAGGGCCAGGGTCACGAAGCCTTCGGCCTGCATGGCGGCGAAGCCGATGCGGGGGAGGTCGCGGGTGGCGCGGAAGACCACGAAGCGGGGCTCCCAGCGGGGCTGGAACTTGGCGTTGAACTTGTACAGCGACTCGATCTGGAACCAGCGGGAGAGGAAGACCAGCAGGCCGCGCCAGGCGCGGAGGACCGGCCCGGCGCCGATCTTCTCGCCGCGGGCGAGGGCGGAGCGGAACATCGCGAAGTTCAGGGAGACCTTCTCGATCTTCAGGTCGGGGCAGGCCTGCAGGGCGGCGACGATCAGCAGCTCGTTCATGCCGGGGTCGGCGGCGCGGTCGCGGCGCATCAGGTCCAGGGACATGCCGTCGGGGCCCCAGGGGACGAAGTGGAGGATCGCTTTGAGGTCGCCGAAGGGGCTGGTGTCGCCCTCCTCCACGCGGTGTGCGGTCGCTATCACGCAGTCGCCGTCGCCGGGGTCGCCGACCCGGCCGAGGGCCATGGAGAAGCCGCGCTCGGTGTCGGTGCCGCGCCAGGCGTCGGCGGCGCCCCGTACGGCTTCGAGCTCCGCCTGGGTGAGCTCGCTGACCCGGCGGACCCGGGTGGTGTAGCCGTTGCGCTCGATGCGCTTGACCATCTGGCGGACGTTGCGCATGGCGCGGCCGGAGAGCGAGAAGTCCTTGACGTCGACGATGGCCTCGTCGCCGAGTTCCAGGGCGTCCAGGCCGGTCTCGCGGGTCCAGACCTCGCCGCCGGTCTCGCTGCAGCCCATGACGGCCGGGGTCCAGGAGTGGACCTTGGCTTCCTCCATGAACCGCTCGATGGCGCCGGGCCAGGCCTCGACGTCTCCGATCGGGTCGCCGGAGGCGAGCATCACACCGGAGACGACGCGGTAGGTGACGGCGGCCTTGCCGCTCGGGGAGAAGACCACGGCCTTGTCGCGGCGGAGCGCGAAGTGGCCGAGGGAGTCGCGTCCGCCGTGCTTGGCGAGGAGCTCGCGCAGGCGGGTCTCGTCCTCGGTGGTGAGCCGGGCGGCCGGGTGCTCGGGGCGCAGGGCGAGGTAGATGGTGGTGAGGGCGGTGAGCATGCCGAGGGCGCCGAGGGAGTAGCCGACGGTCCAGGAGACCCGGCCGTAGTAGTCCATCGGGCCCTCGAAGCCGAAGAGGCCGTAGATGACGTGGGTGATCTGCTCGTACAGGCCGGGGTCGCCCTTGAGGCGTCCGGGGTGGCTGTTGACGATGACCAGGCCCAGGCCGATGGAGCCGGCGCTCATCAGCACGAAGTTGGCGAGGGCCTTCCAGCGGCTGCGGGGGTCGGGCAGGGCCTTGAACTCACCCTGGTGGCGCAGGAGCAGGGCGAGCAGCGCGGCCGCGATCAGGACGCCGATCACGGAGTGCCGGTAGGTGAACTGGGCGACGGCCCCGGCCGGCAGCAGCACGACGGCGGCGCGCCAGGCGCGGCGCTTGCGCCGCTTGAGGCCGTGGGCGAGGAGCAGCAGCAGGACGCCCGCGCTGATGGAGAGGGCGGCGGCGAAGGGGCCGAAGGAGCCCGGCAGCACCTCGGTGACGGCGTGGATCCGGCTGTGCCGGAACCGGGGGAAGACGCCGGCGGCGATGTCGAGCAGGCCGACGACGGTGACTGCGGTACCGACCAGGCTCGGTACCGATTCGGGCCGTGGGCCGCTGAGGATCCGACGCAACCGACTCGGAACCTGTCCGGACTTATCGGCATCTATCCTGCTAGACATCGCTTCCCGTTGCTCTGCGAGAGATCAAGTGGCCGAAGGCCACGGCGGCCTCCGGAGTGTGCGCCCACTAGGACGACGCCAAGGGGCGGCGGGTTCACTCTCACTGCGGAAAAACTCGGCCTGCCAAGCAGAAAGTCGGCATAACTCACATGGGTCTCACCAGTAATGCGGTCCTGGTCCTGGCGATCGTCGCCGGTGTGCTGTTGTTCGCGACCACGGTGTGGCTGTGGCCGCGGCTCTCGGGCCGCGGCTGGCGCGCGGTCGCCGGCCGGATCGGACTGCTCCTCGCGACCCAGCTGGCCCTGTTCTCGGCGGTCGGCCTCGCGGCCAACAAGTCCTTCCTCTTCTACGGTTCCTGGGCCGACCTCTTCGGCCGGCAGACCGAGATGGGCAAGGTCGTCGACCACTCGATGAGCACCAGGGACGTCAAGATCGTCGACAAGCAGCACCTGGACGTCCCGGGCGGCACGAAGCCGCAGGTCGGCGGCCAGATCCTGAAGGTGGCGATATCGGGGCGGAAGTCGAAGATCGAGAGCCCCGGGTACGTCTACCTGCCGCCGGAGTACTTCCAGCCGCAGTACGAGGACAAGAACTTCCCGGCCTCCATCGTGCTGACCGGCTACCCGGGCACCGCCGAGAACCTGATCAAAGGGCTGAACTACCCGATGACGGCCTTCAAGCAGGCCAAGGCGGGCAAGATGAAGCCGATGATCCTGGTGATGCTGCGCCCGACCGTCGCCCCGCCGCGCGACACCGAGTGCGTGGACATACCGGGCGGCCCGCAGACCGAGACCTTCTTCGCGCAGGACCTGCCGCAGGCGATCAAGGACACCTTCCGGGTCGGCGACAAGCCGCGGAACATGGGCTTCATCGGCAACTCGACCGGCGGCTACTGCGCGCTGAAGATGGCCGTGCACTACCCGCAGACCTTCGGTGCCGGCGCCGGCCTCTCCGCGTACTACCAGGCCCCGAACGACGCCACCACCGGCGACCTGTTCCACGGCGACGGCAAGCTGAAGAAGCGCGCCGACATCCTGCACAGCCTGAAGAACAAGCAGCCGACCGGGACTTCCTTCCTGGTCACCAGCAGCGAGGAGGGCGAGGGCAACCTCGGCGACACCCGGAAGTTCATCAAGGGGGTCAAGGGGCCGGACCGGGTCTCCTCGATCATCCTCGACAGCGGCGGCCACAACTTCAACACCTGGCGCCGCGAGATCCCGCCGACGCTGGTGTGGATGAGCGACCGCATTCAGGCCTGAGCGGCGCGCAGCGCCCGGTGCACCCCCGCCACGGTGAGCAGGCCGAGCCGCTCGCCGGAGTCCGGGTCGGTCACCGCGATCCGGCCGGAGTCCTCCTGGAGCAGCGCCGACAGGGCCTCGCGCAGCGAGGCGCCGAGCACCACCGAAGCGGTGGGCGGGTTCGCCCCGTCCGCCGCTTCCGGCGTTCCCGGGCGGACCGGGGCCGGGAGCGGCTCCAGGTCGGTGCGGGCCACCCGGGTGACGGACAGCCGCTTGAGCCCCCGGTCGGCGCCGACGAAGGAGGCCACGTACGGGCCGGCCGGCGCGGCGAGGACCGCCGCGGGGGCGTCGAGCTGCTCGATCCGGCCGTGCCCGTAGACGGCGATCCGGTCGCCGAGCCGGACGGCCTCCTCCAGGTCGTGGGTGACCAGCAGCACGGTCTTGCGCACCGAGCGCTGGAGGGCGAGGAACTCGTGCTGGAGGCGCTCGCGGACCACCGGGTCCACCGCCCCGAACGGCTCGTCCATCAGCAGCACCGGCGGGTCGGCCGCCAGGGCGCGTGCCACGCCGACCCGCTGCCGCTGGCCGCCGGACAGCTGCTCGGGGTAGCGGCCGCCGTACACCGACGGGTCGAGGCCGACCAGTTCGAGGAGTTCGGCGGCCCGGGCGCGGGCCCTGGCCTTCGACGTGCCGAGGAGCCGGGGGACGGTCGCGGTGTTCTCCAGGACGGTGCGGTGCGGGAACAGTCCGACCTGCTGGATCACGTACCCGATCCGCCGCCGCAGCTCGACCGGGTCGGCGGCCGAGACGTCCTCGCCACCGAGCAGGACGCGTCCCGAGGTGGGTTCGACCAGCCGGTTGACCATCTTCATGGTGGTGGTCTTGCCGCAGCCCGAGGGGCCGACCAGGGTGACCAGTTCGCCTTCCGCCACCTCGAAGGAGAGGTCGGCGACGGCGGTCGTCCCGTCGGCGTAGCGCTTGGTCACCTGCTCGAATCGGATCACCCGACCCATCCTTGCGCACCGGTCGGGAGGAAGTGTGAAAGGGGTGTTGCCCGTGTGCGAACGATTCCGGCCGTGGCCACCCCGCGGGTTTAGGGTCGACGGGTACGGATGTTCGGGGGTGAGCGGATGGCCGGGCGCGGATGCCTGGTGGCGAACGACTGGTGGTGCTGGGAGTACGTGACCTCGCGCGGCCCGGAGCTGACGGACGCCACGGTCGAACACGTGTGGATCACCGCCGTCTCCGTCGCCCTGGGCGTGCTCGTCGCCTTCCCGCTGGCGCTGCTCGCGCGCCGCGGCCGGCGCTGGGCGGCCCCCGTCCTGGGGCTGACCACACTGCTGTACACCGTCCCCTCGCTCGCCATGTTCTCGCTGCTGCTGCCGTTCTTCGGGCTGTCGGCGTCGCTGGTGGTGACCGGTCTGGTGCTGTACTCGCTGACCGTGCTGGTGCGGAACGTGCTGGCCGGCCTGGAGGCGGTGCCCGAGGAGGTCCGGGAGGCCGCGCGCGGCATGGGGTACGGCCCGGGGCGGCTGCTGTGGCAGGTGGAGCTGCCGCTGGCGCTGCCGTCCCTGATGGCGGGTGTCCGGATCGCGACGGTCTCGACGGTCGCGCTGACCACCGTCGGCTCGATCGTCGGCAAGGGCGGTCTGGGCAACCTCATCGCCCCCGCCGTGAACAGTTCGTTCAAGGCGCAGGTGCTGACCGCCTCGCTGCTGTGCGTGCTGCTCGCGGTGGTGGCGGACCTGCTCCTGCTCGGGGTGCAGCGGCTGCTCACGCCGTGGACGCGGAAGGCGGGCGGCTGACCGTGGACGTACTGGGCGGGACCTGGCGGTGGCTGGCCGACGGGGCCAACTGGTCCGGCGAGAGCGGGGTCTGGCACCGGCTGGCCGAGCACCTGCTGGTCAGCGGGTCGGCGCTGCTGCTCGCCGCGGCGGTGGCCCTGCCCGTCGGGCTGTGGCTGGGGCACGTGGGCCGGGGCGGCGCGCTCGCCGTGAACCTCTCCAACGCGGGCCGGGCGGTGCCGGTGTTCGCGGTGCTGGCGCTGTTCATGGTCTCGCCGCTGCGCAGTGCCGGGTACGTACCGACGGTGGTGGCGCTGGTGCTGTTCGCGGTGCCGCCGCTGCTGACCAACGCCTACACCGGGCTGCGCGGGGTGGACCGTGCCGTGGTGGAGGCGGCCCGGGGTATGGGCATGTCAGGTGGGCAGGTCTTCCTGAGGGTGGAACTCCCGCTGGCCCGGCCGCTGGTGATGACCGGGGTGCGGACGGCCGCCGTGCAGGTCGTGGCCACGGCGACGATCGCCGCGATGGTCGGCCAGGGCGGGCTGGGGCGGATCATCACCGCCGGGTTCAACACGTACGACACCCCGCAGGTGGTAGCGGGGGCCCTGCTGGTGGCGCTGCTCGCGTTGCTGGTGGAGGGACTGCTGGTGAGTGCGGACCGGTTGCTGTTCCGCCGCCGACGAATCGAACGGAGTACTCGATGAGCAAGACGACGCGGGTCCTGGGAGCGTCGCTGGGCGCGCTCGCCCTGAGCCTGTCGCTGGCCGCGTGCGGCGGCGACAGCCTGGAGCGGAGCCGGGACGGCGGGGCGCCGGCCGGCTCCGGGAACAAGGGGGAGCTCGTCGTCGGGGCCGCCGGGTTCACCGAGTCGGCCGTACTGGCGGAGCTGTACGCGCAGCTGCTGCGGGCCGAGGGGTACGGCACCTCGGTCACCACGGTGGGCAACCGCGAGCTGTACGAACCGGCCCTGGAGAAGGGCGAGATCGACGTGGTCCCGGAGTACGCGGCCACCCTCGCGGAGTTCCTCAACGCCAAGGTGAACGGCCCGAAGGCACCGGAGGAGAAGCCGGTCGCGTCCAGCGACGCGGCGGCCACGGTGGCGGCCCTCGAGGGCCTGGCCGGGCCGCTGGGCCTGAAGGTTCTGCCGGCCGGCGGGGCGGTCGACCAGAACGCCTTCGCGGTGAGCAGGGAATTCGCCGCGAAACACAACCTGAAGTCGCTTTCCGATCTTGGAAAGTCGGGTCTGAAGGTGAAGATCGCCGCCGGTGACGAATGCGCCGTCCGGCCCTTCTGTGCGGTCGGGTTGAAGTCGACATACGGAATCGACGTTTCCGGTATCGACCCCAAGGGCGTGGGAACTCCACAGGCCAAGCAGGCGGTCAAGGACGGCGTCGACCAGCTGGTGCTGACCACCACGACCGACGCCACCCTGGACTCCTACGGGCTCGTCCTGCTGGAGGACGACAAGAAGCTGCAGAACGCCGACAACATCCTGCCGGTGGTGAACGCAAAGGAGGCCGGAAGCCCCGAGATCGCCGCCGCCCTGGGCCGGTTGACCCGGGTGCTGACCACCGCCGACCTGATCGAACTCAACGGGAAGGTCGACGCGGAACGGGCCAAGCCGGCCGATGTCGCCAAGAACTACCTCCTCGCCAAGGGCCTCTTGAAGAAGTGAGGTTCAGTGCCGGTGTAACCGCCGGGAAACGGATTGCCGGGCGGCTGTCCCCCAACACGGCACGCCCTGTAAATTTCTGGCCATGCCCCGTGGACGCCACCGCAATCCCGAACCCCTGCACCGGCTTCTCACGCCCTCGGCGGTCGCCGGTGTCTCGCTCACCAGCGCCGTCGCGGCCTGGCTCCTCGCGGAACCCCTGGCGCTGAGACTGCTGGTGGTCCTCACGGCGGCGGCCGGGACCACCGGTGCGGTCGTGATGCGGACCTGGGACCGCGCGGCCGGGCGGCGGGTGGCCGAACTGGCCCGGGAACGGGTCAAGGACGAGTGGCGCACCGAGGAGCGCATCGCCGAACTGGAGTCCGACCTAGAGGAGTCCCGCGCACTGCGGGCCAGGCTGGACGCCAAACTCCGGGCGAAGCGGGTGGAACTGGCCGGGCTTCGGGGCGAGCACGCGGCGCTGCTGCGCCGGTACGCCACCGCGGAGACGGAGCGGGCGAGCGCGCTGGAGGGCCGGCGGCTGCTGGCCATCGAGGCCTCCTCGGCGGCCCCGGGCAGTGCGGGCGCGGGCCAGAAGGAGCTGCCGCCGGTCTCCGAGGATCGTACGGGCAGCGGCGCCCCGACCCCGGTCGGCTACGCCCGGGCCAACGCGGCGCTGAACGCGCTGGCGCGCGGGGCCGCCGCTGAGGCCGGGCCGGAGCCGGACCCCGACCCGGAGCGCGCGGCCAAGCCGCGGGCGGCCGGTGCGCGGCCGGCACCGGCGGTCCCGCCGGCCGCGGCCGCCGCGCCGGCCGCACCCGCCCCCGCGCAGGCGCCGCCGGCCTCCGTACCGGCCCGCAGGCCGGCCGCGGCCGTGGCCCCGTACACGGCGGCCCGGCGCCCGGCCTCCCGGGTCGAGGGCGGCTTCGACTTCTTCGGCACGAAGGCGGCCGCGGCGCAGACGCGGGCGGCGATCGAGGCGGTCCAGCACGAGGACCTGGCGGACGTGGTGGGGGAGGAGGCGATGGCGGACCACAAGGCCCAGAGCGCCGAGGGCGCGCGGGCCGCACGGACCGCTCCCCCCGCGGCCGGCCGCCCCGAGCTCGCCGCCGGTACCGCCGGGCCCGAGCCCGAGTTCGCGGCGCCCGGCCCAGAGCGCCGGGCAGAAACGATTGGCCAGGTCATCGACCTGACGGAGCACGACGAGACCGAGCCGATCGACGTGGCCCCGCTGCGGACCGCGATCTCCTAGCCGCCGCCGTCCCGCCTCAGTCGCTCGCCGGCACGTACGAGGCGATCAGGCGCGACAGGTGGCGGCCCGCCACCAGCAGCGGGGTCCGGCTCTGGCCGACCTGGGCCGCCGTCTCCGCGCCGCCCAGGGTGTTCAGCACCGTCATGGCCAGGTCCCGGGAGTCCTCCTCGGACAGTCCGCAGGCCAGCAGCTTCTCCTCCACCAGCCGTTCCCAGTTGGCGTACGCCGCCGCGCAGGCCGCCTGGACCTCGGGCATGCGGCCCACCGACTCCAGCGCGGTCGCCGTGACCGGGCAGCCGTCCCGCCACATCGACTCCTCCAGGGCCTCCGCCAGCAGTTCGGTCAGCGCCCCGACGGCCTCCGCCGGGTCCGCGTGCAGGGCCAGCCCGGTGCGCAGGAGCTCGGCGAACTCCTCGTCGCCGTAGGCGATCGCGGCCACCGCGAGCTCCTGCTTGCCGCCCGGGAAGAAGTGGTACAGCGAGCCCATGGTGGCCCCCGCCTCCTTCACCAGCTGCTTGATCGGCGTGCTCTCGTAGCCGCCGTGCTGCATCAGCCGGGAGGCGGTGCTGATCAGGCGGTCGCGGGTGCCGAGGGCGGCGGTGGTGGTCGTCGTCATGTAGGGAGTCTATCGCCGGAGTTGGATAGAGCGCTCGCTCTACTTCCGTGCTACTGTCTGCCCCGAGCGCTGGATAGAGCGTTCGTTCTAGCGAGGCAGGGGAGAGCATCATGAGCGAGAACACCGTCAGCGGCACCGTCAGCGTCATCGGACTGGGGCCCATGGGGCGGGCCATGGCCGCCGCCTACCTCGACGCGGGCTACCGCGTCACCGTCTGGAACCGCAGCGCCGGCAAGGACGAGGACCTGGTGGCCCGGGGGGCGCACCGCGCGGCCACCGCCGCCGGAGCGGTGGCCGCGTCCGGGCTCACCGTCCTCAGCCTGATCGACGTCGACGCCATGTACACCGCGCTCGACGGGGCGGCACTCGACGGCCGGGTGCTGGCCAACCTCTCCTCCGACGTCCCCGAGAAGGCGCGGGCCGCCGCCGCGTGGGCCGCGGAGCGGGGGGCGGGGTACCTGACCGGCGGGGTGACCGTCCCGCCGTCCGGCCTCGGCAAGCCCGAGTCCCAGATCTTCGTCAGCGGGGACCGGGGCGCGTACGAGCAGCACCGCGCCGCGCTGGACGTGCTGGGCGGCACCGACCACAAGGGGGACGACCCCGGTCTCGCCCAGCTCCACTACCAGCTGGGCATGATCATGTTCTGGACGGCGCTGACCGGCTGGGAGCAGGCCGTGGCCGTGGCGCAGGCCAACGGGCTGACCGCCGCGGACATCCTGCCGCAGGCCGTGGAGACCTCCGACAGCCTCTCGGGCTTCGTGCGCTTCTACACCGAGCGGGTGGACGCAGGGGAGCACGGTGGTCAGGTCGACCGGCTCGCCATGTGCGCGGCGAGCATCGAGCACGTCCGGCACACGGCCGCCGACGCCGGGGTGGACACCGGGATCCTCGACGCGCACGTGGCGCTCTACCGGCGAGGCCTGGCGGCCGGCTTCGGCGACGACAGCGGTACGCGGGTGCTCCAGCTGCTGCGCGAGCCCGCGGGGTCGGCCGCGGGGGCCTAGAACAGGGCCAGCTGTCCGGGCACTTCGGGCAGCACGAAGCCGTCCAGTGCGGGCGCGGAGGCGCCCAGCACCACCCGGGCGCGGGAGCCGGGGCAGGAGACCATCTCGCCGCGGCTCGCGGGCGGGTCGTGCCGGGCGATCCGCCCGGCGGTCACGGCGCAGTCGCGCCGGCATACGGGGCAGGCGCGACGGGGTGAGGCGGACATGCCCCCAGTCTGCCCGCCCCCGACGACAACCACGCCCGACCCCGGCCAGGGCGCGGGCACCGAGGCCGGGTCTGGCCCGGTCAGGGGCGCGGGGAACTGCGCGAGCGGCCACGGCCGGGCCGGCACGTGCCGCGCAGCGGGGGCCGCGGCGCGCGGGGCTCGGTTGCCGGCGGGGCGGAGGTGGCCCCGGTCAGGGGCGCGGGGAACTGCGCGAGCGGCCACGGGCGGGCCGGCACGTGCCGCGCAGCGGGGGCCGCGGCGCGCGGGGCTCGGTTGCCGGCGGGGCGGAGGTGGCCCCGGTCAGGGGCGCGGGGAACTGCG
>NZ_JBIBBM010000019.1:0-50200 GCF_042900645.1 Streptomyces sp. NPDC012888 | reverse complement strand
CACGGGCGGGCCGGCACGTGCCGCGCAGCGGGGGCCGCGGCGCGCGGGGCTCGGTTGCCGGCGGGGCGGAGGTGGCCCCGGTCAGGGGCGCGGGGACCTGCGCGAGCGGCCACGGGCGGGCCGGCACGTGCCGCGCAGCGGGGGCCGCGGCGCGCGGGGCTCAGTCGCCGGCGGGGCCGGAGGTGGCCCGGCCGGGGCCGGCCGCGGCCCGCCCGGGGTGGGCCTGCCGACCCGCCGCGGGCGGACGGGCGCGACCCCCGGCCGGCCCGGGGTCAGGCCGGGGGCGGTGGGGTGTCGCGGTCGGAGAGCCAGGCCTCGTGGGCCTGGGTGACCTTGTGCCACAGCGCCTGCCGGTCCGCCGGGGTCAAGTCGTGCAGCTCGCGCCCGAAGACCGTGGACACGGCCTCGTACAGCTCCTCCGCCGTACCGAGCTCCCGCTCGCTCGGCCCCTTCGCCGGGTCGATCCGGTACAGGATCCGTCCCCGCAGCAGGTCGATCCCCTCGGCGTCCCGGCGCAGCAGCGTCAGGGTCCGCACGAACGGGGAGTCCTCGGCGGTGGACAGCCGCAGGTGCTCCGCCTCGAAGTCCGCCGTCACCGCCGGCGCGCTCCGGAAGTTGGTCCTGGGGAACGGGCCGCCGGGGCTGTGGTAGCTCCAGCCGGTCTGCTCCCCCTCCGGCCCCTCCAGCCGCTCCAGCCGGTACCGGAACCCGCCCTGCTCGTGCACGCCCTCGCGCAGCGGCAGCGGGTCGAAGGGGCCGTCGCCCAGGCCCGTGTCGACGAAGTACGCCTCGCCGTCGACCCGGACCGTCAGCGCCATGTGGTTGCCGTTGACGCCGGTGTCCCCGGAGTCCTCGTACACGCCCGCCACGTGACGGGTCACGTCGTAGCCGAGCTGCTCCAGCAGGGCCGCGAAAGCCCCGTTGAGGTGGAAGCAGTACCCGCCGTGGCCGGCGGCGAAGCGGCGGGCCGACAGCTCGGGCGCGATGCCCGGCGGCCGGCCGAGCTGGATGTCGATGTTCTCGTACGGGACGCGTTCCAGGTGGGCGCGCTGCAGCGTGAACAGCGCCTCTGCCGAGGGCTTTCCCGGGTCGGTGACGCCCAGCCGGCGCAGGTAGCCGGCGAATATGCCAGAGATCATGAAGCCCACCCTAGGCACCGAAGGCCGCGCCGACCCCCAAATCGCCCGGACCGGCACCTACTTGTCGATGTCGCCGACCACGAAGAACAGCGAGCCCAGGATCGCCACCATGTCCGCGACCAGGGTGCCCGGCAGCAGCTCCGTCAGCGCCTGGATGTTGTTGTAGGAGGCGGAGCGCAGCTTCAGCCGGTACGGCGTCTTCTCACCCTTGGAGACCAGGTAGTAGCCGTTGATGCCGAGCGGGTTCTCGGTCCACGCGTAGGTGTGCCCCTCCGGGGCCTTCAGCACCTTGGGCAGCCGCTGGTTGACCGGCCCCGGCGGCAGCTCCGCCATCCGGTCCAGGCAGGCGTCGGCCAGGTCGAGGGAGTTGTGCGTCTGGTCGAGCAGGCACTCGAAGCGGGCCAGGCAGTCGCCCTCGGTGCGGGTGACCACCTCGAGCACGTCCTGGAGCTCGCCGTACGCCAGGTAGGGCTCGTCGCGGCGCAGGTCGAAGTCGACGCCGGAGGCGCGGGCGATCGGCCCCGAGACCCCGTACGCGTGCACGGCCTCCGCGGACAGCACGCCGACGTCCCGGGTCCGGGCGCGGAAGATCTCGTTGCCGCGCACCAGCTTGTCGTACACGTCCATGCGGGAGCGGCACTCGGCGACGGCGGCGCGGGCCCGGCCGAGCCAGCCGGCCGGCAGGTCCTCCTTGAGGCCGCCGACCCGGTTGAACATGTAGTGCATCCGGCCGCCGGAGATCTCCTCCATGACGGCCTGGAGGTCCTCCCGCTCGCGGAAGGCGTGGAAGATCGGGGTGATGCCGCCGAGTTCGAGCGGGTACGACCCGAGGAACATCAGGTGGTTCAGCACCCGGTTGAGCTCGGCCAGCAGGGTGCGCATCCACACCGCCCGCTCGGGCACCTCCATGCCCAGCATGCGCTCGACGGCCATGACCACGCCGAGCTCGTTGGAGAACGCGGACAGCCAGTCGTGGCGGTTCGCCAGCATGATGATCTGCCGGTAGTCACGCGCCTCGAAGAGCTTCTCGGCACCCCGGTGCATGTAGCCGACGACGGGCTCGGCGCTCGCGATGCGCTCGCCGTCCAGGACGAGGCGCAGCCGCAGCACGCCGTGCGTCGAGGGGTGCTGGGGCCCGATGTTCAGCACCATGTCGGTGCTTTCCGCCGCGCCGCCGATACCGACCGTGGTCTCCGTCATGGGCGCATTGTCTCAGCCCGCCGCCGGATCTCGTCCTGTGGTCCCACAGGTCGGATCGAACGGCGACCTAGGGTTGAGACATGGACACGGGGACGGATACCGGGACGGGCGCGGGGACGGCTCCGGCCGGGCCCGACTGGGTGGGGCTTCCGGGCGGACTGCTCGGCCTGCGGCGGCTGCTGCTGGTCGTGTGGATGCTGCTGCTGGCGGCGGCCACGGCCGCGGCCGGGGCCTGGTGGATCGGCCCAGGCTGGGCCGCCCTCGGGCTGTTCTGGATCGCCGTACTGGCCTGGGGCTGGCCCATGCTGGCCCGCAACTGGCGGTCCTGGCGGTACGCCGAGCGCGCCGACGACCTGCTGATCAGCCGGGGCGTGCTGTGGCGCGAGCAGACCGTCGTGCCGTACGGGCGGATGCAGCTGGTCGAGGTGACCTCGGGCCCGCTGGAGCGGCACTTCGGGCTGGCCTCCGTACAGCTGCACACGGCCGCCGCCGCGACCGACGCGAAGATCCCCGGCCTCGACCCGGCCGAGGCCGAGCGGCTCCGGGACCGGCTGACCGCGCTGGGCGAGGCAAGGTCGGCGGGGCTGTGAGCGGAGGGGCTGTGAGCGGGACCACGGAGCCGGGGACCCCGGAGCCGGGGACCCGGGAGCAGGGGACCCCGGAGCCGGGGACCCCGGTCCTGGAACGGCGGCTGCACCCGTTCACCCCGCTGCGCCGGGCCTGGGTGCCGATCGGCGCTACCGCCGGCGTGCTGTTCCACCAGGGCGACCGGGCCGGCGAGTGGCTGGAACGGTTCCGCTCCGGCGGCCTCGGCCTGCTGATCATGGCGGGCGTGGTCCTCGCCGGCGCCCTCTACGGCTTCCTGAGCTGGCGTTTCACCTCGTACGCGGTCACCGACACGGAACTGCGCATCCGTACCGGCCTGCTGTTCCGGCGCACCGCGCACATCCGGCTGGACCGGCTCCAGGCCGTGGACGTCACCCGGCCGCTGCTGGCCCGGGTCGTGGGCGTGGCCAAGCTGAAGCTCGACGTCATCGGCACGGAGGAGAAGGACGAGCTGGCCTTCCTGGGCGAGCGGGAGGCCGGCGAGCTGCGCGCCGAGCTGCTGGCCCGGGCGGCCGGCATCGCGCCCGCCGAGGCCGTGTCCGTCGGCGAGGCCCCCGTGCGCGGGCTGCTGCGGGTGCCCTCCGGGCAGCTGGCCGTCTCGCTGCTGCTCAGCCTGGGCACCTGGGCGGCGGTCGTGACCGCGCTGGTCGCACCCGTGGTGGTGTGGCTGCTCAGCGACAGCCTGTGGGCGACGCTCGCGACGCTGCTGCCGGTGCTCGGCGCCGCCTGGGCGCACAGCGCCGGCCGCTTCCTCACCGAGTACGACTGGACGGTCGCGGAGTCCCCGGACGGGCTCCGGCTGGACCACGGCATGCTCGACCGGGCGCACGAGACCGTGCCGCCGGGCCGGGTGCAGACCGTCCGCATCGTCGAACCGCTGCTGTGGCGGCGACGCGACTGGGTCCGGGTGGAGCTGGCGGTGGCCGGCTCGAAGAACGACGTGCTGGTCCCGGTCGCCCCGCGCGGGGCGGCGTACGCGGTGGTGGCGCGGGTGCTGCCGGGCGCGGACCTGGCGGCGCTGGACTTCAGCCCGTCGCCCGGCCGGCGCTCCCGCTGGGTGGTGCCGGTGTGGTGGAAGGGCTACGGCGTGGCCGTCTCGGCGGAGGTGTTCGCGGCCCGGCACGGCCGGCTGTGCCGCCGCACCGAGATCGTCCCGCACGCCAAGGTCCAGTCGGTGCGGCTGACGCAGGGGCCGTGGGAGCGGGCCCGCGGGCTGGCCGACGTATGCGTGGACACCGGCGCGAACGGCACGGTGACCGCCCGGCTCCGGCCCGCCGAGGAGGCGGAGGCCCTCCTCGGCGCCCAGGCCGACCGCTCCCGCACCGGCCGCGCGACCGCGCGCCCGGACCGCTGGATGACGTCCTGACCCCGACGCCGACCGCGGCCCCGGCGCCCGACCCCGGCGCCCGGCCCCGCCCGGCCGACCCGCCCGCCGGCTGAGGGGCGGGCCGCCGGGGGAGGGGCCGTCAGGCCGGGCCGCCGCCGGCGCGGACCATGCCCGTCTCGTAGGCCAGGACGACGACCTGCACGCGGTCGCGCAGGCTCAGCTTGGTCAGGATGCGCCCCACGTGCGTCTTGACCGTGGCCTCCGACAGGACCAGCCGGGCGGCGATCTCGCCGTTCGACAGGCCCTGCGCCACCAGCAGCATCACCTCGCGCTCGCGCTCGGTCAGCCGCTCCAGCTCCTTGTTCTGCGGCTCCGCCGTGGTCGTCGGCAGCATCGGGGCGAAACGGTCCAGCAGCCGCCGCGTCGTCGACGGGGCCACCACCGCGTCCCCGCTGTGCACGCTGCGGATCGCGGCCAGCAGCTCGGCCGGCGGCACGTCCTTCAGCATGAACCCGCTCGCGCCCGCCTTCAGACCCGAGAACGCGTACTCGTCCAGGTCGAAGGTGGTCAGGATGATCACCTTGGGGTGGTCCTCCTGCGCGCAGATCCGCCGCGTCGCCTCCACCCCGTCGAGCCTGGGCATCCGCACGTCCATCAGGACGACGTCCACCTTCGTGGCCCGCAGCACCTCCAGCGCCTCCAGGCCGTCACCCGCCTCGGCGACCACCTCCATGTCCGGCTGTGCCGCCAGCACCATGCGGAAGCCGGTGCGCAGCAGGACCTGGTCGTCGACAAGCATCACTCGGATGGACATCCGCTACCTCGACCTCACTCTTCTCAATTCGGCTGCTTCTTGAGCGGCAGCAGCGCGCTGATCCGGAAGCCGCCGCCCGGCCGCGGGCCCGCGTCCAGGGTGCCGCCGACCATACCGACCCGCTCGCGCATGCCGATCAGCCCGTGGCCCGCGCCGTCCGCGCCGCCGTCCTCGTACAGTTCGTGCGCCGCGCCGCGGCCGTCGTCCTCGACCAGCAGGCCGAGTCCGTCGTCGAAGTACACCAGCCGCACGCTGGCGCTGGCGTCCGGTCCGCCGTGCTTGCGGGTGTTGGTCAGCGCCTCCTGCACGATCCGGTACGCCGTGAGCTCCACTCCCGTGGGCAGCTGCCGCGGCGTGCCCTCGACCTGGAAGTCCACCGCCAGGCCGGCCGCCCGCACCTGCTCGACCAGCACCTCGATCTGCTCGACGTCCGGCTGCGGCACGTAGTCCTCGGACTCCTGCGGTTCGCCGGTGCGCAGCACGCCCAGCAGGCGGCGCATCTCGGCGAGGGCCTGACGGCCGGTCCCGGAGATGGTCTGGAGGGCCTCCTTGGCCAGCTCCGGGGAGGAGTCCAGGACGTACGCGGCGCCGTCGGCCTGCACCACCATCACGGACACGTTGTGCGCGACCACGTCGTGCAGCTCCCGGGCGATCCGGGCGCGCTCGGCGGCCACCGCCACCTGCGCCTGGGCGGCGCGTTCCTTCTCCAGCCGCTGGTTCCGCTCCACCAGCTGCGCGTAGTAGGCGCGGCGGGTGCGGACCGAATCGCCCAGCACCCAGGCCAGCGCGAACATCACCATCAGCATGACGATGGCGAAGACGGTCTCGCCGGTGGTCGTCCCCTCGTTCATCCGCCACCGCAGGTTCGACAGCGGCGGCGCGGCCAGACCCATGGCCAGGGCGACGCGGGAGACCCAGCGGGGGACGTCGGCGGCGCCGACGGTGTAGAGCACGACCAGCATGGCGAGGTTCGCCGGGGTCGGCTCGGAGTCGGTGACCAGCTGGTACGCCCCGGCGCCGGCGGTCAGCCAGAGCATCGGCACGGTGTACTTGCGGCGCAGGGCGACGGCCGTGGCGAGCGCGACGACGGCCGGGACGGCGGTCAGCTTCACGTCCCGGTGGTCGGCGCTCCCCGCGACCTGCAGCATGCCGAGCCCGAAGAGCAGGACAGCCCAGAAGCTGTCGACGCCCGTCGGGTGTCTGCGGAGGAAGTCGTAGAGGCGCTGCACGTAACCCAGCGTAGGCACGGGAGATAGGTGCTGGAGTCAACCACAGGGGCGATCCGTGATGCGGGGCCGTACTCCGCAAGGTGGAGGGGCCCTAGCCTGGGGCCATGAGCGGGCAGAGGAGCGGGGCGGCCGGGGCGACCCGCGGTGCGACCGGGGCGGCCGGGGCGGTCGGCTGGGCCGAGGCGATGGAGCGGGCCCTCTACGGGCCGGACGGGTTCTACGTCCGCCCGGGCGACTCCACCGGGCCGGCGGGGCACTTCCGCACGTCGGTGCACGCCTCCCCGCTCTTCGCCGGGGCGGTGGCCCGGCTGCTGCTGTGGGTGGACGGGGCGCTGGGGCACCCGCCGGAGCTGGCGCTGGTCGACGTGGGCGCGGGCCGCGCGGAGCTGCTGACCGGGGTGCTGGCCGCGCTGCCGGCCGGGACGGCGGCCCGGGTCCGGCCGTACGCGGTGGAACGCGCGGCCCGGCCGGCGGGGCTGGACCCGCGCGTCGCCTGGGTCGCGGAGCCGCCGCGGGGGGTGTCGGGACTGCTCTTCGCGAACGAGTGGCTGGACAACGTACCGCTGGACGTGGCGGAGGACGGGCGGTACGTACTGGTCGACCGGGACGGTACGGAGAGCCCCGGCGGGCCGGTCTCCGCCGCGGACCGGGCCTGGCTGGACCGGTGGTGGCCCGGGCCGGGCCGGGCGGAGATCGGCCGTACGCGCGACGAGGCGTGGGCGGCGGCGGTGGGCTCGCTTTCCCGGGGCCTGGCGGTGGCGGTGGACTACGCGCACACGGCGGCGAACCGCCCGCCGTTCGGCACGCTGGCGGGGTTCCGGGCGGGGCGGGAGTGCCGGCCGGTGCCGGACGGCAGCTGCGACGTGACCGCGCACGTCGCGCTCGACGCGTGCGGTGCGGCTGCTGCGGAGCCGCTTCTGCTCACCCAGCGCGAGGCGCTCGCCGCGCTCGGCGTCTCCGGGGCCCGGCCCCCGCTGGCCCTCGCCTCGTCGGACCCGGCGGCGTACGTCCGGGCGCTGGCGGCGGCGGGCGAAGCGGCGGAACTCACCGCGCCGGGCGGCCTGGGCGACTTCCTCTGGCTCGCCCACCCGGTCCACGTCCCGTCCCCTTGGCCCTGACGCGCCGGCCCGCCCCTCACCTCCGCCCCACGCACGGCCCGGTGGCCGTCGGCCGCGCAGTTCCCCGCGCCCCCTGGGGCCTACCCGTCTTCGGCCGCTGCGGGCGGGTGGTGGCTGGTCGCGCAGTTCCCCGCGCCCCTGGTGGGGCGCAGCGTGGCCCCCGCCAGGGGGTGGCGGGGGCCACGGGCGGCGGGGTGGTTACTCCGTCGCGTGGTCGTGGCCGTCGTGGAGGCCACCACCGCTGCCGTCCGTGCCGTCCGTCGGCTCCGACACCACCGGCTTCGACAGCGGCGCCAGGTCGAACGCGTAGTGCCCGACCGCGTCCGCGATCACGTCGACGTTGACGTCCAGCGCCTTGTGGTCGATGTTCGTGATGTCGTCGCCCGCACCGTGGTAGTTGACGTCGTACGCGACACCCGCCTGCCCGCCGAACTTCGCGGCCTGCGCCTCCGTCTTGATGCCCTCCGCGCCGGTGAACGTGCCGCCCGACGGGATGCCGACCTCGATGAACGGCCCGTAGTCCGAGCGGCCGCTGAAGTCCGTGCCCTCGTGCGGCAGGTTCTTCGAGTCGAGGAAGTCGGTGATGCCCTTCTCGATCTGCGCGGAGCCCTCCGGGCCGGGGCCCGAGCCGACGCCGTCCGAGTCGTCGCCGTCGTACACGAAGTACGCCGCGTTCGGCGAGGCGATCATGTCGAAGTTCAGGTAGAGCTTGATCTGCTTCTTCTGCTCCTCCGTCAGGGAGGCGACGTACGCCTCCGATCCGAGCAGACCGAACTCCTCCGCCGACCACCAGGCGAACTTGACCTTGTTCTTGATCTTGTCCTGGCTGGACGCGAGGCGCTGCGCGACCTGGAGGATGCCCGCCGAACCCGACCCGTTGTCGTTGATGCCGGGCCCGTCCGCGACCGAGTCGAGGTGGGCTCCCAGGAACACCGTGTTGTTCGCGTCGCCGCCACGGGTCTCCGCGACCACGTTCCAGGTCTTGCGGTTCTCGCGCAGCTCGCGGACGTCCAGGGTGAGCGAGACCTCCCCGGCCGCCGCCTCGGCGGCCAGCTTCTCGCCGTCCTCCTGGCTCACACCACCCGTGGGGATCTTGCCCAGCGTCGGGTCGCCGATCGTGCCGTTCAGGGCGCCGGCCGTGTTGTTGTAGATCACCGCACCGACCGCGCCGGCCGCCGCCGCGTTGGCCTGCTTGACCGCGAAGGTGCAGCCGCCGCGCTTGACCAGCGCGATCTTGCCGGTGAAGGTGCCGGACGCGAAGTCGCCCGGCTCACAGCCGTTGGTGCCGTCCGCGTCCACCGGGGCGACCGCCACCGGGGCGGTGACCCCGCCCTCGGGGCTGCTCGCCGTGTACGTCATCAGCTTGATCGGGACGTCCCGCCCGGCCGACCCGTTCACGGTCAGCTTCTCGGCGAGCGTCTCGACGTACACGAAGTCGAACTCGTGCCGGGACACCTTGTAACCGGCGGCCTTCATGACCGCCTCCACGTACTTGGCCGACTGCTCATGGCCCTTGGAGCCCGCCACCCGGGTGTCGCCGTTGTAGTCGGCGATGGACTGGAAGACCTTCAGGTGGTTGAAGGCGCCCTTGCCGGTGGAGTCCTTCACCAGCTTCCGGGCGAGCGCGTCACCCCGCGCTGCGTCGCTCTGCGGGCTGGTGGCGCCCGCGGGGCCGGCGAGCAGCAGCGGTGAGACGAGGGCCGCGGCCGCCAGGGTGGCGGTGGCAACGGCTATACGGCGTGAGGGCATGGAGGTCCTTTCACGACAGGCAGGTCGTCTGCGGTGGACGCACGTTAGACAGCAAGGAGCCGCTCTGGCCAGACTTCGCGCTGATTCCGGTTTATGAATTCCAGATATCGGTACGCCATACCGGTACGTCGACATGACGATCGGGCGTTTGCGGACCGGTCGGACGGGCCCTCAGCGTCAGCGCAGGATGCCCTCGATGAAGTCCGAACCGATCCGCGCGACTATGGACAGGTCCAACTGATGCTGTACATAACGGCCTTCGCGCCGCGTGTGGAGCAGCCCGGCCTTCTTCAGCACCGACAGGTGCCGCGACACCTCCGGCGGCGTGATCCCGTACACGCTCGCCAGCTCGCTCGTCGTGTACGGGGCCCGGGCCAGGCTCCGGCACAGCTTCATCCGCATCGGGTGCGCGAGGGCGTCCATCCGCCGCTGGAGCAGCTCCACCGACCCGGATCCCGCCGCCAGTTGGGACGAGGGGGACGACAGCGGGTAGTGCACCACGGGCCGCCAGCCGGGCGCGTGCAGCACCAGCAGGTGCGGCCAGCCGAAGTGGGTGGGCAGGAACACCAGGCCGGGGCGGCCGATGGCGGGGTCGGTCGCACTCGTCGTGCCGTGGGCCATCTTGTCCACGGTGATGGTGGTCTGCGCCTCGTCCACGGCGAGTGCCGCGGACACCTCCGCCAGCGCGGCCGGCAGCCCCTTGCGGCGCAGCACCTCCGTCTTGTGCCGGGCGTCGGCCGTCTGCTGCGGCTCGATCCGCCGCCAGGTCGCGGCGAAGAACGCCTCGTCGCAGTCCTCGAGCAGCCGCCGCAGCCACACCCGTACGGACGCCGTGTCGTCCAGCAGCCGCAGCGTGAACGCCAGCCGGCCCGGGCCGCGCGCGGCCGCCGTCTCCAACGCCTTGGCGCGGGCCGCGGGGTCGACGAGGGGGGACGCGCCGGGGCCCTCGTCGTAGAGCGCGAGCCAGCAGTGCTCCAGCGCGGCGGTCACGAACCGCTCGTCGTCCAGACGGTCGAGTACGTCGAGCTCCTCGGCGAGCGTGGCGGCCGGCCGGCCGGTGCCGCCGGGCACGCCCGCGAACGGCATGAACACGTCGGAGAAGGAGCTCCGCCACATGAAGTCGGCCTCCAGGAGCCGGTCCGCCAGACACGGGTCGAGCGCGGCGGAGGTGGCGGCGGTCCAGGAGCCGAGGCCGGGGTGGTGGGCGGGCTGGGACAGCGCGTGCAGGGCCATGCAGAGCTCGGCGAGCGGGGACGCGGCGAAGGTGACGGCGTCGGCCGGAAGGCCCGCGATGTCGATGTTCACGCCCACGCCGACCCCTTCCGCCTGCCTGTCGTTGACCGGAGCCCCATTCTGTCGGGTGTCGTCGCAGGTCCGCGGCCCGGGTGGGCCGGTCGATTGACGCTCCCCGTCAATCGACGGGCGCGGGTGCGCCGACGGGGTGAGGGTGGAGGCATGACCGCGATCGAGCAGTACCTCGTCGACAGCTACCGGGCGGCGCAGCGGGGGGACGCGATGCCGCCGCCGCCCGGGCGGGACGACCTCGCCGTGCTGCGGGCCGCCCGTTCCTACGAGCAGTTCCGCGCCGTCCTCGACGGCCGCCCGGCCCGCCACCCCTGGCGCGCCGCCCTCCACCGCGCCTGGCCCGGCCCACCCCACTGACCCGCCTGGCCCGCGCCCCACGTTGCCCAGCGCGTTTGAGGCGTGGGGGTCCCCCCGGAACGGAGTCCGGGGGGGCGTTCGGGGCGGAGCCCCGCGTGTCCGGGCGGTGCTCCCGTCGGGCCCGCTCAAGCGCCGCTCGGGTCCGCCCGGCGGGCGAGCGCTGCCGCAGCCTTCAGCCGGGGCGGAGCCACCGCCGGGCCGGGGCGGCGGTGGGGCGCCCGTCAGCGCTGGACGCGGGCGAGGAAGTCCGCCAGCGCCGCCCCCACGTCCCGCACCGTCCACGACAGCCCCGGTTCCGTGACCGTCACCTCCGTCACCGCCAGCCCCGGCGGCCCGCCCGCCGCCCAGCGGCGGAACAGCACCGTGCCGGTCTCCTCCGCCTGCCGCAGCCCCGCCTCCGTGAGCCGTTCCGCCTCGTACGGCAGCCACACCTGGAACTGGTGGGTGTGCGGCGGCTCCGGGTGCACCCGGAACCACGGCACGCCGGCCGACGACAGCCCCGCCGCCAGCGCCGCGGCCACCACCCGGGCCTGGCGCACGTACGACGGCAGCCGCGGCAGCTCCCGCTCCAGCCCCGCCAGCGCCGACAGGGCCTGCGGGAACTGCCGGAACACCCGGCCGCCGTACCGGTGCCGCCACACCCTCGCCTCGGCGACCAGCCCGGCCGGGCCGGCCAGCGCCGCCCCGCTCAGGCCGCCCAGCGACTTGTAGAAGGAGACGTACACCGAGTCCGCCAGCCCCGCGATCTCCGCCAGCGGCCGCCCGAAGTGCTCGGTGGTCTCCCACAGCCGCGCCCCGTCGAAGTGCACCACCGCGTCCCGTTCCCGGGCCGCCTCCACGACCTCCTCCAGCTCCTCCCACGACGGCAGCAGGAACCCCGGGTCGCGCAGCGGCAGCTCCAGCACCAGCGTGCCGAACGGTTCCGCCAGGTCCCGTACGTCCTCCGCCGCCGGCTGCCGCGGGCCCGACACCGGGTGCACCGTCCGCAGCCCCGACACCAGCGACAGCGCGCCGCCCTCCCACACCTCCGGGTGGCTCTCCGGGTGCAGCGCCACCACCGGGTTCCCCGTGCGGCCCGCCCAGCAGCGCAGCGCCACCTGCTGCGCCATCGTCCCGCTCGGGAAGAACGCGGCGTCGGCCGTGCCCAGCAGCGCGGCCACGCGCTGCTCCAGCCGGGCCACGACCCCGTCGCCGTACACGTCGGCGGGTTCGTCCAGCGCTCCGCCGCCAGCGGCCGCCAGCTCCGCCAGCAGCTCTCCCACCGTGGGCTCGGACGCGGCGAACGACAGCCTGCGCCGCGCCCCGCGCCACGCCGCCACCTCCCGAAGCTCCCGCGCCGCCGGCTCCGCCTCTCCCGCCGCCCGCGCCGCCGGCCCCGCCCCGCCCGCACTCGTGTCAGTCATCCCCCGATCCTGCCCGACCGACCGCCCACGACAGGGGCCGGCCAACCCCCAGGAGCTAGCATGGCGACGTATCGTCCGGTACCCCCCGCGGACTGGAACGGAAGGCCCTCCCCGCGTGAACGCAACACAGCAGGCCCGACCTGCCCGGCTCACCGTCGGCGTCGTCGGTGCCGGCCGCGTCGGCCCGGCGCTCGCCCGCGCCCTGCAACTGGCCGGGCACCGCCCCGTCGCCGTGTCCGGCGTCTCCGACGCCTCGCGCCGCCGCGCCGCCGAGATGCTGCCCGACGTGCCGCTGGTACCACCCGCGCAGGTGCTGGAGCTCGCCGAGCTGGTGCTGCTCACCGTCCCCGACGACGCGCTCCCGCCCCTGGTCCAGGGCCTCGCCGACACCGGCGCGGTCCGCCCCGGCCAGCTCCTGGTGCACACCTCCGGCCGGTACGGGGCGGCCGTCCTCGACCCGGCCCGCCGGGCCGGCGCGCTCCCGCTCGCCCTCCACCCCGCCATGACCTTCACCGGCACCTCGGTCGACGTGGACCGGCTCGCCGGCTGCTCCTTCGGCGTCACCGCCCCCGACGAGCTGCGGCTCGCCGCCGAGGCCCTGGTCATCGAGATGGGCGGCGAACCCGAGTGGATCGCCGAGGCCTCCCGGCCGCTCTACCACGCGGCCCTCGCCCTCGGTGCCAACCACCTCGTCACCCTCGTCGCGCAGTCGATGGAACTGCTCCGCACCTCCGGCGTGGAGCACCCCGACCGGATGCTCGGCCCGCTGCTCGGCGCGGCCCTCGACAACGCCCTGCGCTCCGGCGACGCCGCCCTCACCGGCCCGGTCGCCCGCGGCGACGCCGGCACCGTCGCCGCACACGTCGCCGAGCTGCGCAAGCACGCCCCCAGTACCGTCGCCGGCTACCTCGCCATGGCCCGTACCACCGCCGACCGCGCCCTCGCGCACGGCCTGCTCAAGCCCGAACTCGCCGAGGACCTGCTCGGCGTGCTCGCCGACGCCACGGACGACCGGCCCGAGGGGGGCGCCCGATGACCAGGCTGCTGCACACCCGCGACGAACTGGCGGCGGTCGCCCCGCCCGCGGGCGGCCGGCGCGCCGTCGTCATGACCATGGGCGCCCTGCACGAGGGCCACGCCACCCTCGTCCGCGCCGCCCGCGCCCACGTCGGCCCCGACGGCCAGGTCGTCACCACCGTCTTCGTCAACCCCCTCCAGTTCGGCGCCGGCGAGGACCTCGACAAGTACCCGCGCACCCTCGACGCCGACCTCGTCGTCGCCGAACGCGCCGGAGCCGACGTCGTGTTCGCCCCGGCCGTCGACGAGGTGTACCCCGGCGGCGACCCCCAGGTCCGCGTCAGCGCCGGCCCCATGGGCACCCGCCTGGAAGGCGCCACCCGCCCGGGCCACTTCGACGGCATGCTCACCGTCGTCGCCAAGCTGCTCCACCTCACCGCGCCCGACGTCGCCTTCTTCGGCCAGAAGGACGCCCAGCAACTCGCCCTGATCCGGCGCATGGTGACGGACCTCAACTTCCCCGTGGCCGTCGTCGGCGTCCCCACCGTCCGCGAGGACGACGGGCTCGCCCTCTCCAGCCGCAACCGCTACCTGTCCGAACCGGAACGCCGCACCGCCCTCGCGTTGTCCCGCGCCCTGTTCGCCGGCCGCGACCGGCTCGCCGCCCAGACCGCCCTGGCCGCCCGCGCCGAGGCCAACGCCTCCTCCGAGGCCCGCGCCACCGCCCTCGCCAGGCTCGGCGAGGCCCGCGCCTCCGCCGACGCCCACGCCGTCTCCATGGCCGGCGCCGGACTCCCCGACGCCGTACGGGCCGCCGCCCGGCACGTCCTCGACGAGGCGGCCCGCGGCGACACCCCCCTGGTCCTCGACTACCTGGCCCTCGTCGACCCCGCGGACTTCACCGAGGTCCCCGCCGACCACACCGGCCAGGCTGTCCTCGCCGTCGCCGCGAAGGTCGGCACCACCCGGCTGATCGACAACATCCCGCTGGAATTCGGAGCACACCCGTGAGCACCTCGTCAGGCAGAGCGACCGGCACCGCCCCGAGCGGCGGCACCGGCATACGGCTGCACGCCCCGGCCCCCGGCTGGGCCCTGGAAGCCGACGTCGTGGTCGTCGGGTCCGGGGTCGCGGGCCTGACCGCCGCCCTGCGCTGCGCCGCCGCGGGCCGCCGTACCGTCGTGGTCACCAAGGCCCGGCTCGACGACGGCTCCACCCGCTGGGCCCAGGGCGGCATCGCCGCCGCCCTCGGCGAGGGGGACACCCCCGGCCAGCACCTCGACGACACCCTCGTCGCCGGGGCCGGACTGTGCGACGAGACCGCCGTACGGATGCTCGTCACCGAAGGCCCCGACGCGGTCCGCCGCCTGATCGCCACCGGCGCCGTCTTCGACACCTCCCCGGACACCGGCGAGATCGAGCTGACCCGGGAGGGCGGCCACCACCGCCGCCGCATCGCCCACGCCGGCGGTGACGCCACCGGCGCCGAGATAAGCCGGGCCCTGGTCGAGGCCGTCCACGCCGCCGGCATCGAGACCGTCGAGAACGCCCTGGTCCTGGACCTGCTCCAGGACGCCGAGGGCCGCACCGCCGGCGTCACCCTGCACGTCATGGGCGAGGGCCAGCACGACGGCGTCGGCGCCGTCCACGCCCCGGCCGTCGTCCTCGCCACCGGCGGCATGGGCCAGGTCTTCTCCGCCACCACCAACCCGGCCGTCTCCACCGGCGACGGCGTCGCCCTTGCGCTGCGCGCCGGCGCCGAGGTCTCCGACCTCGAATTCGTCCAGTTCCACCCGACCGTGCTCTTCCTCGGACCCGACGCCGAGGGCCAGCAGCCCCTGGTCTCCGAGGCCGTCCGCGGAGAGGGCGCCCACCTGGTCGACGCCGACGGCGTCCGCTTCATGGTCGGCGCGCACGAGCTCGCCGAGCTGGCCCCCCGCGACATCGTCGCCAAGGGCATCATGCGCCGCATGCGGGAACAGGGCGCCGAGCACATGTACCTCGACGCCCGGCACTTCGGCGCCGACATGTGGGAGAACCGCTTCCCCACCATCCTCGCCGCGTGCCGCGCCCACGGCATCGACCCCGTCACCCAGCCGATCCCGGTCGCCCCGGCCGCCCACTACGCCAGCGGCGGCGTCCGCACCGACCTCGACGGACGCACCACCGTCCCCGGCCTGTACGCCTGCGGCGAGGTCGCCTGCACCGGCGTTCACGGCGCCAACCGGCTCGCCTCCAACTCCCTGCTGGAGGGCCTGGTCTTCGCCGAGCGCATCGCCGCCGACATCGCCGCCCACCCGCCCGCCTCGGCCGGCCCCGGCATCCCCGTCCCCTCCCGCGGCCCGCTGCTGCCCGCCACGGCCCGCTTCGAGGTCCAGCGGATCATGACCCGCGGCGCCGGCGTGCTGCGCTCCGCGGACTCCCTGCGCGAGGCCGCCGACGCCCTCGACGCCCTGTACGCCTCCGCCCTGTACGACCTGGAGGTGCACGGCAAGACGGCCGAGCCGGGCGTGGACACCTGGGAGGCCACCAACCTGATGTGCGTGGCCCGGGTGCTGGTCGCCGCGGCCCGGCGGCGCGAGGAGACCCGCGGCTGCCACTGGCGCGAGGACCGCCCGGAGCGCGACGATGCGGCCTGGCGCCGCCACCTCGTCGTCCGCCTGTCGAGGACCGAGCACCGCGCCCTGGTCGTCACCGAGACCGAGACCGCGGACTTCCCGTCCGTACGCCACCCCCTGAGCCAGGAGCAGTGACCGTGAGCACCCCCGACCTCCCCCTGATCGACCAGAACGCCGGCGGCTGCGGCGACGACTGCGGCTGCGGCGGCGAGGAGTCCGGCCTGGACCCGGCGCTGGCCCAGCTGCTGGCCGACGCCGGCCTGGACCCGTACGAGGTCGAGGCGATCGCCGAGATGGCCGTCGCGGAGGACCTCGACGGCGGAGTGGACGTCACCACCGTCGCCACCGTCCCCGAGGACGCCGTCTCCACCGCCGACTTCACCGCGCGCGAGGCCGGCACCGTCGCCGGACTGCGCGTCGCCGAGGCCGTCTTCTCGATCGTCTGCACCGAGACCTTCGAGGTGGAGCGGCACGTGGAGGACGGCGAGCGGGTCGAGCCCGGCCAGGTGCTGCTGTCGGTCACCGGCCGCACCCGCGACCTGCTCACCGCCGAGCGCAGCGCGCTGAACATCCTCTGCCGGCTCTCCGGCATCGCCACGGCCACCCGCCGCTGGGCCGACGCCCTGGAGGGCACCGCCGCCAGGGTCCGCGACACCCGCAAGACCACCCCCGGCCTGCGGTCCCTGGAGAAGTACGCGGTCCGCTGCGGTGGCGGCGTCAACCACCGCATGTCGCTGTCGGACGCCGCGCTGGTCAAGGACAACCACGTGGTGGCGGCGGGCGGCGTCGCCCAGGCCTTCCAGGCCGTGCGGGAGGCGTTCCCGGACCTGCCGGTGGAGGTCGAGGTGGACACCCTGCACCAGTGCCGCGAGGTCATGGACGCGGGCGCCGACCTGATCCTCCTCGACAACTTCACGCCGATGGAGACCGAGGAGGCCGTGATCCTGAACCGTGAGCACAACAAGGGCCGCGCCGTCCTGGAGTCCTCCGGCCGGCTGACCCTGGAGAACGCGCGGGCCTACGCGGAGACCGGCGTGGACTACCTCGCCGTGGGTGCCCTCACCCACTCCTCGCCGGTCCTGGACATCGGCCTGGACCTCCGCGAGCCCCGCGAGGCGGTGTAACCCATGCTGTTGACCATCGACGTCGGCAACTCCCACACTGTGCTCGGCCTGTTCGACGGCGACGAGATCATCGAGCACTGGCGGATCTCCACCGATCCGCGCCGTACCGCCGACGAACTCGCCGTGCTCATGCAGGGCCTGATGGGCATGCACCCGATGCTCGGCAGCGAACTCGGCGACGGCATCCACGGCATCGCCATCTGCTCGACCGTCCCCGCCGTCCTGCACGAGCTGCGCGAGGTCACCCGCCGGTACTACGGCGACGTGCCGGCGGTGCTGGTCGAGCCGGGCATCAAGACGGGCGTCCCGATCCTCACGGACAACCCGAAGGAGGTCGGCGCCGACCGGATCATCAACGCCTGCGCGGCCGTCGACCTGTACGGCGGCCCGGCCATCGTCGTGGACTTCGGCACCGCCACCACCTTCGACGCGGTGTCGGCGCGCGGGGAGTACGTGGGCGGGGTCATCGCCCCCGGCATCGAGATCTCCATGGAGGCCCTCGGCGTCCGCGGCGCCCAGCTGCGCAAGATCGAGCTGGCCCGGCCGCGCAACGTGATCGGCAAGTCCACGGTCGAGGCCATGCAGTCCGGCGTGGTCTACGGCTTCGCCGGCCAGGTCGACGGGGTCGTGACCCGCATGGCCCGCGAGCTCATCGGCCCGAACGGCGACCCGGACGACGTCCGCGTCATCGCCACCGGCGGCCTGGCCCCCATGGTGCTGGGGGAGTCCTCGGTCATCGACGACCACGAGCCCTGGCTCACCCTGATCGGGCTGCGGCTCGTGTACGAGCGCAACGCACCGAACTTCGCCTAGGCCGGCCGCGGGGATTCCCGGAGGCAAGAACGAGCCGGGAACCCGGGCCCGCCGCGGCGCACCGGCGGTCCGGCGCTCCGGCGGCACGCCCGGATCATGCGAAGTCGGAGGATTTTGTCCGATTAGCGCGTATCTTCTGGCCATGCCCACGCCCTACGGATCCCGCGGCGGCATGGCGTTCAGCGCTGCTGAACTGCGCGTGCTGCGGCGGTCCCTCGCCCACGCCCTCCAGACCTCCGCCGGCCCGCTCCCCGCAGCCGAGGTCCGGGACTGCCTCCGGCTCGCCCAGGCCGTCGACGACGCGGCCGCGGAGTCGGGCCGGCTCAGAGCGTTCCTGCGGGAGGACCTCCGGCGTTACCGCGAGGCCCTGCCCGGCAGCGCGGCCGGCTACCTGGAGCTGCTGCGCGAGGCGATGGCCCACGGCTACGAGCCCGCCCCCGAGGACCTGGCCGGGCTGCGGGCACTGCGCGGCAACCCGGCCGCCGCCGCCCTGCTGGAGCGCACCCGCCCGGCCGGCGGGCCGTCCGTACGGCCCCGCCCGGGCGCACCCGTACCGCGGGCCCGGTACCTCACGCTGGCCGGCGGGAGGGACGAGGGCGAGCCGCGCCCCAAGCCCGCGCCGGCCCCGCCGGTGCGCGAACCGAGGCCGGTGCCGACCCCCGGAGAGGTGTTCCCGCCACGCCGGAAGCCGACCCCGCCCCCGGCGGCGGCCCGCGCCGCCGGGTAGCTACGCTGGGGGGCATGGACTACGTTTCCGCGCTCGTGCCCCCCGTCGTGATGGCCGCGTTCTTCATCGCCCTCGTCGTGACGATCGTGAAGAGCCAGGGCGGTTCCAACAAGGCCAAGGAGGACGCGGCCGTGGACGCCGTCATCGCCCGCGCCGAGGCGGGCCAGCCGAATCAGAAGTAGTGCGGTAGTGCTGTAGGACGAAAACACGGGCGGACGGCTCCTGAGGGGCCGCCCGCCCGATTTTCTTGGGTGGTTCCGGACGAATAGCCGGGCAATTGCGGACATCCCGCACTATCGTGCTGGTGTGCCTCGCCCCTTGGGAGAACTCGAAGACGCCGTCATGACGCGGGTGTGGCAGTGGAACCGCCCGGTCACCGTTCGGGAAGTGCTGGAAGACCTCCAGCAGGAACGCTCCATCGCGTATACGACGGTCATGACCGTCATGGACAATCTCCACCAGAAGGGCTGGGTCCGGCGGGAAGCCGAAGGCCGCGCCTATCGGTATACCGCGGTCTCCACCCGCGCCGCCTACTCGGCCGCACTCATGAACGAAGCCTGGTCCACCAGCGACAACCCCGCCGCCGCCCTGGTCGCCTTCTTCGGGATGATGTCGTCGGAACAGCGCGAGGCCCTCCGGGACGCGGTGCGCATCGTCCAGCACGACGACGATGACGAGGCCGAGGCCGAGGCCGAAGGCGACTCCGGCGAGCGCCGCCCCGAGCCGGGGCGATAGCGTCCGGGCATGGAAGACGATTCGCCCGCGCAGCCGGTTACCGGTGCAAATGCAAAAGCAGTGACGATCCGCCGGGCCCGTACCGGGGATGTTCCCGCGCTGCGCCGACTGCTCGACCAGTACGTGCAGCAGCGGATCCTGCTCGACAAAGCCCCGGTGACCCTTTACGAGTCCATCCAGGAGTTCTGGGTCGCGGAACGCGGCACCGACGGCCGGGTGGTCGGCTGCGGCGCCCTCCACGTGATGTGGGAGGACCTCGCCGAGGTGCGCACGCTCGCCGTCGACCGGGAGCTGAGGGGGGCCGGCGTCGGGCACCTCGTGCTCGCCCGGCTGTTGCGGACCGCCCGGGAGGTCGGCGTGCAGCGGGTATTCTGCCTGACCTTCGAAGTGGACTTCTTCGCGAAGCACGGCTTCGTCGAGATCGGCGAGACTCCGGTGGACACGGATGTCTACACGGAGCTGCTCCGTTCCTATGACGAGGGCGTCGCCGAGTTCCTCGGTCTCGAACGAGTGAAGCCGAACACCTTGGGCAACAGCCGGATGCTTCTGCACCTGTGACCGATCTGTTCGCGAACCCTATGTCCGAATCGCGCACGTTTCCCGCCCGCTAGCCCTCCTGAACCTCTCCCGGGGGTTTGAGTTTTCCAGGCAAAAGCGGTTTCCTTTCCGCGTACTGCATTTTCGATGAAAGGAAATCCGGTGGCGCAGAAGGTTCAGGTCCTTCTTGTCGACGACCTCGACGGTGGCACGGCGGACGAGACCGTCACGTTCGCACTGGATGGCAAGAGCTACGAGATCGACCTCACCAGCGCCAACGCGGCGAAGCTCCGCAGCGCGCTGGAGGAGTTCGTGAAGGCCGGACGCCGCACGGGCCGCACCTCCGCGGGCCGCGCCAAGGGCCCCCGGGCCGCCTCCGCGGGCAGCCCGGACACCGCGGAGATCCGCGCCTGGGCCAAGGCCCAGGGTCTGAGCGTCAACGACCGCGGCCGCGTGCCCGCCGACATCCGCGAGGCCTACGAGAACGCCAAGGGCTGACCCACACCCCCCGGCCGCCGCGCACGCAGCAGTCTGGCCCGGTGGCACTCCGTCGCCGCCGCGCCGACCAGCCGCACGAGGCCGGGGGCCGAACCCTGCCCGCGGCCGGGCAGGGCCGGCAGCGAGGCCTCACAGCCCGGCTCCGGGGGCCGCAGCCACACGGCGGCACCCCGAGGGACCTCACCGGGCGGGTGGACGGCCCCGGGGGGCTCCGGGGCGGTCATCCGGCCGCCCTCACCCATCGCGGTGAGCTCCAGCTCCACCCCGCCCCACTCCAGCCAGTCGAGCAGGCCCGCCAGCTCCTCGGCCCCGCCCGGCGCCACCAGGAACCGCATCCGCCGCCCCAGCAGGGCGACCGGCCCGGTGGCGACCGGCCGGCGCAGCAGGGCCGCCCCCGCGTCCGCGGGGAGCTCCAGCACGTCGAAGAGGAGACCGGTGGCCAGCTGGACGGGCACCCCGCCCGCCACCCGCCAGCCGAGCACCCGCTCGTACCAGCGCGCGGTCCGGTCGGCCGACCGGACGGGGTCCCCGGGAGCGGTCCTGGGCGGCGGAACCGTGAGAGCCATGCCAGGAGCAACAGCCACCGGACCCCCGGGGTTACGCTGAGCTCCCGGAGGAATGCGGAACGTAAAGCTCGGTCTCACATTCGGGACGCAACTGTGTTCGCCCGTAGCGGAGGGAACGGGTGCCGGGGGCATGGAGTGTCAGTGCTTACGGGTAAGACATTCCTAGTGGATCGGGGCGACACGCTGATTTGACCGGCTCCCGTTCGCCATCGGCGTACACGTGTGACGGGTATCTGCCTGGCCTGCGGGAACATCGTCTCGCACCATCGGGTTGGAGCAGTTGTCGGCTGTTCAGGCCGGTTTTTCCTCACCGACGTGGGGGTGAGCCGTGGACGGATGTCGGCAGTTGGAATGAGCTGTCCCGCCCCGCGGGACTAGCATGCGGAAGGACAGGGAGGGGACCGCCCCCTTACTGCCCGACCGCTCTGAGGAGCGATTAACGATGTTCGAGAGGTTCACCGACCGCGCGCGGCGGGTTGTCGTCCTGGCTCAGGAAGAAGCCCGGATGCTCAACCACAACTACATCGGCACCGAGCACATCCTTCTGGGCCTGATCCACGAGGGTGAGGGTGTCGCCGCTAAGGCCCTGGAGAGCCTCGGGATTTCGCTCGAGGCGGTCCGCCAGCAGGTGGAGGAGATCATCGGCCAGGGCCAGCAGGCCCCGTCCGGCCACATCCCCTTCACCCCTCGCGCCAAGAAGGTCCTGGAGCTTTCCCTCCGCGAGGCTCTTCAGCTCGGCCACAACTACATCGGGACCGAGCACATCCTGCTCGGCCTGATCCGTGAGGGCGAGGGCGTCGCCGCCCAGGTCCTCGTGAAGCTGGGCGCCGACCTGAACCGGGTCCGGCAGCAGGTCATCCAGCTGCTCTCCGGCTACTCGGGCGGCGGCAAGGAGTCGGCCACGGCCGGCGGCCCGGCCGAGGGCACGCCCTCGACCTCCCTGGTCCTCGACCAGTTCGGCCGCAACCTCACCCAGGCGGCCCGCGAATCCAAGCTCGACCCGGTCATCGGGCGCGAGAAGGAGATCGAGCGGGTCATGCAGGTGCTGTCCCGCCGGACCAAGAACAACCCGGTCCTCATCGGCGAGCCCGGCGTCGGCAAGACCGCCGTCGTCGAGGGCCTGGCGCAGGCCATCGTCAAGGGCGAGGTGCCCGAGACCCTCAAGGACAAGCACCTCTACACGCTGGACCTCGGCGCGCTCGTCGCCGGCTCCCGCTACCGCGGTGACTTCGAGGAGCGCCTGAAGAAGGTCCTCAAGGAGATCCGCACCCGCGGCGACATCATCCTGTTCATCGACGAGCTCCACACCCTGGTGGGTGCGGGCGCCGCCGAGGGCGCGATCGACGCCGCCAGCATCCTCAAGCCGATGCTGGCCCGCGGTGAGCTCCAGACCATCGGTGCCACCACCCTCGACGAGTACCGCAAGCACCTGGAGAAGGACGCGGCCCTGGAGCGCCGCTTCCAGCCCATCCAGGTCGCCGAGCCCTCGCTGCCGCACACCATCGAGATCCTCAAGGGTCTGCGCGACCGCTACGAGGCCCACCACCGCGTCTCGATCACGGACGAGGCCCTCGTGCAGGCGGCCACCCTGGCCGACCGGTACATCTCGGACCGCTTCCTCCCGGACAAGGCGATCGACCTGATCGACGAGGCCGGCTCCCGGATGCGCATCCGCCGGATGACCGCGCCGCCGGACCTCCGCGAGTTCGACGAGAAGATCGCCGGCGTCCGCCGGGACAAGGAGTCCGCGATCGACTCCCAGGACTTCGAGAAGGCGGCCTCGCTCCGTGACACGGAGAAGCAGCTGCTGGCGGCGAAGGCCAAGCGGGAGAAGGAGTGGAAGGCCGGCGACATGGACGTCGTCGCCGAGGTCGACGGCGAGCTGATCGCCGAGGTCCTCGCGACCGCCACCGGCATCCCGGTCTTCAAGCTGACCGAGGAGGAGTCCAGCCGGCTGCTCCGCATGGAGGACGAGCTCCACAAGCGCGTCATCGGCCAGAAGGACGCCATCAAGGCCCTCTCCCAGGCCATCCGGCGTACCCGTGCGGGTCTGAAGGACCCCAAGCGCCCCGGTGGCTCGTTCATCTTCGCCGGCCCGTCCGGCGTCGGTAAGACCGAGCTCTCCAAGACGCTCGCCGAATTCCTCTTCGGCGACGAGGACGCGCTGATCTCCCTCGACATGTCGGAGTTCAGCGAGAAGCACACGGTTTCCCGTCTCTTCGGTTCGCCCCCCGGTTACGTGGGCTACGAAGAGGGCGGCCAGCTCACCGAGAAGGTGCGCCGCAAGCCGTTCTCCGTCGTCCTCTTCGACGAGGTCGAGAAGGCCCACCCGGATATCTTCAATTCCCTTCTCCAGATCCTGGAGGACGGTCGCCTGACCGACTCCCAGGGCCGGGTCGTGGACTTCAAGAACACGGTCATCATCATGACGACCAACCTGGGCACGCGGGACATCTCGAAGGGCTTCAACCTGGGCTTCGCCGCCCAGGGCGACACCAAGACCGGCTACGACCGCATGAAGGCCAAGGTCAACGAGGAGCTGAAGCAGCACTTCCGCCCCGAGTTCCTGAACCGTGTCGACGACACGGTGGTCTTCCACCAGCTGTCGCAGGAAGACATCATCCAGATCGTCGACCTGATGATCGCCAAGGTGGACGAGCGGCTGAAGGACCGCGACATGGGCATCGAGCTCAGCCAGGACGCCAAGCTGCTGCTCGCCAAGCGCGGCTACGACCCGGTCCTGGGTGCCCGGCCGCTGCGCCGGACCATCCAGCGCGAGATCGAGGACGTCCTGTCGGAGAAGATCCTCTTCGGCGAGCTGCGTCCCGGCCACATCGTGGTCGTCGGCAAGGAGGGTGAGGGCGAGGAAGCCAAGTTCACCTTCCGCGGCGAGGAGAAGTCGGCCCTGCCGGACGTCCCGCCGATCGAGGCGACGGGCTCCGGCCCGGACCTCAGCAAGGGCGCGTAAGGCCGTACGGCCACCGCAGGGCGGCCCCGGAACCGAGAGGTTCCGGGGCCGCCTTCTTCGTGCCGCGGCCCGTCCCGGGCCGCCGGAGGCCGGTGACAAGCCGCACAGGACAAATCGGACCTACGACGCCATCTCGTAGATCCTTCGCGTACTGCGAGGGGGTATCGCCCCAGGAAGACGCCGGTCAACGGGGGAGGAATGTGACGTCGACCCTACGGGGTCTGGTAGTAGATGCGGCTTTTGGGGCATAGGGCCCCGACGGGTTACCAAGGGTGGGCCGTTCCCACGGCACCCCCGCTTCAAACCCGTCTCGGAGGACTCACCCATGTCTGCGAAGCCCTTCCGCACCCGCCGCATCCGCACCGCCCTCGTCGCCGCCTCGGCCGGCGCCGCGCTGGCCGCCGGAGCCGCGGGCACCGCCTTCGCCGACGAGGCCCCGCAGGCCCCGCTGCCGACCGCCCAGCTGGTCGCCGCGCAGGCCAAGGCCCAGGGTGAGGCCGCCGCCGCCAAGGGCGCCGCCTGGAAGAAGCCGGTCTCCGGCTACACGCTCACCGCGACCTACGGCAAGGCCGGCAGCATGTGGGTGCGCAAGCACTCCGGCCAGGACTTCGCCGTGCCGGTCGGCACCCCCGTCAAGGCCGTCGGCAGCGGCACCGTCGTCAAGGCCGGCCCGAACGGAGCCGGTGACGGCCCGGCCTACGGCAACGCCGTCGTCATCAAGCACGACAACGACACCTACTCGCAGTACGCCCACCTGTCGAAGATCCAGGTGAAGGTCGGCACGAAGGTCGCCGCCGGCAAGCAGATCGCCCTGTCGGGCAACACCGGGAACTCCAGCGGCCCGCACCTGCACTTCGAGATCCGGACCACCCCGAACTACGGGTCGTCCGTGAACCCGATGGCCTTCCTGCGCTCCGCGGGCGTCTCCATCTGACCCGGGGCGGGCCTCCGGCCCCGAGCCGCCCTCAGGCGGCCCGCCCTCCCGCCCTCCCGGCCCCGCCTCAGCCGGCGAGCCAGGAGTGGGCCGGTTCCACGGCCGGCTTCCCCTCCTTCATCGCCGCGACCTGCTCCGCGGTCAGGGCCGCGTTCCAGGTCCGCACCTCGTACAGGGAGCCGACCCAGGGGGCCACCCAGCCGCCGTTGAAGTGGGCCCGGCCCAGCTGCGCCGGCCCCTGGCCGCCGAAGATGCCCTTGGGCACCGCGGTGGTGTCGGCCGCCTTGTCGTCGACGTACAGGGTGACGGCCTTCTTCTCGGCGTCGTAGGCGCCGGTCAGCCGCACCCAGCTCTTGGCGTTCTTCGAGGCGTCCCCGAAGGCGTTCAGCGAGACGGGCTTGCCGTCCTTGCCGGCCGTCCGGACCCGGAACACCCACCGCTTCTTCCCGGCCTTCTCCTCGTAGCCCAGCGCGAAGGAGAAGTCGTCGCCGGCGCTCTGGCTGACGGCGATCTTGGTGCCCTTCTCGGCCTTGTTGAGGACCTTGGCCGACACGGTGAAGCTCTTGGCCACGTCCACGGCGGCCGCGGGCGCCTGCCCCCACGAGTTCTGGCCGCCCTTGAACCGGGCCTCGGTGCGCTCGCCCGACTTTGCGGTGGACGCGTCCGGCCCCAGCGACATCTCCAGCTTGCCCTGCGGGTCGGCGATGACCTTCGACTCCCCGCCCGCGGCACCCGAGCCGGACGGGCTCGGAGAACCCGAGGCGACGGGCTTCTTGTCGTCCTTCTTCTCCTCCCCGGTCACCTTCAGGGCGAAGTAGCCGCCACCGCCCGCCAGGGCGATCACCAGCACGCCCGCGACGACGGCGAGCACCTTCTTCTTCCGGCCGCGCCGCGACTCGTTCTCGTCGGCCATCGCCTGCCAGTCCGGCTGCTCGCCGCCCGGCTGGGGGTAGGGCCCCTGCTGCCACTCGGGCGCGGGCTGCTGCTGCCACTCCGGCTGCGGCGGAGCCACCGGCGGCGGCCCGAAGGCTCCCGGCTCGGTCGGCAGGCCCGCCGCCCAGGGCTGCGGCTGCGGCGGCTGGTACGGGCCGGGCTGCCCGGGCTGCGGATAGCCGTACCCGCCGGGCGTCGGCCCGGCGGGGTATCCGTAGCCGCCGTTGCCCGGGGCGGGGTCGGGCTGCGGGCTGTGGTTGCGATCCGTACCGTCAGTCATGGCAGGGATGCTAGAACATCGGTCCGGTCATTCGAACGGGCGCCGGTACCGATCGGGACTCGACACCCCGGACAATCACCCCGGCAACTGGATGATCGGGAAACTTCCGGTGGTCGTCGGCGCGTGTTCGGGCAGCCACAGCACCGCCACCGCGCCCGCGGCCGCGCCCTCGCGCTCGATCCCGCCGGGCGCCGCCACGTTCCGGAACGTCAGCCGCGCGCCCAGCACCCGGGCCTGGCCCGCCGCGATGGTCAGCCCCAGCCCGTGGCCGACACCCGCCCGGTCCGAGGACCCGGTCCGGAACCGGCTCGGCCCCTCCCGCAGCAGCGCCTCGGGGAAGCCCGGCCCGTGGTCCCGTACGCGAACCACCCGGCCCTCGACGTCCACCTGGACCGGCGGCTTGCCGTACCGGGCCGCGTTCGCCAGCAGGTTGCCCAGGATCCGCTCCAGACGCCGAGGGTCGGTGCTCACGATCTCGTCCGCGACGATCCGCACCGTCGCCTCCGGCATCAGCGAGGTCACCCGCCGGCCCACGAACTCGCCCAGCGCCACGTCCTGCAGCTCGGCCCGCTCCGAAGCGCTGTCCAGCCGGGCCACCTCCAGCACGTCCTCCACCAGCCCCCGCATGGCCTGCGCCCGGTCCCGGACCAGCTCCGTGGGCCGGCCCGGGGGCAGCAGCTCTGCCGCGGTCAGCAGGCCCGTGACGGGGGTGCGCAGCTCGTGCGCGATGTCGGCGGTGACCCGCCGCTCGGCCTCCAGCCGCTCCTGGAGGGCGTCGGCCATCGCGTCCACCGCCCGCGCGAGGTCGTCGGTCTCGTCCCGTACGACCCCGCCGACCGCGTCGCGCACCCGTACGTCCCCGTCACCGTGGGCCATGCGATTGGCCGCGGCGGCGGCCTTGCGCAGCCTCCGCGAGATCTGCCCGCCGATGAGCACGCCGAGCGCCGAACCGCCGATGACCACCGCGAGGGAGCCGATGACCAGCGCCTGGTCCAGGTCGCGCATCATGTTGGCGCTCTCCCGGAACTGGCTGTGGATCGACAGCACCTGCCCGTTCCCTATCGGCACCGCGGCCCACACCTCCGGCAGCCCGTGCGGGTTCTCCTGCACGTACGTACCGCGCCGCCCGCCGCGCACCTTCTCCCGCAACTCCGGCGGCAGCTCGGGGTCGTTGACCTTGGCGCCCATCATCGCCTTGCGCCCGGTGTCGGCGTTGCGCGAGATGAACTGCACCCGGTCCAGCTGGACGTCCCGCTGACTGTCGAGCATCGACACCCGCGCGGCACTGTGCACCACCAGACTGAGCGCGATGGCGATCAGCGCGCCCACGGCGGCGATGGCGAAAGTGATCTTCCAGCGGATTCCCGTACGCAGGGTGAACCGCTTCATCCTTTGAGCTTGTATCCGAATCCGCGGACCGTCTCGATGCGGTCCTGGCCGATCTTGGTGCGGAGGCGCTGGACGTGGACGTCCACCACGCGGGTGTCGCCGCCCCAGTCGTAGTCCCAGACCCGCTCCAGCAGCCGGTCGCGGGAGAGGACCGTTCCGGGTGCGGAGGAGAACTCCAGGAGCAGCCGCATCTCCGTCGGGGTGAGCGCCACCGGGGCGCCGGACCTGCGGACCTCCATGCCCTCGGTGTCGACCTCCAGGTCGCCGAAGGACAGCACCCCGCGCTCGCCGGCCGGTTCGCCGGCGGGGCCGCCCGGGCCGGAGCCGCCCGCGTGGCCGAAGCGCCGCAGTACCGCGCGGATCCGGGCGACCAGTACCGAGCCGTCGAACGGCTTGGTGACGTAGTCGTCGGCGCCCGCCTCCAGGCCGAGGACGACGTCGATGGAGTCCGCGCGCGCCGACAGCATGATCACCGGAACGGTGGACTCGTCGCGGATGCGGCGGCACAGGCTGACGCCGTCCATGCCCGGCACCATGACGTCGAGCAGCGCGATGTCCGGCCGGTCGGCGCGGAAGGACTCCAGGCCCGACAGGCCGTCGGGCATGGCGGTGACCACGAAGCCGTCGCGTTCCAGGGCGAGGGTCGTGGCCTCGCGGATGACGTCGTCGTCCTCGACGAACAGGACATGGGTCTCGGCCATGCGAAAGCCTCGCCTCAGTTCTTCGTTGTCACGGCCGGGGCGGGCTGGCTGCCGCCGTCGACCACGTTGCTGTAATCCGTGTGCACCCGGTCGTGCTCGACGAACTTGTCACCCGACCAGCGGTAGGTGATCACGTCCTCGCCGGACGGGTAGGTGAGCGTGTCGCTCTTGGCGTACACCGGCTTGCTGACCACCAGGTCGCCGCGGTCGATCTCCGCGTAGACGGGCGGCTGTTCGTCGATGAACACGCTCTCGTACTTCCCGTCGTTCTCCCGGTACACGTACGAGCCCAGACCCATCGCGTCCGCGCAGGACAGGACGTTGACGACCACGTCGGCGACCGAGTTGCCCGTCACCTTGCCGTAGCTGACGTCGATGGGGAGGTCCTTGCCCGGGCCCGCGCAGGGCTTCAGGTCCCGCTTGATCGCGGCGCTGACCTTGGGGTCGGCCTTGAGCAGCGCCACCGGGTCCACGTTCGCCCGCTTCGCCGTCTCCGCGGTGCCCGCGGGCGACGGCGACGGCGCCGACTTGGCCACGGACTCGGTGCGGGCCGGCCCGCCGTCCTTCAGACCGGTGCCGCCCGAGGAGCACCCGGTCGCGAACAGCACTGCGCCGGCGAGGACCACGGTCCCCGCCGACGTCACCACCAGCGAACTGTTTCGGCAGTTCAGGCCTCTCAGGCCGCGCAACGCTCCCGCCCCTCGTCCCGTACGTGGTCTCCGCGCTCCAGGGCGCGCAGGTCCAGGTCGCGGCTTTCCAGCTCCTGCCGGAGCCGGGCCAGCGCCCGGTGCAGAGTGCTCTTCACGGTACCCGCCGACATCCCGAGCGCCGCGGCCGTCTCCTCGGTGCTCATCTGCTCCCAGTGTCGCAGCACGACCACACTGCGCTGCTTGGGTGCGAGGACCTTCAGGATGTCCATCAGCAGGGCCCGGTCGGCGCGCTGCTCGGTGCCGTCCTCGACGCTGGCGTCGGGCAGCTGCTCGGTGGGGACCTCCTCCAGCTTGCGGGCGCGCCACCACTCGGTACGGGTGTTGATCATGACGCGGCGGAGGTAGGCGTCGGCGAGGGTCTTGTCGGCGATGCCGTCCCAGCGGCCGTAGGTCCGCACCAGGGCGGTCTGCAGGAGGTCCTGCGCGTCGGTGGGGTCCGGGACCAGGCGCCGGGCACTGCGCAGCAGGGCGTCCTGCCGGGTGCGTACGTACTCCTCGAATTCGAGTACCTCGCCGTGCGCCATCTCAGACCGCCTCCGTTCCGTAACCGCCGAGCGTTCCCCGCTTGCGGATTCGAAGGTACGGAGGCGTTGTCACGAGGCTGTGCGGTCCAGACCTCGATGGGCGCACGGACACCCATAGGTTGTGTAACAGCGGCGGTGACCTGGGCGTTTCGCCGTGACAAACGGAATCCGCGCCTCAGCTCAGCGGCAGCCGGTACCTCCCGCCGTCCAGGGGCTCGACCAGCCCGTCGGAGACCAGGCCGTCCAGGGCGCGGGCCCGCTGCACCGGCTCGTCCCACACCGCGTCCAGCGCGGTCTGCGGGACCGGTCCGGGCGCGTCCCGCAGTACGGCGAGCAGCTTGCCGCGCACCTGCCGGTCGGTCCCGGCGTACGTCTGGCCCCGGCGCGGCGGCCCGTCGTGCGCGGGCTTGCCCGCCAGCCGCCAGGCACACTGCCCGGACACCGGGCAGCGGCCGCAGTCGGGGCTCTTCGCGGTGCACACCAGGGCGCCGAGCTCCATCGAGGCCGCGGCCCAGCGGGCGGCCGTGGCCTCGTCCTCGGGCAGCAGCTCCCGGGCGAGCCGCCGCTCGGCGGCGGTGGTGGCGTTCGGCGGGTACTCCACCCCGGAGGCGGCGCGGGCCAGGACCCGGCGCACGTTGGTGTCCAGTACGGCGTGCCGCTGCCCGTACGCGAAGGAGGCCACGGCGGCCGCGGTGTACTCGCCGATGCCCGGCAGGGCCAGCAGCTGGGCGTGGTCGCGCGGCACGTCCCCGCCGTGGCGCTCCGTTATGGCCACGGCCGCTCCGTGCAGCCGCAGGGCGCGGCGCGGGTAGCCGAGCCGGCCCCAGGCGCGGACGGCCTCACCGGGCGCCTCGGCGGCCAGGTCGGCCGGCCGGGGCCAGCGGGCCAGCCACTGCTCGTAGACCGGCAGCACGCGGTTGACCGGGGTCTGCTGGAGCATGAACTCGCTGACCATGACGCCCCACGGGCCGGCCTCGGGGCGGCGCCAGGGCAGGTCGCGGGCGTGCTGGTCGAACCAGGCGAGGACGGGCGGGTGCAGCGCGTGCGGCGCGTGCGGCACGGCGGAAGTGGTAGCAGTCATGGCCCTTGCATCCTGGCACGGATCAGTGCCTGCGCGCGGGGCCCGGACCGGTGAACCAGACGGCCGCGGTGGTGCCGCTGCCCCGCACGGTGATGATCAGCCGACCGGCCGGACCGGCGAGGGCGAGCATCAGCAGGCCGGCCACCGAACCGCCGAGCAGCAGGCCCGTGGCGACGTCGTGCGGGTAGTGGACGCCGACGAAGACCCGGGAGAAGGCCATCAGTACGGCCATGGGCAGGGTGAGCAGGGCCATGCCGCGGCCGGCGGCCACGGCGAGGGCGACGGCGGCGGCGCCGGCGATGGCGGAGTGGTTGCTGGGGAAGGACCAGTCCCCGTACTCGGGGCAGTCGACGAGGGGGAGGACCGCGCCGGCCACCGCCCGGCAGGGACGTTCCTGTTCGATGGCGGACTTGGTCAGCTCCGACACCACGTAGGCGAGTGCGGTGACCAGCGGGGCGAGCACGGCCAGGGCGGCGGCGCGGGGGGCCGCGGTCCGGCCCTTCCACCACACGGAGACGAAGAGCACCCCGAACAGCAACAGCCCCAGTTCGGTCCACACCTCGGCGGTGGTCTGCAGCCACCCGGGCGTGGTCCGGGCGAAGTCGGTGATGTCGCGGTAGAGCTCGGAGCTGTTCATGGTCACTGACGGTACTCAAAGCGGATCAACCTATTCGTCACACGGGTGGCCGATTCCGTTCGGCTCCCGCCCGGATTCCGCCCGGCCCGCCTCCGCCGCCGGGATGATCATCGGCAAAACTCCCGCGTCGCCCGGCATGGGGAGCACTGAACACCTCCCCGACTCTCGTAAAGTTCGGTGCGTGGGATCTCTGCGCAATCCGGTCGGGCCGCTTCCCTCCTCCATCTACTGGCGACGGAGGGCCGTTCTCGCGTCCGTCGTGGCGCTCCTCGCGCTGCTCGCCGTATGGACCGTCAGTTCCGGTGGCGGCACGGTGAACGACAACGGCAAGGGGCAGGACGGCCCCGACCCCGTGGCCTCGATCACCCCCGGGGCACCCGGCAAGGGGCCGGCGATCAGTCAGGCCCCGGGCGGGCGCGACGAGTCGGGCGGCGGCTCCGGCAAGAACGGTGAGCCGGGCGGCGGTTCGGGCACGGCCAGCGGCGGCTCCGCGGGCTCCGCCGGAGCGGGCACCGGCTCGGGTGCGGACGCCGGCACGGGGGCGGCCCCCGGCGGCGGTCCGGGCGGCGGCACGGCCGCCGGCCAGGTGCCGGTCGACTCCCCGCTGCCCACCTGTGCGCCCAGCGCCCTCCAGTGGGAGGTCAAGAGCGCGAAGAACGAGTACGAGGCGAACGAGAAGCCCCGGCTGGAACTCGTCGCCCGCAACGTCTCCGGCACCACCTGCAAGGCCGACCTCGGCCCGAAGCAGGCCGTCCTGACGATCCTTCAGGCTTCCAGCGGCAAGGCCGTGTGGTCCTCCGACCACTGCCCGGCCGGCGCGGGGAACGCCTTCTTCCGGGTCCCCGCGGGCGGCCAGACCAGCCAGGCCCTGGACTGGGACCGCCGGTTCAGCGCCGGCGGCCAGTGCCAGGACCCGCCGGCCGGCGCCGCGGCGCCCGACACGTACGTGGTCGAGGTGAAGGCCCCGGGCATGCCGGTGGCCCGTACGTCCTTCGTCCTCAAGCAGGACTAGACGTAGCGCTCCAGGATGGAGGACTCGGCCAGGCGGGACAGGCCCTCGCGGACGCTGCGGGCGCGGGCCTCGCCCACGCCGTCGACCGTCTGCAGGTCGTCCACGCTCGCGGCCAGCAGCTTCTGCAGCCCGCCGAAGTGCTCCACCAGCCGCTCGATGATCGCGCCGGGCAGCCGCGGCACCTTGGCCAGCAGCCGGTAGCCGCGCGGCGAGACCGCGGAGTCCAGCGTCTCCGGGGACCCGGTGTAACCCAGGGCGCGGGCCACGATCGGCAGCTCCAGCAGCTCGGCGTGGGTGAGCGAGTCCAGCTCGGCCAGCGCCTCCTCCACGGTGCGGGAACGCTTCGCCGTCGGCTCGGGCACGTAGTCCCGGATGACCAGCTCGCGCTCCGCCTCAATGCCGACGGTGAGCTCGTCCAGCTGGAGCGAGAGCAACCGGCCGTCGGTGCCGAGCTCGACCACGTACTCGGCGATCTCCGTGGCGATCCGGCGGACCATCTCCAGCCGCTGTGCGACCGCGGTCACGTCGCGGACCGTCACCAGGTCCTCGATCTCCAGCGCCGACAGCGTGCCCGCCACCTCGTCCAGCCGCAGCTTGTACCGCTCCAGCGTGGCCAGCGCCTGGTTCGCGCGGGACAGGATGGCCCCGGACTCCTCCAGGACCCGCCGCTCCCCGTCCACGTACAGGGCGATCAGCCGCATCGACTGGGAGACGGACACCACGGGGAAGCCGCACTGCTTGGACACGCGGTCGGCGGTGCGGTGCCGGGTCCCGGTCTCGTCGGTGGGGATCGACGCGTCGGGCACCAGCTGCACGCCGGCCCGGAGGATCTTGGTGATGTCCTTGTCCAGGACGACCGCGCCGTCGAGCTTGCACAGCTCGCGCAGGCGGGTCGCGGTGAACTCGACGTCCAGCACGAAACCGCCGGTGCACATCGCCTCGACGGCCTTGTCCATGCCGAGGACGATCAAGCCGCCGGTGTTGCCGCGGACGATCCGCTCCAAGCCGTCGCGCAGTGGCTGACCAGGGGCGACGGCGGTCAGCGACGCACGCATCAGCGCATCGTGCTTGGAGCTCGCGCCGGACTTCCCGGGTGCTGCTGCCCCGTCCTTGGCTGCCACTGCACTCCTCCGGTCGCGGGTTGCGCCGCCGTGTCCCGCGGGCGTGGGGAGCGGGCGGACCAGCACAAAGTCTACCGGCGCGGCCTGCGCCCCCGCCGGAGCTTTCCGCCACGCCCACGGATCCCCCCTCCCCGGGTCCGCTTTCCCCCGCCCCGACCGCCCACCCGCCCGGGGCCGGTCTCCCCCGCCCGAGCGGCGTTCGAGCGGGTCGGGGCGGAGCCGCGGCGAGCGTCTGGGCGTGGCCGCGCGTCAAGCCCGAGCGGCGTTTGAGCGGGCCTGGCGGGGCTCCCGCCGGGCACGCGGGGCGCTGCCCCGCACCCCGCGCCTCAATCGCCGGCGAGGCTGGATTCGCCGGGCGGGGCCGGTCGGCGCGGGCCACGCCCGCCCAGCGCGGGCCGCACGACACCGGCGCCGGCCTTCCCAGCCCGAGCGGCGCTTGAGCGGGCCCGGCCGGGGCTCCGGCCGGCCAGGCCCGCGGCACGGCCGGCCAGGCCCGGGGCACGGCCGGGGCTCCGGACAGGGCGCGCGCCGGGTCGGGGGCGTCAGGACGGGGTGGACGGGGCGCGGCGGCCGCGGGGGAGGACTCGGAGCGCGTCGCCCATGTCCGCGACCTCCAGGACCTTCATGCCCGGCGGCACCTTCCCCGGGTCCGAGGGGACCAGCGCGTGCGTGAAGCCCAGCCGGTGCGCCTCCGCCAGCCGCCGCTGGACGCCCGTCACCCGCCGGACCTCGCCCGCCAGCCCGACCTCGCCGATGGCGACCAGGTTCTTCGGCAGCGGGGTGTCCGACGCCGCCGAGGCCAGCGCCAGCGCGATCGCCAGGTCGGCCGCCGGCTCCGAGAGCTTCACCCCGCCGACCGTCGCCGAGTAGATGTCCCGCTTGCCCAGCGCGGTGATGCGGCCGCGCTGTTCCAGCACGGCCAGCATCATCGAAACGCGGGAGGTCTCCAGCCCCGACGTGGTCCGCCGCGGCGAAGGGATCTGGGAGTCCACCGTCAGCGCCTGCACCTCCGCGACCAGCGGGCGCCGGCCCTCCAGCGTCACCGTCAGGCAGGTGCCCGGCACCGGCTCCGCCCGCCGGGTCAGGAACAGCCCGGACGGGTCCGCCAGCCCGATGATGCCCTCGTCGTGCAGCTCGAAGCAGCCGACCTCGTCGGTCGCCCCGTACCGGTTCTTCACCCCGCGGACCAGCCGCAGCCGGGCGTGCCGGTCGCCCTCGAAGTGCAGCACCACGTCCACCAGGTGCTCCAGCAGCCGCGGGCCCGCGATCGCGCCGTCCTTCGTCACGTGGCCCACGAGCAGCGTGGACATGCCGCGTTCCTTCGAGGCCCGGATCAGCGCCCCGGCGACCTCCCGGACCTGCGCCATGCCGCCCGGCGCGCCGTCGATCTCGGGGGAGGCCACGGTCTGCACGGAGTCCAGGACCAGCAGCGAGGGCTTCACCGCGTCCAGGTGCCCGAGCACCGCCGACAGGTCGGTCTCCGCGGCCAGGTAGAGGTGGTCGCTCAGCGCGTTGATCCGGTCGGCCCGCAGCCGGACCTGGCTCGCGGACTCCTCGCCCGTCACGTACAGCGTGCGGTGCTCGTCGGAGGCCGCCTTCGCCGCCACGTCCAGCAGCAGCGTGGACTTGCCCACGCCCGGCTCGCCCGCCAGCAGGACCACCGCGCCCGGTACCAGCCCGCCGCCGAGCACCCGGTCCAGCTCGTCGACGCCGGTGGACCGGGCCGTCGCCTGGCGGCCGTCGACCTGGCCGATCGGCAGGGCCGCCGTGGACACCCGGCCGGCGGCCGTGGTGCGGACGGCGGGCGCCCCGTACTCCTCGACCGTCCCCCAGGCCTGGCACTCGGGGCAGCGGCCGAGCCACTTGGCGGTGGTCCAGCCGCATTCGGTGCAGCGGTAGGACGGCCGGTCCTTGGCGGATGAGCGGGATGTACGGGCAGCCATGCGCCCCACGGTATAGGCCGGCGCCGACAGGGCCGCCGGCCCCGGCGCCGCGCGGACCGCCGGGGACGGGACTGGAGTGACGGGTGGGACGAAGCCGTCAGGACAGCTGTCCTGTTTTGTGCGATCTGGTCACCCGTAAGGGTTAAAACTGCTCAAGGCTTCCGGGCGGTCACCGGCGTGCCGCCTACGGTCACCGGGTGAGCAGCAGCAGCCAGGCAGACGCCGTCCAGCGCACCGGCGCACAACGGGCGCACGGGCGCACGCTCCGCGACGCGGAGCCACCGCCGCGGTCCCCGTACGAGCCCTACCTCGACGGCCTGTTCACGTACTGCCTGTCGGTGCTCTGCGACCACGACTCCGCCGTCGAGGTCCTCGGTGAGGCGCTGGCCGCGGCCGACCGCCACCCCGGGCGCTGTCCCGGCGAAGGCGACCGCCGGGCCTGGCTGTACGCCCTCGCCCGCTGGGCCTGCCTGCGGAGACTCTCCGAACAGCGCCGCGACCGGCCCTCCGGCCAGGGGGCGCACACCGCCCGGCGTACGCCGGAGCACACGGGGCGCACCCAGCCGGCGGACGCGGCGTCCCCGCCCGGAACCGGCCCGGACGACGACCCGACCGAACCCGGCGGACCCGACGGTCCCGGCGGACCGGACGGTCCCGCCGGGGCGAAGCTGCGCCGGAGCGAACTGGCCCGCCTCGCCTGGCCCGAGGCCGCCGGTACCACGCCCGAACAGCGGGAGGCACTGGAACTCGCCGTCCGCCACCGCCTCTCCGTCCCCGACCTCGCCGCCGTCCTCGGCACCCCCGCCCCCGCCGCCCGCGAGCTCCTGTCCGCCGCGGCCTGCGAGGTCGAACGCACCCGGGCCGCCCTCGCCGTCGTCGACACCGGCTGCTGCCCGTCCGTGGCCCGGCTCGCCGGCGACGGCCACGTGCTGCTCTCCACCGCCCTGCGCGCCGAACTGGTCCGGCACGTGGACGACTGCCCGCGCTGCCGCCGGGTCGCCGAGCGCGTCGGCGCGGGCGGCCCCTGGCCCGGCTCCGGCGGCACCGGAACCGCCGCCCTCCCGCTGGTCCCGGCACCGCGCACGGCCGTCCGCGTGGCCGCGCTCGGAGCCGGACGCGGCCGCTCCACGGCCCCCCGCTTCGACCGGACCGGCTTCCCGATGGACCCCAAGGACCGCGCGGCCCGCCGGGACCGGCTCCGCGCCCGCGCCGTCACCACCACGGTGGTCGCCACCGTCGTCGCCGCGCCGGTACTGGCGCTGTGGGCGGCGTACCGGGGCGCACCCGACACCGCCGAACCCGCGGCCGGCGCGGGCAGCACCCGGATCTCCGCCAGCGAGGCCGAGATCCCGGCGGACGCCGACGGCAGCCCGTACCCCTTCGCCAACGCGGGCAACGCCTCCCGCACCACCGCCGGCCCACGCCCCCCGGCGGGCCTCCCGGCGCACCCGGACTCGGACGTCTCGGTCGAGGTGATCAGCACCGGCGTCCCCACCACCCCGCCGGACCCGGCCGCACCGGGCCGCATCGAGGTCGACGCGGTCTCCCGGGCCGGCACGACCTACCTGCGCCTCACCGCGGCCGGCGGCGGCCCCGTCGACTGGCAGCTGTGGACGGACGCGCCCTGGCTGCGGGCCGACCGCACCGCCGGCACGCTGGCCCCCGGAGAATCGGTCACCCTGAGGGTCACCGTCGACCAGGCCTCCCAGCCCGAGGGCCCCTGGTCGGCGCGGATCGGCATCACCCCCGGCACCGCCACGGTCGCCGTCCACGGCCGCGGCCGCCCGGCCCCGACCCCGACGCAGCCGCAGAGCCCGGCACCGACGGGGCCCGCCACACCGACCCCGGCACCCACACCCACACCCACGCCGACGCCGACCCCGACGCAGTCATCGGACCCGACGCCCACGCCGACCCCCACGCCCACGCCGACGCCCACCGGGTCACCGGACCCCGGCCCCTCTGAAGGAACGGTTTCCCCAGAACCGGCCCCCTCCGCGGGCTGAGCCCTCGGTTCAGGAGGCCGGACCGCCGTCACCCGGCCGGGGCGGCACCGGATCGGCCGGGTGCGGTGCCATGGGCAGCAGCGAGGCCAGCCGCGCCTCGCACAGCTCCACCAGCACGTCGTAGCCGGCCTTGCCCATCAACTCGGTCAGCTCCGCCCGGTACGTCTTGTAGACCGGCTCGCCGGCCCCGTGCGCCGACGTGGCCGAGGTGCACCACCAGTGCAGGTCGTGCCCGCCCGGTCCCCAGCCGCGCCGGTCGTACTCCCCGATCGACACCTGCAGCACGCGCGTGTCGTCGGGCCGGTCGATCCAGTCGTAGGTACGCCGGATCGGCAGCTGCCAGCACACGTCCGGCTTGGTCTCCAGCGGCTCCCGCCCCTCACGCAGGGCCAGGATGTGCAGCGAGCAGCCGGCCCCGGCCGGGAAACCGGGCCGGTTGAGGAAGATGCAGGCCCCGTCCCAGCGCCGGGTCTGCTTGTCGCCGTCCTCGTCCAGCTGCGTCCAGCCGCTCTCGCTGCCGACGTCGTGGAACTGCCACAGCTCGGGCGTCAGCCGCGCCACGTGCTGGGCCACCCGCTGCTCGTCGTCCTCGTCCGAGAAGTGGGCGCCCAGCGTGCAGCAGCCGTCGGAGGCCCGGCCCGCCTGGATGCCCTGGCAGCCGCTGCCGAAGATGCAGGTCCAGCGCGAGGTCAGCCAGGTCAGGTCGCAGCGGAAGACCTGCTCGTCGTCGGCCGGGTCGGGGAACTCCACCCAGGCCCGGGGGAAGTCCAGGCCCTTCTCGTCGGCCTCGACGGCGGCGTCGGCGCGGACGCCGGCGCCGTCCCGGCCGAGGGCCTTCGTGGACTTGCTCTTCGTCTTGGCCTTCTTCGTATTTGGCACAAACCCAAGCCTAAGCGCCCCTTACGTCACCCATACACGTTCGTGCCAGTAGCGTTTCGCGTATGAGACTCGGTGTCCTTGACGTGGGTTCGAACACGATCCATCTGCTGGTGGTGGACGCGCACCCCGGCGCGCGGCCGCTGCCCGCGCACTCGCACAAGGCGGAACTGCGCCTGGCGCAGCTCCTCGACGACGGCGGAGCGGTGAGCGAGGAGGGCGTCGAGCACCTGGTCTCGGTGATCGCCGGCGCGGCCCAGGCCGCGGAGGACAAGGGCTGCGAGGAGGTCCTGCCCTTCGCCACCTCCGCGGTGCGCGAGGCCACCAACGCCGACGAGGTCCTCTCCCGGGTCAAGCGGGAGACCGGCGTCGACCTGCAGGTCCTCAGCGGCGAGGACGAGGCCCGGCTCACCTTCCTCGCGGTCCGCCGCTGGTTCGGCTGGTCGGCGGGCAGGCTGCTGGTCCTCGACATCGGCGGCGGCTCGCTGGAGATCGCGTACGGCATCGACGAGGACCCCGACGCGGCCGTGTCCCTCCCGCTGGGCGCGGGCCGGCTGACGGCCGGCTGGCTGCCGGGGGACCCGCCGGACCCGGCGGACGTCAAGGCCCTGCGCAGGCACGTGCGGGCGCAGATCGCCCGCACGGTCGGCGAGATAAGCCGGCTCGGCGCGCCGGACCACGTGGTCGGCACCTCCAAGACGTTCAAGCAGCTGGCCCGCATCGCGGGTGCGGCCGGTTCGGCGGCCGGCCCGTACGCCCAGCGCGACCTGAGCCGCAAGGCCCTGGAGGAGTGGGTACCGCGGCTGTCGGCCATGACGGTCGGCCAGCGGGCGACCCTGCCCGGGGTCTCGGAGGGGCGCGCGGCGCAGCTGCTGGCCGGGGCGCTGGTCGCGGAGGGCGCGATGGACCTCCTCGGCGTCGACGAGCTGGAGATCTGTCCGTGGGCGCTCCGTGAAGGCGTGATCCTCCGCCGCCTGGACCACCTCCCCACCTGACGGCCGGCCACCGCGAGGCCGGCGGCCGGAGGGCCGGGGTCCGGCCCGGGCGGGCTCCGGCGGGGCGGGGCCCCGTACCCTGTCCCCGTGGCAGAACCAGTCCGCATCCCCGACGCGAAGGTCGCGCTGTCCACCGCCTCGGTCTATCCCGAGTCCACGGCGACGGCCTTCGAGATCGCCGCGCGCCTCGGCTACGACGGCGTCGAGGTGATGGTCTGGACGGACCCGGTCAGCCAGGACGTCGAGGCCCTCAGGCGGCTCTCCGACTACCACCGCGTACCGATCCTGGCGATCCACGCCCCCTGCCTGCTGATCACCCAGCGCGTCTGGTCCACCGACCCCTGGGTCAAGCTCCAGCGCGCCCGGTCGGCCGCCGAGCGGCTGGGCGCCACGACCGTCGTGGTGCACCCGCCGTTCCGCTGGCAGCGCCAGTACAGCCGTGACTTCGTCACCGGCATCCACCGCATGGCCGACGAGACCGACGTCCGGTTCGCCGTGGAGAACATGTACCCCTGGCGGTACCGGGACCGCGAGATGCTCGCCTACGCCCCCGAGTGGGACGTCACCAAGGACGACTACCGCCACTTCACCGTGGACCTCTCGCACACCGCGACCGCCCGTACCGACGCGACCGCCATGGTGGACCGGATGGGCGACCGCCTGGCCCACGTCCACCTCGCCGACGGCAACGGCTCCGCCAAGGACGAGCACCTGGTGCCCGGCCGCGGTACGCAGCCCTGCGCCGAGCTGCTGGAACGTCTCGCCCGGCGCGGGTTCGACGGCCACGTGGTCATCGAGGTCAACACCCGCCGGGCCATGTCCTCGGCCGAGCGGGAGGCCGACCTCGCGGAGGCCCTGGCCTTCACCCGCCTCCACCTCGCCAGCGCCGGCACCGGCAGCGGCTCCGCGTACCGGGTCCGCCCGTGAACGCCACGGCCCCGGAGCCGCCGCAGGACCCCGGCACCCCCGGCACCCCGGCCACCTCCGAACCCGCGCCCCCGGCCGGCCGGCCCACCGACGGCCCCGCCCCCGTCCCCGCCGCAGCCACCCCGGAACCATCTGCCGCCCCGGAACCCCCCGCCGCGCCCCGGCGCCGCCGGGGCCCCGGCCGCCCGCCCCGCGACGAGGCCGAGGACGGCCCCAGCACCCAGGAGCGCATCCGCCTCGCCGCCCGCACCGAGTTCGCGGCCCGCGGCTACGACAAGACCTCCGTCCGCGGCGTCGCCAAGACCGCCGGCGTGGACCCGGCCCTGGTCCACCACTACTTCGGCACCAAGGACGACCTCTTCGCGGCCGCCATCGAGATGAGCATGGAGCCGGCCCTGGTCGTCCCCGCCGTCCTCGGCGAGGGCCCCGACGGCATCGGCGAGCGCCTGGCGCGCTACTTCCTCTCCGTCTGGGAGAACCCGGTCACCCGCGCCCCGCTGCTCGCCGTGATCCGGTCCGCCCTCACCCACGAGGCCGCCGCCGCGGTGCTCCGCCGGCTCGTGCTGCGCCGGGTCCTGGGGCGCGTCGCGGCCGACCTCGACGTACCCGACCCCACCTTCCGCGCCGAGCTCGCCGCCTCCCACATGGTCGGCATCGCGATCCTCAGGTACGTCGTACGGGTGGAACCCCTGGCCTCCGCCGACCCGGAGGACATCGTGGAAATGGTCGCGCCGACCCTCCAGCGCTACCTGACCGGCGCCTGACCACGAAATGACCCGCCCGTCCCGGCATCCGGACGGCCTGTCCGTATCCCGGTAGGCAGGCGTAGCCTCGTACTGAGCCTTATCCGTAACTCCTGGGGAGCTGAACCCGATGCCCGAGCTGAGGTCCCGCACCGTCACCCACGGCCGCAACATGGCGGGCGCCCGCGCCCTTATGCGCGCCTCGGGCGTAGCGAGCGAGGACATCGGCAAGCCCATCATCGCGGTGGCCAACTCCTTCACCGAGTTCGTGCCCGGCCACACCCACCTCGCCCCGGTCGGCCGCATCGTCTCCGACGCCATCCGGGCCGCCGGCGCCGTCCCCCGCGAGTTCAACACGATCGCGGTCGACGACGGCATCGCCATGGGCCACGCCGGCATGCTCTACTCCCTGCCCTCCCGCGACCTCATCGCGGACAGCGTCGAGTACATGGTCGAGGCGCACTGCGCCGACGCCCTGATCTGCATCTCCAACTGCGACAAGATCACCCCCGGCATGCTGATGGCCGCCATGCGCCTGAACATCCCGGTGGTCTTCGTCTCCGGCGGCCCCATGGAGGCCGGCCAGGCCACCCTCGTCGACGGCACCGTCCGCAAGCTCGACCTGATCGACGCCATGGTCGACGCCTCCAACGAGAACGTCTCCGACGAGGACGTCCTCCGCATCGAGGAGAACGCCTGCCCGACCTGCGGCTCGTGTTCCGGCATGTTCACCGCCAACTCGATGAACTGCCTCGCCGAGGCCATCGGCCTGGCCCTCCCCGGCAACGGCTCGGTCCTCGCCACCCACACCGCCCGCCGCGCCCTCTACGAGGAGGCCGGCCGCACCGTCGTCGAGATCACCAAGCGGTACTACGAGCAGGACGACGCCTCCGTCCTGCCCCGCAACATCGCCACCCGCGAGGCCTTCGAGAACGCCATGGCCCTCGACATCGCCATGGGCGGCTCGACCAACACGATCCTCCACCTGCTGGCCGCGGCCCAGGAGGCCGGCCTCGACTACGACCTCAAGGACATCGACGAGGTCTCGCGCCGCGTGCCCTGCCTGGCCAAGGTCGCGCCGAACGTCGCGCCGGGCGGCACGTACTACATGGAGGACGTGCACCGGGCCGGCGGGATCCCCGCCATCCTCGGCGAGCTGCACCGCGGCGGCCTGCTGAACAAGAACGTCAACACCGTCCACTCGGCCAACCTCGACGACTGGCTGGCGAAGTGGGACGCCCGCTCCGGCACCGCCACCCCCGAGGCCATGGAGCTGTGGCACGCCGCCCCCGGCTGCAAGCGCTCCGCCACCGCCTTCTCGCAGTCCGAGCGCTGGGAGTCCCTGGACCTGGACGCCGAGAACGGCTGCATCCGCTCCGTCACCCACGCCTACAGCAAGGACGGCGGCCTCGCGGTCCTCAAGGGCAACATCGCGGTCGACGGCTGCGTGGTGAAGACCGCCGGCGTGGACGAGTCGATCTGGACCTTCGAGGGCCCGGCCGTGGTCTGCGAGTCCCAGGACGAGGCCGTCGAGAAGATCCTCACCAAGCAGGTCACGCACGGCGACGTCGTCGTCATCCGCTACGAGGGCCCGCGCGGCGGCCCCGGCATGCAGGAGATGCTCTACCCGACCTCGTTCCTCAAGGGCCGGGGCCTGGGCAAGACCTGCGCGCTGATCACCGACGGCCGGTTCTCCGGCGGCACCTCGGGCCTGTCCATCGGCCACGCCTCCCCGGAGGCGGCCTCGGGCGGCGTCATCGCCCTGGTCGAGGACGGCGACCGCATCCGGATCGACATCCCCAACCGCTCCATCGAGCTCCTCGTCGACGAGGCCACCCTGGCGGCCCGCCGCGAGGCCCTGGGCGGCGTCTACGCCCCGAAGGACCGCGAGCGCAAGGTCTCCGCCGCGCTCCGCGCCTACGCGGCGATGGCCACCAGCGCCGACAAGGGCGCCGTCCGCGACGTCTCCAAGCTCGGCTGACGGCCCGGCCGGCCCGGCCCGCAGCAGTACGGCCGGCAGTACGGCCGGCCGGCACCCCGGCACCCCACGGACCCCGCCGCGGCACACACGCCCGGCGGGGTCCCGCCGTCGGGGGCGCGGGCCGCCGTCGTCACCACCCGGCCGGGTCGGCCGCGTCCACCGCGAAGACCGACCCGTCCGGGGCCCCCGCGAACACCCGGCCGTCCGCCACCACGGGTGCGGGACGGGATCCCTGGTAGGCCGCCCCGTCGGCACTCGGCCTCGGCTCCGTCTGGCCCGCCGGCCGCCCGGTCGCGGCGTCCACCGCCAGCAGACGCCCGTCCACGGCGGTCAGGTACACGAAGCCGCTCCCCGCCACCGGCCGGGACGCGACCGACAGACCCGTCTCCAGCCGCCACCTCTCCCGCCGCCCGTCGACGGCAGCCAGGGCCCCCGAGGTCCCGAACACGTACACCACGCCGTCGGCCCCCACCGCCGCCTGCGCCTGCACCAGCGGGGTCGTCAGCGGGACGCTCCGCGGCTCGCGCGACCGCAGGTCGATCCGCAGCACCGACCTGGCCGCCTGCCGGGCGTCCTCCACCAGCAGGTGCAGCGCCCCCTGCGCCACGCCGACCGGCCCCGCCAGCCCCGGGACGCGCGACTGCCACAGCACGGCCCCCGTCGCCGTAGCCACCGCCGCCACCCGCGTCGACGCCCCGTCGGAGCCGGGCGTCACGGAGAACACGGCGCCGCCGCCCTCCGCACCCGCGGACCACATCGAGCCGAGCCCGCCCAGCCGCTTCGACCAGCGCACCGCCCCGCCGGCCGCGTCGAGCGCCGTCACCCCGCCGTCCGCCGCCGCCACCAGCACCAGCGCCCCGGCCGGCACCAGCTGCGCACCCGGCGGCAGCTCCCTGTGCCACCGCTCGGCACCGGTCGCCGGTTCCAGCGCCCGCAGCACCCCGCCGCCGGCGGCGTCCGCGACGACGAGCACCAGCCCGCCGGCGTGCAGCGGAGCCGAACCGTGGCTGCCGGGCGCCGCCCGCCCCGCGGCCGCGCCCCAGGCCTTCGCCCCGTCGGCGGGCGCCAGCCGGGCGGCGAGCAGCCCCGGAGCGGAGCAGTACAGCGCGCCGTCCCCCCACGAGCAGGCCGGCGGCCGGCTCGCCGCGCCCGGCCCGGCCGGCCGGGCCACCCAGGGGGCGAACGCCTCCGCGGCCGGCTTCGCGTGCCCGCCCGCCAGGGACGTACCCGGCTGCGGATCCGGCCGGAAGTGCAGGTAGCCACCGACGCCCGTACCCGCGAGGACCAGCGCCGCGCCCAGCACGAGTGCCGTCCGCCGGCGGCCCCGCCGACGAGCCCCCGGCCCGCCCGGCCCGCCACCACCCGGCACCCGCCGGTGCGTCACCTCCTCCGCGACGGACGCCACGGACGCCACGGACGCGACTGACACCACGGACGCAGCCGCCCCCATGGGCGCCACCACCGGCGCCACGTCGGTCACCGGCCGCCGCGGCTCCGGTATGAACGCCCGCGTCTCCTCCGACGTCGCGTAAGCGGCCTCCCGCAGCGCCACGATCAGCTCGTCCGCCGACGGCCGCTCCGCCGGCTCCTTGGCCAGGCACCGCGCGATGACCGGCGCCAGCCGCACCGGCACCCCGGTCAGGTCCGGCTCGCTGTGCACCACCTGGTACGCCACGATGTACGGGCTGTCGGAGTCGAACGGCCCCCGCCCGGTGGCCGCGTGCACCAGCACCGCCCCCATCGCGAACACGTCCGCGGCCGGCCCGACCTCCCTCGGGCGCTGGAACTGCTCGGGCGCCATGAACGGCGGCGTCCCGATCAGCTTCCCCGTCTCGGTCCGCAGATCGCTGTCGTACGGCCGGGAGATCCCGAAGTCGATCACCTTCGGCCCGTCGCCCGCCATCAGCACGTTGCTCGGCTTGAGGTCCCGGTGCACCACCCCGGCCCGATGGATGTCCCGCAGAGCCTCGGCCAGCCCGGCCCCCAGCCGCGCGACCTCCGGCCCGTCCAGGACCCGCTCCCGTACCCGCTCGGCCAGCGTCGGGGCGTCGATGAACAGGGTGGCCATCCACGGCCGCTCCGCGTCCGCGTCGGCGTCGACCACCGGCGCGGTGAACGCTCCGCTCACCCGCCGAGCGGCCGCGATCTCCTGCCGGAACCGCGCCCGGAACTCCGGATCGACCGCGTGCTCGGCGTGCACCACCTTCACCGCCAGCTTCAGGCCGGAGCCGGAACTGGCCAGGTGCACGACTCCCATGCCGCCGGACCCGAGCACGGATCCGAGCCGGTACTGCCCGGCGTACTCGGGAAATCCGGCCTGCTCCGCGCGTACCGAACGCATGGCCCACCACCCCCGCCGGAGCCTAGTCGATACCCCGTGCGATCCGGCCGGAGCCTGTTACCCTGCGCGAGTTGCCGGGCGGACCGCCGGGCGGGGGAGGAAGACATGACGGTCGAGAACGAGCCGGGCGGGGCCGCGACCCTCGCCGCCGAGTCGGGCTACCAGTCGTACCCGGTCGCGCCGGGCTACCGCGTCAACGTCCGCAGCGGCCCGGGCACCGGCTATTCCTTGGTGAAGGTCCTCCCCTACAACGCGTGGGTCACCATCAACTGCCAGACCACCGGCACCACCGTCTCCGGCCCCTACGGCACCACCGCCATCTGGGACTGCATCGGCAACGGCCAGTTCGTCTCCGACGCGTACGTCAAGACCGGCAGCGACGGCTACGTGGCCTCCCGCTGCGCCTGACGGCGCCAGGACGTCCGCCACCCGGACGCCCCGGGCCCCGCCCGCCCCGCCGGGAGATAATCGCCGCTGTGAGCGAAGAGCAGCAGCGACCCCAGTCCGAGCACGAGACCGGCGCCGACAAGGAGCACACCCCCGGGCCCCGGCCCGAGCCGATCCGCTACTTCGGCACCACCTGGGTGGACCACGACGGCGGCTACGCCCTGCGCCGCGCCGGCATGGCCGCACTGACGCTCTGCCTGGCCGTGCTCGGCGCCTACCTCCTCCGCTTCGCGTACGAAGGCCTGGAGATCGGCAACGTCGGCACCTTCCTCTCCGCCTCCGTCGTCGTCCTCTTCGCCATCTCCAGCGCCATCGCCTTCTGGAAGACCTGGGAGTCCTTCTCCCGCCGCCGGCCGCCGTCCTCCGACGAGGCCTCCCTCAAGGGCCTGATGATGATCGGCTTCATCGGCTCGCTCATCGCCTACTTCCTCCGCTGCTTCAGCGAGGCCCCCGGCGAGGCACTGCGCCGCGCCGAGTACGAGAAGGCCTCCGCCGATTACGCCCGCCGCCGCAGCGCCCGCACCGGCAACCCGGCCGCCCGCCGCGCCAAGCGCAAGAAGTAGCCCCAGACCGCCCGGGCCGACCCGCACAGCACCCGCACCCGTTGACGCCCCGGCACCGCCAGGCGCATTATTCATCACATGATGAATAATCGGGACGGCACCGCCGTCCACGCCCGCGCCCTCACCGTCCGCCGCGGCACCTCACGCCACACCCTCCGCACCGTCCTCGACGCCCTCGACTTCGAGGTCCCCCGCGGCCGCATCACCGGACTCCTCGGTCCCTCCGGCTGCGGCAAGTCCACCCTCATGCGCGCCGTCGTCGGCACCCAGGCCAACGTCACCGGCACCCTCGACGTCCTCGGACTCCCCGCCGGCGCCCCCGCCCTCCGCTCCCGCATCGGCTACGTCACCCAGGCCCCCTCCGTCTACGACGACCTCACCGTCCGGCAGAACCTCGACTACTTCGCCGCCGTCCTCCACCCCGGCCGCGCCGCCACCACCCACCGCCGCGCCGCCGTCGAACGCGCCATCGCCGACGTCGCCCTCACCAGCCACGCGGACGCCCTCGCCGGCAACCTCTCCGGCGGCCAGCGCAGCCGGGTCTCCCTCGCCGTCGCCCTCCTCGGCACTCCCGAACTGCTCGTCCTCGACGAACCCACCGTCGGCCTCGACCCCGTCCTCCGCCGCGACCTCTGGAACCTCTTCCACACCCTCACCCGGACCCGCGGCACCACCCTCCTCGTCTCCTCCCACGTCATGGACGAAGCCGAGCGCTGCCACGACCTGCTCCTCATGCGCGAGGGCCGCCTCCTCGCCCGCGGCACCCCCGACGACCTCCGGACCCGCACCGGCACCCACACCGTCGAAGAAGCCTTCCTCCGCCTCGTCGACCAGGCCACCGAAGCGGCAGCAGCCACCGAAGCGACCGGGACGAACGCCCCCACCCCCAGGGAGCCCCAGCGATGACCGCCACCACCACCCGCGCGATCCACCCCGCCCGGACCACCGCCACCGCAGCCCGCGTCCTGCGCCAGCTCCGCCACGACCCCCGCTCCATCGCCCTGATGCTGCTGGTCCCCGTCCTGATGCTGACCCTCCTGCGCTACGTCTTCGACGGCGACCCGCGCGTCTTCGACAACATCGGCGCCAGCCTCCTCGGCATCTTCCCGCTCATCACGATGTTCCTCATCACCTCCATCGCCACCCTCCGCGAACGCACCTCCGGCACCCTCGAACGCCTCCTCGCCATGCCCCTCGGCAAAGGCGACCTCATCGCCGGCTACGCCCTCGCCTTCGGCGCGCTCGCCGTCGTCCAGTCCCTCCTCGCCACCGGCACCGCCCTCTGGGTCCTCGGCCTCGACGTCATCGGCTCCCCCTGGCTGCTCCTCCTCGTCGCCCTCCTCGACGCCCTCCTCGGAACCGCCCTCGGCCTCTTCGTCTCCGCCTTCGCGGCCTCCGAGTTCCAGGCCGTCCAGTTCATGCCGGCCGTGATCTTCCCCCAGCTGCTCCTCTGCGGCCTCTTCGCCGCCCGCGACACCATGCAGCCCGCCCTGGAGGCCGTCTCCGACGTCCTCCCCATGTCCTACGCCGTCGACGGCATGACCCAGGTCCTCACCCACACCGACATGACCGCCGACTTCGTCCGCGACGTCCTCATCGTCGCCGGCTGCGCACTCCTCGTCCTCGCCCTCGGCGCCGCCACCCTCCGCCGCCGCACCCCCTGACCACCCACCGGACACCCCCTCGCCGGGCCCACCCCGGGTGCAAGGATGAAGCGACACGTACCAGTCGCTCGGCGAGGTGAGCCCGCATGACCCAGACAGTCGCAGTCCTCGGTACCGGCAAGATCGGCGAGGCCCTGCTCAGCGGCATGATCCGCGGCGGTTGGCCCGCCTCCAAGCTCCTGGTCACCGCCCGCCGCTCCGACCGCGCCGAGGAACTCCGCACCCGCTACGGAGTCGAAGCCGTCACCAACGCCGAAGCCGCCAAGCGCGCCGACACCCTCATCCTCACCGTCAAGCCGCAGGACATGGGCAAGCTCCTGGAGGAACTCGCCCCCCACGTCCCCGCCGACCGCCTCGTCATCAGCGGCGCCGCCGGCATCCCCACCTCCTTCTTCGAGGAGCGGCTCGCCCCCGGCACCCCCGTCGTCCGCGTCATGACGAACACCCCCGCCCTCGTCGACGAGGCCATGTCCGTCATCTCCGCCGGCAGCCACGCCACCGCCGCCGACCTCGCCCACACCGAGGAGATCTTCGGCGGCGTCGGGAAGACCCTCCGCGTCCCCGAATCCCAGCAGGACGCCGCCACCGCCCTCTCCGGCTCCGGCCCCGCGTACTTCTACTACCTCGTCGAGGCCATGACCGACGCCGGCATCCTCCTCGGCCTGCCCCGGGCCCAGGCCCACGACCTCATCGTCCAGGCAGCCGTCGGCGCCGCCGTCATGCTCCGTGACAGCGGCGAACACCCCGTCAAGCTCCGCGAAGCCGTCACCTCCCCCGCCGGGACCACCATCAACGCCATCGTCGAGCTGGAGAAGCACGGCGTACGGGCCGCCCTCATCGCCGCCCTCGAAGCCGCCCGCGACCGCAGCCGCGAACTCGCCGGCGGCAACAGCTGACCCGACGCGCGAAGGGCCCCGCCCGCGCGGGGCCCCCGCCACCCCCTCCTCAGGGCACCAGCAACCCGATCGCCCCGTACGCCCGGTCCACCACCGGCCGGGCCAGGCCCCGGGCCCGCTCCGCCCCCGCCCGCAGCACCCGCTCCACCTCCGCGGGATCCGCCGCCAGCTCCGCGTGCCGCTCCCGCACCGGCCGCAGCACCTCCACCACCGCCTCGGCCACGTCCCGCTTCAGCGCCCCGTACCCCTCGTAGCCGGCGGCGAGCCGCTCCGGATCCCCACCGGTGCACGCCGCCAGGACGTCGAGCAGGTTCGCCACCCCCGGCCGGGAGGCCCGGTCGTACACCACCCCGCCCTCGTTGTCGGTGACCGCCCGCATCACCTTCCGCCGCACGGCCTCCGGCTCGTCCAGCAGATAGACGACGCCCGGACCGCTGTCGTCCGACTTCCCCATCTTCGAAGCGGGGTCCTGCAGGTTCATCACCCGCGCCGCCACCGCCGGGTACACGGCCCGCGGCACGGTGAACGTGCGCCCGTACCGCTGGTTGAACCGCACCGCCAGATCCCGCGCCAGCTCGACGTGCGCCCGCTGGTCGTCCCCCACCGGCACCTCGTCCGTCTCGTACGCGAGGATGTCCGCCGCCATCAGCACCGGGTACGTCAGCAGCGACAGCCGGACCTGCTCCCCGGACGTCTGAGCCTTGGCCGCCTTCTCCCGGTACTGCACCATCCGCCGCAGCTCCCCGTCGGAGGCCGTGCACTCCAGCAGGTACGCCAGCCGGGTGTGCTCGTCCACGTGGCTCTGCACGAAGAGAGTGCACCGCTCCGGGTCCAGCCCCGCGGCCAGCAGCAGCGTCGCCGCCTGCCGGCTCAGCCGCCGCACCCGCGCCGGATCGTGCTCCACGGTCAGCGCGTGCAGGTCGACGACGCAGAACAGCCCGTCGTCGGGCGCCGCGACCCACTGCCGCACCGCCCCGAGATAGTTGCCCAGCGTCAGATGCCCGGTCGGCTTGATCCCGCTGAAGACCCTTGCCATGTCCGTCCACTCCCTGTCGTCGTCGGTGGCTGCCGTGACTCGGCGACCGACTGCCCAGGGGCAGGAACACGAACGGCCGCCGAGGCGGCGGCCGTGGAGCGCATGCGTGCTCGTGTCGAAGGTCGGCCGCCGTCAGGCGGCCCACCAGCGAAGGCTGAGCGCGAGCGCATGCGTAGTCATGGGCACCAGCGTAGGGGGACGACCGTGAGCACGGCATCAGCTTTGCCGACGACGTCGACGCCGGCCCGGCCGACGCGGCCCGGGCAGGGAGTTGACACAGACGTGCGCGATCCGTAAGGTTCTTCGAGTTGTCCGAAGTGAGCGCCGACTGCGGTCGGTCCCCGGACAGCCATTCCGCAACACTCATTCGAACGAACGGCGCACTCTGCCGTCTTGTTTTCATGCGTATTTGCGAATGAGGAATCCGTGTCCGAACGACACAGCCGCCGATTAGGTCGGGGGCAAGGAATCCGCTAAGGTCTCAACTCGTCGGAAGGGCCCAACAGCCCGGAAGGCAAAACCCGCTGACTGGGAGTCAGGCCCGAAAGGATCTGATAGAGTCGGAACCGCCGGAAAGGGAAACGCGAGAGCGAAGACCTGGAAAGCACCG
>NZ_JBIBBM010000018.1:0-202317 GCF_042900645.1 Streptomyces sp. NPDC012888 | reverse complement strand
TCTGCGACAACACCAGTTAGCCAGCCCCCCGCCCCGCTGGCAACGCCCCCACCTACTAGCCACGACCGCAGACCGGACCGCACCGACCGGCGGTAACCGCGGCGCAGGGCGGGTGGAAGGGCTACTGTCCCGGGTCGTATGTGACGTGGGTCCTGTGGGCCGCCTCACCGGATACCGACCCGAATGTCACCTTACGTGTCCGGTCGTACCCCTTTGAGGGGTGTGTCGCGGGCCACTTCCGGGGCGGAATCGAAGGCCGGGCCAGAGCCGGACGCCGCATTCGTCGGCGTCGGCCGGGCAGGGCGGCGCGTTGGTGGGTGCATGCCGAATATCATTTAAGCTTCAGGGCGGCTGCGGGCCCTCGGCCCGGACGGGACCCCGTGACGCCGATCATGCGGATCCCTGGGAATCGCGTGACCGCCGGCGTGCACCTCGGTGGTGTGGAGCGCCGGCAACACCCGCCCCGCGAACAGAAGAACCCAGGGAGAAGTGAGGTATGGCCGTGATCTGCGTCGGAGGCATGATCGGCATCGGCAAGACGAGTGTGGCCGAGCTGCTCGCCACGGAGCTGGGCAGCGAGGTCTTCTACGAGAGCGTGGACGACAACCCGATCCTCCCGCTCTTCTACACGTCGTGCCCCGAGGAGATCCAGGCCAAGCGCTACCCCTTCCTGCTCCAGCTCTACTTCCTGCAGACGCGGTTCGCCTCGATCAAGGAGGCGTACAAGCGGGGGGACAACGTCCTCGACCGGTCCATCTACGAGGACTGGTACTTCGCCAAGGTCAACCACGACCTGGGCCGCATCAGCTCCCTCGAGATGCAGGTGTACGAGGGGCTGCTCGCGGAGATGATGCGCGAGATCGACGGCCTGCCGTACCGCAAGGCGCCCGATCTCATGGTCTACCTCAAGGCCGACTTCGAGACGGTGATGCACCGCATCGGGCTGCGCGGACGCGACTTCGAACAGGACGAGGCCCTCGTCGAGTACTACCGGACGCTGTGGTCGGGGTACGACGACTGGGTGCACAAGCACTACTCGGCCAGCGAGGTGCTCGTGGTGGACATGAACCACACGGACGTGGTGAACAACCCGGCGGACGCGGCCCGCGTGGTCCAGGAGGTCAAGGACGCCCTGGCGGGGATCCGGCAGCCGGCCTGAACCGGCTGCCGCGGGGCCGCCGGCGTACGGCGGCCCCGCGGCGCGGTGGTGCCGGTGGTGCCGGGATGCGGCGGAGTCAGGCCAGCGAGACCTTGTACTTGGCGAGCACCTCGGGAACCGGCTGGTAGAAGGTCGTGCCGCCGACGGAGCAGTTGCCGCTGCCTCCGGAGGTGATGCCGAGCGCCTTCGTGCCGTCGTAGAGCGCGCCGCCCGAGTCGCCGGGCTCCGCGCACACGTTGGTCTGGATCATGCCGCGGACCGTGCCGCCGCCGCTGTAGTGGACGGTCGCGTCGAGTGCGGTGACCGTTCCGCTCTTGGTGCCCGTGGTCGACCCGCTCCGCCTGACCGGTTCGCCCACGTAGGCGTTGGCCGGGGTGAAGCCGCCGGGCGCGCTGATGGAGGCGTTGTCGTAGCGGACGAGCGCGTAGTCGTTGCCGGGGAAGCTCGAGCCCACGGTGGGGCCGATGAGGGTGCTCTGCGCGGAGTTGGTGTACCAGGTCCTGACCACGTTGCCGCAGTGTCCGGCGGTCAGGAAGTAGCGGGTGCTGCCGCTGACGGCGTTGAAGCCGAGCGAACAGCGGTATCCGGCGCCGTGGATGGCGTCGCCCGGACCGAGCAGCCGGGTGAACTTCCCGGGGGTGCGCTCGATGCGCAGCGCGCCGGCGTTCACGCCCGCCGCCTTCCTGATCTTCGCGAGCGCGGCCTCGGAGACGGTGCTGTCGGCCGTGACCACGACCCGCCCGTTCGCCGCGTCCGTGTACCACGCCGTGCCGCCGACGTCCGCGCCGAGCACCGCCCGGTCGAGCGCGGCGAGTTCGGCCGCGCCGTAGGGCCTGGGGGCGGCCGCCTCGGCGGTCGGCACGGCGAGCAGGGCGGCTGCCAGCAGGCCGGCGGCGGCGGCCGCGGTCGCGGCGCGGCGTGTGGTGGGGGTGATGGGGGACGAGGTGCGCGTGTTCCTCACGGGTCTCCTCCTCGGAGCGTGGGGGCCCGGTGGGTGGTGGGCCCTGCGAGTCCGCCAGGGGTGGCGTGTCCCTGACAAATCCGCGCTCCGGTGAGTATGCGGACGGCCGTTCGTCCCGCACAAGACCGCGAGGTGTCGCGCACGCCGCGACGGCCGGGGCGGAGGCGCGGGAGGCGGAGCGATCGCTCCGCAGACCGTCCCCCCGCCCCCGCCCCCGCCCCCTACCTCCCGGACGACGGGTCCCTCACGGCTGCGAGCCGTGCCGCCCGGCCGCGGCTCAGGTGCGGTACCGGTACAGGATCCGGCCGCGGGTCAGGTCGTACGGGCTGAGCTCGACCAGGACCCGGTCGAACGGGAGGATCTTGATGCGGTGCTTCCGGATCTTCCCGCTGATGTGCGCGAGCACCTGGTGCCCGTTCTGCAGCTCCACCTTGAAGTTGGCGTTGCGCAGGCACTCGGCTACGGTGCCCTCGACTTCCAGGCCGTTCGGCGTTTTCGTCAATGTTCCTCGTTCCTCGGATGGGTCGGTGGGTCGGTGGGGTGTCGGGGTGCCGGGGCGGGGAGCGGTCAGGGGCGGACCAGTTCCACGTTGCCGCCGGTCCGCCGGGCTCCGACGCGCTCGAACAGGGTGATCGCGGCGGTGTTGGATGCGTCGACCTCGGCCCACGCCGAGTCGGTCCCCGCGCGGTACAGCGTGCCAGACGCATGGGCGAGCAACGCCCGTCCCACGCCCTGCCGCTGGTGGCCGGCCAGTACCGCGACCAGCCCGATCCGTGCTCTGCGGGGGACGGGCGCCACCCGGACCAGACCCACGTACGCGCCGTCCCGGACGGCCACCGCGTACTTCGACGGGTCCCCGGGCGTTCGCGTCGCCGACGGACGGGGCAGGACCTCGGCCGGCATGGTCCGCCAGCCGACGGTGGCGTCGACCTCCTCGCGGATCGCGTGGTGCAGCGCGCACAGCAGGCTCTGGTCCGCCGCCTCGCCGGGCAGGATCGTCACGCCCGCGGCCGGCGGGGACGCCTCGAGCCCCGTCGCGCGCGGGTCGGTGGGCAGGACGTACTCCCACTCGCGGCGCCCGGGCGTGAAGCCGGCCCGCTCCCAGCGGGACATCAGGTCGGAGTCGCCCTCGCCGACCAGGGTGTGCAGGGGGGTGGGCAGGTCCGCCAGTATGGCGTCGGCGAGCCGGCCGAAGGCCAGGTCCTGCCACACGTCGATGCTGACGAAGGCCCGTCCGTCGGGTCGCCGCGAGACGTCGGCGTAGCCGACGGTGCGGCCGTCGAGTTCGGCCTGCCACTGGTTCTCGGCCACGCGGCCGACCGTCACTGCGTTCATGGTTGTCGCCTTTCGGGAAACGCCTGGTTGCAGAGGAGCTCCCGACGACACCTGGGTCAGTCGCACACCGTGACGGAAGGAGGGAGCGCCCACCTCGATACATCGTTCATGGGGTGCCACCTCCTCGGGTTCTGTCACGGTGCTCCGCACGTTAGCAACCGGCCGCCGTCCGTCCAACTCCTTTTGTCGCCGGGCCCAACTTCCGTCCGCGGCACGGTGGTCGCGTGGGAGGATGTCGCACGTGACCGGATCGTCGTCCTCACCCGTCGCCGAGAGCACCCCCGGCGGTCGCGGCCTCGGATCCCGTGCGGCCGCCGTGCTCGTGTTCGGGTCCTCCGCCGCGGTCCTGGTGGTCGAGATCGTCGCGCTGCGGCTGCTGGCTCCGTACCTCGGCCTCACCCTGGAGACCAGCACCATGGTGATCGGCATCGCGCTCACCGCGATCGCCTTCGGGTCCTGGCTGGGTGGGCGCGTCGCCGACCACCTCGATCCCCGCCGGCTCATCGGGCCCGCGCTGGGGGTGTCGGGTGCGGTGGTGGCGCTCACCCCGGCCGTGCTGCGCACGACCGCGCAGTGGGCACCCGCGTTGCTCCTGCTGATCGCGTCGCTGACCATCCTCGTGCCGGGGGCGCTGCTGTCCGCGGTGACGCCGTTCGTGACCAAGCTGCGGCTCACCACCCTCGCGGAGACCGGGACGGTCGTCGGCCGGCTGTCCGGTGTCGGGACGGTCGGCGCCATCGTCGGCACGGTCCTCACCGGATTCGTGCTGGTGTCGAGGCTGCCGGTCAGCGGCATCCTGATCGGCCTCGGGACGCTGCTGGTGGTCGGCTCGGCGCTGGTCGAGTGGCGCACCCGCGGGTGGCGCGGCACACCCGCGCTCGCGCTCGCGGTGGCCGCGGGGGGCCTCGCCGCCGCGGTCGCCCCGGGCGGCTGCGACAGCGAGACCCGGTACCACTGCGCACGGGTCGTGGCGGACCCCGACCGGGAGGGCGGCCGCACCCTCGTCCTGGACGGCGTACGGCACTCGTACGTCGACGTGGACGACCCGACCGTCCTGGAGTTCACGTACGTGCGCGCGATCGCGGCGGTGGTCGACGGCGCGTTCCCCGCGGGTGAGCCGCTCGCCGCCCACCACCTGGGCGGGGGCGGGCTCAGCCTGCCCCGGTACCTCGCGGCCACCCGGCCCGGGACGCGCAGCCTCGTGTCGGAGATCGACGGCGGGGTGGTGCGGCTCAACCGCGACCGGCTCGGTGTCGGGTCGGAAGCCGGCATCGACGTGCGCGCCGAGGACGGCAGGCTGGGGCTGCGGCGGCTGGCCACCGACAGCCGTGACCTCGTCGTCGGTGACGCTTTCGGGGGTGTCAGCGTGCCGTGGCACCTCACCACGGTCGAGGCCATGTCCGACGTCCGGCGGGTACTGCGGAGGGACGGCGTGTACGTCGCCAACCTCATCGACCACGGCCGGATGGACTTCGCGCGCGCCGAAGTGGCCACCCTGGGCGAGGTGTTCGCGCACGTCACGGTCGTGGGAGCCGCCGCCGACATCGGCCTCGACCGCACCGCCACCGCGAAGGGCGGCAATCTGGTGGTGCTCGCCTCCGACCGGCCGGCCGACCTGCGCGCGCTGCAGGCTGCCCTGGACGCGCGGCGGACCGGCTGGAAGGCCGCAGGCGGCCGTGACCTCGCCTCCTGGATCGGTGACGCCCGGCCGCTCACGGACGACTTCGCGCCCGTCGACCAGCTCCTCCAGGCCTACGCCCCGGGCGGCGCGCGGTGACAGGCGGGGCGCCTCAGCGGTGGTCGGGGTTCAGGAGCGCGGCGGCCGCGGCGACGAAGGCCTCGGTGGCTTCCTTCGCCGCGTGCCGCCGGCTGTCCAGGTCGGTGCGGTCGGTGGCGTGGCGCAGGGCGTACGTGGCGTCGGCGGCCCGCTGGGCCTGACCGCCCAGTTCGGGGACCAGCACCTTGAGCCGGACGTGCGGCACGGTGATCGCCGCCCGGGTGTCGTGGGACCTCGTCTGTGCCTCCAGCCGGTGCTGGGCGTCGGTGTCCGTACGGGCGAGGCGCTCCCGGTGGAACATCGCCGAGCGGTGCGCGTCCAGGGCCGCGGCGAAGTCGGTGACGGCGCCGAGCCGGTCCTGCCGGTGGTCGTCGGCGCGCTGTTCGGCGCGCGCGGTGTGCGCGGCGCGGTGCTGCAGCACGCCGGCGGTCAGGGCACCCGCCAGGGTGCCGAGTACGGCGACTATCGAAGGCCACACGGACATGGGCTGTCGGATCCTCTCCGGGTCGGGCGGGGCGGGCTGGATGGGTGGGGCGGGCCGGGGCAGGCCGGGGCGGGCCGGGCGTGGCCGCGTCACCAGCGGCGGTACCGTGCGATCTCGCCGGCGGCCGAGCGGGCGAAGCCCGCGATGTTGTGGGGGCAGTGCCAGGCGGATCCCGGGGCGCCCGCGTGGTCGCCGTCGAGGTCCTCCCAGGTGTAGTCGGTTTCGCCGGCCAGCAGCGACAGCAGCACCTCGAAGGTCTCCAGGTGCGCGTCCGGGCCGTCGTCGCTCGGGTGGGCGGGGTGCGGGCAGGCGGCCTGCCCGGCGGCGGGGTCCGGGGTGGCGGTCAGGGCCGCCACCACCCGCCGTGCCACCTCCGGATCCGCGTCGCGCGCCGCGTGGGCGTACGTCCACACCAGGCCCAGCGTGTAGAACGCCGTCACGTCCGGATCGCCCGGCCGGGCGGCGCGCGCCCCGGCGAGCCGTTCCACGCACTGCAGCAGGGTCTCGTCGTGCTCCCCGAGGAAGTACCCCTGATAGATCGACTCCCAGTCGTCCATCGATTCGCGCGCATCGCTGATCGTGATCATGACCACTGGAGACGCCGGGACGGGCGGTGACGGTTCCCGGGGGCGGGCCGCCGGCGTCAGCCGAGGTGCACGCCGCGGGAGCGGAGGTACGCGACCGGGTCGACGTCGGATCCGGGGCCCGGGCCGGTGCGGACCTCGAAGTGGAGGTGGGGACTGCTGGCGTTGCCCGTGCAGCCGGAGCGGGCGATGCGCTGCCCGGCGCTGACGTGCTGCCCGGCCCGCACGGAGAGGGACATCAGGTGGGCGTACTGGGTGTGGAAGCCGTCGGGGTGCCGCAGGACGACCTCGTAGCCGTAGGAGCCGGCCCACCCGGCCGACTCCACGCGGCCGGCGGCGACGGCGTGGACGGGCGTGCCGGTCGGCACGAGGAAGTCGACGCCCGGGTGGTAGCCGCGGGTCCACGAGGGTCCGGTGACCCGGTACGGCAAGCCGAGTTCGCCCCGCACGGGTGCGCGGTACGGCGGTTGCTCGCCCCGGGGCGGGTTCAGGGGGGCGAGGACGGCCAGTGCGTCGGTGGCCGACGGGCGGTCGGCCGGCTCCTTGGCCAGCAGCGCCGATGCCAGCTCTGCGAGTTCGGGCGGCAGGCCCGGACGGATCGTGCCCAGGGGCGGCGCCGGCTGCGTCAGGTGGCGGCGGCGCAGCCGGTCCGGGTCGGCGTCGCGGAACGGCGGGTGGGCGGTGAGCAGTGCGTACAGGAGGCAGCCGAGGGCGTAGAGGTCGCTCCGCGCGTCGCCAGGGGGGCGGTGCCACTGCTCGGGAGCGGTGAAGGGGCCGCCGCCCGAGGCGCCGTCGGCGCCCCCCGCCGCGGTGATGCCGAAGTCGCAGATCTTGATCCGGCCGTCCGGTTGGCGCAGCACGGTCCGCCAGGTCAGGCCGAGGTGGGCGGTGGTGTCCTCATGGGCCGCCCGCAGGGCGTCGGCGATCTGCCACGACAGCTCGAAGACCTCGCGCAGGGGCAGGCCGCCGGTCGACCGGGCGAGGACGCCGTACAGGTCGCCACCGGCCACGAACTCCCCCACGGTGTAGGCGCGGCCCGCCTCGCGTCCGGTGTCGTGGACGACCGCGAGTGCCGGGTGCGGGACGCGGGCGCCGACCCTGGTCTGGTGGTCGAAGCGGCGCCAGTCGAGCCGGGCCGACGCATCCCGGTCGAGCACCCGGACGGTCACTTCGCGGGCCAGGGGGCGGTCGAGCGCGCGCCAGGCGTCGCCCGGGCCGCGGAGGCCGATGTCCTGCAGGAACTCGTAGCGCCCGGCCAACAGGTGGCCGGGGCCGTACGTCCGTGGCGGTCCCCCTTCGCGGGGCGGAAGGGCCGCGCGGCCGGTCGTGAAGCGGGTGGGCGACGGGTCCGGTCGGGTCAGTGCCCGGACCACGTCCCGGGCGGTGGGAGGGCGCTGCGCCGGGTCCTTGGCCAGCAGGGCGAGCACCAGGTCGTCCAGGGCCGCGGGGAGGGCGGGGCGCAGCGAGCGGAGGGGGCGGGGCGGTTCCTGTACGTGGCGCACCATCCGGCTGGCCGGGTGGCCGCCGGCGAACGGGGGTGCTCCGGTGAGCAGGGCGTAGAGGGTGCAGCCGAAGGAGTACAGGTCGGTGCGCGCGTCCACCCGTCCGGCCAGGCACTGCTCGGGGGCGAGGTAGTCGAAGGTCCCCATGACGCGGTCGGGCGGGGTCAGCCCCTTGGTGAACTCGGCGGAGTGGGCGATGCCGAAGTCGCAGACCTTCACGCGCCCGTCCTCCTGGAGGAAGAGGTTCGCGGGTTTCAGGTCGCGGTGGACGATGCCGCGGTCGTGTGCGGCGGCCAGTGCTTCCAGTGCCTGGCGGGCCACGTCCAGGACCTGGGGGACGGGGAGGCCCGCCGGGGCGCCGCGCAGGGTGTGGGCGAGGTCCGTGCCGTCGAGCAGTTCCATGACGATGAAGGTGCGCCCGTGGTCGCGGCCGATGTCGTGGACCACGACGAGGCCGGGGTGCCGCAGCCCGGCGGTGATCACCGCTTCCCTGCGGAACCGCTTCTCGGCCTCGTGGCCCGACACGTCGGCGCGGAGGAGCTTGAGGGCGACCGGGCGGGACAGTTCCCGGTCCTGGGCCTGCCAGACCTCGCCGTGGCCGCCGGCGCCCAGCGGCCGGGTCAGCAGGTACCGTTCGCCGAGCACTTCTCCGGCCTCCAACGCACCCCCCGGTCCGGTGACGGGCGTCTCGTGCCGCGACAGCCCGCCCCATGATGGCAGGCCTTCCCGGTCCGCCGCAGCGGGTCCGCGGCAGGTCCGGCACGGATCCGAGCCGAGGCCGTGGGCGGCCCGGGGCGCGGCCCCGGGGCGGTTTCCGCGACGGCTCGGGCTTGCGGGCTGCGAGTTCCGGCCACGGAGCGGCGGTCCTGCTCCGGGCTGGAGTGGCGCGGGTCCGTGGGGAATGATCAGGGGGGTGTCGATGCGTGCAATGCTCGTTTCCATGACTGATGCGAGGAGCCTGTAGTGCCGGGGTCGGATGGGTGCGGTGTGGGCGTGGGAGGCGGTGGGTCCGTCTTCTCCGTCAGCCGCTCCGTGCCGCCCCGGCAGCCGGTGGCCGGGGGCGCCGGCGCCCCGCGGGACGCCGGCGCGGTGCAGGAGGTGCTCGACGGTCTTCCCGGCTCGGCGATCCACCTGGTGCCGGTGTTCGGGGCGGACGGGGCGGTGTCGGACTTCCGGGTCGCGGCGGCTTCGCCGGACGCGCTCGACATCGGGGGGCGCCGTGGGCGGGAGCTGGTCGGGCTGAGCGTGCTGGAGACGTACCCGACGGTGGCCGGCACGGAGCTGTGGCACGGGTACCTGAGGACGCTGCGCACCGGTGTCCGTTACGAGGGCGAGCCGTTCGAGTACGAGGAGGTCGTGGCGGGCATCCCCCGGCTGTCGCGCTTCGCCGTGCGGGCCACGGCCTGCCAGGCGGGGCTGATCGTGTCGTGGGTCCGCCTGGACAGCGGGGAACGCGAGCAGCGCAGGCTGATGGTGATGCAGCGGCTGGGCCGGATGGGGTGGGCGAACTGGGACCTGGTACGGGGTGAGATCGCCTGGTCCGATGAGGTCTATACCGTTTTCGGCCGGGACCGGTCGCTCGGTCCACTGGGGCTGGAGGAACTGCCCGGGCACGCCGTCAGGGAGGACCTGCCCGCGCTGGGCGAGGTCGTGCGGCGCCTGCTGCGGGAGGGCGGGTCCGCCGACCACTCCTTCCGGATCACCACTCCGGGTGACGGGGTCCGGTACGTGCGGATCGTCGCGGAGGCGGAGGCCGACGCGCGGGGTGCGCCGGTGGAGGTCCACGGCTTCTTCCAGGACCTCACCGAGACCAAGCGGGCGGAGCAGCAGCTGCTGGAGCACCAGCGCGCCGCCCTGGCCCAGCGGGGTGTGCTCGCTGCCGAGCGGGACCTGGCCGCGCGGCTCCAGCACGCGCTGCTCCCGCTGCCCCAGCAGTCGCTGACCATGGGCGGCCTCACCGTGGACGTGGCGTACCAGCCCCTGCAGGAGGGCCTCAACGTCGGGGGCGACTGGTACAGCGCCATCGAGCTGCCCGACGGGAGCGCCCTGCTCGTCGTCGGTGACGTGGCCGGCCACGGGCTGGACGCGGTGGCCACCATGGCGCAGCTGCGGTTCACCGCCAAGGGCATGGCGATCACGGGGATGCCGCTGGCGGCGATCCTGGCCCGGCTCAACACCCTGCTGCTGCACAATCCCGAGCGGAACTTCAGCACGGCCACCATGGTCATGGCCCGCTACGACCCGGCCACCTCGGTGCTGACCTGGGTACGTGCCGGTCACCCGCCGCTGCTGCTGCTGCGCCGGGGGGAGGCGGAGTACCTTCCGGCTCCCGCGGGCCTCCTGCTGGGCGCGGCGCCCGACGCCGGTTACGAGGCGTCCTCGCTGCGCCTGCTGCCGGGCGACCACCTGCTGCTGTACACGGACGGCCTGATCGAGGAACCGGGCCAGCTCCTCGACGAGGGCCTGGCGCGGCTGGCCCGCACGGCGGCGGCGTGCGCGGAGGACGCGGGCGTCCTGGACGGCGTCCTGGACGCCCTGGTCCGGCCGGACTCCCGCCGGGACGACATCTGCGTCCTGCACGTGAGCCTGGCGCCGGAGCCGCGCCGGGCGACGCCCTGACGACCGGACGGCACTGCTGGACCTACGGCGTCGGTGGGGCCTGGCGGCGGCCGCGGCGGGCGAAGGCGGTGCGGTAGGCGCTGGGGCTGTGGCCGGTGTGGCGGGCGAAGAGGGCTGCGAAGGTGCCGGGATCGCGGTAGCCGACGGCCGCGGCGATGGCGGCGACGGTGCGGTCGGTGTTCTCCAGGAGGTGGCGGGCGCGGCGGACGCGGGAGGCCTGCAGGTGGGCCAGGGGGGTGCGTCCGGTCTCGTCGGCGAAGCGGCGCAGCAGCGTGCGGGCGCTGACCTGGAAGGCGTCCGCGAGGGCGGTGAGGTCGTACCGTTCGCCGAGGTTCTGGTCGAGCCGCCGCATGACCTGCCCGGAGAACTCCCGGCCGGGCTGCGGCAGGAGCCGGGGGTCGGCGTAAGGGGTCTGGGAGGTCCGGGCGTCGTCCACGAGGGCCACCCGTGCGGTGGTGCGTGCCACACGGGCGCCGCTGTGCCGGCGGATGAGGTCGAGTGCGAAGTCGTACATGGCGGTGAAGGCGGCCGTGGTCGTGACGCCGGTGTCGGTGACGACCAGCCGGTCGGGGCGTACGTCGGTGTTCGGGCAGCGCCTGGCGAGTTCGGCGGCGTGCAGCCAGGAGGTGGTGGCCCGGCGGCCGTCGAGGAGACCGGCCGCGGCGAGCAGGAACGCCCCGACGCAGAGGGAGACGACCGCGGTGCCGGCGGCGGCCTGGGCGCGGATCGCCGCGATCTCGGGGGCGAGGCGGGCGAGCCGGGCGTCGAGGTCCGCGTCCGGGGGCAGTTCGAAGCCGGGGACCACGAAGACGTCGACGTCGCGCAGGGGGCGTACGTCCAGGACGGCGCCGCCGGAGGCGGTGACCCGGCGGCGGGGCGAGACGACCGACAGCCGGTAGCCGGGGGCGTCCGGCCCGGCGACGTGCTGAGCCATCGTCAGCAGGTCGGGCACGCCGAACACTTCTGACGCGAAGCAGCCCGGGTAGGCCAGGACCCCGACGCGCAGCGCGGCCGCCGTCCCGGTGCCCGGCCCCGTGCCGCCGCCCTCCGCCGCCATCTCCTGCGCCTCCCCCGCCGCCCCGTCCCCGTTCGCGTGTGGCGAGATTACCCCCGGATCCGGCGATCCCGCCCCTCATCCGGCGGCGGGTCCCGGCGCGAGGGTGTCCCCATGAGCGTTGACGACCCGATCACCGACTTCACCCGCCGCAGCGTGGCCGTGGAGGGGGTGGAGAAGACGGTGTACGTGGCCGGGGCCGGGCCCGCGGTCGTGGTGCTGCCGGAGATGCCGGGCATCAGTCCCGACGTGCTGCGGCTCGCGCGCTGGGTGCGGGACGCGGGGTTCACCGTCCACGTGCCCTCCCTGTTCGGGACGGACGGGGCCTTCCCGACCGTCGAGGGCGGCCGGGAGGTGGTACGCCGCGCCTGTGTCAGCGCGGAGTTCCGCGCCTTCGCGGGGGGTGGCACCAGCCCGGTGACGGTCTGGCTGCGCGGCCTGGCGCGGCAGGCGCACGGCGAGTGCTCAGGGCCGGGGGTCGGGGCGATCGGCCTGTGCTTCACCGGCAACTTCGCCCTCACCATGGCCCTGGAGCCGGCGGTCGTCGCCCCGGTGGTCAACCACCCGTCCCTGCCGCTCGACGACCCCGCCGGGCTCGAACTCGACGCGGCGGACGCGCGCGCGGTGCGCGAGCGGCTCGCCCGCGACGGGCTCACCGTGCTGGCGTACCGCTTCGAGGGCGACCGGTGGTGCACGGGAGCGCGGTTCGCCGCCTACCGCGCGCTGCTCGGCGACGCGTTCGACGGGCGCGTCCTCCCGGACGCCGCCGCCAACCCGGCACCGCCGCCGTTCTTCGCCGAGCTGGTCGGCACCCCGCACAGCGTGGTCACGGCCCACCTGGTCGACGAGGCCGGCCACCCGACGCTCCGGGCCCGCGACGAGATCCTCGCGTTCCTGTCCGCCCGCCTCCACCCGCCGGGCAGGGGCCCGCGGCCGGCCGCGTGACGGGTGGATGGCGCCTGGCGGGCCGCCGTGCCGGTCGTCACGGGGCGGGGGCGGGGGCGGGGTCGAGGAGGTGGGGGCCGTCGTTGCGGACGTTGTTGACGGCGGTGGTGACCGCGGTCGCGGTGAGCCGGCCGTCGGCGGGCGTGTGGAGGAGGGCCCGCAGGTCGGCGGTGTCCTGGTGGGTGGGGTCGAGCCAGGTGGCGAAGTCACCGGGGTGGAGGGCCAGGGGCATGCGGGGGTGGATGCGGCCGGCCGCGTCGGTGGCTTCGGTGGTGAGTACGGTGGCCGTGGTCAGCCAGGCCGCGGGATCGTCGTCGTCGGCGACCGCGGGGTCGCGCCAGTGCTCGAACAGGCCGGCCATCGCCATCACGCCCCGGTCCTCCGGGCGGATGAAGTAGGGCTGCTTGTAGGCCTTCGCCGTCCCGCTCGCCGGTACGGCCACCCACTCGTAGAACCCGTCGGCCGGCAGCAGGCAGCGGCGCCGGACGAACGCCTTGCGGTAGGCGGGCTTCTCGTGCGCGGTCTCCACCCGGGCGTTGATCATCCGCGCACCCACGGACGGGTCCTTGGCCCAGGACGGCACCAGCCCCCACCGCACCGACCGCAGTCGCCGGACCAGCTCTCCGGTGCCGGGGTCGAGGCGCTCCCACACCGCCCACACGTCGTCCGTGGGAGCCACGTTCCAGGAGGGGCCGGGCGAGCCGTGGGACGGGTCGAGGGCGGCGTCGAACAGGCCCGCGAGGTCCTCGGGGGCGCGTGAGGAGGCGTAACGGCCGCACATGTGACCACTGTGCCACGCCCGGGCCCGCTCCCTGGGGCGGCGGGCCCGGCGGCGGACGGCTCGGTACCGGTCACCCGTCGGTGGCGGGCGGGAGCGGGCGCGGTTCCAGGGGGCGGGTGGCGGGGCCGTGGATGACCGAGCCGTCGGTGTCGAAGCGGGAGCCGTGGCAGGGGCATTCCCAGGCGCGTTCGGCGTTGTTGAACTGCACGAGGCAGCCCAGGTGGGTGCAGCGCGCGGACACCGCGGTGACGACGCCCTCCGGGTCGCGGTAGACCGCGCAGCGGTGCCCTCCGATGCGGACGAGCGCCCCGGAGCCGGGCTCGACGTCCTCGACGGCGTCGGCGTGGCTGGGACGGAGCCGGTCCCCGACGAAGTGCCGGGCGACGGACGCCTGCGCCTTCAGCAGCGCGGGGGCCTCGCGCAGGTGCAGGCGCCCGGGGTCGTACAGGTCGGCCCAGGGCAGCCGGTCCCCGGCGATCCGGGCCGCCAGCAGCCGGCCGGACATGACACCGCTGCTCATGCCCCATCCCCCGAAGCCCGTCGCCACGTGAACGTGGTCGGTCCCGGGGTGGAACCGGCCCACGAAGGGCACCTTGTCCGTGGGGGTGTTGTCCTGGGCCGCCCAGCGGTGGGTGAAGCGGGCGTCGGGGAAGCGGTCCCGGGTCCAGGCGGCGAGCTTCCCGTAGCCCTCGACGACGTCGGCGGTGCCCGGGGTGAAGTGCTCTCCGGTGACGATGAGCAGGCGCCGGCCGTCGCCGTACGGGGCGGTGCGCACCGAGCGGGTGTTCTGCTCCTGGGTGATGTAGATGCCGCGGGGTGCCCGGTCGGCGGGGATCTCGGCCGCGAGGACCAGTTCGCGCGTCGGTTCGAGGCGGGCGAAGAGCATGGCGCGGTCGAAGACCGGGTAGTGCGTGGCGACGACGACGTGGCGGGCCGTGATCCGGTGGCCGGCCTCGGTGGTCAGCCGGACCGGTGTGCCCTCGTGGAGTTCCGTGACGCGGGTGCGTTCGTAGACCTGTCCGCCGTTGCGCACGAGGTCGTCGATCAGCGCGAGGAGGTACTTGCGCGGGTGGAACTGGGCCTGCCGGTCGACGCGTACGGCGCCCGCCACGGGGTACGGCAGGTCGGTGGCGGTGACGAAGGAGGCGGGGAGGCCGGCGTCGCGCGCCGCCCGCGCCTCGGCCTCCAGTTCCTCCACCGCGTCGGCGGACTCGGCGTAGGCGTAGCCCGGCACGCGTTCCAGTTCGCAGTCGATGCCCAGTTCGGCCGAGACGGCGGCCACGTGTTCGACCGCTTCCTGCTGGGAGGTGGCGTACAGCTTGGCGCCCTCGGCACCGAAGGTGCGTTCGATCCTGGCGTACCGGAGCCCGTGCTGGGCGGAGAGCTTGGCCGTGGTGTAGCCGGTGACGCCGGCGGCCACGCGGTCCGCTTCGACGAGGGCGACGCCGTGTCCGGCGCGGGCGAGTTCCCAGGCGGTGCAGATCCCGGCGATGCCCGCGCCGACCACGGCGACGTCCACGTCGAGGTCGCCGGCCAGGGTGGGGTGGACGCCGGTGGCCGGGGCGCTCTCCATCCAGTACGACTCGTGGTGTCCGGGCAGGTGGGTCATGGGAGCGCCTTCCGGTTCCGGTGTCGGGGTGGGGGCGGGACGGGTGACGGGTGACGGTACGGGTGACGGGGTCCTGGTGGGTGCGCCTGCCCGCGGGCCGCAGGGTCATTCGCGGGTGGCGCGGGTTCCTTCGTCCGCCGCGGCCGTGGGCGGAGCCCGTGCGTGACGGGCTGCGGGCGGGGTAGGGGCCATCCGCGGCGGCCGGGCCGCGGTGGGGGCGGAGTGCCGGCCGGAACGGTGCGCGCGGCGCGCGGCCGTGGTTCGAGTGGAGGCAGCATGTCGTACGGCGAGAACGAGCGGGTCACCTACCGCGACGGGCGGCCCGGTCTGCAGACCGGGCGGGTCGAGGAGGTCCGCGACGAAGGCCCGCACGCGGTGTACCGGGTCCGCAACGAGGCGACCGGCGAGATCCAGGTCGTCACTCAGGAGCAGATCCGCGGAGGCTCCGAACGCGGCGGGTGACGGGCGGTGGGTTGACGGGCTGTGGGGTGACGGGCGGCAGGTGACGGCGGCGCCGGAGGTCAGCGGGCCCGGCGGATGCGGATCGGGCCGCGTACGCCCGTCGGGTCGACGGGGTGGCCGCCCTGGGTGATCTCCACCTCGCCGGCCGCCACCAGGCGCCGGGCGGCGCGGCGGGCGGGTTCCATGAGCGCGCGCCAGCCGTCGCCCTCGCCCTCGTACGCCGCGCGCGCGGCGTCGGAGGGGCAGATCGACGCGTCGGGGCCGCGGCGCTCCAGCAGTTCCAGGATGGCTCGTTCCAGGCGCCGGGCCGTCCCCCGTCCGTTGTCCGTCACCCTGCCAGTGTGGCACCGGCGGGCGTTGTCAGTGCCGGTCGGCAGGATGGAGGGGTAACGCAGTCCTGATCCGCCTCGAGGGGTTCCCATGTCCGCTGCCGTCTCCGACGCCGCCTCCGTCCGCTTCCCGACCGGCTGGTGCGCCACCGACCTGGGTCGGTACCGGCCCTGCGACTCCACGTACGAGGTGTACCCGATGGACGGCCTGCCGTCGCTGGACGCGGTGGGACTCGACGGCCGCTTCGGCTGGTTGGGCGGTGAGGAAACCGCGCCGTCCGCCGCGCCCTCGGAGCACGGCCCGCATCTGGCGGCGCTCGCACGGGAACTGACGGCGGCCGGGCTCGTCCTGCCCGCGGACTTCGCGGAGTTCTACGGCAGCGAGCGGCTCTGCCGCGCTTTCGACGAGGTGTCGGTGACGGCCTGTTGGAGCGATCTGTCCGGTGCGCTGCGCAGCCCGGCCGAGGAGGGGGCCCGCCTCGTCCGATTCCTGCGGGACCAGCAGGACTGCGTCATCTGGTACCTGTACCTGCGGCCGTCCGGCGAGGCTTTCGTGGTGTGCTCGCACATCGAGCTGGAGTCCGCCTGGGCGTGGGCCGACGCCGAAGCCGACGGGGAGCGGGTCGCGGAGTTCCGGGCCGCGGCGGCCGGCTCGCTGATACGGTGCGCCGACTCCTTCGAGGAGTTCGCGTACCGGTTCGTGGTGGAGAACGAGCTGTGGATGCGGCTCAACTCCAGCGGTGCCGAGGGGCGGCTCGCTCCCCACCTCCAGGCGTACGCCGACCACTACGAGGCCGCCGCCCGGGCCTGACCGCCCGGCGTCAGCGGCGTACCAGTCCCAGCTGGCGGTTCAGCTCCGCGAGGAAGCGGACCACGGTGCCCAGTTCGTCGGCGGTGAACCGGCCGCGGGCGGCGTCGGTGGCGCGGGCGAGGGGGCGGAAGTACTCGCGGGCCACGGCCCGGCCTGCCTGCGCGTAGTGCAGGTGGACCACGCGGCGGTCGTCCTCGGCGCGCACCCGGCGGATGTGGCCCGCCCGCTCCAGCCGGTCCAGGCAGGCGGTCATGGCGCCGGAGGTGAGGTTCATGTGCTTGCGGAGCCTGCCAGGGGTCATCGGACCGGGCTCGGCGTCGTCCTGGTCGGCGTCGAGGATGGCGATCAGGGCCTGGACGTCGGTGAGGTGGAGGCCCTGGGCCTGCGCGAACTCCTGGGCGATGCGGTTGAACTCCGCGTTCATGCGGCGCAGCAGCACGGCGAAGGACTGGAGTCCGGTCGGATCCTCGGGCGGGGGTGTGCTGGGGGTGAGATCGGCGCGGCGCATGAGCTCAGCATAAGATCTCTCGATGGTTGAGATACTTTATGACTGACACATAGCCCGTTCGGGCTTCGTGGGTTCCGTGGGCTTCGTGGGCTTGGTGGGAGGGATGTCGTGAGGGGACCGCGCGGGCTGCGCCCGGCCGTACCGATCGCGCTCGTGTTCGTGTTCGTGTGGCTGGCGATCGGAGGGACGCTCGGTCCGTTCGCGGGCAGGCTGGGCGAGGTCGCCACCAACGACCAGGCCGCCTTCCTGCCGCGCAGCGCCGAGTCCACCCGGGTGCTGGAGGCCCGCAGGGCGTTCGAACGGTCCGCGACCGTGCCGGCCGTCGTGGTGTGGACCGCGTCCGACGGGCGGGTGGGTGCCGCGCAGCAGCTGGCCGCCTCGCGTGCGGTGGGCGCGCTGGCCGGCCGCCCGGGGGTGGCCGGTACGCCGTCCCCGGTGGTGGTCTCCGAGGACGGCCAGGCGATGCAGGCGGTCGTCCCCCTCGCGCCCGACCTCGGCGAGGACCTGCCTGCCGTGCTGGACGAGGTGCGGGCCGCGGCCGAGGGGGTTCCGGACGCACGCGCCGGGATCGCCGGGCCTGCCGCCAGCCAGGCCGACCTGGCGGACGCCTTCTCGGGCATCGACGGTCTGCTGCTGGGGGTGGCGCTCGGTGCGGTGCTGCTGATCCTGCTGCTGGTCTACCGGAGCGTGCTGCTCCCCTTCGTGATCATCGTGAGCGCCGTTTTCGCTCTGGGGCTGGCCTGCGCGGTCGTGTACGCGCTGGCCGACGCGGACCTCGTGCGGGTGGACGGACAGGTCCAGGGGATCCTGTCGATCCTGGTCATCGGCGCGGCGACCGACTACGCCCTGCTCCTGGCCGCCCGCTTCCGGGAGGAGCTCGCGGCACGCGGGGACCGGGCGGCCGCGGCGCTGGCGGCGGTACGGCGCTCGGCCGGCGCGATCACCGCGAGCGCCGCGACGGTGGCGCTGGGCCTGCTCGCCCTGCTCGCCAGCGACCTGACGAACAACCGCGCCCTGGGTCCGGTGGGCGCGATCGGCATCGTCTGCGCGGTGCTGACCACCCTCACGTTCCTGCCCGCGGTCCTGATGCTCGCCGGCCGGGCCGCCTACTGGCCGGCCGCGCCGAAACCCGCGGACGCCGGGGGGACCGGCCGGGGGGTGTGGCCCCGGGTGGCCCGGCTGATCGACCGCGCGCCGCGCCGGGTGTGGGTGTCCACCACGGTGGTCCTGCTGGTGCTGGCCGCGTTCTCGCCCGGCCTGTCCGCCGGCGGGGTTCCGCTGGACGAGGTCTTCGTCAACGACGCGCCCTCGGTCGGCGCCCAGCGCACGCTGGGCCGGCACTTCCCGGGCGGCTCCGGGAACCCGACGGTGATCATCGCCGATGCGGACAGGGCGGCCGAGGTGACGGCGGCGGCCGAGGACACCGACGGCGTCGCCTCGGCCGCCCCGGTGACCGCCTCGGGGCGGCCCGGGCCCGGCGCGCCGCTGGTCGTCGACGGCCGGGTGCGGATCGACGCGGTGCTGGCGGCGGCCGCGGACGGCGACGCCGCCAAGGACACCGTCCAGCGGCTGCGGCAGCGGCTGCACGCCGTCGAGGGTGCCGGGGCCCTGGTCGGCGGGTACACGGCGCAGCAGTACGACACGCAGGCGACCGCCGCCCGGGACCGGACCGTGATCGTGCCGGTCGTCCTCGGCATCATCCTGCTGATCCTCGTCCTGCTGCTGCGGTCGCTCGTCGTGCCCGTGCTGCTGGTGGCGACGGTCGCGCTGAACTTCGCCGCGACCCTCGGCGTCTCGGCGCTGGTCTTCGAGGACCTGCTCGGCTTCGGCGGGACCGACGCGTCCGTGCCGCTCTACGGGTTCGTGTTCCTGGTCGCGCTCGGGGTCGACTACAACATCTTCCTGATGTCCCGGGTGCGGGAGGAGACCCTCACCCACGGCACCCGCCGCGGGGTGCTGCGCGGGCTGACCACCACCGGCGGCGTCATCACCTCCGCGGGGGTGGTCCTCGCGGCGACCTTCGCGGCCCTGATGGTGATCCCGCTCGCCTTCATGGTCCAGATCGCCTTCATCGTCGCCTTCGGCGTGCTGCTGGACACCCTCGTGGTGCGCTCCCTGCTCGTCCCCGCCCTCGTGGTCGACATCGGCCCGCGGGCCTGGTGGCCCAGCCGCCTCGCCCGCCCCGCCGGGGACGGGACGGGGCGGGCCGGGCTCCCGGGACGGCCTGGACGGTCTGGACGTCCCGGGGTCAGTGGTTGACGAGGGTCAGGCTGGTCTCGTCGTAGCGGGCGCCCGCGATCCCGTCGGCGGGGACGGCCGCCTCCACGGCGGCGAGCTCGTCGGCCGACAGTTCGACGGCCAGGGCCGCGACGTTCTCCTCCAGGTACCGCTGCCGCCGGGTGCCGGGGATCGGCACGACGTCGTCACCGCGGTACTGCACCCAGGCCAGTGCCAGCTGTCCCGCGGTGACGCCCTTCGCGGCGGCCAGCTCGTCGAGCTTCGCGACGACCGCCAGGTTCCGTTCGAGGTTGCCGTCGGCGAAGCGGGGCTGGCCGCGCCGCATGTCGTTCTCCGCCAGCGCGGCGAGGGAGCCGTAACGGCCCGTCAGGAAGCCGCGCCCCAGCGGGGAGAACGGGACCAGGCCGATGCCGAGCTCGCGGCATACGGGGGCGATCTCCGCCTCCAGGTCGCGGGTCCACAGGGACCACTCGCTCTGCAGTGCCGCGATCGGGTGGACGGCGTGCGCGCGCCGGATGGTGTCCGCGCCCGCCTCGGACAGGCCGAGGTGGCGGACCTTGCCGGCCCGGACCAGTTCGGCCATGGCACCGACGGTCTCCTCGATCGGCACGCTCGGATCGACCCGGTGCAGGTAGTAGAGGTCGATGTGGTCGGTGCCGAGCCGGCGCAGCGAGGCCTCGCACGCCTCCCGGACGTAGGCGGCGTCACCACGCACGCGGGCGGGCTCGCCCAGGCGGTTGGCGAAGCCGAACTTGGTGGCCAGGACCACCTCTTCGCGGCGGCCGGCGAGGGCCCGCCCGATCAGTTCCTCGTTGTGGCCGGCGCCGTAGAAGTCGGCCGTGTCCCAGAAGGACACCCCGAGGTCGAGCGCGCGGTGCAGGGTCGCGATCGACTCGGCGTCGTCCGAGTCGCCGTAGGCGTGGCTCATGCCCATACAGCCCAGGCCCTGCGCTGACACCGCGAGTCCACCCAGGTGACGGACGGGGAAATCGGTCATGTTGCTGCCTCCGGGATTCGAACCGCCTTGTGCCCACGACGCTAGGTATTGGAGTGCACTCCATGTCAAACAATTCCGGTGCGGGCGGTGCGCGGCGCGGGTAGACCCCTGTCCATGAGCGAGCGTGTGACCGGTGATCTCGTGACGGAGCGCCTCCTGCTCCACCGGCTGACGGTGGCGGAGGCGGAGGAGCTGGTGGCCGGGGGTGGCGGTGGGCGTCGGGCACCCGGGTACCCGACGGACGGGGACGTGTCCGCGGCGCGGCGCTTCCTGCGCGCCTGCGCGGAGGACGGAGCCGGCCGGCATCCCGGCGCCTTCGAGATCCGCCGCCTCGACGACGGGTGCGCGATCGGCGGCGCGGAGTTCCACGGCCCCGCCGACGAGGCCGGCACCGTCACGATCGGTTACGGGCTGGCGCCTTCGGCCCGTGGATCCGGCTACGCCTCCGAGGCCTTGCGCGCGCTCCTGGCGTACGCGCGCGAGCGCGGCTTCAGGCGCGTGCGGGGCGACGCCGACCACGACAACGTGGCGTCGCAACGCGTGATGGCCGCGGCCGGCATGCGGCCGGCCGGCGCGGACGAGCGGGTCCGGTACTACGAGACGGCGTGGGACGGCCCCGTAGGGGCGGGGTGCTGAACGCGGCGCGGCGGACCCGGGTCGGGCGCCCCCGGGACGGCGCCGGGCTGCCCGGCGGTGCCGTGCCCGGGGCGGTGCCGCAGCGCGGGTGGGGGCCTCAGGTGTGGAAGCCGTCCTCGTGGGCTCGGCGGGCCAGGTCGACCTTCGTGTAGGCGGGGCGGCCCACCTGCCGGTACTTCTCCTTGACCTGGTCCAGGTAGTACTTCGCGGTGTTGACGCTGATGCCCGCCCGCCGCGCGGTCGCCTTCAGCGTCAGGCCGGAGGCGTAGTCGCGCAGTACCTGCAGCTCGCGCGGTGCCAGTCGCGGGCGGCACGGGCCGGTGTCGCTGAACCAGGCGAAGGCGAGTTCCGGGGAGTGCGCCGTGCCGCCGGCGGCGACCGTCTCGACGGCCTCGACGAGCGTGTCGAGCGCGTGGTCCTTGGTGAGGTAGCCGTCCGCTCCTGCCGCCACCGCCGCCACGACCCTGGCGCGGTCGGCCACCGTGCTGATGACCAGGACGCGGCTTCCCGCCTCCCGGACCCGCCGTACGTTCGCCTCGGGTACGGAGCCGTCGCGCAGGACGAGGTCGAGGAGCACCACCCGGGCGGTCCGCGCCGGCCCGGCGAGCAGTTCGTCCACCGTGGCGGCGGTTCCGACCAGGCGCAGCCGCCGCTGTCCGGACAGCCAGGAGCGCAGCCCGTCGAGGAGCATGCGGTCGTCGTCCACCACCGCGACGTCGATCACGCCGGCCACCGCAGTTCGACGACGGTCCCCTCGCCGCGGCGGCTGTCGACCTCCGCGGTGCCGCCGACCGCGGCCATCCGGCCGTGCACGGAGCGCCGCAGCCCCGTACCGGCCGTGAGGAGGGCGGCGGCGTCGGAGGGGTCGAAGCCGACACCGCGGTCGGCCACGGTGACCGCCACTCCCCCGGCCCGTCCCATGACCGTGCAGTAGGCCGCGGAGGTGCCGGCGTGTCTGCGCACGTTGTTCAGTGCCTCGCGCACCGCCGCGGCGAGGGCCTCGGCGACGTCGGCGGGCACGTCCGGTACGGCGTGGTACTGCGTCCTGACGGTCAGCCCGAGTCCTTCGGCGGAGCGGACGACCTCCTCCAGGGCCGTACCCGCGCCGGTCACGCCGGCGGGTGCGGTGGCCGACCGGCGGTGCGTGCCCTCGTCGAGCTGGACCAGCCGCCGCAGGTAGGCCGCTTCGCGCGCGCAACGGTCGCGCACCGCCTGCGCGTTGGCGTCGACCCGGCCGGCGGCGATCGTGGAGAGGGTGGCGAGCACCGTGTCGTGCAGCGCCGCGTGGTGGGCGGCCCGTTCGGCCTGCCGGGCCCGGGCCGCCTCGGCGACGACGGCCCGCTCCTGGGCGGCGTCCAGCGAGACCCCCTGCCGGTGCAGGTACCACCATGCCGCGGCGGCCATGGCCACGCACTGGAGGAGCGCGGCCCCGTGGGCGAGGAGTTCCTCCGGGTCGGAGCCGGGTACGGCCCGGTACAGGGCCCCGGAGGTGGCGAGCAGCAGTACGACCGCGACGGCGGTGCCGCGCCGGCCGAGTACGACGACGGCGGCCGCGGCGGCCGACAGCGCCGGCACCATCAGCCAGCCGTGGGGTGTCACCGCCGGGCCCTCCCCCAGCACGGCGACGCCCGCCCCGGGCAGCAGACAGCCCGTCAGCAGGACGTCGGCCCACATCGGCGCGGGACGCAGCCGGCCGCGCACGAGGGCCGGCCCGTACACGACCGCGCTGACGGCGCACAGGACGGCGTACAGACCGGCCGCGCGCGCGTCGAACGGCCCCGCGACCACCACGCTGCCCGCGAACAGCAGGTGCGCGGCGCGAAAGGCACAGGCCACCCGGACAGCGACAGCGCGCACACGCCGAAGCCCCACTCCCCCACCCCCGTGCACAGAGATCCCCCCACCGCCACCCGCCTGAACAGGCGGGTGCCAGGCATTCAGTGCATCTCGCTACGTTTCCCCGCGTCAAGACGGTCCCCGGCCAGAGGAACCACGGTGATCCGGTCGCGTTCGTCACGCCGTCCGGGTGCACCGCCGCCGGGCCGCCGTCACAGCGGGTGCAGACCCACGGCGGAACGTCGTCAACCCCTTCCACTGACTGCCGCGCGGCCGGTCCGGGCGGTGACGCTCACCACCACCCGTCCGGGCCGTGGGTCCGCGGCGCCCGCGGCGTGCGGTGTCACCCGTCGACCGTGTCGGCGTGGCGGTGCGCCACACGCCACGCGCCGCCCTCGCGGCGGTACACCTGGGTGACCCGGAGGGTGTAGCTCCGCGGCTCTCCGTCGACGGAGGTGGCGGTGTGTTCCAGGCCCACCGTGTAGGCCATGTCCCCGATGACGTCGTGGGCCAGCAGCTCGAAGGCGTAGGAGGTGCAGTCCGCGAACCGTTCGGCGAGGCCGCCGAAGAGCCGGTCGACGTCCTGCCGGCCGGTGGCGTCGCGCCAGGCTCCGAACACGCTGACCGGCTCCTGCCCCGACCACAGCCTCCGTCGAGGGGCCGGATCGCCGTCGTGCAGGGCGGCCTCCGCCTCGTACAGCTCGGTGCGGACCCATGTCAGGAAGTCGTCGCTTTCGGTCATACCGTCATCATGCGCCTGCCGGCGGTGCCTCGGGGGGACGTCGGGTTCCTGGCGCAGGGCGGCCGCGAGCAGGCCCGGGAGGCCGCGCAGCCAGGCCGTGGCCAAGGCGCCCGGCAGACGGTGCGGCCGGATGGGCCGGCAGCTCGCCCACCCCCCTGGCCGTCGCCTGCGCGACGGGCGGGCGGCGGTGGGATCCGGCGCGCGCCCGCCCCGCCTCCCGTCCTACGGCAGGGAGCCGCCGGGGACGGCGTAGCCGCCTCGGGTGAGGTAGACGGCGTCGGCCACGGGGCGTTCCACGCGCCGGTAGGTGCCGTCCGGCTGCTTGGCGATGTCGGTCATGCCCGTCTGCCGCTTGGACTCGGTGTACAGGGTGGTCGAGCCGCCGCCGTCGAGGTTGATGGCGTCGATCACGCCGAGCTCCGGAAGCTTGAGGATGCCGGCGAACTCGGGCAGGAACGCGCCGTCGACGCCTGACAGGTCGGAGTAGCCGGTCGGGGCGGCGGGTACGTCCCGCCGGCCGGAGATGGTCGCCATGACCGTACGGCCCCTGGCGTCGGTGCCGAGGGCGGTGCGCGCGTCCTTGCAGTGGTCGCCGAGCGCGATGTCGGGGCCGCCGTCGCGGGTCACCTTGGCGCCGTTCTTGTCGTAGGCGCGGGCGCACGTCTTGCTCTCCGTGGGGGCGCCGTCGTCCAGCAGCCGGTGCGCCAGGCCGGAGACGATGTCGACGGACTCGTCGAGCGCGATGTGGTGCTCGGGGAACTCCAGGTCCTCGACCTGGTTCCTGAGCTGGAGGGTGCGTCCGGCGGTCAGCTGGGTCCGCAGCCACTGCTTGGCGTCGGCGCCGACCGCCTGCAGGACGAATCCGCCGGTGGCGACGTGCTTGCCGCCGCGGCCCTCGACCCACTGGCCGCCGCCGTCCGTGGGGAGCGTGAACGTACCCGCCCCGTCGACCGCCACCTCGTACCCGGCCTCGTCGTCGGTGGTGACCTCGGCGTGGGTGTCGCGGTTCTTCGCGGGGGTGGCGAGGTCGTACGAGTCGTTGAACGCGACGAGCTCGTCCCCGTCGACGAAGACGGTGGTCGTGTCGTCGGGGTCGGTGGGGTCGTACGCGATCTCCTTCTTGACGTCGCCGCTCCCCCGGGCGCAGCCGACGCCGCGGCCGGGGTCGCGGTTGACGTCGTCGAGCAGTCGCTCGGTGACGACGGCCCCGGAGGCGTCGAGCACCTGGAGCGTCACCGTCGCCCGGAGCGTCGATATGTACGGGAGTCCGTGCTGGAGGACGGCGGCCTGGTTGCCGTTGAGGCACCCGGTGCCGTTGACCTGGCCGTCTCGGACGGCAGTGCCGCCGAACTGGATGCTGCCGCCGTGCGGGGGCTCGGGCTTGAAGAAGCTCGCGTTGATCCCGGCGAGGGGCCGCTCCGGCTTCACCGCGGCCAGCTGGCTCGCGACGGTCTCGGCCGTGGCGGCGGCACCGCCCACCGTGCTCTCCAGGCGGGTGGCGCCCAGGGCGGGGTCGGCGATGACCACGTTGAGCTCGCGCTTGGCGAGGCGTCCGGGGGTCGTTTCCCGCTCGGTGTAGCGCACGTAGGTCACGCCGGCGGCCAGTGCGTACCGTCCGCTCTCCACCCACTTGTCGAGCAGCGACTCCTCGGGGGGCGCCGCGTTGGTCGCTCCGGGGGAGGCGAGCAGCAGGGTCGCGCTCAGGGCGAGTGCCGCTGCGGCGGCGGGGCCGCGGCGGCGCGTACGGGGGCGGCGGGCGGCTGAGGGCCGCGCGGGGGCGTCGGTGGTCACGAGCAGTCCGCCTTGTCGGTGAGCTTGTGGGAGCGGAAGGACTTGGCGAACGGCGCGGGGAGGGTGGTGCTGTCGCCCGGCATCACCTTGTAGGCCCCGTAGGAGGTGCCGTTGGCGTCGCGCCAGCCGCCGGTGTGGCCGGCCGCGGGATGGAAGCAGGCGTACAGGGAGGTGTTGTTGACGACGGAGCGGACCCGGTCGTGCCAGACGGAGGCATATCCGTTGTGCGAGGACGCGGTCGCGTACATGCCGCCGCGGGCCCGCTCCTCGGCGAAGACGCAGAGCTTGCCCGGCTCGCAGCGTTCGAACCCGGTGAAGCAGTGCCCCTTGGACGGCACCAGCTTGTACGAGCCGACCCGACCCTGCAGTTCACCGGGGAGGTCGGGCAGATTGGCCTCCGTGTGCGGCCCGACCGTTTCGAGGGTGCCGCCGTAGTAGGCGTCCGCGTACAGGCACAGCCAGGAGGTGGTGTTGTTGTGGACGGAGCGGGCCGTCGAGTTGCCCTTGTTGACGGACAGGGGGATGGAGAGCAGGGAGCGGGCGGCGGGCTTCTCGAGGGTGCCCTTGCCGGCGTCCTGGTCGTAGAGGCAGAGGGCGTTCTCGTCGCAGTTCTCGTACGCCGCCGCGGTCGTCGGCAGGACGAACAGCACGGAGCTGAGGAGCGCCAGGGCTCCCAGGACGAGGGAACCCCTCTTCTTGGTGATCTTCACGCGCGCATTGTCGCAGGGGGACCGCGCCCCCGAGGGAACTGGCATTCGAATAGCGGCCGGGGGGCGCTCGGCGGTCACGGCCTCAGGCCGTCGGCTCCGCGGCCAGGAGGGCGAGCAGGCCGGGGAAGCGCTGCTCGATGTCGCTGCGGCGCAGGGTGGCCATCCGGCTGTTGCCCCGGTCGACCTGGCGGACCAGTCCGGCTTCGCGCAGGACGCGGAAGTGGTGGGTGACGGTCGCCTTCGAGACGGGCAGGGCGAACGAACTGCAGGTGCGGGCGGTGCCGTCGGGGGCGGCCGCGAGCTCCCGGACGACGCTCCGCCGGAGCGGATCGGCCAGGGCGGCGAGGACCTTGCCGAGTTCCATCTCACCCCGGTCGGGGTGACCTTCCGCGTCGGGCACGGGGCGCCGCCTTCCTGCACGATCCGATCCGACCGGGTCGCCCGGGTCCGGGCGCGGGTCCGGTGCGGGCCCGGTGCGGGTCCGGCCCGACCTGCGCCGGTCCTGCGCCGGGACCTGCGCCGGGTAGGTACGGGTTGCATCGTACCTCAGAGATCGTTAGCGTGGTCGAGGTACGAAGATCACCATACCTTTACGGGGGACTCTCATGACCCAGCCACTGGTCACCCTGGTCGGCACCGCCCGGCCGCGGCCCGACCGCGCCGCCGAGCTGAAGGAGCTCCTGCTCTCCTTCGTCGAGCCCACCCGGCGCGAGCCGGGCTGCCTGGAGTACCACTTCCACGAGGACCGCGACAGTCCCGGCGTCTTCGTCTTCTACGAGGCCTGGCGCTCGCAGGCCGACCTGGACGCCCACCTGGCGCTGCCGCACCTGCGGGCGTTCTGGGAACGCCGCATGGAGTACCTCGAGACCGACCTGGAGGTCACCTACCTGACCATGCGCAGCCCGTACGCCCACTCCGCCGGGGCCGGGTGCTGAGGCCGGCCGCGGCCGTGCCGTGATCAGTGCGGGCCGTGATCCGTGGCGGGGCCCGGGCGGGGCCGCTCGGGGTCCTCGGGGCGGACGCCGGGGGGCGGGAAGGCCAGGCCGGTCGGGGTGTTGAGCCCGTCGGAGGGGACCGTCGTCTGGCCGCCACCCGCCAGCCGGACGCGGACCACGCGGTCGTTGAACCCGTCCGCGACGTACAGGCCGCCGGAGCCGTCGAGCGCGAGGCCCAGGGGACTGTTGAGGCCGGTGGTGGGCACGGTGGTCTGGCCGCCGCCGTCGGCGGGGACCCTGACCACGCGGTTGTTGCCGCTGTCGGAGACGTAGAGGTCCCCGGCGGCGTCGACGGCCAGCCCGGTCGGCTGGGAGAGGCCGCTCGTCGGGACGGTGGTCTGGCCGCTGCCGTCCGCCGCCACCCTGACGACGCGGTCGTTGACGAAGTCCGAGACGTACAGGTTCCCGGCGGCGTCGAGGGCCAGCCCCCACGGGTGCAGCAGACCGCTGGTGGGTACGGTCGTCTGACCGCCGCCGGCGGCCACCTTCACGACGCGGTCGTTGAAGCTGTCGGCGACGTACAGGTCCCCGGCGGGGTCGACGGCCAGGCCGAGGGGGCGCGACAGGTCGGTGGTGGGGACGGTCGTCTGCCCGGAGCCGTCCGGAGCCAGGACGACCACCCGGTTGTTGCCGGTGTCCGACACGTACAGGCGGCCCGCGGCGTCCCAGGCCAGGCCGGTCGGCCGGACCAGGCCCTCCGCGGGCACGGTCGTCTGGTCGCCGCCGTCCACGGGCAGGACCACCACGCGGTTGTTGCTGTAGTCGGAGACGTACAGCGGCGCCCCGGCGGGCGAGCGTCCGTCGGCGGGGGAAGTGGCGCCCGCGGCCCCCACGGGGAGCAGGGGGAGCAGGCACAGCGCCAGCAGCCCGGCCGCGGCGGCCAGCCGGCGGGCGGGTCCGGGCGCCGTACGGCCCCCGGCGGTCGGAGTCTGCGGCGTGCGCCGCCCGGCTGTCCTGCGTTCCACGTCCCACCCACCCGATCCGAACGGCCGGCCCGCTGCCGTGCCCCCGCCGACCGTAGGCGAGGGCCCCGGCCCGGGCGAGCACCACGCCGCGCACCCGCCCGCGGACCACTCCATTGCCGCCGTGACCCACGGTCCGTACGGCTGCCCGCCGGGGCGGCGGGGCACCACTCCGGACGGCGCGGCCCCCCGGGCAGGCCCGCCGCGCCGTACGCGCCGGCCCGCACGCCGCCCGACCTACGATGTCCGGCATGTCCGTCACACCCGGTGTGGTCGTCGGCTCGTACGTCTCGTCCGCCGGCAGGCGGCTGCGCTCCGCCGCCCGGCTGGCCGTGTGCGCCGCCGTGTCGTGGTACCTGTGCCTGTGGTGGGGCACCAGCACGATGCCGGTGCCCGCGGCCCTCCCGGCCGTGCTGATCCTGCGCGAGGACCCCCACGTCTGGACCCGGCGCGGTGCGGAGCGTCTGCTCGGGGTGGTCGTGGGCCTGGCCGCCAGCGGGTTCGTGCTGCACTGGGTGCCGGACCCGGCCTGGTCCTTCCCGCTCGTGCTGCTCTGCGGCTGCGCCGGGACGTACGCCCTGGGGCGCCCGGACGCGCCCAACCAGCAGGTGCTGATCACGGCGCTGATGGTCTACGCGACCGCCGTTCCCGGGTATCCGCTGGCCCGCCTGGAGGAGACGCTCGTCGGCGTCGCCGTGGTGGTCCTGCTCGGGCCACTGCTGTGGCCCCCCGACCCGTACCGGTCGGCCACCGCGTCGCTGGACGGCTACCGCACCGGCGTGCGCGAGTTCCTCGGCGGGATCGCCGGCCGGCTGGAGCGCGGCGGACCGGCCGTGGAGCCGGACGCGCCGCCGGAGCGGTCGGCGCTGTGGCTGCGCCCGCAGGCCTGCCATGAAGCGCTGGACCGGGCGGCAGCCGGACGCCGCCTGCCGGTCCGCCGGGCCGGCCGGCCGCCGGAGGGGCTCGGCGGGCGCGTGCTGCTCGCGGCCCGGACGGTGCCGGGCCTCCAGTACTTCGGCCAGGAGCTGTACGAACGGACGGGCGACGGCGCCCCGGTGGGCACGCGCCGGGCACCCGGTGCGGGGGCCGCGTCCGACCCCGCGCTGCGCGACCTCGTACCGCTGGTCCGGGCCACGGCCGAGGCCCTGGACGCCGCACTGCTCGGCCGGCGGTTCACCGGCCACCTCGACCGGGCCCGCGCCCTCGACCTCGCCCACCGCGCGGCCTACCCGAGCCGCCACGACGCGGTGCTGCGTGCCGGCCTCCACCTGACCCACGAGGCCCTCGCCACCCACCTCCCGCCCGCCGGCCCCCGGGACCCCGGCCACGCCTAGGACGCGGACCGCCGCGGCCTCGGCACCCGGCTCCACGAGCGCGCCCTGGGCCAGGCCCGCGCGCTCGGCGCCCGGGGCATCGCGACCGTGGGTACTGGCCCCCAACCCGGTCCGACCCGGACGGCCTGCGCTGCGCCGCACAGCACGGCTTCGTCGAGCTAGCCGGCGCCGGGCGTGCCGCCGGGGTCCGGGCCGGTCCGGCGCAGGTCGGAGTCGGCGAGGGGCTCGAGCTCGCCGCGGGTGTCCAGCCAGTACAGCAGGGCGACGGCCGGCCCGACCAGCAGCAGGGCGACGAGACTGACCACCAGCAGCCAGGCCAGGGTCTGGGAGTCGCCCGCGGCCCGTGCCAGCGGGAGTGAGGTGGGGATCAGGTAGGGGCGCTGGGCCGCGCCCCAGGCGAAGACGGCGGTGGCGACGGTCGCGACCGCACCGAACCGGGCCCAGCGCGCCCACCGGTCCCCGCCCCGCAGCACGAGCAGCCCCGTGGCGGTGAAGGAGACCGCGGAGGCGACGGCCAGGGCGAGCCCCGCGCCGTGGGTGAGCCCCTGCCAGACGTACGGGGCGTCGCCTCGGGTGACGGCGAGCACGCCCACCGCCGTCACCGCGACCGCGACGAGGGCGAGCAGGGCCCGGAGGCGGAAGTAGCGGACGAGGTCGGGCGCGGCGAAGCGGGCGGCGTCGACGGTCAGGAACACGGCGCCGAGCAGCGCGGTCGCGGCGACGGTGAGGAGCCCGAACGCGAGGGAGGCGGCGCTGGCCCAGGCGCGGGCCGCGGCCTCGGTCCCCGGTACGGCCCGTCCCGAGGCGACGGCTCCGACCGTCACGCCGAGGCAGAACGGTGTCAGCAGGGAGGCGACGGCGAACGCGGCGCCGTACAGGCGGCGGCGGGAGAGGCGGCGCACGGGTTTGCGCAGGGCGAACCCGGCGCCGCGCAGGACCATGCCGAGGGCGGCCAGCGCCAGGGGCAGCCACATCGCGGTGAACACGGTCTGGAACATGAGGGGGAACCCGGTCCACATGAGGACGAGGACGAAGACCAGCCACACGTTGTTGACCTCCCACACGGGGGCCATGGCGTGGTCGATGAGCCACCGGGGGCGCCTGCCCCGGCCGGGCCCGCCGGCCGTGAGGTCCCAGAAGCCGGCCCCGTAGTCGACCCCGCCGGCGCAGGCGTAGGCGGCCACGGCGAGCAGCAGCACGAAGGCGACGAGTTCGGCCATCAGGCACCACCGCCCCGGCCCCGGCCCGCCGGGTCGGTGTCGTCGTCCCGCAGCGGGGGGCGCGGGCCGTACGGGGTGACGGACTCGGGTGCCTCCGGGGCCTGTGGGGTCTCGCCGGCCCCCGCGGTGTCCCCGGCGCCCGGAGCCGCCGGGGCGTCGGCGAGGCGCCAGCGGTCGCGCATCTTCAGCAGGACCACGAGGAACGCCGCGAAGATGCACACGTAGACCGCGATGACCAGGCCGAACATCGTCCAGAGGGCGGCCGGGCGGGTCGAGGTCACGGCCTCCGCCACGCGCATGTTCTGGTAGACGATCCAGGGCTGGCGTCCCACCTCGGTGGTCACCCAGCCGCATTCGACGGCGACGACGGACCCCGCGCCGGCACCGGCCGCGCCGCGGTAGAACCAGCGGGAGACCGGCGGTCGGCGGTGCCTGAGCCAGGCCAGGCCGTACCAGGCGGCGAGCAGCGCGAGCAGCGATCCGATGCAGACCATGACGTCGAAGGCGGTGTGGGCGATGGTGGCCTGGGTGGCGTTCGGCCGGTCGCCCGCCGGTACCGAGCTGAGGCCGCGGACCACGGTGTCCGGGCTGAACCCGGCGAGGATGGAGTCGAGCTGGGGGAACTTGATGCCGCCGGAGACCGACCCGTCGGGGTGGAGGCGGCCGAAGAGGTACTCCGGGACGTGGCTGTCGGTCTTCCAGACGATCTCCATGGCCGCGAACTTCACGGGCTGCTCCCGGAACACCGCACGGGTGATGGAGTCGCCCAGTACGAGCTGTACGGGAGTGGCCGCGGCGGCGACGGTGAAGGGCACCGTGAAGCCGAGCCGGTGGTAGTGGTCCCGGCGGCCGCGGAGCCACCCGACCGCGTAGACGCCCGCCACGACGTAACCGGCCGTCATGAGCATCGCCACCACGAAGTGCCAGTACTGGGGCCCGAACATCGGTGTGAAGATCGCCTTCCACACGTCCACGTCGACGGGCCGGCCCTGGGAGTCGAGCGTGAAGCCCCGCGGTGTGTTCATCCAGGCGTTGGCGGACAGGATCCCGAAGGCCCCGAGCAGGGCCGTGGCGGGCAGGGGGAACCCGAGCAGGAAGTGGGTGCGCGGCGGCAGCCTGCGCCAGCCGTACAGGTAGACGGCGATGAGCACCGCCTCCAGGAAGAACGCCCACGCCTCCACGCCGAAGCCGATCCCGAAGACGTCGCCCCACGTGCCGATCAGGCCCGGCCAGAGGAGTCCGAACTCGAAGGAGAGGACGGTGCCGGTGACGACGCCGATGGCGAACTGGACGGCCATCACGGCGGACCAGCGCCTGGCCAGCAGAAGGGCGGTCGGATCGTTCCGGCGCAGGCCGCGGTGGTGCATGACGAGGGTGATGAGCGGCAGGGCCACTCCCATCGGCACCAGGATGATGTGCGAGGCGAGGGTGAAGGCCATGAGCTGCCGGGCCGGGAGCAGCTGGGCCGGGGCGTCGGCCGCCCACAGGTGGACCACGGTGTGCATGCGCTCCTCGCCTCCCTGGACTGCCCGCCGGGACCCGGTCGGGCAGTGCCGGAACGCCACGCAAGCACCCTCCGGGCGGATGCGGGGTGGCGGGCGAGGCGGTCTTGGGCCACGCGGCCGAGTGTCAACGCCCGGTCGGAGGACCCTCCGGCCCCGGCGTCAGCCGTGGTCGGCGGCCGGGCGGAGCCGGTCGCGGAGGCCGCGCAGGCCGGGGCGGCGGTCGCCGCGGGCCCGGGCGTGCCGGTCGAGCTCTTCCATGAGCCGCTCGGTGCGCTTCTCCACCCCGAGTTCGTCCAGGACGCGGTCGATCTCGGCGAGCAGGGCGCCGTACAGCTGCCACTGCGCCGGACGTTCGCGCACGCGGGCCAGGAGCATGACGGCGAACCGGTCCCGGCTCGCGCGGGCGACGGCGAGCTCGCGGGACAGCCGCGCCTCGGCCTCCTCGGCGTTGGTGCTGACCTGCGCCGAGATGAGGTCGGCGAAGCTCTCGACGGCGAGGGCGGTGTGGTCCAGCACGCCGCGCAGGGCGTGCTGCATCCCGGCGGGTATCTCCTCGGCCTCCTGCGCGCCGGCCGGCCGTGCACGGGCGAGGTCGGTCAGCGTGCGGCAGGCGACCCGCAGCACGACCGCGCAGATCTCAAGGGTGTCCAGCCCGGTGCGCAGGACCAGACGGAACAGCAGCCCCTCCCTGACCCGGGGGTTCAGCCGGAGGCTGTCCTCGGCCTGCCGCAGGGCGGTGTCGACGTGCGCGATGTCGTTGTCGAGCCGGCGGGCCTCGTGCAGCCGGGCCGCCGCCTGGCCCACGTCGGTGGCGCCGAGCGGAGCCCGCGCCATGTGGGTGAGCAGGCGGCTCATCCGGGCCGCCAGGTCGGTGATCGCCTCACCGGCCGGGCCGACCCAGACCGGTGGGGCGACGAGCAGGTTGACGAGCAGGCCCACGGCGGCCCCGATCAGCGTCTCCAGGATCCGGTCCCAGGCGGTGTCGGCGACCCGGGTGACGCCCAGCACGAGCATGGCGCTGATCGCCACCTCCGGTACGAACTCGTCGACCCGTACCAGGTGCCCGACCACGAGGGAGGCGAGGATCAGCAGCCCCAGGCTCCACCAGCTCAGCCCCACCAGGGCGCTGAAGCCGATGGCGATGAGCACGCCGGCGACCACCGAGTTCATCCGCCGGATGCCGGTGGTCAGCGTCGAGTACAGGGTGACCTGGACGACCAGCAGGGCGGTCAGAGGTGCGGTGAGCGGGGCCGGCTCGCTGCTGAGGCGCAGGGCGACGACATAGGCGAGGACGGCGGCCAGGGTGGAACGGAGGGCCTGGACGACGACGGGTTCGCGGTGGCGGCGGGCGAAGCGGGCGAGGCTGTTGATCATTTCCGGCATGAGGGGGCGTCTGCCCGGGCCGGCGGTGGTGACACGTCCAGGCGGGTCCGGGGTCGGCGGGCGCCGCCGTCGGCCCCGAAACGGCTGGCGCGGGCCGTGCGGGACTTGCGATCATGACCGGCATGGACGTGACGGGGGACGGGCGGATCGGCGCGGTGCCGCTCGGCGAGGTGCGGACGCCGGGCACGGTCGAGGCGGTCGCCGGCGGGCGGCTGCTGGTCCGTACTCCGGGGCTGGTGGAGGTGCACGACCGGGAGGCGTTCCTCGCGGGCCGGACCGGGTGCCCGACGGCCGCCCTGCGGACGGAGGAGCACGAGCGGGCGGTTCCCGCGCCCGACGGCGGGTTCGTGGTGGCCGGCGCGGCGTCGGTGCGGGCGGTGGGTCCCGGCGGGGACACCCGCTGGGAGTTCGCGCACGCGCCGTGGCACGGCACCGGACGGGCGCACTGCACCCCGGCGGTCAGCCCGGACGGCCGGCTGGTGAGCCTCGTCGTCCCGGTGCTGGAGGCCGACCCGGGGAAGGCGGCCCTGGTGTACGACCTGGAGCCGGGCCGCAACTACACCCGGGACGACCTGGTGCTCCTGGACGCGGCGACCGGCGGTGTGGTGGGCCGGCGCCAGCTCGGGTCGATCGCGTCGGGCGCGGTGCAGGCCTGGAGTCCGGACGGGGGCACGCTGGTGGTGTCCTGCTGGACGGCGTGGCACAGCTGGTCGACGTGGTGGGCCGAACCGCGCGCGGACGGTCCCCGGATCCTGGGGGGCACCTGGATGCACGCCGTGGCGGGGTTCCTGCCCGGCTCCCGGGTGCTGACCCAGAGGTACGCCGAGCACGTGTTCCCCGACGACGACCGGGACGAGCTGGCGGTCTTCGACCCGGGCTCCGGGGAGCGGACGGCGCTGCTCGACCTGGCGGAGCTGGGCGTCGACCCGGAGAACGACGCGTTCTTCTCGGCCGAGGTACTGGACGGGCGTCAGGTGCTGGTCCCGGGCCGGGTGTACCCGGCGGACGGGGGTCCGGAGGTCCGGCACTGGCTGCTGCGCGCGGACACCCTGCGGTCGGTCGGCCGGCTGGACTACCCGGTGCCGGTGGGCGAGGACGTCACCGCGCTGGGCGACGGGACCTGGCTCACCCGCGACGGGGACCGGCTGCACCGCTGGTCGGCGGAGGTCTGAGTACCGGATCCGGGCACGGCCGTACGGGTACGGCCGTACGGGTACGGCCGACGGCGCGCCGCGCGGCCCCGGGCGGTCCTGCGGTCCGCAGGCGGCGGCTTCCGGTGGCATGGACCGCCCGGGGGCGGGCACGAGCCGGGCGTGCCGCAGTCCCCCGAGCGGGGCAGGGTGACCGAGGCCGTGCGCCTGCTGCGGCACACCAGCGCGCCGGCACACGCGCCGGCACACAAGCGCGTCAGCGCCGGCTGCGTTTGGCGGCGACCAGGTGGGCGTGCGCGGTCAGCGTCACCGGGTGGGTGAGGCCGAGCGCGCGTATGCAGGAGTCGAGGGTCTTCCGGTACAGGCGGATCGCTTCCTTGCGCCGCCCCAGTGCCCGGTAGGTGGCGGCGATGTTCATGCGGGTGGTGAGGGTGTCCGGGTGCTCCGCCCCCAGCAGGCGCTCCTGGTGCGGCAGGGTGTCCTCCAGGCAGGCGAGGGCCCGCTCGTGGTCCCCGGCCGCCGCGTAGGCGCCGGCCAGGTTGTGCCGGGCGGTGCTGGTGTGCGGGTGGTCCTCGCCGAGGTCCCGTGCGCACGCGGCGAGGTTCCGCTCGTACAGCGCGACACTGCGTGCCAGGTCCCCCACGTCCCGGTAGGACGCGGCGAGGCTGTTGCGGGCGGCGAGGGTGTCGAGGTGGGAGGGGCCCAGTTCGCGCTCCACGGCCGGGAGCGCTTCCTCGTGGAGCGGAATGGCGTCTTCGGGACGTCCCGCCAGCCGGTGGGTGTACGCCAGGCAGTTGAGGGCGGCGAGGGTGTCGGGGTGCTCGGCGCCGAGGGTACGGGTGAGGCCCCGGAAGGTCCTGCCGTACAGGCGCAGGGCCGGTTCGAGGTCGCCGGCCTGCCGGTGGGCGTCGGCGAGGTGCCTGAGGGTGGTCAGGGTGCTCGCGTGGTTCGCCCCCCGCTCCCGCTGCTGGACGTTCAGGTTGGCCCGGAGGAGGGGGATGGCCGACGCGGGCTCGTCCGCCTTGAGGTGGGCCACCGCCAGGTTGTGGCGGGCGCTGAGGGTGGTGCGGTGTTCCTCGCCCAGGTCCTGTCGCACGTCGTGCAGGGACCGCCGCAGGGGGGCCATGGCCCGCTCCGGGTCGTCCGCCAGGAGGAAGGCGTAGCCGAGGTCGGCGTCGCGCGTGTCCGGAGGCTGTTCGTCCGTGGGGGCCACCGCCCCGCCGTGGGGCGCGGCGGGCTGGGGCGCGCCGGGCTCGGGCGCGGCGCTGCTCGCCCGGTGGGGCCGCGGGCTGCCCAGGGAGTCGGCCCTGTCGGGATCGCCGGTCTCGTGGTAGGCGAGGGCGAGGGCCATGCGCATGCGGCGGGTCAGGTTGTGCTGCTCGCCGTGCACGCGCTCCATGTCGCGCAGCGTCCGCTCGTACAGGGGGAGGGCCCGGTCGGGGTCGCCCGCCTGCTTGTACGCGTGTGCCAGGGCCGCGCGCACGTTCAGGGTGTCGGGGTGGTCCTCGCCCAGGACCCGTTCCGTGTCGTCCAGATCCTGCTCGAAGAGCGCGACGAGCCGGTCCGCGTCGCCGGCGCGGCCCGCCTGGGCGCGGGCGGCCGTGAGGTTGTGCCGGGTCACCAGGGTGAGGTGGTGGTCCGCGCCGAGGTCGCGGACGCACCCGTCGTAGGCCGATTCGAAGAGGCGGATGGCCTCGTCGAGGTCACCCGCGGTCTGCACGGCGCGGGCGAGGTTGTTGGCGCCGGCGAGCGTGGCACGGCGGTCCCCGCCCTCCAGGAGGCCGGCGGCGACGTTCCGGCCGAGCAGGGCCCTGGCCCTGTCCGTGTCGCCCGAAGCCCGGTAGGCGTCGGCCAGGTTGTTGCGGCCGGCGAGGGTGAGGGGATGCGTCGGGCCCAGGACGCGTTCCTCGTCGGCCAGGGCGCGTTCGTAGAGCGGAACGGCCCGTGCGAGGTCGCCCGCGGCCTCGAAGGCGTCGGCCAGGCCGTGGCGGCAGGCGAGCGTGTCGATGTGGTCCGGGCCGAGGGTCCTCTCGTGGTGGTCGAGGGCCCGGCGCAGGTGTGCCGCGGCGCGGCCGCCCGCTCCCTGGCTGAGGAGGAAGACCCCCGCGTGGTTGAGGAGCCGGGCGGTGGTCGTCGTGTCGGCGGCCGGGGGCGTGTGGTGGGCGACGGCGTCCATGTGCGGGAGCATCGCGCGCCCGGTCGGCCAGGACGCGGGGTCCTGCCAGTCGGAGGGCTGGACGGCGGCGAGCAGCGCGGCGGTGGCGCGTGAGCGGGCCGCGTCGACGAGGTCGGGCGTCCGGTGCCGGTCCTCGGGGTCGGCTGCCCGGAGGACGGACTGGGCGAGGCGGTGCATGGCCAGGGAACGGGTCCCGGGGTCGACCGTGAGCATGCTGTAGGCGTTCAGGACGCCGATGGCGCCGGCGGCCGCGGCCGGTTCGGCCATGTGGCCGAGCAGGTCGGCGGGGATGAGGTCCGGGGCGTACCAGGCCAGGGCGCGGAGGGCGTCGACGGCCAGGGGCTGCACTTCCTCGACGCGGTCGAGGGTGACGCGCCAGACGCAGGCGATCGTGCGTTCCTCGTCGGTCACGCCCGCGCCTCCCTGCCGGTACATCCAGGCGGGGTCCTGCCGGAGCAGGTCCTGGTACGTGCGCGGGGTCAGCAGGGGGTTCTGCGCGAGGAAGGCGGCGGCGGCTTCGACGGCCAGGGGGAGGTGGCCCAGTTCGGCGCACAGCTCCGCTGCTCCGCCCATGTCGCGGGTGCCGCCGGGATCGGCGATGCGGGTCAGGAGGTGCAGGGACTCGGCGGGGTCCAGGACGTCGAGGCGGATGGTGGTGGTGGCGTCGTGCCAGACGGTGGCGAGCCTGCTGGTGATCAGGAAGCGGCCGCCGTGAGCGCGGGCCAGGAGGGGGGCGATGTCGGCGGGGTCGTTGACGTTGTCCAGGACGAGCAGCCAGCCGGTGTGCGCGGCGAGCCACTGCATGCCGTTCTCGGCCAGGGCTTCCACGGTGAGCGCCCTGGACGCGGCGGGTTGCAGGGCCATCGCCAGTGCGGCCAGGCCCTGTTCGACGCCGGCCGGGCTGTCCGCGGTGATCCACCGGACGGGTGTCAGGCCGTGCCGGGGCGCCCGGGTGGCCGCCCAGTGCGCGGCCAGGGCGCTCTTGCCGATGCCGCCGAGGCCGTGCACCGCCTGTAGCAGCACTCCGGCGGAGGGAGTTGCCATGGCGGCGTCGAGGCGGTCGAGTTCGGCGGCGCGGCCGACGAAGTGACGCGGCCGGTAGGGCAGGTTGTCCAGCCCGGGCCGGGCCCGCACCTCCGCCGCGGGCCGTAACGCCTCGGGCGGCAGGACCACGCTGGAGTGGTCGTTGTAGATGCCGGTGACCGCGATGCCGCCGTTCGACGCGGTCGCGTTGCCGGTGCCCGAGACCTGTTGCGCGTACCCGGACGCACCACCGGTGGTGTCCGTGCCGGCGGCGGGGGTGCGCCCGACCGGGTCGTACCTCCTGCCCCAGCGCCACTTCGCCATGCGCGCCACCCCGTCCGGCTACTCGTGGACGATGCCGCTGACGGCGCTGGACCCCGGCCCGGTGGCCTCCGCGTCCCCGGTGTTCACCGCCCTCGCCGGGCGGGCGTCACCGCCCGCGCGGCGTACGCCCGTCACGGCACTCCCCCCGTCGCGGGCCACGGCGTTCCCGGTCGCCAGGGCCACGTCCGCGCCGGATCCGGTGTCGGCGACGAGCAGCAGCAGGGCGCGCAGTTCGGCGGCCGCCCGCTCCTGCTCCGCCGCGTCCAGGGACTCGAACAGCGTCTCGAAGCGCATCCGCCACGCTCCTTCCTGCCGCAGCCGCTCCCCTTCAAGGTCCGTGGCGGTTCCGGGGTCGAGGTCGCGTGCGGTCCGGTCCAGGCGCTCCAGCTCGGCCCGGCCCCCCTCGGTGTCCCCGCGGCTCAGCAGCCGGGCGGCGCGTTCGCGCACCACCTGCCAGGCGTCGGTCCCCGCTGCCTGTACCACCGCGCCTCCGCCCGCGGCGGCCAGCGCGGTCAACGTCTCGACCAGCAACGCACCTCACCCGTCCCTCTGTTCGACCGACCCGGTCAGCCGCACCGTACAACCCGGGGCGGGGCGGCGGGGGCCGAATCATGTGATGTGTCACCCGTCACGGCACCGTGCGCGGCGGGCCGGGCCGCGGGGAGCGGCGGGCTGCCCGACCGCGCCACGGGCCGCCGACACACCCCGCCCGGATGCCGTGGATCGGCTGACGGGTGGACGAGGATCACGGTGCGGCCGCCACCTGCGGCGCGCGGGTGCGAGGTCCGTTCCCGGCGCCGGGGCGGACGGGCCCGTCCGCCCCCACCTCCTCGGAGTGAGCATGGCCCCACCCTCGGACGCACCTCCCCCGAGCCGCTCGCGGGCGTCGATCCTGCCGGTGCTGCTCCCCATCGCGGTCCTGATCGTGGTGGCGGTGTCCGTGGGGTCGTGGCTCCAGTTCTCCGAACGGCAGGCGCTCGACGAGGTCCACACGGTCGGCTCGCCGGCCCCCGACCGGATCGACGTACAGGCGACCGTCCAGCACGTCGACGCCGCGGCCCGGGAACTCGTCCTGCGGGTACGGGTCACCCCGCGCGGGAAGTTCGGCGAGGAGGACGGGACCGCCCCGGTGGCCGAGCTCAGGCTCCAGACCACCTCGGCCACCCTGGGCGACCTGACGTTCGAGGCGCACGAGCGGCTCACCACCAAGGACGTGAAGGTCGCGCTCGCGGACGGGTCGATCGCCGACTACCCGTTCGACACCTACGAGACCGACGTCGGGTTCTGGGCGCTGCTGGGCGGCGAGGAGGTACCCGTGCGGATGCTGTTCTCCAACAACGACACGCTGTTCTCGGTCTCCCCGACCCCCGTCTCGCCGTCGCGGGAGGCGGTCGTGGCGCTGTGGCTGTCCCGCTCGGGCAGCCTGCTCGTCTTCGCCGTCCTCATGATGGTGGTGATGTGGGCGCTGGCGGCGGCCGTGCTCATGGGCGCCTGGTACCTGATGACCCGGCGCGAGGGTCTGGTCTGGCCGGCCCTCGCCTGGATGGCCGCCACGCTGTTCGCCCTGTCCGCGTTCCGCAACACCGCCCCGGGAACGCCCCCGATCGGCTGCGTGATCGACTGGTTCGCCTTCCTGTGGGCGGAGACCGTCATCGCGCTCTGCCTGATCGCGGTGGTCATCGCCGGCGTCCGCACCGCCCTCCGCACGGCGGCTGTCGGCCGGACGTGACCGGCCCGGCGCCGACCCGGGCCGGCGCCCTGCCGGACCGGGCCGTGGTGTGGTGTGGTGTGGATTCCGGGCGGTTCAGAGGGGCTGGAGCCGGGCGCGCAGCAGGCAGAACTCGTTGCCTTCGGGGTCGGCCAGGACGTGCCAGCTCTCGGTGCCGGTCTGGCCGACGTCGGCGGGCCGGGCGCCGAGGGCGAGCAGCCGCTCCAGCTCGGCGTCCTGGTCGCGGTCGGTGGCGTTGACGTCGATGTGCAGCCGGAGCCTGCCGGTGCGCGGCTCGCTGCTGGGGCTGAAGACGAGGGTGGGCTGCGGACCGCCGAAGCCCACGTCCGGCGGTCCGATCTCGATGCTTCCGTCGTCCTCGCGGCCGAGTTCCACGTAGTCGAGGACCTCGCTCCAGAAGGCGGCGAGCCGGGCAGGGTCAGTGGCTTCTATGACCAGTTCGCTGATACGGGATGCCATGGACGGGAGTCTATGCCCCGTCAGATCCAGCCCTTGGACCGCAACCGGCCGTGGGCCCGCTCGTACGCCTCCTTGACCATCGCCTCGTCCTCGGGCGACATCCCGCCGCGGCGGATGAACGCGACCGGCCCGCGCATCTTGATCACGCGGTCGGGGCGGTCCTCCGAGGCGTCGGCGGCGTCCGGGTCGTCGTCCTCGGTGACGGCGGGGTGGTGGGCGGGGTCGCTGAGTTCCCAGAACATGCCGTTCGCCACCTTGTTCATCCGGCGGGTGTCGGTCTCGTACGGGACCAGGTGGTAGGCGGCGAGGTCGCTGCGGACCGAGACGAACTCCGTGCCGGTCTCGCCGTGCGTCCCGGCGCCGACCTTCTGCCGGATCTGCGGCATGGTCGCGGTGCCGAGCGCGAGCGTGCCGTCGACGGTGACGAACGCGTAGCGCAGGGTGGGCGGTTCGCTCCGCTCGCTCGCGGCGCCGAGCGACTCGTGCGCGGACGCGAGGAGTTCCCGCGCCCTGCGTTCGCTCTCGCCCATCTCAGGGGTCGGCCGGGCCGACGGGGGCAGGTGCTCGTGGACGATCAGTCTGTCCGGCTGGCAGTCGACCCGGTCCCGTTCGACCACCCCGAGGTTTTCCAGCTCCTCGAACAGCGGGTCGAGCAGGTCCTCCCCGTCCAGGCCGAGGATCTCCAGGAGCCGCTCCCGGGAGAGCGGCACGGTGGTGCCGATGACGGCCGCGACGTAGAGCAGCCGGGCCGGCGGGCTGAGGTCCGGGTGCAGCACGATGTCGGCGTTGACGCGGTGGATCCTCTGTCGGCGGGGCTCGGTCATGTCTCTTCCAGCGGGGTGCGGGGCGTGGTCGTTCGCCGTCCGGGGCTGCCGTCCGTGGGCGCAGCCGCAGAGTGGTACGCCGCGAAGCTACCCCACGGTTCCCCCGCTGCGGGTGCCGCTGCGGAACTCGTCGATCCGCTCGGCGAAGGCCTTGGTCTCCGCGGCCAACCGCTCGCGTGCCTTTCGCTGTTCGGCGTCGCCCCGGGCCCTGTACGCGGCGGTGAAGTGGGGCTGCAGCTGGGTCCACCAGCCGTGGTCCAGCATCGCCCAGGCCTGTGGGCACAGCCAGGCCCGGCTCTCCGGCAGGTAGCCCGTCTCGACCAGGGGGCCGCGGAACCTCCCGGGGTCGCTGCCGTCCAGGTAGCAGAGGAAGTTGAAGACCCTCTGCTGGGTGACGGGGTGGTCGCTCGCCAGTCCTTCCAGCGTCAGCTCGCCCTCCTTGCGGGCGAGTTCGTCGAAGAGGAGGGCCGCCGCGAGGGAGGGCCCGGGCCCGGCCTCGCCGATGGTGTAGAAGGACGCGAAGCCGTCGGCCGCGTCCTCCTCCAGCCCGAGGTTGGGCAGCGTGAGCTGGCGCTGGAGGGCGTGGCCCAGCTCGTGGCCGAGGAGGAAGCGGGTCGCGAGCACGGTCAGGTCGTCGCTGTCGTAGTCGGCCGCGGGGATCAGGGAGGGCCGCTCGACGGTCTTCACCACGTCGGTGAGGGCTTCTTGGACCTCGGTCAGGAACGACGGCGGCAGGTAGATCGTCCTGCCGTCGGGCTGGGCGACCGCGTCGGTGACCCCGGGCGGCACCGCGGCGGTGACCTTCACGACCAGGTCGTGCGGTAGGGCCACCGTCCGGTTCACCCAGTCGGCCGTCCGTTCCAGCACCCGGGAGTCGCGGATCAGGGCGACGACCCGGCGGTCCCCGGGCTTGACGGTCGACTCCTCGTAGACGACGGAGACCCTCCCCCGGTCGGCGGCACGGGTCGGGGACGCCGTGCCGGGGCCCGGCCCCGGGCCGCCGCCGGCGCCGGTGCCCGCGCAGCCGGCGGCGGCGAGCGCGACGAAGGCCAGTACGCCCGCCAGGGCGGTGCGTACGCCGCTCCTGGACGCGGAACCGTTCGGCATGCTCGTCGCTCCCGTCACGCGTGGTCGCGCCCATCCTCGGGCCGGAGCGCGGCGGGTGCCCGCCGGGCCGCCCGTTCGGGGAGCGGATTCCTCCGGGAGGCGGTGCGTGCGGCGGGAGCGGCGTACGGGGGCGGGCCGGTCAGTCGGTGTCGCGGGTGGGGAAGGTGAAGGCGTAGCCCTGCCCGGCGAACCACGGCAGCACCTGCTCCAGCGCGGCCACCGTCTCCGAGCGGTCGCCGCCGCCGTCGTGGAAGAGGACGGTGGGGCGGACCAGCGGGTGCTCGACGGCCTCGACGATGGACGGGACGCCGGGGCGGCTCCAGTCCTTGGGGTCGACCGTCCAGCCCAGCGGGCGCATGCCGTGGGCGGCGGCTATCTTCCGGCTCTCGGGCGTGAAGGCCCCGCCGGGGGCCCGGTAGTAGCCCACGCGGACGCCGGGTACCGCCTTCTCGATCATCTCCTTGCCCCCGAGGATCTCCCGCTCCTGGTAGGCGACCGGCTTGTGGTCCATCGAGGTGTCGTGGCCGACGGAGTGGTTGCAGAGCCGGTGGCCGCGGGCCGCGACCTCACGGACCAGGTCCGGGTACTTCTGCGCGTTGGTACCGATCATGCAGAAGGTCGCCTTGACGTGGTTCCGGTCGAGGACGTCGAGGACCTTGGGCGTCCACACGGGGTCGGGGCCGTCGTCGATGGTGATGGCGACCGAGCGGTCCTTGCCGGTGGCGGTCCGGGCGATGCTCACCGGAGTCGTCGCGGGCCGGGCGGCGGTTCCCCGCGCCGGGCGCGCGGCGCTCCCGGCGGACCCGGCGGCCGTGGTGTCGGTGGCGCTGCCGGAACCGGCGGAAGCCGCGGTACGCGCGGAACCGTCGGAACCGGACGAACCGCCGGCGGCGACGGCCGGGGTGCCGAGGAGTGCCAGGGGCGCGAGGACCGCCGCCGCCAGGACGGCGCGGGCCGCCCGTCCGCGGGCGCGGGTGCTGATGATCGCCATGAAAGCCGCTCTCGTGTCGCTGGGGTCCCCCGGCGACCAAGGGTAGGCATCCTCCGCGCGCCGCCCATCGGCCTTTCGGCCCCCTCGCGGCCGTCCCGGGAAGGCCGTCCCCCGGCGTTGCGGGGCCGTGGGGGCAGGACACGGGGTGTTTGTGAATCCCCTCACGCGCCGGCCGGCGGGACCTGCCGATCTTGCGGCCGTTGGCCGGCGAGGCGGGAGGCGCGGCGTTCGAGGAGGGCGCGTTCGCTGGCGTTGCGCGTGAGCCCGGCCGCCCGCCGGAACTCCGCGCGGGCCTCCGCCGGGCGTCCGAGCCGCTCCAGCAGGTCCCCCCGCACGCTCGGCAGCAGGTGGTAGGAGCGCAGGGCCGGTTCTCCCGCCAGGGCGTCGACGAGCGGCAGTGCGGCTTCCGGTCCGTCGGCCATCGAGACGGCGACCGCCCGGTTGAGCTCCACCACCGGGGAGGGGACGAGGTCCACCAGCCGTCCGTACAGGGCGGCGATCGTCGCCCAGTCGGTGTCCTCGTAGCGGACGGCGGCCGCGTGGCAGGCGGCGATGGCGGCCTGCACCGAGTACGGGCCGGTGCCGGCCCGGCGCAGGGCCTCGAAGCCGCGGAGGATCAGCAGCCGGTTCCAGCGGGTCCGGTTCTGGTCGGCGAGCAGGACCGGCTCCCCGTCGGGTCCAGTGCGGGCGGCCGTCCTGGAGGCCTGGAGCTCCAGGAGGGCGGCCAGGCCGTGCACCTCGGGCTCCTCGGGCATGAGCCCGGCCAGGACGCGGGCCAGGCGCAGCGCGTCCTCGCAGAGGGCGGGCCGCAGCAGGTCCTCGCCCGCGGTGGCCGAGTAACCCTCGTTGAAGACGAGGTAGACGACCTCCAGTACGGAGGCGAGCCGGGCTTCGCGGTCGGCTCCGTACGGGACCTCGAAGGGGACCGCCGCCCCGGCCAGGGCGCGCTTGGCACGGACGATGCGCTGGGCGACGGCCGGCTCGGTGGTGAGGAAGGCCCGGGCGATCTCCTGCGTGGTCAGTCCGCCCAGCAGGCGCAGCGTGAGCGCGATCCGGCTCCGGGCGGGCAGGACCGGATGGCAGGCGGTGAAGATCAGCCGCAGCAGGTCGTCGTCGATGTCCCCGGGACCGGCGGGCTCGGCGGGCGGCGGTACGTCCTCCAGGGTCCGGCCGACCTCGGCGAGTTTGCGGGCGTACGTCTCCCTGCGGCGGACGAGGTCGATCGCGCGGTGCCTGGCCGTGGTCATCAGCCAGGCGCCCGGGCGGTCCGGGACGCCGGAGACGGGCCACTGTTCGAGGGCGGCGACGACGGCGTCCTGGGCGAGTTCCTCGGCGATCCCGACGTCGTGGACGATCCGGGCGACCCCCGCGATGATCCGCCCGGACTCGATCCTGAACACCGTCTCGACCGCCCGGGCCGCGTCCTCCGCCGTCACGGCCACTCATCAGAGCAGCCGTGACGGCTCGGGGCAACCGCGGCGGTCAGCGTCGGTCAGCGGCCGCTCACATCTCCTGGATCTCCCGGACCTCGGCGCTGACCTGCCACTCCGCCGGGTGGATCTCCAGGAAGCGCCGGGTCCACTCGACGGCCTCGGCCTTGTCCTTGCACTGGGTCAGGGAGTAGCCGCCGACGACCTCCTTGGTCTCGGTGAACGGGCCGTCGGTGTAGCTGATCTTCCCGCCGGACCAGCTGAGGCGGGTCCCCTCGGCGGTGGGCAGGAGTCCGGCGGTGTCGAGCATCACCCCCGCCTTGGTGATCTCCTCGAAGAGGGCGGCCATGCGCTGCTCGAACTCGGGCGGGAAGTTCTCCGGGGGCAGGTTCTGCTCGTCGATGCGGATCATCGTCAGGAAACGCGGCATGGTGACTCCTCGGGTCGGGGGGCGGGTCCTCCCGCCTCTCACCCCTGCGTCGAACGAGAGGCCCTCGGATCGACGTCCGCGTCGGAATTCTTCGGAGATTTTTTCGCCGGCACCCGCACGACACGGATCTACCAGTCAGTAGCATCGCCTGTCCGACCGCTCCCCGAGAGGACCCCCATGCCCCGCACCCCCTCCTCCCCCCTGCTGCTGGCCGGTCTGCTGGCGGGAGCCGCCGTCGCCCACGCCGCGGTGCCGGAGCGGTTCGACGCCATCGTCCCGCGCGCCCTGCCGGGCAGCCCGCGGCAGTGGACGTACGCGAGCGGTGTGGCGGAGCTCGCGCTCGCCGCGGGCGTCGCGCACCCGCGCACCCGGCGGGTGGCCGCGCTGGCGACCGCCGCGTTCTTCGTCGGCGTGTTCCCGGCGAACGTCAAGATGGCCGCGGACTTCCGCCACCGCTCCCCCGCGCTGCGCGCGGTGGCGTACGGCAGGCTGCCGCTGCAGGTGCCGCTCGTGCTGTGGGCCCGGCGGGTGGGCCGGGACGCCGCGGGCGGGTGACCCGACCGGCCCTACCGTTCCCCTCGGGACCCGCGCTGCACGAGAGTGGGGGCATGGTCCACGTACTGGGCAGCCGGACGCTGCTGCGCCCCACCGACCCCGAGCGCTCCCGCGCCTTCTACGGCGACGTCCTCGGACTGGCCGTCTACCGCGAGTTCGGCACCGGCCCCGAGCGCGGCACGGTGTACTTCCTCGGCGGCGGCTTCCTGGAGGTGTCGGGGCGCGCCGACGCCCCTCCCGCTCCCGGGCTGTGCCTGTGGCTCCAGGTCGCGGACGTCCACGGGGCCCACGAGGAGCTGCGCGAGCGGGGCGCCGAGGTGCTGCGTCCGCCGCTCCGCGAGCCCTGGGGGCTGGTCGAGATGTGGATCGCCGACCCGGACGGGGTCCGCATCGCCGTGGTGGAGGTGCCGGCGGACCACCCGCTGCGGTACCGGCCCTGAGGTCCCGGGCCGGCCGTGACCCGTTGTCAGTGGCGGGTGAGACGGTGGGTGCATCGCTTGGGAACGAGGGGGAGATCTCATGTCCGGGAACCAGAACTACATCAATCACGTCGCCCTTGTGCTGGACGCCAGTTCGTCCATGTCGCACCTCAGCGGCAAGGTCGTCGAAGTCGCCGACCAGCAGATCGAGTACCTGGCCCGCCGGTCCAGGGAACTGGACCAGGAGACCCGGGTCACGGTGTACGTGTTCGCCGACCAGGTGGAGTGCGTCATCTACGACAAGGACGTGCTGCGGATGCCCTCGCTGAAGCAGCTGTACCGGGTGGGCGGCATGACGGCCCTGCTGGCCGCGACGCTCAAGTCGCAGCGGGAGCTGGCCCGGACGGCCCAGCTGTACGGCGACCACAGCTTCCTGACGTTCGTCCTGACCGACGGTCAGGAGAACGCCAGCCACCACTGCCCGGACGCGCCGACCAGGAACGCCCGCGAACTGGTGAGCGCGGTCGCCGACATGATCGCGCGGCAGGAGGACAACTGGACGCTGGCCGTGCTCGTGCCGGACCAGATGGGCAAGCGCGAGGCCATGCAGTGCGGCTTCCCGAAGGACAACATCGCCGTCTGGGACGCCACGAGCACGCGGGGTCTGGAGGAGGCCGGGCAGGTCATCAAGGAGGCCACCGAGAAGTTCATGGTGGGCCGGACCCGGGGCATCCGGGGGTCCCGGGCGGTGTTCTCCGTGGGCGCGGAGGCGGTCAACAAGGACACCATCGAGGCGGCCGGCCTGACCCCGGTGGACCGGTCCGGGTACGAGCTGATCCCGGTGGGCCGTGACGCGGCCATCCGGGAATGGGTCGTCGAGAGCGGGCACACCTACCGCACGGGGGGCGCGTTCTACCAGCTGAGCAAGTCGGAGAAGATCCAGCCGCGGAAGCGGATCGCGGTGCTGGAGAAGGGGACTGACCGGGTGTACACGGGGCCCGAGGCGCGCGCGCTCCTCGGCCTGCCGGACGTCGAGGTCCGCGTGAAGCCCGACCACAACGACGACTTCACGATATTCGTGCAGAGCACCAGCGTGAACCGCAAGCTCGTGCCGAACACGCGCCTGCTGCTCATGCTCTGACGCAGGGGAGGAAGGCGCATGGGAGAGGCACCCGGTTGGGTGGGGGCGGTACTCGGGCTGGCGGCCCTGCTGGTCAGCCTCCGGTCACTGCGGTACGGCCGGCGCTCGGCCGACGCCGCCAGGGACGCCGTGGTCGAGGCCCGTCGCTCCGGGGTCGCGGCGGAACGCTCCGCCGCCGCCGCCGAGGGGGCCCTGGCGGACCGGCGCAATGAGGTCGCGGAACGCCGGGCCGCCGAGGAGGAGGCGCGGCGGCCGCGGGCGCGGCTGCGCATCGAGCACCGGACCAAGGCGGTCTGGGAGCTGGTGAACCACGGCGACGCGGACGCCGGGAACGTCCGGTGCCTCGATGCCTCCGGCGCCCGGGAGGAGTGGCCGGAGGGCCTCACGATCCCGGCCGGGCACGCGCACCAGTTCATGATGGTCGGCTGCATGAGTGCGCCCGTCCCCTCGGTACTGCGCGTCGTCTGGGACGGTCAGGAGGAACCGGTGCCGCTGCGCGTCCCTCCCCGGAGCGGCTGAGCGGGGACCGGCCGCCGCTGCCCCTACAGGCTCTGGACGCAGCCCTGGAACTCCGGGAGGGACACCAGGCCGTCGCCGTCGACGTCCGCCACCCGGAAGAGCCGGAGCAGCTCTTCCGGGGGGCGGTCGCCTCCCGTCAGCCGGGTGAGGGCACCGGAGAACTCCTCCTCGTCGAGGAGCCAGTCGTCGTCGCGGTCCCATGCGCTGAACTCGGCGCGTATCGCTTCCGTCGTGATGTGCATGCCGACCGGCCCCCTCGTCCCCTCGCCCGTTCATGGCGCCGCTGCCCGCTGCCGCCTTCCGCAAACGCCCACGGCCGGGTGCCCGCCGCCGGGGCGTTCCGTAGGCTGGCCGCATGCGCATGCGCCCCACCCTCAGCTGGACGCCTGCCGGGGACGCGCTCCCGGGCAGTACGGACCTGGGGCCGGTCGCCGACGCACTGGCCGCCGGCGGGGTCCTGGTGCTCAGCGGCGCGGGCCTGTCCACGGAGTCGGGCATCCCCGACTACCGCGGCGAGGGCGGGAGCCTGAGCCGGCACACGCCGATGACGTACCAGGACTTCACCGGCAGCGCCCGGGCCCGGCGCCGGTACTGGGCGCGCAGTCACCTCGGCTGGCGCACCTTCGGCCGCGCCCGGCCCAACGACGGCCACCGGGCCGTGGCCGCGTTCGGGCGGCACGGCCTGCTCGCCGGCGTGATCACCCAGAACGTCGACGGCCTGCACCAGGCCGCCGGCAGCGGGGACGTGGTCGAGCTCCACGGCAGCCTCGGCCGGGTCGTCTGCCTGTCCTGCTGCGCGTCCATGCCGCGCCGCGAGCTCGCCGAGCGTCTGGAGGAGGCGAACCCGGGGTTCGCGCCGGTGGCCGCCGCGCTGAACCCGGACGGGGACGCCGACCTCACTGACGAGCAGGTCGCCGGCTTCCGCGTGGTGCCCTGCCCGCGGTGCGGGGGCGTACTCAAACCGGACGTGGTGTTCTTCGGCGAGGCGGTTCCGCCGGGACGGGTCGGGCGCTGCCGCGAACTGGTCGCCGGGGCCAGGTCGCTGCTGGTCCTGGGCTCCTCGCTGACGGTGATGTCCGGGCTCCGGTTCGTCCGTCAGGCAGCCGGGGCCGGCACCCCCGTGCTGATCGTGAACCGGGACCCCACGCGGGGCGACCGTCACGCCGCGGCGCGCGTGGCGCTCCCCCTGGGGGCCGCCCTCACCGCGGTGACCGACCGGCTGGGCCTGGCGGGGACGGACCGCCCGCCGCACGGCGGCTGACCCGGCCGGGCCTGCCCCCGGGTCCGACCGGTGACCGGAATCAGCCGAACGGGTGACCGCTGCGCGCGGGGGACGGGCCGGCCTCGCTAGCGTGTGCAGCCGCATCTGCGCGGAGGCAGGCATGGACGGGACAGGCGGACCGCCCCCGGACGGATCCGGGGCCACGAAGGCCGGACACGGCTCCGGCGCGGTGGGCCCGGGCCGGGCGGGCGGGGACCCGGTGGACGCGGCCCCGGTACGCGCGGCCCCGGTGGGCGGGGGCCCGGCGGCCGATGGCGGGGATTCGGGCGCCTTCGGGCCGGCCCTGCGGCGGGCCCGGACGGAACGCGGCCTGTCCCTGGCCGCGCTCGCCCGGCTCGTCCACTACAGCAAGGGCTACCTGAGCAAGATCGAGAACGGGGGGAAGCCGCCGACCCCCGCCCTGGCGCGGAGCTGTGACGCGGTCCTCCGGGCGGGCGGCACCCTGGCGGCGCTGGTGCCGGAACTGCCCCAGCCGCGGCAGCCCGAGCCCTCGGCCCAATGCCCCTACCGGGGGCTCGCCGGGTTCGGCACCGGGGACGCCGAGTGGTTCTTCGGCCGCGAGCGGGCGACGGCCGCCCTCCTGGAACGGCTCGCCACCCGCTCGGGCCGGGGCCCCCTGGCCCTGGTGGCGCCCTCGGGAGCGGGCAAGTCCTCACTGCTGCGGGCCGGCCTGGTCCCCGCCCTGCGGCAGCCGGGGGACGCACCGGGCGCGCCGGGAACACGGGTGGTGGTGTGCACGCCGACCGCGCACCCCCTGTCCCAGCTCCTGGCCGCCCTGTGCCGCGAGGGCCTGCTCGGGGAGCCCGCTCCGACCGCCGGTGAACTGGCGGAGCGGCCGTGGCTGCTGGCCGAGGCCCTCCGCGGCGGCCCGTCCGGGCCGGAGCCGGAGGCGGCCGCGAAGCCGGAGGCGGAGCCGGAGCCTGAGCCAGGGACGGAGGCGGAGCCTGGGCCGGAACCCCGGCTGGTGCTGGTCGTCGACCAGTTCGAGGAGGTCTTCACCCAGTGCCGGGACGAGGCGGAGCGGCGGGCCTGCCTCGCCGTGCTCGCCGCCCTGGCCACCGCGGGCGGTCCGGAGTCCGGCCGGCCGGGGCCCGCCGCCGCACGGGTGGTGCTCGGGCTGAGGGCCGACTTCAGCGGCCGCTGCCTGGCGTACCCGGAACTGGCGGAGGTCTTCACCCACGGGCTGTTCGTCCTCGCCCCGATGACCCCCGACGAGCTGCGGACGGCGATCACCCGGCCCGCGGAACGCGCCGGGCTGGTCCTCGAGCCGGGCCTGGTGGAGCTGCTGCTGCGGGACGCCGGCGCCGGCGACGGCGCTCCCGGCGGCACGGCCCGCGCCCTGCCCCTGCTCTCCCACGCCCTGCTCGTCACCTGGCAGGCCCGGTCGGGCCGGACGCTCACCGTCGACGCGTACGAGGCGACCGGCGGGCTGCGCGGGGCTGTGGCCCGTACCGCGGAGGAGGTCTACACGGCCCTGGACGATCCGGGCCGGGAGGCCGCCCGGCGGGTACTGCTGCAACTGGTGCACTTCGGCGACGGGGAGGTGGAGACCCGCCGCCGGGCCGCCCCCGACCGGCTCACCTCCGCCGCCCCCGACCCGCGGGCGGCCTCCGCCGCGCTGGACTCCCTGGTCCGGGCACGGCTGGTGACCGCCGGGGAATGCGCGGTGCAGATCACGCACGAGGCCCTGTTACGGGCCTGGCCGCGGCTCCGGGACTGGATCCACACCGACCGCGCGGGGCTGTTGCTGCACCAGCAGCTCAGCGACGCGGCGGCGGCCTGGCTGCGGGAGGCCCGCGACCCCGAACTGCTGTACCGGGGCAACCGGCTGGCGGCGGCCGACGAGTGGGCGGACCGGCAGGACGGGCGGAACCCGCCGGGCCCGGTGGAGGCGGAGTTCCTGGCGGCGAGCCGCGCCGAGGAGCACCGGCGGCGGCAGCGCGCACTCCGCCAGGCGCGGGCCCGCAACAGGCTGCTGGCCACGCTGGCGGTAATGCTGGCCGTGGCGGTCGGCGCGAGCGGGCTGGCCTTCCACCAGCGGACGCGGGCCGTGGAGGAGCGGCGGGTGGCGCAGTCCCAGGCGATGGCGGTGCGGTCCGGGGCGGCGGCGGCCGGCCGGCCGGAGGCGTCGATGCTGCTCGCGGCCGAGGCGTACCGTACGGCGCCGACCACCGAGGCCCGCGGGGCGCTGCTCAGCACGCAGAGCCAGGCGTTCGGCGGCCGGCTGACGGGGCACGGCGGGCCGGTGAACGGGGTGGCTATCGCGCCGGACGGCCGGGTCCTGGCGACGGCCGGAAGCGACGGCACGGTACGGCTGTGGGACGGCCGGCCGGCCGCGCCGCGCTCGCCCCTGGCGGTGCTCACCGGGCACGGCGGCGCGGTGCAGGCGGTGGCGTTCGGGGCGGGCGGCACCCTGCTGGCGTCGGCGGGCGCGGACGGCACCGTACGGCTGTGGCGGATGCCGCAGCGGCAGGTCGCCGGGGTCCTGTACGGGCACAGTGGCGGGGCACGGACGGTCGCCTTCTCCCCCGACGGCCGGACCGCGGTGACGGGCGGCATGGACGGCACGGTGCGGCTGTGGGACGTGGCGGCCCGGCGGCTCTCGGCGACCTTGCGGGGGCACGCGGACACCGTGCACTCGGTGGCGTTCGCGCCGGACGGCCGGACCGTGGCCTCCGGATCGGCCGACCGGACGGTCCGGCTGTGGGACGTGGCCGGCGCGCTGCGCGGCGGTGACGGCGGCGCGGCGGCCGTCCTGGAGGGGCACACCGACGCGGTGCTGGGGGTGGCCTTCGCACCGGACGGGCGGAGCGTCGCCTCGGGTGCCGCGGACCGAACCGTGCGGGTGTGGGCCACCGGCGGCCCCGCGGGCCGGGCGGGCGCGACGCCGCCGGTGGTGCTGCGGGGGCACAGCGACGACGTGAACGCGGTCACCTGGACCCGTGACGGTGCCGGTCTGGTCAGCGGCAGCGGTGACGGGACTGCGAAGGTGTGGGACGCCGTGGACCACCGGGTGGCGCACACCTTCGCCGGGCACACCGACTACGTCCTGGCGGTGGCGGCCGGGCCCGGGGACCTGCTGGTCACGGGTAGCTTCGACCAGTCCGCGGTGGTGTGGGAGCCCGGGCGCGGCGCGCTGGTGGCGCGGCCGTTCGCCCAGCTGTGGCAGTCCGCGTACTCCCCCGACGGCAGGTTGCTGGCCTCCGCCGGGACCGACGGCGCCGTGCGGGTGTGGGAGCCGGCGCGCCGGCGGCCGGTCACGACGCTGACCGGGCATCAGGGGGCCGTGTTCGCGGTCGCGTTCTCCGCGGACCGGCGCACGCTGGCAACGGCGGGCGCGGACCGCAGGGTGCGGCTGTGGGACGCGGCCCGCGGCCGGCTCCTGGCCACGCTGGACGGGCACGGCGGTTCGGTGTTCGCGGTGGCCTTCTCCCCCGACGGGCGGACGCTGGCCTCGGCGAGCGCCGACCGTACGGTCAAACTGTGGGACGCCGTCGGGCACCGGCAGCTCAGCACGCTGACCGCGCACCAGGACTTCGTCAACGCCGTGGCGTTCAGTCCGGACGGCGCTCTGCTGGCCACCGGCAGCGACGACCTGACCGTGCGGCTGTGGGACGTCGGGGAGCGGGCGGAGCGCACGGTGCTGCGCGGTCACACCGGCGCGGTGCGGAGCGTGGCCTTCTCCCCCGACGGTCTCCGTCTGGCCAGCAGCGGCAACGACGGTGTCGTACGGCTGTGGTCCTGGCCGCCGGGGGCGGACCGGACGGCGCCCGGCGGCGGCACCGCGGTGCTCGGCGGCCACACGGGGGCGGTGCGGGCGGTGGCGTTCGCGCCGGACGGTCGGCTGCTGGCCAGCGCCGGGATCGACGGCAGCGTGCGGCTCTGGGAGGTCGCCGGACACCGCCCGTACGCCACGCTGGCCGGGCACGACGGCGCCGTGTGGGGCGTGGTGTTCGACCCGGTCGGCGGGCGTCCGGCGAGCAGCGGCACCGACGGGACGGTCCGGCTGTGGTCGCTGGACCCGGGGGCGCGCGTCGAGGGGATCTGCGCGCTGGTCGGCGACCCGGAAGGGGCGGGGCGCCGGTACCTGGCGCTGCCCGGCCTGCCCGAACGGCCGCGCTGCTGACGGCAGCCGCGGTCGGGCGGGGTTTCCCGGGGTTTCCCGTTTCCCACCTGGCTGGGCGACGCGTGGTGCCTCGACGGCGGCCCCGGCGGCGGGACAGTCTCGGCAGGGCCGGCACACAGGTCGGCGAACGGGGCGCCGCGAACGGCGGCAACGCCGTGAACGGGACGGGGAACGGGGAGCGCGATGCGAAGGATCGACGGGGTGAACGGGCCGGTCAGCCCGGACTGCGCGACGAGGCGCGGCCCGACGGGCGAGCCGTGGCCGGCACGGACGGCGGCGGCGCGGGCGAGCGGGGCGAGCACGCCCCGCGTGCCGGAGGACGGGCCGGCCGGCGGCACGCGGCGCCGGGGGGCGCGGCGGGCCGTCCGTGCGCTCCGCCGGGCCACGGGCGCGACGGTGACGGCGCTGGTCCTCGTCGCCGGCGGCACCGCGGCGGTGGCGGCGCCGGGTACGGGGGCGGCCGGCGCGGGGGCCTCCGGCACGGCCGCCGCGGCGGCCTGCGGGGTGCTCGCCCCGGGCGCCTCCGCGGTGGCGGAGAGCGCCGTACGGGCGGCCTGTGAGCAGATCGGCGTCTGGTACACCTGGGGCGGCGGTCACGGGCCCGAGCCCGGGCCGACGTACGGGCAGGTGGACCCGTCCGACCCGGCGAGCGAACACGACCCCGAGCGGCTGGGCTTCGACTGCTCGGGCCTGGTGCGGTACGCCTACGCCCGCGCCACCGGCCGGGACCTGCTGCCCGGGAACTCCGGCCACCAGTTCCAAACGCCGCACGCGGCGGCCCGCTTCGGCCCGGAGCGGGGGACCGGGCCGCTGCTGCCGGGCGACCTGCTGGCCTGGGGGTCGGGCGGGGCCGTCCACCACATCGCGGTCTACCTGGGCGCCGGGCGGATGGTCGAGGCCCGGCAGTCGGGCACCCGGATCACGGTCAGCGACGTGCGCCTGGGCGGCGACTACGCCGGCGCGGTCCGCATCGACGCGGCCGCGCAGCAGGGCACGTTCAGCACCTGGGGCACGGACGTGTGGACGCACACCGAGCCGTCGACCGGGAGCGCCCGCGTCCACCGGTTCGGCGGGCCGACACGGGTGCGCGTGCAGTGCCAGAAGCACGCCGAGACGGTGACGGCCGACGGCTACACCAACGACGCCTGGTCGTACCTGCCGGAGTACCGGGCCTGGATCACCAACATCTACATCAAGGGACCCGCCTGGCTGGAGGGCGTACCCACCTGCCCCTGAGCCCCGGTCCCCTCACCTCTTCATCTCCCGATCCCACCAACCGGGCTCCGCGTCGAACGACGGGGCCGTCACCCAAGGAGGAAACATGTCCATGTCCCCACGCACGAAGATCGCCCTCGGCCTCGCCGCCGCTGCTCTGAGCTCCGGCCTGGCCACTGCGGCCGCGCCCGCCGTCGCCGCGCCGAGTGCCGGCAAGGCCGCGGCGGCCGAATGCGGGGTCCGCTCCGACGGCCGGCTGTGGTGCGGCAACCGCGTCGGCGCCAGGGGCTACGAGCACCGCTCGTACAACTCGGCCGTCCGAGGCCCGCTGAACACCGGCTTCAGCTGGTTCCAGTGCTGGGGCTACGGCGACCGGCACGGCGGCGGCAACAGCGTCTGGTACTGGACCAAGCTGGACAACGGCCAGTGGGGCAACGTTCCCGCGGTGGACGTCCACACCCCGGTCGACCCGGCTCCCGGCCTGCGCCAGTGCTGACGGCCGCGGCTCGGCGGGCCGCCTCCCCCACGCGGGGAGGCGGCCCGCCCGCCGTCACCGGGCCGGGCACTTCTTCCAGGAGAGGTGGTAGCGGGCGTTGACGCTGCCGTCGGTGGAGTCCATGGTCATGAAGCTGGTGGTCGTCGCGGTGTCGGACCCGCCCGCGTCGACGCGCAGTTCGGTGTTGATGTTGAAGTCGCGCCGCTGACCGCAGGGCAGCCAGGCCAGGTCCGTCAGGGCCGTCGTATCGGTCACCTGCCAGTTGTCCCGCAGCGGGCCGTGGAAGTCGTGGCTCCGGCCGGTGGTCTCGCTCGTGCCCTGGAAGTAGTAGCCGGCCTTCTGGGTGCCGACCGCTCCTTCCGCCAGGTTGGCGAAGCCGCGGTAGTCGGCCTTGGCGACGGCGTAGGTGTGGCCCTTGGGCACGTCCACGCGCAGGCCGATCTGGCAGTTCCTGCGGAACTCGGTCGGCTTGGCGCCCTTGCCGGCCTGGGCGAGGTACTCGCTGTAGGTCACGGTGAAGGCGGTGTTGTCCGGTGAGACGTCGACGGCGGCGCTGCCGGGCCGGCACCCCGACCCGTTCACCGAGACCACGTCGATGGTGACTCCGGCGGCCGGCCCGGGGCCCGGGGGCGCGGCGGCTCCCGCGACCGGGGCGGGTGCGGTGGCGGCGAGCGCCGCGGCGGTGACGCCGAGGACGGCCGCGAGGATGCGCGGTGTACGGATCATGCCCGGACCAACGACGCCGCCCGGCGGTCCGCAACGCGGCCGCCCGGGTGCCGGGCTCACGGGCAGCGGTTCCGGTGCGTATGATCTACGGCGACATCGCGTGCCGGTCACCGGCTGGGTGAGGCATGGAGGTGTCGGGACATGCCCTCGGAGGCATTCCTTGCCGGTCGAACTGAACCACACGATCGTCCACGCCCGGGACAACCGGGAATCCGCGGAGTTCTTCACGGAGCTCCTCGGCCTCGAAATCACCGATGAGTGGGGCCCCTTCATCGTCGTCGCCCTCGCTAACGGCGTCAGTCTGGACTTCGCCACCGTCCCGGCGGACAGGATCGCTCCGCAGCACTACGCCTTCCTCGTGTCCGAGGAGGAGTTCGACGCCGCGTACGCACGGATCAGCGCGCGCGGTATCGAGCACTACGCCGACCCCCGGATGGAGAAGCCGGGCGCGATCAACCACAACGACGGCGGGCGCGGCGTGTACTTCATGGATCCGTCGGGCCACGCCATGGAACTCATCACCGTGCCGTACGGGGGCTGGGGCGCGTAGCGCTCGCCCGGGCCCGCGCGACGGGCCTGCCGCGGCTGCCGCGGCAGGCCCGTCGCCCCGGGGCCCCGGCGGAGCGGGCCGGGGTGGTGTGGCAGGCTGGGCGGTGTGAACAGCGCACCCGAAGAAGTGGTCGAACGTCAGCTCGCCGCGTACAACGGCCATGACCTCGCCGCCTTCCTCGCCACGTACGCGGAGGAGGTCGTCGTGACGCGGCGCGACGGCGCCGTGTTGCGGGGGCGGCAGGAGCTGTCCGAGGTGTACGGCGCGCAGTTCGCCGAGCGGCGGTGCCGCGCGGAGATCACGGGGAGGCTCGTCGAGGGCGACTGGGTCGTCGACCGCGAGGTGGCGCACGGGGTCGCCGAGGAGCCCGTCCGCGTCCTCGTGGCGTACCGGGTGCGGGACGGTCTCATCGACCGCGTGGACTTCCTGGGCTGACCCGAGCCGGCGGAGTGCAGGGTCCCGTACAACCAGAGCGCCGCTCCGCCGGTCTTCAGGACGTGATCCTCACCGACTTCGACGACGAGCCGCCCTTCCGTCCCTCCGGGACGCAGCACGTGGTGTGCGGCGCGATACCTTCCGGCTTCGGAGCCCCCGTCTACGTGCTGGGAGCCGCTCGCCAACCCGACCGCTACCTGCGCGAGTTGCTGGAGCGGTACCCGGCGCTGCCGGCGGGCCTGCGGACCGCCGGCTCGCTGAGGAGGGCCGGGCTGCGGCCGCTCGACCTGTTCCGGCCGGACGGTTACGTCCTCGGGCCCCCGAAGACGGTCACCATGCCGCACCGGGGCAGCCGCCGCGCCACGTCGACCTGGACCGAGCTGGTCTACCGGCCGTCACCGGTGTACGACGTCGAGCGGGCGCGGCCGCTGCCGCTGTCGGAGCCGGATCCCGTACGGGAGGAGGCCGACCGGCGCACCGCCGCCGAGTGGGCCGAGCAGGTGCTGGCGGATCCGTCCACGCTCGTCCTCGCCGTCAACGCCATAGGGTCGCCGGCGCCGTCCACCGACCCGCTCGCCCGTGCCACGCCGTACGAGGTGGCCGTGACGTCCGCGACGGGCAGGAAGCGCTGGCACCGGCTTGTCGATCCGGGCTGGGACGTCGAGTTCCTGCGGCGGCTCGACCTCCACGGGGCGACGGTGGAGGACCTGCGGGAGGCGCCGCCGTTCCGGGACGTCGCCGACGAACTCGCGCGCCTCCTGGCCGGCAGACGGGTCGTCACCTACGGCCGCAACACGACGTACGCGGCCCTCTACACCGGCTACGAGTACGCGACGTACGGCGACGGTCTCCCCGAGGGCGCCCTGTGGCTCGACGTCGCGACGATCCTCGGCGTCCTCGGCCGGAGCCGGTGGGAGTGCGCCCGCCTGCGCCACGCCGAGTTCGAGGGCGCGTGGGACACCTCGGGGGGCCACTACGCGCTGCCTCCCGCGCCGCCGGCCGGGACCGCCCTGCAACAGTGCAAGGCGACGGCGGCCCTGTTGCGGCGGATGGCCGTGCCGGCGCTGCGCTACGCGGAGCTGAACGCCCGCGCCGAGCGGACCGTCCGCGAAGGCCGGCACCACCTGCCGCGCACCCTGACCGGCACCCGGCTCAGCCGGATCGGCGCCTCGCGCCAGGCGGTGCTCGAACGCAGCGGCGGCGCCTGCGAGAACCCCGAATGCCGCGATCCCCGCTTCGGCGGGACACGCGGCAGGAACGGGTCCTACCTGCTGGAGGTGGATCACGTCGACGACCACGCCGGGGGCGGCGAGGACCTGCCCCGGTCCATGATCGCCCTCTGCCCGAACTGCCACGCCCTGAAGACGCGCGGCCGCCCGGACGAACGGCTGCGCGAGCTGCTGCGCGTCACCGCCCGCACCCGACACGACCGGCTGCTCGCCGGCGCCCCGGCCCGCTGACCGCACATCAGGCGAAGCAGTCGAAGACCATGTCCCAGAAGGCGGATCCGTCCACGTTCAGGTCGTGGGCGGTCATGCGCTCGCGGAGGGCGGCGGCCGCGGCCGTGCGGACGGTGTCGTCGGAGGATTCCAGCGCTTCGGACGACTCGGCGATCAGGGCGAGGAGCACCGCCAGCGAGGGGAGGTCGTCGGCGGCCGCGCCCTGCCACCCTGCGCCGTGGTCCCAGCCGTTGGGGTCGTAGTGGGTGATGCCGCCGTCCGCCGCTTCGAGCATCAGGTGCTGGTCGCCCCAGGTGAGCGCGGTGAAGGAGAAGTTCTCGGGCGGGGAGTCGTCGTCGGGGTAGCGGTTGCCGTAGATCTCGTCGGCGTCGAACGGCTCCAGGCCGTCCTCGTCGCGCAGGTGCCGCGTGTCGAGGCCGGCGACGTCGAGGTGGACGGTGGGGAAGCCGACGGTGAGCAGGAACCGCCGCGTGGCGGCGTCGGTCAGTTCAGCCGGCAGGGCGGCCTCGTCCGGCCGCCAGAGTGATCCTTCGCCCAGCCGCTCCTCCAGCCATGCGGCGTCCGGCGCCGGCGGGACAGCGCCGCCGCCGTCGTGGTCGCAGGTGTCGCCCCTGCCGTCGCCGTCGTGGACGTCGTGGATGTCGTTCTTCACTGCGTGGTCCCCAGGTCGGTCGTCCGGTCGTACTGATGCCCAGTCAACCGCACGGCGCCGACAGGCCCCACGACGCCCCCGCCGGCCGGCCGGTTCGCGGGGGCGTCGCTCGCGCGCGCGGGGGTGTCAGTGGGCGGTTTCGCCGAGGTAGGCGGCGCGGACGCGGGGGTCGTCGAGGAGGTCGGAGGCCGGGGCGTGCATCGTGATCCGGCCCGTCTCCAGGACGTATCCGCGGTCGGCGATCCTGAGGGCCTGGGCGGCGTTCTGCTCGACGAGGAGGACGGTGGTGCCCTGGGCGTTGATCTCCTCGACGATGTCGAAGATCTGCGCCACGACCAGCGGTGCGAGACCCATCGACGGCTCGTCGAGGAGCAGCAGTTCGGGCCGGCCCATCAGGGCCCGTCCGATGGCCAGCATCTGCTGTTCGCCGCCGGAGAGGGTGCCCGCCCGCTGGGTGCGCCGCTCGGCCAGGCGGGGGAAGAGGGTGAACACCCGGTCCAGGTCCTCCGGCCGGAGCCGCTTGAAGCGGTAGGCCCCCATGTGGAGGTTCTCCAGGACCGTCATGTCGGCGAAGACCCTGCGGCCCTCCGGGGAGTGGCCGATGCCGAGGCCCACGACCGCGTGGGCGGGGACGCCGTCGATCCGCTCCCCGTGGAACCTGACCGCTCCCGACGTGGGTCGGTGCAGGCCGGAGATCGTGCGCAGGGTGGTGGTCTTGCCGGCGCCGTTGGCGCCGAGGAGGGCGACCACCTCGCCCTCGCGGACGACCATGTCGACGCCCTTCAGCGCGCCGATCGCGCCGTAGGCCACGTGCAGGTCGTCGAGTTCCAGTACGGCGGCGGCCGGGGTGGTGGTCGCGGTCTGCCGCTGTGCCTCCGTCGCGACGCTCATCGGGTCTCCCCCCGGGGTGTGTTCGGGTCGGCGGTGGAGCCGAGGTAGGCCTCCACGACGGCCGGGTCGCGCTGGACCGCGGACGGCGAGCCGGAGGCGATCACCTTGCCGAAGTTGAGTACGGTCACCCGGTCGGCCACCGAGGTGACCAGGGGCATGTCGTGCTCGATCAGCAGCACGCTGACGTCCAGTTCGCAGTTGATCCGGCGGATCAGGGCGGCCAGTTCCCGCTTCTCCGTGGGGTTGGTGCCCGCCGCCGGCTCGTCCAGCAGGAGCAGCCGGGGTCCGGTGGCGAGGGCGCGGGCGATCTCCAGCCGGCGCTGGTCGCCGTACGAGAGCGAGGCCGCGGTCTCGTCGGCCCGGGCGTCGAGGCCCACGAGTGCGAGCAGTCGGTGGGCCGTCTCCTCGGCGGCGCGCTCCTCCGCCTTCGCCCGGGGCAGGCCCAGCATGACGGCGAGCGGGCCGGAGCGGGTGTCGCTCTCCGCCGCGACCTTGACGTTCTCCAGCGCGGTGAGGGCCGCGAAGAGGCGGATGTTCTGGAAGGTGCGGGCCACCCCGAGCCGGTTGACGAGGTGGGGTTTGCGGCCGAGCAGGCTGTGTTCCGTACCGTCCTCGGTGCGGAACACCACGCGCCCCTCCTGCGGTGCGTAGGCACCGGTGAGCGAGTTGAACAGGGAGGTCTTCCCCGCTCCGTTGGGGCCGATCACGGCGTGGATCTCGCCGCGGCACACCGCGAGGTCCACCCCTGACAGGGAGACCAGGCCGCCGAAGCGGAGGGTCAGTCCGGATGCCTCCAGGACGGGGCCGGTGGCGGGGCGGGTGGCCGCCGCGGCCGTCGCGGCCGCCGCCCGTTCCGCGAACGTGGTCGTCATGATTCCCCCCGCGTGGGTCCGGTGGTGCGCCGGCGGCGCCTGGCGGGCAGCAGTCCCTGCGGGCGGTAGATCATCATGACCACCAGCAGGGCGCCCAGGTACATGAACCGGTCCTTCTGGTCCACCACGTCCTTCAGGCCGTGGGGCAGGTAGGCCAGCAGTGCGGCGCCCAGCAGGACGCCGGGGATGGAACCCATCCCGCCGAAGATCACGTAGGCGAGGACGAGCACCGAGTACAGCAGCGGGAAGTTCTCGGGGTTGATGAACCCGACCTTGCTGGCGTACACGGCGCCGGCGATTCCGGAGGTGGAGGCACCGATGGCGAAGGCCATCAGCTTGTACTTGACCGTGTCCACGCCGTGCGCGGCCGCGGCGACCTCGTCCTCGCGGATCGCCTCCCAGGTGCGTCCGATCTTGGAGCGCTCCAGCTTGCGGAAGAGCAGCACCAGACCAGTGATCAGGGCGATGAGCAGCCACAGGTAGTCCAGCGGGTCCAGGCCCCAGGTGTGGCGGAGGGGGCCGAGGTCCACGGAGAAGTGCGGGATGCCGAAGACGCCGAGGGAGCCGCCGGTGACGGCGTCGGCGTTCTTCGCGACCAGGTAGATGATCTCGTGGAAGCCGAGGGTGACGATGGCGAGGTAGTCGCCGCGCAGGCGCAGGGTGGGCGCGCCGAGCAGGAGGCCCGCGAGGAGGCAGGTGGCCATCGCGACGGGTATGGACAGGAACGGGTTGAGGACGAACGGCGGCTCGACGGGCAGTTGTCCGCTCCAGAAGGCGGTGCTGTAGCTGCCGATGGCGAAGAAGGCCACGAAGCCGAGGTCGAGCAGGCCGGCCCAGCCGATGACGACGTTCAGGCCGAGGGCGAGCAGTACGTAGATGCCCACCCAGTCCACCAGGACCTGGTTGGTGGACCGGTCGAACAGCAGTGGCAGCAGCACGGCCGCGGCGAGCCCGGCCACGACCAGGGCGACGCGCAGCCGGGGGCGGCGGTCGAGCGCCGGGCGGATCCCGCTCAGCGGCGCGACGGCGGCCCTGACGCCGGAGGTCAGGGCGCGGCGGGGGACGGTGCCGAACTCGGCGACCGCCCAGAGGGCGACGGCCGCGGCGGTCCAGGCCCACAGGGCGGTTCCGGTGAAGGTCGTGCGCAGGGAGAACAGCAGGTCCGCTCCGGATCCCTGCTCTCCGGTCATCACGGCGAGGAGGACGCCGACGGCGGTGAGGGTGCCGAGCCTGCGCCAGCGCGGGCGCTGGTACCAGCGGACCCTGCGCAGGGCCGCGAGGGCCTCGGCGGACGGGCGGGCGGGGCGGGGGGCCGGCGCGGGGCGGGAGTGCCGCTCGGCCGTTTCGTGCAGCGTGCTCATGCCGTCCTCCCGAGCTTCGCGCCGAGGATGCCGGTCGGGCGGACCATCAGTACGACGACGAGGACCACGAATGCGGCGACGTAGCGCCATTCCTCGCCGAACAGCGGCACGTTGTAGGTCTCGACCAGGCCGAGGAGCATGCCGCCGAGCATGGCCCCGCGGATGTTGCCGATGCCTCCGAGGACGGCCGCGGCGAACGCGGTGATGCCGGGGACGAAGCCCATGGTGAACGACACCTGGCTGTTGAGGCCGAAGAGGAAGCCGGCGATCCCGCCGAGCACGCCGCCGATGACGAAGGTCCGGGAGACGATCCGGTCGATGTCGACGCCCATCAGGCCGGCGGCCTCCGGGTCCTGTGCGACGGCCCGGATGGCGGAGCCCAGCCTGGTGCGGCGCACCAGGAGGTCGAGGCCGACGATCATGGCCAGCGCGGCGGCGATCAGCAGCAGCTTGACGACGTCGACCGGTGCTCCGAGGACGTGGAAGAGCACGCCGTTGTCGAACAGCGCGGGCATGGACTTGGGGTCGCGCCCGAAGAGCTTGCCGGCGAGGTTGTAGAGGAAGAACGAGGCGCCGATGGCGCTGATCAGGAAGATCAGTGCGGGGGCGTTGCGCTTGCGCAGCGGCCGGTAGGCGACCTTCTCCAGGCCGAAGGCGGTGCCCGCCCCGACGAGGCCGGAGACGGCCAGGCCGAGGAGGACGAGCAGGACCGAGACCGGCCCGGAGGGATGGGCGGGGGCGACCTCGGTGAGCACGATCAGCGCCCCGAAGCCACCCAGCATGAACACCTCGCTGTGCGCGAAGTTGATCAGCTTGAGCACGCCGTAGACCAGGGTGTAGCCGATGGCGATCACCGCGTACAGCGCGCCGAGCGCGAGGCCCGGGACCAGGTAGTCGCGGAATTCGAGGAGGGTCATCGGTTTCAGCCCGCGTTCGCCAGGGTGTCGACGTTGCCCTTGAGGGTGATCCGGCCGCCCTTGACCTCGCTGAGGTAGATGCCGTTGCCGGCGAACTCGCCGTTCTCCTTGAACGAGAACTGCCGGGTGAGGCCCTTGTAGTTCGCCTTCTTCACCTTGTCCAGGACGGCTTCGCGCCGCACGTCGCCGCCGAGCGACTTGATCTGCTCGATGATGAGGTTGGCGGCGTCGTAGGACTCGGCCGCGTAGAGACCGGGCGCGGTCTTGTACTCCGCCTTGTAGTCCTCGGCGAACTGCTTCGTGCCCGGGTCGACGTTGGCGTCGAGGCACTGGCAGGTCAGCAGCCAGCCCTCGGCCGCCTCCCCGGCCAGCTCGGTGAACTTCCTGTCGTACGTGCCGTCGCTGGCGATCTTCGGCTTGTCGAAGCCGACGTCCTTGAGCTTCTTGGCGAACGGCGCCGCGTCCGAGTAGAGCCCGTTGTAGATCAGGGCGTCGGCGCCGGAGTGCTTCACGGCGGTGGCGGCGGCGGTGTAGTCGGGGGTCTTCGCCGGGACGCTGGCCTTGACGACCTCGACGCCGGCTTCCTCGAGCTGCTTCTCGGCGACCTTGGAGAGGCCGACGCCGTATTCGCTCTTGTCGTCGACGACGTAGACCTTCTTGGTCTGGAGCTTCTTGGTGAAGTAGGTGACCATGGCGCCGCCCTGGGCGCTGTCGTTCGGGACGGAGCGGACGAAGGAGCGGAAGCCGAGGTCGGGCAGGCTGGGGTGGCTGGCGTGCGAGACGGAGACCAGGCCTGCCTCCGAGTACAGCCGGCCGGAGGCCTTGGCGGCGCCGGAGAAGGCGGGGCCGACGAGGCCGACGACACCCTCGTCGTCGATGAGCTTCTGCGCCGCGGCCGGCGACTGGTCCGGCGAGCCGGCGTCGTCGGACGGGGCGTACTCGACGTGGAAGGGCAGGTCGCCGCGGGCGTTGGCCTGCTTGACGGCCAGCTTGACACCGTTCTCCATGTTGACGCCGATCGCCGAGCTCTCGCCGGTGAGCGGGCCCTGGAATCCGATCTTGTAGATCGCCCTGCCGTCGCTGCCGACGTTGACGGCACCGCCGTCCTTGTTGCAGCCGGTCAGCGCGGCCGCGCCCGTCACCACGAGCGCGGCGATCATCGACAACCTCTTGCGGTTCACTTCTGCTCCCTGCAGCCATCCGTGGAGTGACCGGGGTGGCATGCTCGACCCCCCGAAGCCGCACGGTGATCGCGTGCGACTCGGGGACAGTAGTCAGCGGCGGCGCGGCAGGTCCCAGGGCGTTCCCAGACCTGGTCAAGTCCGGGCGGATGCGTCAGGTCGGCCCGGCCGGGAGGGACGCGGGATCCCCCGCCCGGCGCCGGCGGAGCCCACGTACAACCTTTCGGTGGTGCCGTTGGTCTGTCTGGGGTGGGCGAATCAATCCGGCCCATGTACGGCGGAGTTGGCTGATCATAGGATCAGCCGTGACGTATCGGGATCAGTCCCGACACAGCCATTTCTGCGCGCCGGGGTACGGGCGCGCGTTCGAGGGGGGACACACCACATGAGGAAGAGCACTGCCGCTGCCGCGGCGGCCGCCGTTCTGGCCGTTCTGATGTCGGCCGCCGCGCCCGCCGTCGCCGGGAACGCTCCGGCGGCGGCCGGGACTTCGGCGTCCGCGGCCTGCACGCCCGGTTTCACCGTCCTGCCGAACCTGCCGGCCGAGGACAGCTGGACCAGCGGTGCCGTCCGGGCGTTCGGGGCCGGCGACCTCGCCGTCGGCGTGAGCAACGGCCGCCCCGCCTACTGGACCGGCGGCCAGGCCCACCCCGTACCCCTGCCCGAGGGCCACACCGCCGGATGGGTGAGCGGGGTCAGCGCCACCGGGCTGATGGTGGGCGTGGTCCAGCGCGGTTCCGACCAGGCGCAGTCCGCGTTCTCCTACCGCGCGGGCCAGGCCGCGGTCCGGCTGCTCACCGCACCGGCGACCGCGGGCGACCTGACCGAACCGAAGGTCAACGCCTCCGGCCGGATCGTGTTCGGCGAGGGCGGCGTGGCGAAGGAGTGGGTCGAGGGCGGGCCGGCGCGCGTCCTGCCCGCCCCCGCCGGGCTGCCCGCCGGCACCCTGACCACCTCGGTGAGCGGCATCAACACCCGCGGCGACGTCCTCGGCACCGCCACGGTCCGTCACACCGACGTCGAGAACGACCGCGAGGTCACCGTCAGCAACCCGGTGGTGTGGCCGGCCGGCGGATACCCGCCCCAGGTGCTCCAGGTCTGGACCGAGGACGACCCGACCGTGAACACCGTGGCGAGCGGCCTGGACGACAAGGGCCGGGTCGTCGGCTACGAGGCCGAGAGCTACCGGGACGTGCAGCGGCGCACCCCGGCGACGTGGAAGCGTCCGTACGACGGACAGCCCGTCAACCCGGGCCTGCCGGCCGGACTGCACGCCACCCTGGAGGCGATCAGCCCGACGACGAACGTCACGGTGGGCACGGAGAGCACGTTCACCGAGGGCTTCGCGTCGCAGGAGCGCCCGGTGTACTGGCCCGGCAGCGGCCCGCTGCTGACCCTGCCGGTGACCGCCGGCTGGCGGACCACCGCACTGGCCGTCTCCGACGACGGCCGGGTGGGCGGACGGACCGTCGACCCGCAGACCGTCCGCAGCTCGGCGGTGGTGTGGACCTGCGCCGGCAAGCAGGCCTTCGTCCCGCAGCGGTAGTGGCCGCCGCCCCGCCGCGGGGCTCGTGCCCGCGGCGGGGCTCAGTTCCGCGGCGGGGCTCAGTTCCGCGGCGGGGCTCAGTTCCGGGGCGGGGCTCAGTTCCGGGCGCAGAGCGCCCCGTCGACGAGCCGGTCGGTGCGCTCGTCGCGGTCCTGGCGGAAGAGGTTGGTGGACCGCAGCACGATCACGCCCCGCCGGCCGTCGTCGGTGAAGCCGTTCGCGTTCAGGTGGCCGAGGGTCGTCCCGCCGTGGCCCCAGTAGCCGCCGCCGCAGCTCAGCGAGCGCCACAGGATGCCGAGCCCGGCCCGTTCGTCCGCGCCCGGCGTGCCCAGGTCGGCCGGGACCGTGCGGAGCATCTCCGCCAGCAGCTCCCGGTCCAGGAGTTCCCCGCCGAGCAGCCCCTGCCAGAACCGCGCCAGGTCGTCCGCGGTGGTGACGAGGTCGCCGGCCGGGCCGCCCCAGCTCATGTCGACCTCGGTGGCGTCGACCAGCCGGCCGCCCGCCTCGAACTGGTGGTAGGCGGTGGCGTGCGGCTGGGGCAGGCCCGGGTCCGCGCCCGGGGAGAAGGTGTGGTGGAGCCGGAGCGGTCCGAGGATCCGGTCGTGGACCTCGTCGCTCCAGTGCCGGCCCGTCACCCTCTCGATGACCATGCCGGCGAGCGCGTAACCGGTGTTGGAGTAGGCGAAGCCGCCGCCGGGTTCGAACAGCGGCCGGTTCCGGAGGGCGAGGGCCACCAGCTCGGCCGGTGCGTAGTGGTCGAAGCGGTGCTTCCGGAACTTCTCCTCCGCCAGGACCCCGGGCAGGTGGCGGGCGTAGTCCGGAAGCCCGCTGGTGTGCTGGAGGAGCTGTCGTACGGTGATCCTCCGGCCGTCGTTGCCGTTGCCGCGCACCACGCCCGGCAGGTGCTGCTCGACGGTGTCGTCCAGCCGTATCCGGCCCTCGCCGACGAGCTGGAGCACCACGGTGGCGACGAAGGTCTTGGTGTTGCTCCCCATCCGGAAGTAGCCCTGGTGGGGCATCGGGCGGCCGGTGCCGAGGCGGGCGGTGCCGCTGCGCAGGTACGTGCGCCGTTCCCCGTTCAGCAGCGTGGCCTGGGCGCCGACCGTACCGTCGGTGCGGACGAGCTCGTCGAGCCCCCGCTGGAGCGCGGTCCGCGCGGTGTCGGGCCGGGCCCAGGCCGTGGGCGCCGCCACGGTCGCCGTGAGGGCGGACGCCGTCACGGCGACCAGGGCGACGCCCCTGCGGAGGGCACGGGCGGAGGAGCGGCGGGTGCGTGGCATGTTGCTGACCTCGTATCGGAGTCGGGGGCCGGAACCACCGGAGCGGTGCGTTCGGTGATCATTCAGTCACGGCCGGGACCGGCCGGCCATGGTGCCCGCACCCCGGCCGGGGGTGGTCCCGGCAACACCGCCGGGGGTGGGGCGTACCCGCCCGCCGCCGGTGCGCCGGGCGGCCAGGGAGGTGTGCCGGGGCCTCGCGGGGGCAGGCGCGGGGCATGGTCCTGTACGTAGGCACCTCCGGGTGGCAGTACCGGGACTGGTCGGGCGTGCTGTACCCGCCGGACCGTCCGCAGCGGCTGTGGCTGGAGGAGTACGCGCGCCACTTCGGCACCGTGGAGAGCAACAACGCGTTCTACCGGCTGCCGTCGCCCGAGACGTTCGCCCAGTGGCGCGAGCGCACTCCGCCCGGCTTCGTCATGGCGGTCAAGGCGAGCCGCTTCCTGACGCACGTCAAACGCCTGCGCGAGCCGGCCGAACCCGTCCACCGGCTGATGACGCACGCCGCCTCCCTGGGCGACCGGCTCGGTCCGGTCCTGCTCCAGCTGCCACCGACCCTGCGGGCCGACCCGGCGGTGCTGGACGCCTGCCTGGCCTGCTTCCCCGCCGGTACGCGCGTCGCCGTCGAGCCGCGCCACGAGTCGTGGTGGACGGACGCCGTACGGTCGGTCCTGACCGCGCGCGGGGCGGCCCTGTGCTGGGCCGACCGGGGCTCCCGGCCGGTGACCCCGCTGTGGCGGACCGCGGACTGGGGCTACGTGCGGTTCCACGAGGGACGGGCCCGGCCGGCGCCCCGGTACGGCCGGACGGCCCTCCGCAGCTGGGCGGACCGGATCGCCGGCACCTGGCCCCGGGACGCGGACGTGTACGCGTACTTCAACAACGACCCGGGCGGCGCGGCCGTGATCGACGCGCAGGCGTTCGAGCGGTTGTCGGCGGCTGCGGCGGCGCCGTGACGGGCGTCGGCGCCGCCGGTGTCGCAGAGCAGGCGGCGCAGGTCTGGGCGGCGCTCGCCGAGCGGCGGCCCGCCGCTGGTGGGGCCGCCGGCGGGTGCGTGCTGGTGGCGCTGGACGGCCGTGCCGGCGCGGGGAAGACCACCCTGGCCGAGGCCCTGGCCCGGACCGCACCCCGGACCGGGCCCCGGACCGCACCCCGGACCGCACCCCGGGCCTCCGGCGGGGCCGGGCCCCCCGTACGGGTCGTGCACGGCGACGACTTCTTCCGGCCCATGCCCGACGCCGAACGACTGGCCCTGGACACGGTGGAGGGCTACGGCCGGTACCTCGACTGGCGGCGGCTGCGCGACCAGCTCCTCGTGCCGCTCTCGGAGGGCCGGCCCGCCCGGTACCGGCCCGGCCGCGCCTGGGCGGACCCGCCGGGCCCGGGCCCGCCGCGCGAGGTGCCCTGCCGTGGCACGGTCCTCGTGGAGGGGGTGCTCACCGCCCGCCCCGAGCTGGCCGGGTTCTACGACCTGACGGTCTTCCTGGACGCCCCCGCCGAGGTCTGCCTGCGGCGGCTGCTGGCGCGTGCGTGGGCTCCCGGCCGGGAGGCGTGGATCGCCCGCTGGCGCGCCGTCGAGGACCACTACCTCGCCACCACCGGCCTCCCCGCCCGGGCCGGTCTCACCGTACGGGCCTGAACGCCCCGTCGCGCCAGGGGCCGCGCCTGACCGCCGCGGCGGCCGACCGGCGGTAGGGTGCCGCCGTGTCCGAGCACCAGCGCGACCTCGCCGGTTACGGTCCCGAGCCCCCGCGTGCCGCCTGGCCTGGCGGGGCGCGTGTCGCCGTCAGCCTGGTGCTCAACTACGAGGAGGGCGGCGAGCGGAACGTCCTGGACGGCGACGCCGCGTCGGAGGGCTACCTGCACGAGGTCGTCGGCGCTCCACCCGTGGTGGGCGGCCGGGACCTGAACGCGGAGTCGATGTTCGCGTACGGGGCGCGGGCCGGCTTCTGGCGGGTCCACCGCACGGTCGCGGCGTACGGCGTGCCGCTGACCGTGTACGCCGTCGGGCGGGCGCTGGAACGCAATCCGGCCGCCGCCCGGGCGATGGGGGCCGCCGGGTGGGAGGTGGCGGGCCACGGCTGGCGGTGGACCGACTACCGGGACGTGCCCGAGGACGAGGAGCGCGCCGACATCGCCCGCACGGTCGCGGCCGTCGGGCGGCTCGTGGGACGCCGGCCCGTCGGCTGGTACACCGGACGGACCAGCCCCGCGACGCGGCGGCTGGTCGCCGAGGAGGGCGGGTTCCTCTACGACTCCGACGACTACTCCGACGACCTGCCGTTCTACGTCGAAGCGGCCGGGCGGCCGCACCTCGTGGTGCCGTACGGCCTGGACACGAACGACTTCAAGTTCCTCATCGTGCACGGGTTCACCACCGCCGGCGACATGCTCGCGTACCTCGTGGACGCGTTCGACGCGCTGCACGCCGAGGGCGCCGACCGCCCGCGCATGATGAGCGTCGGCCTGCACGGCAGGATCATCGGCCGGCCCGGCCGGATCCGCGCGCTCGACGGTTTCCTGCGGCACGTCGCGCAGCGCGGCGGGGCGTGGGTCGCCACGCGCGAGCAGATCGCGCGGCACTGGCTCGCCACGCACCCGCCACGGCTCTGACGGCGGCCGGTCCGGATCCGCTCCGGAGCCCGCGCCGAGCCGGTGCCGGGGCGTGCCGGGGCCGAGGCGTGCCGGTGCCGGGGCGTACCGGGGCGCCCGCCCTGGGGGCCGTCCGACGGTCCCGGCGTCGGCGTTCCGGGGGAACGTACACCCCTGGTGGTAGCCGGACGCCGCCCCTGGGGGTAGTGACGGATCGGCCCCCGGTGGGCCGACAGGACCCGCGGCCGGCGGTTACCTTGTCGCCCGTCCCGCAACGCCTCACGGCAACCCCTCACGACGGAGGACCGCCGCATGCAGATCCGTTCGGCCGATGGCACCCGCAAGCGCGCGGCAGGGGGGATATCCCTCGTCCTGGCCGTGGTCACCGGGCTCCTCGGCGCGGCGCCCGGGGCGGCCGCCCCCGCGCCGCCCTCCGCCGGCCCGCCCGTTCCCGTCCTGTCGTGGGCCCCCTGTGACGGCCCGGCGGACGGGTTCGAGTGCGCGACCGCACTGGTCCCGCTGGACTACCGCGACCCCACCGGGCGTACCCTCCCGCTCGCCGTCACCCGGCGGGCCGCGCCCGACCGGGAGCGCCGCACCGGGGTCCTGGTGCTGCACCCGGGCGGGCCGGGCAACTCGGGCGTGGACTTCGCCCGCAACAGCTACCGGGCGCTGCCCGCCCCGCTCCGCGACGGCTTCGACGTCATCGGGTACGACATGCGCGGTGTCGGGCGCAGCGGGCAGGTGGAGTGCTGGAACGACCAGGAGTACTCCGCGGCCGTGGACGCCGCGCGGGGCGTGCCCGGCCCGGGCGCGCTGCGGACCGCCGTCCGGCAGGGGCTGGACTTCGCCACCGCGTGCGTGCAGCGGGCCGGAGGGCTCGTGCCGTTCGTCGGCACCGGTTCGAACGCCAAGGACCTCGACCTGCTCCGCCGGGCCCTCGACGAGGAGACGCTCTCCTTCTACGGCCGTTCCTTCGGCAGCTACGTGGGCACGGTCTACGCCGCGCAGTTCCCGCGGCGGGTCCGGGCCATGGTCCTGGACGGGGCCTACGATCCGCATCGCTACGCGGACCAGCCGTACGCCTACGACGCCGTCCAGTTCGCCGCCCTCGACGCGGCGGTGGGCCGGTTCCTGGACTGGTGCGCGCGCTCCCCCGCGGCCTGCGGCTTCGGCGACGGCCAGCCGCGGCAGGCCTTCGAACGGCTCAAGCGGGCACTGGACGCCGACCCCGTCATCACCCCGAACGGGCGGCCCGCTTCCGGCTACACCCTCGCCTACCGCCTGATGTTCAACATCAACGCGGGCAGGGCGGTCTGGCCGGCGCTCGGGCAGGCGCTGCGGGCGGCCGAGGAACGCCAGTACTCGTTCCTGCTGTCCCCGCCCTCCCCCGCGTCCTTCGACTTCCTCAACGTCAACCTGGCCGTCGAGTGCGCCGACCGGGTGTACCCGGGCGGTCCCCTGCTGCTGGGCGCGGTGGTCGGCGCCGAGGCCGCCGCCGCTCCCCTGCTGGGGCCGGCGATCGGCTTCGGCCCGCCCACGTACGACCACAACCACGCGCCGGCCTGCGCCCAGTGGCAGGCCGAGCGGCCGAGCCGCCACGAGGGCTCCTACCGGGCGGCCGGTTCCGCGCCGATCCTCGTACTGGGGACGACGGGTGACCCGGACACGCCGTACCGGGACGCCGTGGCGCTCGCCGGGACGCTGGAGAACGGGCGGTTGCTGACCTTCGACGCCGAGGGGCACACCGCGTACAACCGGAGCTCCTGCGTCAGCGCACTGGTCACCGACTACCTCGCCACGCTGGCGCTGCCGGCGCGCGGCACGGTCTGCGCGGACGAGGCGCCTCCCGCGGCGCCGCTCGGCCGGGGCACCGCCGGCACCGGGGTCGACGAGACGCGCGACGTGATCCCCGTCCTCGGCTGAAGCGCCGGGCCCGGCCGCGTAATCCCCACGCGGAGGGGCACACGGGAGGCAGGCGGCGGCCGGGAGGCCGCCTACGACGACCGAGACGCGCAACGAGACGCGCGACGAGACGAGGAGGACGTGATGAGCGAGCGCGAGCACCCCCGGACGACCCCGTCGCGGGCGCCCGGCGAGGCCGGCGACCGCGAGGCCCGCGAGGAGGCCGACGCGGCGGTGATGCCCGGCCGGAAGGACGGGGAGGCCGGGGACGCGCTGAGCCCCAGCACGGGAGCCCAGCGGCGCACCGCGAAGGGGTGGGCGCGGGAGGACGCGGCCGGCCGGGGTGGGGAACGGGCGGAGGGAACGGGCCGGGAGTAGGGCGTCCGGCGGAGGGCGACGCCACCCCGGCGCGACGCCGGCGGCGGCCGGGCAGCGGCCGGGCAGCGGCCGGGCAGCGCACAGAACCGGTTCTTCCGCGGGGAGGGCATCCGTAACCGTCCAGTGGGCTGACGCGGCACGGGTCAGGTGCAACGATGATCCCTGCTGCAGTGCCACGACGGGCGTGCGCCGTCTCAGCGCCGGCGCCGGGTCCCGTCGGCCCTCCACCTCGAAGGGACGGACGTCACATGAGCGTTACACCCCTCGCGTCGCCCTTAGGCAACGACCACGAGCCCGACCGGGACGACCGGAACGACCGGAACGACCGGGACGAGCGGGTTCGGCTCTTCTACAGCCGCAAGACGCAGGACATCCTGCACAAGTACGGCCCGGGGCCGCGCGTGCACTACCACGTGGGCATGTTCGCCGACGGGCAGCATCCGCCCACCACCGTTCCGCAGCAGACCCTCAAACAGCGCCTGGTCGGCGCGCAGGAGGCGATCGTCGACCACGCGGCCCGCTCGTGGGGCGCGTACGAGAAGCCACCGCGCAGGCTCCTCGACATAGGCTGCGGCCTCGGCGGCGCCGCCCTGTACTGGGCGCAGGCGCACGGCTCCCGGGTCACCGGGCTGACCATCGCGGCCGAGCACGTGCCGATCGTCGGACTCCTCGCCCGCCGTGCGGGGGTGGGCCGCCAGGTCACCCCGGTCCTGCGGGACGTGCACGACCTCGACGAGCACCGCCGGTACGACGCCGCGTACGCTCTGGAGAGCAGCGGCTACACCGAACGGGCCCGGCTCTTCGAGGTCGTGGCCCGGGCGCTGGTGCCGGGCGGGTGGTTCGGGATCCAGGAGCACTTCGTCCGCAACCCCGAGTGGCTCGGCTTCGTCGACGGCTACTACCGGACGCGGCTGGGCACGCTGGAGGAGTACCTGACGGCTGCCTCGGCGGCCGGGTTCGAGCTGGTGCGGGACGAGGACGTGACCGACGCGGTCACCGAGTTCTGGATGCAGTCGATGGCCTGGAACACGGCCGAGCTCGACCAACTGGAGGGCGGCGGTGCGTCCGCCGCCTGGACCCGCGAACGGCTGAGAGACTCCACGGTGGCGCACGGCAAGCTGTTCCGGCTCTGGCGTGACCACGCCCTGGAGACCCGGCTGCTGCTCTTCCGGCTCGGAGCCGGGCGGTGAGCGGGCCGCCGCGTCCCTCGCGCCTCGGGGACCGGCTGCCCGCCTTCTACTGCCCGCTGGAACGCGACCTCGTGCACCCGGACGCGAAGGAGTTGGAGGTCCGGGCGGTGGAGTGGCTGGACGCGTTCGGGATCTACCCGGACGCGGTCGAGCGGGCGTGGGGACTGGCCACGCACAGCGCCGACTTCTCCTGCCGCATCGTGCCGGAGGGCGACCCGGAGGTCCTGCTGCTGTTCGTCGAGTGGAACTACTGGGCGAACGCCGTCGACGACTGGCAGGACTCCGGTGACGCCGGGGCGGGGACGGCGGCGGTCACCGAGCACGGTCTGCGGCTGCTGCGGACCATCGAGGACCCCGGCGCGGGCGTCCTGCCGGCCGGGCCGATGACCCGGGCACTGGACGACCTGGTCCGCCGCACCCACGCGGTGCTGGACCCGGTGCAGTTGCACCGGTTCGCCGGGGGGACGCGGGACTGGCTGCTGGGGGCGGCCTGGCAGGCCGCGCGGGCCGAGTCGCGGAGCATGCCCGGGCTGAACGAGTTCGCCGCGATGGGCTCGTTGGCGAACGGCACCCGCTTCTCGCTCACCTGGTCGGACGCCGCGCGGGGCGTGCGGCTGCCGGCCGAGGTGCTCTGTGCGCCCGCGCTGCGGGCGCTGACCGACGCGGCCGGGTTCGTGGTCAGCGCCGACAACGACCTGTTCTCGTACGACAAGGACGACCACCTGGATCCGCCGGAGGTGAACCTGGTCAACGTCATCGCCCAGGAGCGTGGCTGTTCCCCGGCGGAGGCCGTCCCGTCGGCCGTGGCGCTGCGGGACCGGGTGATGGTCCTGTTCCTGCGGCTGCGGGAGCGTCTGGCGCGGGACGCGGACCCGCCGCTGGCCCGTCATCTGGAGGCGCTGGGGCAGTACGTGGCGGGGTCCATCGCGTGGCAGGGTCGTGCCCCCCGGTACGCCAGTCCCCGCAACCGGCACCGGTTGCCGCTCGCCGACGCGCGGTTCGACCTGCGGTACGCCGCCGGGCCGAGCGTGCCGGCGGCGGGCCCGCCGCCGCTGCCGGCCATCGCCGGGTGGTGGCGGTTCCTGGAGCAGTGAAGACGCCCGCGGGCCCCGGCCGCCCCTGCGGCGGCCGGGGCCCGCGGCGCGTCCGTCAGCGGCGGCCCAGCAGGCGGTGCCACCAGGTGGACAGGCGGCCCCGGGTGGCGGGGGCGGCACGGCGGGGCGCCGGCACCGCGGCCGTCAGCGGCGGGGCCGCCGGCGGGGCGGGCACGTGCACCGCCGCCCGGTCGGCGGACCGGCCGGCCCCGGCGGAATCGGCGGACCAGCCGGCCTCGGGGGACTCGGCCGACTGGGCGGGCTGCACGCCCGGGGCCGGCCTGGCCGCGCGCGGGGTGAACCGTACGGGCAGGGACAGCAGGTGACGTGACATCAGGGTGCCGCGCCAGCGCAGCTCCTCCTCGGCGACGGCCAGCTGGACGTCGGGCAGGCGGTCCAGCAGGACCTCGATGCCGGTGTCGGCGATGGCGCGGCCGATGTCCTGGCCGGGGCACTCGTGCGGGCCGCTGCTGAACGCGAGGTGGGACCGGTTGCCGCGGAAGGAGGTCTCCGTCTCGGGCCGGATGCGCGGGTCCGCGTTGGCGGCCGCCAGGCCGAGCAGGAGCATGTCCCCGGCCTTGACCTGCCGTCCGCCCAGCACGGTGTCCTGCGTCGCCCAGCGTCCGATGACCGCGTTGATCGGCGGATCGTTCCAGAGGACCTGCTCGATGGCGTCGGGCAGCGTCATGTGGCCGCCGGAGAGGCTGGCGCGGAACCGCTGGTCGGTCAGGACGGTGCGGAGCGTGTTGGCGATCAGGTTGGCGGTGGTCTCGTACGCGGCGATCAGGACGACGCGCAGGTGCATGAGCACCTCGGTGTCGGTGAGCTCCGCCGGGTGCTCCAGCAGCCAGGTGGCCAGGTCACGGGCGGGGTCGACCTTCCGCTCGCGGACCAGCTGCTCCAGGGTCTCGGTGACGTAGCGGTCGCTCTGCAGGGCGGTCTCGGTCCCCTGGAGCATGTCCCGCGCCGCGTTCACCAGGCGCGGGCCGTGCTCGTCGGGGGCGCCGACGAGCTGGGTCATGACGAGCATGGGGAGCTGGTCGGAGAAGCTGGTGACCAGGTCGGCGTGGCCGTCGCCGGCGATTACGTCGACGAGCTGGTTGGCGAACCGGGTGACGTAACGGCGGATCCCCCGCTTGTCGAACCGCTCCAGGGACTCGACGACGGCCGAGCGGAGCCGCTCGTGGGCCGGGCCGTCGGTGAAGTTGCACACCGGGACCCAGGACACCATGGGGCCCAGCGGGGTGTCGGCGGGTACGCGTCCTTCGAGCATGTCGCGCCAGCCCCGCGGGTCCCGGGCGAAACGCGACGGGGTGCGCGCCACGTCGAGGTTCTCCCGGTGGCCGAGCACGAGCCAGGCCGGGAGGTCCCCGCTGACCAGCACGGGCGCCACCGGTCCGTACTCGGCCCGCAGTCTCTCGTACAGGCCCATGGGGTCGGCTTCCGCCTCCGGCCCGTGCAGCCGGTACTGGCCGCTCACCAGGGGGCCGGCGGAGTGGGCCGGGCACTCGGGCGGCGGGGTGGGGTGGGTGGTCACATTGCCTCCGGGGTTGCTGCCTGGGCGTGCAGGTAGCGCATGAGGGTCAGCAGGACGTCGCGGGAGGAGTCCCGCCGGCGGGCGTCGCAGACGAGGATGGGGACGGTGGGCGGCAGGTCGAGGGCCTGGCGGAGTTCTTCGAGCGGGTGCGCGGGGGCGCCGGGGAAGACGTTGACGGCCACGACGAAGGGCAGTCCCCACTCCTCCAGTCGGCCGATGACCTCGAAGCTGTTCTCCAGGCGCCGGGTGTCGAGGAGGACGACGGCTCCGAGGGCCCCTTCGAAGAGGCCGCGCCACAGGAACCAGAACCGCTCCTGGCCGGGGGTGCCGAACAGGTAGAGGACGAGTTCGTCGTTGATGCTGATGCGGCCGAAGTCCATGGCCACGGTCGTGGTGGTCTTCCGGGCGACGCCGCTGGTGTCGTCGACGCCGATGCCCGCGCGGGTCATCGTCTCCTCGGTGGTGAGGGGCTTGATCTCGCTGACCGCGCCGACCATCGTCGTCTTGCCCACCCCGAACCCGCCGACGATGACCACCTTGACGGCTGCCGTCACCGTCTGCCGGAGCGGGGTCACGGTGCGGGTCGCGGCGGCCGGGTCAGAGCTTCTGAAGTCCATTGATCACAGCCTCGATCAGGGCGACGTCGGGGAGCTGGGCGGCGGGAACGGGCGGGCGTAAGCGGACGAGCCGGGCGGTGAGGAGGTCGCCGACCAGCACGCTGACGACGCTGACGGGCAGACCCGCGTAGGCGGATATCTCGGCCAGCGACAGGGGCGCCTGGCAGAGGTCCAGGATGGCGGCGTGCTCGGGCTGCGTCTCGGGCGGGGCGGCCGCGGTCGCCACGACCAGGGTGACGAGGTCGAGGTCGGTCGCGATGGACGGTTCGCTGCGCCCTCCGGTGATGACGTAGAGCCGTTCCGGGCCGCCGACCTCCCAGCGGGTGGGGGGTTCACTCACGTGTGCTGCCCGTCATGTCGGGGCGGGGTGCTCAGGTGTTCTCCCATGCGCTTCACCAGGTTGCGCATCTGTGCGCCCATCAGGCCCGCGTCGACGCCCTCGTCGGCGAGGACCGCCAGGTAGGAGCCGTCGCCGGCGGCCATGAGGTAGAAGAACCCGCCGTCCATCTCGATCACGACGAGCCGCATCCGGCCTTCGGAGTGCGGGAGTTCCGCGCCGACCGCGCCGGCGAGGCTCTGCAGGCCCGCGCAGGCCGCGGCCAGCCGGTCCGCGGTGTCGGTGTCGGCTCCGTACTGGGCCACGCAGAGTCCGTCCGCGGAGAGCACGATCACGTGCCGGGTCTGCGGGACCCCGGCGGCCAGGTCGTTGAGCATCCAGTCCATGCTGCTGCTTCGCTGTGTCATCACGATTGCATACGTCCCTTCGTCGCTGAGCCCGGCGTGTCCTGGTCCTGGCCGGACGAGCCGGACGGCCCGCCGCCGGTGCCGCCGGACAGTCCGCTGTGGAACGCCTCCAGCCACATGCCGGGGCCGTTCTCCGGCGTGGTGTGCGGGGCGGCGGCCGGTGGCACGTCGGGGGCGGTGACGCGGTCCTTCCGGCGGCGCTGCGGCAGGCCGGAGGCGGTCCGGTCGGGGACCGCCGTCGTCGTTGCGGGGGTGGTGGGTGCGGGCGCGGCCGCCCTGGTGGCCCAGGACGGCGTGCCGGGTCCGGGCACGGGCACGCGGGCGGGCCTGGCGTGCTGGACGGGGTGTTCGCGGGCCGTGGCCACCGCGGCCCGCGGGCCGGAGGAGGAACCGATGCCGTGGGCCAGGCCGGTGGCCGCGGAGGCGGTGGTGACCAGGTGCTGCGGTACGACGACCACGGCCCGGACGCCGCCGTACGCGGAGGAGCGCAGGGACACCTGCAGTCCGTAGGCCTGGGCGAGCCGGCCGACCACGGCGAGGCCGAGCCGGGGGGTCTCCCCGAGGTCGTTGAGGTCGATGCCGGTCTGGGCCCGCGCGAGCATGTTCTCGGCGCGGCGGCGGGCCTCCTCGCTCATGCTGAGCCCGCCGTCCTCGATCTCCACGGCCACCCCGGACTGCACCTCCGAGGCGGTGAGGTGGACGCGGGTGTGCGGCGGCGAGTACCGGGTGGCGTTGTCCAGCAGCTCGGCGACGGCGTGGATCAGCGGTTCCACCACGGGGCCGAGGATGGCGACCTCGGCCACGGAGTGCAGGTCCACCCGCTGGTAGTCGATGATCCTGGACATCGCGCCGCGCAGGACGCTGTACAGGGTGACGGCCCGGCTCCACTGCCGGCCCGGCCGGGCGCCGCCGAGGACGGAGATGGAGTCGGCGAGCCGGCCGATGAGGGCCGTTCCGTGGTCCAGGCGCAGCAGGTCGCCGAAGACGTCCGGGTTCCGGCCGTGCCGGTCCTCCATCTCGCGCAGTTCGTGGGCCTGTTGGTGGACGAGGGCCTGGACGCGGCGGGCGATGTTGACGAAGGCGCGCTGCGCCGAGTCGCGCAGGCCCTCCTCGTTGTCGACCGCGTCGACGGCCCGGGCCACCACGGTCCGCAGGGCGGCCTTGAAGCGGGGGGTCAGGTAGGGGTCGTCGCTCCACGGGCGGCCGCGGGCGTCGCCGCCTCCCAGTGACGACAGGACCTCCTCCGGCAGCTCGCCCTGGCGCAGGCGCCTGATGGCCTCGTCCATCACGACCTCGGCCAGGTGCGCCGCGGCGGCTTCCTGCCGTGCGAGGGTGTGCTGCAGGGCGGCGATCCGGGCGCGCTGCGAGGCGAACTCGCGGCCGCGCCGCACCGCCTCGGCGACCGCGGCCGCCGTGCAGGCCGCCGCCACGGCCATCCATACGGTGAGGAGGGTGTCCGGCGCGGAGGCGAGGCCGCCGACGAGGCACACGGCGGCCAGGCCGGAGATGACGGGCAGCCCCCGGCTTATCGCCGGCTCCGGGCGGATTTCTTCGGGGGGAATGGTTTCTTGCGCCATCGAACCTCGAACCATCGAAAGAGCGGATCTTATGACAGGTGGCCGGGAGCATAACGGCGCAGAACTCGGCGGATCGGCGGTTTCACCAGAGTTCATCGGACCGGAGGATCGATAACTCGCCATTGCTCCCAGGGCGCTTCGGCTACCCGGAGTCACACCGCTCGACCGATGGACGCTTCCTCCGACGTCGGCACGGATTTCCGGCACCACCCCCACTGCAATTCGAACGCATTTCCCGTCGATATTCAGCCGTATCCCCTTGGACGGGAGGCTTCCGATGCGGCGGATTGACCGACGGGCGGACGGGGAACTGCTATGCCCTCAGCACGTCGGCTTCGGGCGGGACGCACGGGCCACCAGGAAGAGGGAGGCTCCGCACGCGGCCGCCAGGAACCAGCCCGGGCGGGAGGCGCCCGCCAGGTCGGCCGGCGCGGCGGAGGCGACCAGGCCCCCGGCGAGGGCGGTGCCGGCGGAGGCCCCGAGCTGCCGGGCGGTGGACGTGATGGCGCCGGCCACGCCGGCCCGGGCCGGCGGGAGCCCGCCCACCGCGACGTTGGTGATCGGCGCGTTGGCGAAGCCGAAGCCGGTGCCGGTCAGGGCCAGGGCGAGCACCAGGAGCGCCGCGGGCGTGCCCGGACCGAGCGTGGTCAGGAGCAGGGCGCCCGCGGTGAGGAAGGCTCCGGCCAGCGTGAGGGGGACCCGCGGGCCGCGGCGGGCGGTCAGCCGGCCCGACCAGGGCGCGCACACGGTGGCGCCGACGGCCATGGGCAGGGTCGCCGCCCCGGCGGCGAGCGGGCTCCAGCCCAGGCTGCCCTGGAGGTGGAGGGTGGTGAGGAACAGGATCAGGTTGAGGGCGACGAAGACGGCGACGGCTCCCAGCACGGCACCGCGGAAGGCCGGACGTGCGAACAGTCCCAGGTCCATGAGGGGTGCGGGCCGGCGGGACTCGACCCGGACGAAGGCGGCGGTGGCGCCGAGGGCGACCGCGAGAAGGACCAGGACCGCGGGGGCGTCCAAGCCGAGGTGCGGGCCCTCGATCAGCACGCCGACCGAGGCCGCGACGGCGACGGCGAGCAGGGCCTGGCCGGGGAGGTCGAGGCACGGCGGGCGCGGGGAGCGGGATTCCGGGACGAACACCGCGCTGAGCGCGAGGGCGGCCAGCACGACGGGGGCGTTGGTCCAGAACACGGACCGCCAGCCGAACGCCTCGAGGAGGACGCCGCCGGTGACCGGACCGGCCGCCATGCTGAGGCCGAAGACGGCCGCCCAGACGCCGATGGCCCGTGCGCGCTCCCTGGCGTCGGGGATCGCGTTCACCACGATGGCGAGGGCGACGGGGCTCAGCATGGCGGCTCCCACGCCCTGGGCGGCGCGGGCCGCGACGAGCGCGCCCGTGGAAGGGGCCAGCGCGCAGGCCACGGAGGCGAGTCCGAAGACGGTCAGGCCCACTTGGAAGACGCGCCGCCGGCCGAACCGGTCCGCCAGCGCGCCGGCGGAGATGAGGAGCGCGGCCAGCACGAGGGTGTAGGCGTCGACGGTCCATTCGAGGCCGCGGGTGCCGGCGTCGAGGCCACGGCCGATGGCGGGCAGGGCCACGTTGACGACGGTGGTGTCCAGGCCCACGAGGAACATGGACAGGCAGCACACGGCCAGGACCGTCCGGCGCCGGCGCGCGGAGAGTACGGGCGGCGCCGGAACGGCGGGCGCGGCGGCGGGCGGGTTCTGGGCGGGCGGCCTGGGGCCGGACGGCTTCGGGGCGGGGGGCATCGGCGGCTGCTCTCTCGTGACGGGCTGTCGTGCCCGCCCAGCCTCGGAGAGCACCGCCACCGTCGCGGAGCGCTTTTGCGGGAACTGCAAGAATGACCGCATGGACCTGGAAGTCGAGCGGATCCTCGACGGCATCGGCCCCCGGCTGCGCGAACTGCGCCGCGGCCGGGGGCTGACCCTGGAGGCCCTCGCCACCGCCACCGGGATCTCGGTGAGCACCCTGTCCCGCCTGGAATCGGGCAACCGCCGCCCCACCCTCGACCTGCTCATCCCGCTCGCCCGGGCCCACCGGGTGGCGCTGGACCAGATCGTGGCCGCGCCGGCCAGCGGCGACCCGCGCGTCCACCTGACCCCGCTGCGGAAGGCGGAGGGCAGCGTGTTGGTCCCGCTCACCCAGTACCCGGGGCGGGTCCAGGTGTTCAAGCAGGTGCTGTCCCCTCGGGAACCGAAGCTGGTCGCGCACGAGGGCCACGAGTGGCTCTACGTCCTCGCCGGCGAGCTGCGTCTCGTCCTCGGGGAGCGGGAGTTCCTGCTGCGCCCGGGCGAGGTAGCCGAGTTCGACACCGGCGAGCCGCACTGGTTCGGCCCGGCCGGCACCCGGGCCGTGGAGATACTCCACCTGTACGGTCCGCACGGTGACCAGGCGGTGGTCCGCGCCGGCCCCTCCGCGCCGTGACCGGCCCGTCCCACCGCCCGGGGAAGAGGGGAGGCCCGCCGGTCAGATCCGGCCGCGCCAGGCCCCGGTCTCGCTCCCGCGGTCCTCGATGAAGTGCTTGAACCGCTCCAGGTCGCCCTTGACCTGCCGGTCGACGAAGCCGAGCTTGTCGCCGACGGTCTCCGCCATGCCGTCCGGATCGAAGTCCATCACCAGGGTCACCTGCGTATGGGACGGGTCGATCGGCTGGAACGTCACCACGCCCGCCTGCTCGGGGCCGCGGCCCACCGTCATCCAGGCGATCCTCTCGTCGGGGACCTGCTCGGTGATCCGCGCGTCGAACTCCCGCTCCACGCCCGCGATCTTCGTCACCCAGTGGGTGAGGGAGTCGGTGCGCTGCTCGATCCGCTCGACGCCCTCCATGAACTGCGGGAACGACTCGAACTGCGTCCACTGGTCGTACGCGGTGCGCACGGGGACGTCCACCCGGATCGATTCCTTGACCTGCGACATGTTCATCCTCCTGTTGGCTGTTGGTCGGGCCGGCCGGACGGGCGTCCGGAGCCGGACGGTCGGGTTCAGTGCGCCAGGACGTCCGCCAGGAACCGGTCGAGGTCGGGCGTCTCGCTCCCCACCGGTGTGACGGCGTAGGTCTCCTCCAGGAAGCCGCCGAGGACGTCCGCATCCATGAGCAGGGCCGCCGGCCGTCCGTCGCCGTCGGTGTGGCCGCGGAGTTGGATCCGGACGGCCGCCACCCGGCCGTACCCGTCCTGCTGGGGCGCGAAGACGACGTCCCCCTCCCCCACCCTGCGGCGCAGTCCGTCGGCCAGCATCTGGCGGTCGAAGTGCCAGCGGGCGAGGAGGGCGGGACCGTCGAGGAACCGTGCCTGCACCGCGTACGGGTCCGCGGGGTCGTAGAAGAGGCGGGCCTGGAGCGGGACATGGCCGCCGGAGGCGACCTCCAGTCGGACGGGAGCCTGGGCGGAAACGGTCGTCATCAGCGGGGACCTCCGGGGTGTGACCTGCGGCTGCTCGCGTATGCCCCGCTTCGGAGCCGGGCACACTGGGCCATCCGGACGGAGTTCACGCCCGCAGGGTGCGCGCGGGGTCCAGCAGCAGTACGTGGCGCTCGTCCGCCGTCAGACCGCCCCGCACGCCGTGGGGAACACCGGAGGCGAGGGCGTGACGGCGGCACGGTATGCGTACCGGGCAGCCACCGCACACGGCCTTGGCCGCCTCCTCGCGCGCCCGGGCGGCCGCGGCGGGCTCGTGCGCGGCGCGGGCGAAGACCGCGGCGTCGGCGGTGCGGCACGCGCCCCGGAAGGGCGGTTCGTACGACTGCTCGGCCCGGTATGACGCACGGACGATCTCGGCCACGGTGACGGCCCCTTCCGGTCGGGGGGCGGTCCCTGGCGACCACCCCGTCAGGTCCGTATGACCGGTGATCACGGGTTCATGCACGCCGGTGGCGGAGAAGTCCGGCCTGATCGGAGGCTTTTCCGATCCGCTGGGGGGTGGGGTAGCCTCCCGACCGGTACGGGCCGGTGCGGGCCGCGCGTCGGCTTCCGCGGCCCCATGGCCAGGCGTTCTACGGAGGCGACGTTCGATGGCTGGCGCTACACCGCCCGACAGCGCGGCATTCCCGAGGCAGGCCGGTACGGGGGCCGCCCAGGTGGGCGAGCCGGAGCTGCGGCTGCTGCTGGCCGGGCTCACGGCCGTGCGGGACGGGGATTTCGGCATCCGGCTGCCCGGGGAGGCGGACGGCCTGCTCGGGGAGATCTCCACGGTCTTCAACGGCATGGTCGACCAGCTCTCCCGCTTCACCTCCGAGGTGACGCGGGTGGCCCGGGAGGTGGGCACGGACGGCCGGCTCGGCGGCCAGGCGCAGGTGCCGGGGGTGTCCGGCACCTGGGAGGACCTCACCGACTCGGTCAACGCCATGGCCGGGAACCTGACCACCCAGGTCCGGGACATCGCGCAGGTGGCCACGGCGGTGGCCAGGGGCGACCTGTCCCAGAAGATCACCGTGGACGCGCGCGGCGAGTTCCTGGAGCTCAAGGACACCGTCAACACGATGGTGGACCAGCTGAGTTCGTTCGCCGGCGAGGTGACCCGGGTGGCCCGCGAGGTCGGCACCGAGGGCATCCTCGGCGGGCAGGCCGACGTCCAGGGTGTCTCCGGGACCTGGCGCGACCTCACGGATTCGGTGAACTCCATGGCCGGGAACCTGACCAGTCAGGTCCGGGCGATCGCGCAGGTGGCGACGGCCGTCGCCGAGGGCGACCTGTCGCAGAAGATCACCGTGACCGCGCGCGGGGAGATCCTGGAGCTCAAGGACACCATCAACACGATGGTCGACCAGCTCTCCGCCTTCGCCGACGAGGTGACGCGGGTCGCCCGCGAGGTGGGCACCGCGGGCAACCTCGGCGGTCAGGCCACGGTCCGCGGTGTCTCGGGCACCTGGAAGGACCTCACCGACAACGTCAACGTGATGGCCTCCAACCTGACCGGGCAGGTCCGCTCGATCGCCCAGGTAGCCACCGCGGTCGCCAAGGGCGACCTGTCGCAGAAGATCACCGTGGAGGCCGAGGGCGAGGTGGCGGCCCTGGCGGGCGTCATCAACACCATGGTCGACACGCTGTCCGCGTTCGCCGACGAAGTGACGCGCGTGGCCCGGGAGGTGGGCACCGAGGGCATCCTCGGCGGCCAGGCCAGGGTGCCCAACGTGGCGGGGACGTGGAAGGACCTCACGGACAACGTCAACTTCATGGCGCACAACCTCACCAGCCAGGTCCGCAACATCGCACAGGTGACCACGGCCGTCGCCCGGGGCGACCTCACCCGCAAGATCGACGTGGACGCCCGCGGCGAGATCCTCGAGCTGAAGACCACCATCAACACCATGGTCGACCAGCTCTCGGCCTTCGCGGCCGAGGTGACGCGGGTGGCGCGCGAGGTGGGCAGCGAGGGACGGCTCGGCGGTCAGGCCGAGGTCGAGGGCGTCTCCGGCACGTGGAAGCGGCTCACCGAGAACGTCAACGAGCTGGCCGGCAACCTGACCCGGCAGGTCCGCGCGATCGCCGAGGTGACCAGCGCCGTCGCGGAGGGCGACCTCACCCGTTCCATCACCGTCGACGCCTCCGGCGAGGTCGCCGACCTCAAGGACAACATCAACATGATGGTGGAGTCCCTGCGCGAGACCACCCGGGCCAACGAGGAACAGGACTGGCTGAAGACCAACCTGGCCCGGATCTCGGCCCTGTTGCAGGGCCGGCGCGACCTCAAACTGGTCGCAGAATCGATCATGGACGAGCTGACCCCGCTGGTGTCCGCCCAGTGCGGTGCCTTCTACCTCGCCGAGGAGACGTCCGCGGGCACGGTCCTGCAGCTGGTCGGCTCGTACGCCTTCCCCGACGGCTCGCGCCCGACCCGTTTCCGGCTCGGCGAGTCGTTCGTCGGCCAGGCCGCCCGCAGCAAGCGCACGATCACCGTCGACGCCCTGCCGGCCGGGTACCTCGCGGTCTCCTCGGGGCTCGGGCAGACCGAGGCGCTGTCGCTGGTGGTGCTGCCGATCGTCGCCGAGGGCCAGGTCCTGGGCGTGATCGAACTGGCCTCCGTACGACCGTTCACCCAGGTCCACCGCGACTTCCTGGAGCAGCTGATGGAGGTGGTGGGGGTGAACGTGAACACGATCGTCGCGAACGCCCGGACCGACGAACTGCTCGGCGAGTCGCAGCGTCTGACGGCCGAACTCCAGGCGCGTTCCCGGGAGCTCCAGGCCCGCCAGGAGGAGCTCCAGGCCTCGAACGCCGAACTGGAGGAGAAGGCCGAACTCCTCGCCGCGCAGAACCGCGACATCGAGACGAAGAACCTGGAGATCGAGCAGGCTCGCCAGGAGCTGGAGGAGCGGGCGCACCAGCTGTCGCTGGCCTCCACGTACAAGTCGGAGTTCCTGGCCAACATGAGCCACGAGCTGCGCACCCCGCTCAACAGCCTTCTGATCCTCGCCCAGTTGCTGGCCCAGAACACCACCAGGAACCTGACGGCCAAGCAGGTGGAGTACGCCGGCATCATCCACTCCGCCGGCTCCGACCTGCTCCAGCTGATCAACGACATCCTCGACCTGTCGAAGGTGGAGGCGGGGAAGATGGACCTGACCCCCGAGACCCTCTCGCTGAGCAGGCTGCTCGACTACGTCGAGGTCACGTTCCGGCCGATGACCAGCCAGAAGAGCCTGTCGTTCACGGTCCGCACCTCACCGGAGGTCCCGACCGAGCTGCTGACGGACGACTACCGGCTCCGGCAGATCCTGCGCAACCTCCTGTCGAACGCGGTGAAGTTCACCGAGCAGGGCAGCGTGGAGCTGCGCATCGAGCCGGCCGACGAGGCGCAGGTTCCCGAACGGGTCCGCCGGGGCGGTCCGGTCGTCGCGTTCCGGGTGAGCGACACCGGGATCGGCATCGCGCCGCAGCACCTGGAGACCGTGTTCGGCGCCTTCCAGCAGGCCGACGGCACCACCAGCCGCAAGTACGGCGGGACGGGCCTGGGCCTGTCCATCAGCCGGGAGATCGCCTACCTGCTGGGCGGCGCCATCACCGTCGAGAGCACCCTGGGCAAGGGCAGCACCTTCACCCTCTACCTGCCGGTGGCCCGCCCGGACTTCGCCGAGATGGCGTCCGCGGGCACGCGGAAGGGCTCGGAGACCGAAACCGGGGAGCCGGCCGGTCAGGCCGGGGCCCTCGCGGCGGTGGACTCCGGCGGCCCCGTGCCCGGACCGGTCCGGGCGCGGCGGCTGCTCGTCGTCGAGGCCCGCCCGAGCGGGCTGCTGTCCCTGGTAGCGGAGAACGCCGTCGGGGACCTGCCGCGCCAGGCCGGGGCGGCGGACCGGCGCGACGTGGAGATCGTCACCACCGTCGGGGCGCAGGAGGCGGCGGCCACCCTGGCGACGAGTCCGTGCCACTGCGTGGTCCTCGACCTGGACCTGCCCGACGGCGCTGCCGTCGGACTCCTGGAGGAGATGGAACGCGACCCGGCGCTGCACTCGGTGCCGGTCCTGGCCCACAGCAGCCGGGGCACGGCGGCCCACCAGGCGCGGGTGCTTCGGGAGCGGGACGGCGCGGGGCTGCTGGAACTCATCACCGGCCTCGACGAGCTGCGCGAGCGGATCGCCCTGCACATGGGGGCGGACCGGCCGGGCGACGTACTGCCGCTCGCCCCGCGGGCGGACGCCGGCGCGGCCTGGGACCCGGAGGTCGACCCCTCGCTGGCGGGCCGTACCGCCCTGGTGGTGGACGACGACGACCGCAACCTGTACGCCATCACCGGGATCCTCGAGCTGCACGGCATGCGCGTGCTGCAGGCGGAGAACGGGCGGGCCGCGCTCGACGCCCTCGCCGCGCACCCGGGCGTGGACGTCATCCTGATGGACGTGATGATGCCGGAGATGGACGGGTACACGGCGACGGCGGCGATCCGGGCGATGCCGGAGCACAGCCGGCTGCCCATCATCGCGGTCACCGCCAAGGCGATGATCGGTGACCGGGAGAAGAGCCTGGCCTCGGGTGCCAGTGACTACATCACCAAACCCGTCGACGCCGGGGAGCTGATCAGCCGGATCACGCGCCATCTGGCGCCCTGACCCGGGCGGCCGGAAGTGATCCGAGTACCCGAGGAGCCACGAGCAGTGCACCCCCAGACCAGTGAGCCGCGCGGCGGCACCGTCCCGATCGGGGCCGCGCCGGGTACCGACGCCGTCCTGGTCGGGCCACAGCGGGAGGCGCCCGCGGCCGGTACGGACGGCTCCGCGACCGGGGCCCGTACGGACGGCACCGCGGCCGGGGCCAGGGCGGAAGATTCCGCCACCGGGGCCGGTACGGAGGGCTCCGCCACCGGGGCCGGTACGGAGGGCTCCGCCACCGGGAGCCCTGCGGACGGCACCGGGCCCGGCGCTGGCGACGGGACCGCCGTCGGGCGCCTGGCGACGACCGTCGAACGGCTCCGGCGCGAGCTCGAACAGGCGCAGGCGCATGCCGCGGGCCGGGCCCTCGTGGAGATGGCCGTCGGCGTGCTCGTCGAGCGGCTGCGCTGCGGCCCCACCGAGGCCTCGGCCCAACTGGCGGTCCTCGCCGACAAGGCGGGCGTGTCGACCCTCGTCCTCGCCGCCGATCTCGTCAACCAGGCCGCCGCGGACCGCATCTCGACCATCGCCCGCGACTTCGTCACCGCCTCGGCGGCCGCGCCCGCCGCGGACTCGGTCGGCGTGCGGCTGCGCAGCACCGAGGCCCTGGCCCTCGCCGAACAGGACACCGAAGCGGTGGCCCGGTCCATGCTGGACCACGCGCTGCGGCCGCTGGGCGCCGTCGCGGTGGCCGTGTGGGCGGCCCATCCCGACCAGTCCCTCTCCCTGGCCGGCAGCGCCGGCTTCGGCCCCGAGGAGGCCCACCGCTGGCGGCACGTGCCGCCCGGTGTGCCCACCCCGGCGCGCCGGGCCCTCGACCGGCGGGCCTCCGTCGCCTATCCGGCGCTGTCCGCCGCCGGCCTGCCGTCGATCGGCCAGCACGAGATCGGCGGCGGACGCCTCGCCGTGCCGGCGGGCATCGGGGGGCGGCTCACCGGTGTGCTGGAGGTGTGCTGGCCGGAACGGCTGCCGGAGCAGTCCCAGCCGCTGCAACGGCAGTTCGAGGCGCTGGCCGAGCTCTGTGCCGCGACCCTGGAGACGTGGGCGGGGTCCGGACCGGCGGGACCTGAGCGGCGCGACGCGCAGCTGGACGGCGTACGGGCCCTCACCGACGGCCTGCTGGACCCGTGCCTGATCCTGCAGATGGCGCCCGAGAGCGGCGAGAGCCCGCTCCAGTTCACGATCCGCCACGCCAACCCCGCCTTCGTCGACTTCGCCGGGCGTCCCACCAGCGCCATCGTCGGCGCACGGCTGCTGGAGGCGTACCCCCTGGCGGCCGAACCCGGCGGGCTGCTGGAGAAGGCCGAGCACGTCTTCGTGACCGGGGAGCCGTTCCGCACGGCGGGGATGACGCTGTCGGCCATGGTCGGCGGAGTGGCGCTGAGCACCCAGGCGAAGGTCAGCATCAGCCGGCACGGCAGCCACCTCGCGGTGGTGTGGCGGCTGGAGGACGGCACCCCGCGGGTGGCCCGGCTGCTCCAGCACGCGCAGCGGCTCGGGCGGATCGGCGGTTTCGAGGAGAACCTCGGGACCCGGCAGATCGTGTGGAACGAGGCGGTCTACGAGCTGCACGGCCTGCCCCCGGGCGCCCTGCCGATCCCGCTGGACCAGCTCGGCGACCACGCCCACCCGGACGACCGGCACACCATCGGCCGTTTCCTGCGCATGCTGCTCCACCACCAGAGGCCCGCCTCCACGGCGTTCCGGCTGCACCGGCCGGACGGCGTGACGCGGCACATCCGTGTGGTGGCCGAGCCGGTCCACGACCGGGACGGGCGGCTGCACCTCGTACGCGGCGCCTACCAGGACATCTCCGCGCAGCACTGGACCGAGGTGGCCCTGGCCGCCACCCGCGACCAGCTCGCGCAGACCGAGCAGCAGGCGGCCGAACGCAGCCGTCTGGCCCGGCAGCTGCAGCACGCCATCATGCCCCCGGTGCGGGGCCCGGTGAACCTCGACGACCTGCACGTCGCCGTCCGCTACCGGCCCGCGGAGAAGGACCACCTCGTCGGCGGGGACTGGTACGACACCCTGACCCTGCCGTCCGGCGAGATCCTGCTGTGCGTGGGGGACGTCGCCGGTCACGGCATCGAGGCCGCGACGGGCATGGTCGCCCTGCGGAACGCCCTGCGCGGGCTGGCGGCCACCGGAGCGGGTCCCGCGCAGCTGCTGACGTGGCTCAACAGCATCACGCACCAGCTCACCGAGAACCTCACCGCCACGGCCGTGTGCGGGCTGTACGACCCGGTGACGCGCAGGCTGCGCTGGGCTCGGGCCGGCCACCCGCCCCCGGTCCTGCTGCGCGGGGGCACCGCGGAGACGCTGCCGCAGCTCGGGGGGATCCTGCTCGGGGTGGTGGACCAGGCCGAGTACGAGGAGAACGAGGTCCGGATGCGGCCCGGGGACCTGCTGGTCCTGTACACCGACGGTCTCATCGAACGCCGGGACCAGTCCCTCCAGGCGTCGCTGACCAGTCTGATCGCGCTGACCGAGAGGGCCGGCGGGGACGGCGGCCCGTCGGACCTGGAGGGCCAGTTGGACCACCTGCTGCGCTACAGCCGGGCCGACACCGACGACGACACCTGCCTGGTCGGCGTGTCCGTCCTGGGCGGTCCGGGGGCGGATGACGCGAGCGGCGCTCCCCCGGCAGCAGACGAGTGGGGGCCGGGCTTGGCCGGGCCGGGGACGCTTGCGTAAGGTCGAAGGGCACTCTTGGGAGGAACGACGACGATGCCAGCCGATCACGAGCAGGGAGCCGGCTTGACCGCCGGGTACCCGCAGGAGTCACCCGTCACGGTGCGGGTCCATCACACGCAGGAGCGCGGGGCGGTCTGCCGCGTCGCCGGTGACCTCGACATCGAGGGTCTCGCGCCCGCGGAGGAGTCACTGACCGGGTTGGTCAGGCAGGCACCGCCGGTGCTCGTGGTCGACCTCGAAGAGGTCGGGTTCTGCGACTCCTCCGGCTTGAACCTGCTGCTCAAGACCCGGGCGGCCGCGCTGGAGGCGGGGGTCCGGTTCCGGCTGGCCGCGGTCGCCCCGACGGTGATGCGGGTCCTCGAACTCACCGGCGCGCAGACCGTCTTCTCCATTCACGATTCTGTCGACGCCGCCCTGTCGGCGTGAGGGACCCGTGGGGCCCTCCGGGCCGGGAGGGGCATAATCCGAGCACACCGGGGCATCCGAAACCGGACGACCAATGCGCCGGCTACCGCGACAGCAACAGCGAAACCAACAGCGACAGCCGCACTGCAACGCCGACACCGAAGGGGTTCCCGCACATGACGACCAGCCCGGGCACCCTCGACGACGGCCGGAGGGGCGGGACACTGCCCCCCGGCGGCCAGCGGAGGTGGATCCCCCTGGCCGGGCTGCCCAAACCGGTGGCCCACGCCAGGGCGTTCACCGCGCGGGCGCTGGAGGACTGGGCGTGGTCCGCGACCTCGTTCGGGGTGGACCACGACGTCGCGGAGGACGTCGTCCTGCTCGTGGCGGAGCTCGTGGCCAACGCCATGCTGCACGGCGGCGGGCCGCTGGCACTGGTCCTGGACGCCTCCGATTCCCGGCTGCGCGTCGAGGTCAGCGACGGCAACCCCACCCTGCCCACGCCCCGCCTGCCCCACCAGCCGTCACTGCCGGGCGGGCACGGGCTGTTCATCGTCCAGCAGACGTCCGACCGCTGGGGAGCCGAGCGGCACGACCAGGGCAAGACCATCTGGGCGGAGTTCGACGCCGCCAGGCTGGCACCGGGCCGCTAGCCCGCGCGGGGCCGCCAGCCCGCGCGGCCGCGCCGCGGGGGGGCCCTGGCCGGCCCGGATACCCCGGATACCGCGAACCGGGCGCCGGTACGCACCGGTGCGGTACACGGAGTACCGCACCGGTGCGTACCGGCGCCCGGCTTCGTCGCCCGGCGGTGGGACGGGGTCTGCGTCAGGCGTCAGGCCTCCGTCAGCATGCCTGCCCGCAGGCGGGCCAGGGTCCGCGACAGCAGGCGGGAGACCTGCATCTGGGAGATGCCGAGTTCGGCACCGATCTGCGCCTGCGTCATCTCCTCCCCGAACCGCATGGAGAGGATCCTGCGGTCGCGCTCGTCGAGCTGGGCGAGCAGCGGGGCGAGGGTGCTGAAGTCCTCGAAGAGCTCCATGGCGGGGTCGGTCTCGCCGATGGTGTCGGCCAGCGACCGGTGTCCGCTGCGGCCCGGCCGCCCCGGCTCACTGTCGGCGTCAGCGGCCGCGTCGAGGGACTCGGAGGCGTAGGCGTTCGCGGCGACCATGCCTTCGAGCACGTCCTCCTCCCCGATCCCGAGGTCGGCGGCGACTTCGGCGACCGTCGGGGACCGGCCGAGCAGGTCGGACAGGGCCTCCTGGCTCTTGGCGATGTCGGTGCGCAGTTCCTGGAGCCGTCGCGGCACGTGCACCGCCCAGGTGGCGTCGCGGAAGTACCGCTTGATCTCGCCGATGATGAAGGGCAGGGCGAGGGTGGTGAACTCGACGCCCCGGTCGGGGTCGAACCGGTCGATGGCCTTGATCAGCCCTATGGTGCCGACCTGGACGATGTCGTCCAGCTCCACGCGCGCCTGCGCGGACCGGTTGCGGAAGCGCCGGGCGGCGTAGTTGACCAGGGAGATGTTCATCTCGATGAGCGTGCCGCGTACGTACTGGTACTCGCGGGTCCCCTCTTCCAGCGAGCGCAGCCGCACGAGGAAGAGCTTGGACAGTTCCCGGGCGTCCGCGGGTGCGATCTCCCGTGCCTGGGCCACGGGCGGCAGGTCGGACGTACCGACGGGCGCCCCGGTCAGGGGGGCCGCTCCCGGCACCGCCTCGACGTCGGCCGCGCGTGCGGACTCGGCAACTGTTGCGGGGCGAGGCATGGTGAACCTTTCTGACGACGGCGGACGGCTTTCGGCTCCTCTGCCCCGCATCCGCGGCTTTACTCGGCCGAGCGCTGAATTCTTCCTCCGGATCCGCCACCGCCCCCCGCCGGCGGGCCCGTCCGAGCCCGCTCGATCGCCGCTCGGGCTTCAAGTGCCGCCCCGCTCCCCTATATACGGCGGGGCTCCGCTCGGCCTGCCGGGCGGGGAGGACCAGCCCCGCCGGCGATTGAGGCGCGGGGTGTGGGGCAGAGCCACGGGGCCGGGGTGGTCGGGGGCCATGCGGGGCATGTGCGGCCCTGTCGCCTGCGGCAGGGTCAAGCGGGGCCCGGCGAGGCGGGCGACCGGCGGCGTTCCCATTCCCTTCGGGTCAGGGCGTACTCGACCTCTCCGTGTTCGGAGCCGTCGATGACCTCGGGCCAGTCCTCGAAGTAGGTGCGGACGAGAGTGAGTCCCGCCTTCTCCATGACGCCGCGGGAGCGGGTGTTCACGGCCATCGTGTTGGCGGTGACGCGGTCGACGCCGAGTTCGGTGAAGCCCTTGTCGATCAGGGCCCGGGCGCCCTCGGTCGCGTAGCCGTGGCCCCAGGCGTCGCGCCGCAGGCGGTAGCCGAGTTCGACGGTCCGGGGGCCGGGGCCGTCCAGCGGCCGGAACTCGAACCAGCCCAGGAACCGGCCCGTGGCCGCCTCCTCCGCGGCCCAGTAACCGGGCCGGCCGGTGCGGGGGTCGCGGTGGAGGAGCCGGGGCAGGTGCCGGGTCCGGAGGGTGTCGGGCGGGGTCGGGCGGCCGCCGTTGATGTGGCGCATGACCTCGGGATCGCCGTCGAGTGCCACGAGGTGGTCCAGGTCCGCGCCGGTGAAGGGACGCAGCGCCAGACGCTCCGTCCGCAGGAAGATCGGCATGGGGCCATCGTCCCCGCCGCGGCCGCCGTCGCGCCAGCGGATTACCTCCCGTCGCCGGGGACGTCCCGGACGAACACGAGGCCGTCGCTGTCCGCGAGGTGCGCCGGGTCGAAGGGGGCGTATCCGAACCACGGGGAGGTGCGGATCGCGGGCGGGGTGTCGCCGAGGGCCGCGGCCAGCCGGCGGGGGTCGACGAGCCGGTGGGGTCCGGGGAGCCGGTACAGGAGTCCTTCGAGGGTGTCCGGCGGCGGGGCGTCGACTCCGTGGTGCCGGAGGGTACCGAGGGCGGTGGCCACGAAGGCGTAGTCGGCGCCGAGCCGGACGCCGGCCAGCGCTCCCGCGCTCCACCATCCGAGCGGTCGCCCGCCCATCGTCATGGAGCTCTTCGCCCGCTGGAGGTGCGCGTTGTGGGCGTGGACGAGTACCGGGCCGCGAGCGGCGAGGGCGAGGAGGTTGTCGGCCATCATCTGGTCGCGCACGGATACCAGCCGGGTCAGGCGCGCCGGGGAGGTGTCCGCCATCGCGTCGTGGTAGCGCAGCAGACCGGTGGCGGTGCGGGCGTAGAGGCGCGCCCGGTCCCACTCCTCCCGGGAGGTGGAGGCGATCAGGTGCGGCGCCTGCGCGTCGAGCAGCGCGGCCAGGTCGTCGGCGATCAGCCGCAGCCGCCCGGCGTCGGCCGACCGTCCGACGGACCGCGACGGGTCCAGCATGGCGGCGGGTTCCGTCCACCGGTCGTCGGCGCCGAGCAGGCGGTCGAGGGTTTCCGCGGTGCAGGGGAGCAGGTCCGTCTCCACCCGGGGGGAGAGGTGGTCGTGGAGCGCCCTGAGGGCCTCGCGGGGACTGGCGGCGGCGGTGATCTCCAGCGGACCGTCGAAGCCGGCGAAGCGGAGCCGGTCGGACGCCGGCCGGCCGTGGTTGAACTGGCGCATCCAGCGGACGAGTTCGCGGTTGGCCGGGAAGGCCCCCCAGCCGTGGCTGATGCCGTGCTCGACGGCCTCGTCGAGGGTGCCGGTGCCGGAGGTGACGTGGTCGTCCACGGACAGGCCCCGCATGCAGTCGCTCTCGATCGCGATCGTCCGGTAGCCGTGTTCCTCGACGAGCCGGCGGAAGAGTTCGTTGCGGAGGTGGAGGAGGGTTTCCTCGCCGTGGGTGGGCTCGCCCAGGGCGAGCAGCCGGGGCCGGAGCGGGAGCAGCCGCATGAGCGCCGCGGCGTGGACGGGACGGGCGGTGTCTCCGATGCCTTCGATGCCTTCGATGTCTTCGATGTCGGTCGCCATGCCTTCAACGCTATCGTTGAACTTTCGGTTGAGACTTGGGGTGGTCGAGAGGGCGGTCGGTGTGGGCGGGGTGGTGGAGAACCCTCAAAGCGGGGGGAGGCTGCGACCGGTGGATCTGGCGCGTGCGCACGGTCTGTCGACGCAGGCGGTCAGGAACTACGAGGCCGCCGGCATCCTTCCGGCCGCCGGTCGTACGGCCGGCGGCTACCGCGCCTACACGCCGTTGCACGCGGCGGCCCTGGGCGCGTTCCTGGCCCTGTTGCCGGGCCACGGCCACAAGGTGGCGGCGGAGATCATGCGAGCCGTGAACCGGGGCGCGGCCGAGGAGGCGTTCCGGCTCGTCGACGAGAGCCACGCCCAGCTCCTGGAGGACCGGCGGACCCTCGCGGCGGTGGAGGGAGCCCTCCGCGGTCTGGGCCCCGCCGACGCGGCGGGGGCGGCGGGGGCGGGGGCGGGGGCGGCGCCAGGGTCCGGGTCGGGGTCGGGGGGTGCGTTCATCGGGGTGCTGGCCCGCGAGCTCGGCGTGCGGCCGGCCACGCTGCGGAAGTGGGAACGTGCCGGACTGGTCCGCCCGCGCCGCGACCCGCGGACCGGGTACCGCGTCTACGACGGGGCCGACGTACGGGACGCCAGGACGGTCCACCAACTGAGGCGCGGCGGCTACCTGCTGGAGCAGATCGCGCCGCTGCTCGACCGGGTACGGGCGGCCGGCGGGCTGGAACCGCTGGAGGCCGCGCTCGACGACTGGCGCGGCCGGCTGTCCACCCGCGGCCGGGCCCTGCTGGTCGGGGCCACGCAGCTGGACGCGTACCTGCGAGCCCGCGGGGCCTGAGGCGCGGGGCGGGACGATCGCCGGCCTCGGGCCGCTGGGCCGCCGCGTGGAAACGCGCGTGCGTGCGGGGCCGGGGACGTGCCACGATGCGCCCGGAAAGCGAGGCCTTGTGGACGAGTTGGAGAAGTTCGGGACGGCGGTGGCGGCGTGGGCGGCCGGTGGGGCGGGTGCGCCGGCGGCAGCCGCGGCCGCCCGGGAGGCGGCCGGCGGCGTGCGGACGGTCGTGCTGGTCGAGGGCGACAGCGACCGGGTGGCCCTCGACACGCTGGCCGGGCGGCACGGCCGGGACCTCGGCGCGGAGGGCGTCGCCGTCGTCCCCCTCGGCGGGGCGACCAACATCGGCCGTTTCCTCGACGTGTGCGGCCCCGGCGGGCTCGGGCTGCCGCTGGCCGGGCTGTGCGACGCCGGCGAGGAGCGGCACTTCAGGCGGCACCTGGAGCGCGTCGGGCTCGGCGCGGGAGGCGCCGGGGGAGCCGTCGCGGCAGCCGTCGCGGGAGGCGGCCCGGGACGGGGCCCGGGCACGGGCCCGGGGCTGGAGGCACTCGGGTTCCATGTGTGCGTCGCCGACCTGGAGGACGAACTGATCCGCGCGCTGGGCGCCGACGGCGTGCTCCAAGTGATCGGGGCACAGGGCGAGTCGCGGCCGTTCCTGACGTTCCAGGGCCAGCCGGCGCAGCGCGGCCGGCCCGTGGAGCACCAGCTGCGGCGGTTCATGGGCACGCACAGCGGCCGCAAGGCGCTGTACGCGCGCGCCCTGGTGGCCCACCTGGACCCGGGCCGGGTCCCGCGCCCACTGGAACGCCTCCTCGCACACGTCTGACCGCGCCGGGCGGGACGCGGGTGCTCGCGTTCGGCGCCGGGCAGCGGCGTGCGGGCCCGGACGTGGTGCCCCTCGAGCACCCGGCCCCGGCCCCGGCCCGACGCATGAGCGGGCCCGGCGGAGCCCCCGGGGCACCCGTCGCAGCCGGGCCGCACCACCCAGCCCGAGCGGCGCTGGAGCGGGCCCCGGCGAAGCCAAGGCCGCGCGGGCGACGCTCCGCTCGGGCACGCGGCGCTCCGCCCCGCACCCCGCTCCTCAAACGCCGGAGGGGCTGGAGTTCCCCACCCGGAACCGGCCCGCACGGCCACACCCCGCCGGGCAACCCAGCCCGAGCGGCGCTTGAGCGGGCCCGGGCGCAGCCCCGGGGCGCCCGTCGCAGCCGGGCCGCGCAGCCAGCCGCCGGCCCGCGGGCCCAAGCCCGGGCGGCGCTCGGCCAGGGGTGTTGCCGGTCAGGCCAGGACGGCGGTGGCCTCCACCTCGACCAGGAGGTCCGGTTCTCCCAGCGCCGCGACGCCCAGCAGGGTGATCGGTTTGACCGGGTCGACGCCCAACTTCGCCGCCGCGCGGCCCACTCCCTCGCCCAGCAGCGGCATCTTCTCGGGGCTCCAGTCGACGACGTAGACGGTCAGCTTCGCCACGTCGTCGAACGATCCGCCGACCGCGGCCAGCGCCGTGCCGATGTTGAGGTAGCACTGCTCGACCTGCGCGGCGAGGTCCCCTCCGCCGACCGGCCGGCCCGCGGCATCGCGGGCGACCTGCCCCGCGAGGAACACCAGCTTCGATCCGCTGGCGATGGACAACTGGCGGTATGCATCGGGCTTCGGCAGCCCCTCGGGATTGACCAACGTCACGGCCACGGCCCCTCCTTGGCGTCTGGGTCCACAAGATCAGTTCCACGAGAACATAACACCGCTATGTAATATGCCGCCATGGCGAGGACGAAGGATCCGGCGGTCCGCTCACGACTGCTCGAGCGGGCCGCACACATGCTCCGGACCCGGGAGCCGGTCACGCTCCGCGCGCTGGTCGCCGGGACGGGCGTCTCGACGATGGCCGTGTACACCTACTTCGGCGGCATGGAGGGCCTGTGGCGGGCGCTCCGCCAGGAGGGCTTCACCCGCCTCGCCGCGGAGCTCGCGACCGTCCCGGTCACCACGGACCCGGTGCGCGACCTCGCCGCCCTGGGAGCCGCCTACCTGCGCAACGCCCTGGCCGGCCCCGACCTGTACCGCGTCATGTTCGACGCGGCCTTCGAACTCGAGGACGCCGGGGCCGCGGACGGGGCCCTGCACCACCTCGTCCGGGCCGTGGAACGGGCCAAGGCGGCCGGCCGCTTCCGCGAGGACGTCGACCCCCTGGAACTGGCCACCCGGAGCTGGACCATCGGCCACGGGCTCGCCTCGCTCGTCGCCACCGGTCCCCTGCCGCGGGAGGCACTCGCCCACGCCGTGCCCATGCTGACCGCGCAGTTCGTCAGCGCCGGTGACGATCCCCGCAGTTGCCGCCGGTCGGTCGAGCGCGGCTGGGAGCCCGTGTCCCCGGGCGGACCGGGCAGCCGGTAGGCGGGGCTCCGCCGTCGCGCCGGCGGCCGCGCCCCGGCCCTGCGGTCGGCGCGTTCGGGTCGTTCCCTTGGTTCGCCGCCTGTCCTACTGTTCGGTCGAACGAACGAGGCCCGGGCCACCCCAACCCGAGAGGACCACGACGTGAACGAGGCTCCCCGCACCGGTCATCCGCTCCGCCGCCCCGACCCCGGCTCCCCCGGCGAGGAAGGCCCCGGGCGCCGTGACGTGCTCCGGCTCGGCACCCTGCTCGCCGCCGGCGGGCTCGCCGCCCTCGTGCCGGCCGGCGTCGCGCGGGCGGAGACCCGCGCCACGGACGGCCGGACCGTCACCACCACCTACCACGGGCGCTCGCCCTTCGGCTTCGACCAGTGGGACGCCGTCGCGTTCGACGTACCTCCCGGTGTGCGCCGCATATCCGTCGCCTACTCCTTCGAGCCGGCGAAGTCGCCCTCCCTCCCCGGCACCTGGTCCAACGTGCTGGACATCGGCGTCTTCGGGCCGACCGGCTTCCGCGGCTGGTCCGGCAGCGCGCGGCGGGAGTTCACCGTGTCCGCGGCGGACGCGACCCCCGGATACCTGGCCGGACCGGTACAGCCGGGCAGGTGGTCGGTGGCGCTGGGACCGATGGTCAGCGAGCCCGGTGGCATGACTTGGCAGGTCCACGTCACCCTGGAGTACGGTGAGGCGCTGCCGCCCGCCGCCCTCCACGACGTGCTCCCCACCGCCGTGCCCGGCCGGGGCAGCGGGTGGTACCGGGGCGACCTGCACCTGCACACCGAGCACTCCGACGGCCGGCGCACCCTGGACGGGCTCGTCGCCGACGCCCGGGCCGCCGGGCTGCACTTCATCGGCACCTCCGACCACAACACCAGCGCCACCGGCCTCACCTGGCACGGCAACGTCCCGGGTGACCTGCTCGTCATGAACGGCGAGGAGGTCACCACCCGGCACGGACACTGGCTGGCCGTGGGACTCCCCCAGGGCGAGTGGGTGGACTGGCGCCACGCGCCCGCCGACGGGACGTTCGACACGCGTGTCCGGCGCGTGCACAGCCTCGGCGGCCTCGTCGTGGCGGCGCACCCGATGACCCCGGCCGTCGGCTCGTTATGGGAGTTCGGCCTCGACGAGGTCGACGCGATGGAGATCTGGAACGGCCCCTGGACCCTGGACGACGAGCTCAACGTCATCGCCTGGCACACCCGGCTCTGCCTCGGCAAGCGCCTCGCGGGCCTGGGCAACAGCGACGCGCACGCCCCCGGGGACGCGGTAGGGCGGCCCCACAACGTGGTGCGGGCCGGCGCCCTGTCCACCACCGCGGTGCTCGACTCGCTGCGCGCGGGCCGCTCGTACGCGGTGGAGTCCTCCGCCGTGACGCTGGACTTCACCGCCTCCGCGAACGGGACGCGGGTCGGCCCGGGCGAGGAGCTGCCGCTCGGCTTCTTCGACGCCGTCGACGTCGACGTACGCGTCACCGGCGCCCCCGGCACCGTCGTCGTGCTCTGCACGGAGTGGGGGGTCATGGCGTCCGCCCCGGTCGGCGCCGGCGGCAGCGCCCACCTGCACTGGCGCGGCTGGGGCAAGGCCTCGCTGTTCGCGCGGGCCGAGGTGCGCCGGCCGGAACCCGCGTGGACGGTGCCGAACCAGATGGTCGCGGTCGCCAACCCGATCTGGTTCTACGGCCGTCAGCTGCCCCCGTACCCGATCGACCAGCGCACGTTGTTCCTGACCGGCCGCGCGGCCGACGGCGGCTGGAGCAGCATGCGTCCGCTGCCCGGCGCGGACGGGGGCCCGGACTTCGACGCGGTGCAGGCCGCCGTGACCGGCATGCCGGACGGCAGCACGGAGATCCTCGGCATCACACCCGACGGCGGCCTGTGGAGCATGACCGCGGCCCGTTCGGGAGCGACCCTGCGGCCCTGGAAACGCCTGAACGGGCCCGACGGGCCCGGCGGACCCGACCGTTCCGACGGCGCGGGCCCCTTCACCGTGCGGGACGCCTCGGTGGCCGGCCTGCGCGACGGCACCAGCCAGATCGTGGCCGTCGCCACGGACGGCACCCTCCACCACCAGGTGCGGCGCGCCGACGGCACCCTGACCGGGTTCCGGCCGGTGCCCGGCAACGGCGGGGCCCTCCGCTGGGGTGCCACCAGGGCCGCGATCGCCGCGATGCCGGACGGCAGCACCCAGCTGGTGAGTTACGGCACGGACGGCGCCGCCCACCACTGCGTCCGCGACGCCCGCGGCGGGTGGACGCCGTGGGGCAGGCTCGGCGGAGCGCACGGCGCGGCGTCCTTCTCCGGGCCGGCGCTCGCCGTCACCGGCCTGCCCGACGGCTCCTCGCAGGTCGTCGCCGTCGGGCTCGACGGGGTGGTGTACCACCAGGTGCGCCGCCCCGACGGCACGTGGAGCGGGTTCCGGGCACCGACCGGGGTCACCACGGCCACCATGGGGGCGAGTTCGGTCGACATCGCCGGGATGCCGGACGGCAGCGCGCACGTGGTGGCGGTGGGTCTCGACCGGAACGCCTGGCACCGCATCCGCCGCCAGGACGGCTCCTGGACCGGGTGGACCCAGGTCAAGGGGCCCAACGGGACGGACCCGTTCCCCGCCGGCCAGGTCCGTGTCGCCGCCCTTCCCGACGGCTCGGCCCGGGTCGTCGGCATCTCCGCCTCCTCCGGCGCCCAGGTGGCGGCCGCGGCGCCGGACGCCGCCGCCCCGGTGTTCCGGCTGCGCAACCGCCGGTCGGGCAAGGTCCTCGGCGTGCACGAGGGGGCGCGGGCCGACCGTGCCCGGATCGTGCAGGCCGCCGACGACGGCGCGGGTGACCACCGGTGGGAGCTCGTCGACCGGGCCGACGGCTGGTACGTGCTGCGCAACGCGCACTCGGGGCGGGTGCTGGGCGTCGAGGGCATGTCCACGGCGGACGGCGCGCGGGTGGTGCAGTACGCCGACGACGGCTCCGCGGGACGGTTGTGGCGGCCCGTCGGCGGCGAGGACGGCTGGTACCGGCTGCGCAACAAGCACTCCGGGAAGGTGCTCGCCGCGGACCGGGCGTCCGCCGCGGACGGCTCCGGGGTCGTGCAGCGCACGGACACCGGGGCCGGCGACCAGTCGTGGCTGCTCCATCCCGACGGCGAGGTCCGGATCGAGGACCACCGCTCCGGGGAGGTCCTCGGCGTCGACCGGAGGTCCGCAGCCCGCGGCGCCCGCGGCGCCCGGCTCGCCCGGTACGCGGACGAGGACGCCGCCGCGCACCGGTGGACCTTGCTGGCGGACGCCGACGGCTGGTTCGGCATCCGGGACGCGCGTTCGGGCGAGGTGCTCGGGGCCGGCGGGATGTCCCCCGACGACGGCACCGGCGACCACCGGTGGCGCCTGGTCCACGCGGGCGCCGGCTCCTTCCGCCTGGTCAGCGCACGGACCGGCGAGGCGCTCGGCGTCAGCGGCACCGGCACCGGCGACGGTGACGGTGACGGTGACGGCGACGACGGCCCGCTCTGGCGGCTGCGCTGACGTTCCGCCGCGCAGCGGTCAGCGGAGCGGCCGCTGGGCCTCGACGATCTGCCGCACCGGGGCGTCGAGGCCCGCGGCGCGCGCCTGGACCCGTTCCGCGAAGCGGGGGAACTGGCCGGCCACCGCGCTGAGCAGGCGCAGTTCCAGCGGAGCGACGTTGACCTCGCACAGGTCGCGCCGGACGGCGCGTACGACGCCCTCGGCCACCTGCTCGGGGGTGACCGTCCTGATCCGGTTGGGCGTGGCGGCGCCGGTCCGGGCGAACATCCCGGCGTCGCGGACGAACCCGGGCTGGACCAGGGACACCCCCACGCCGGTGCCGGCGAGGTCCTGGCGCAGGGCCAGGGCGAAACCGCGCAGCCCGAACTTCGTCGCGTTGTACAGGGAGGAGGAGCGGGTCGCCGCCTTGCCGGAGATGGAGCCGACCAGCACGATGTGGCCGCGTCCGCGGGCGGCCATCCGCTCGGCGAGCAGGCGCGACAGCAACACCGGGGCGCGCAGGTTGACGTCGAGGGCGCGGTCGATCTGGTCCTCGGTGTAGTCGAGCAGTTCGCCGCTGGCCGGCAGCGCGGCGTTCGCGACCAGCACGTCCGTGTCGGCGCACTCGCGGGCGAGGCGGGCGACGTCGGCCCGGTCGGCGAGGTCGGCGAGCACGGTGTCCGCGCCGTGCGTCCGCGCCGTGGCACGCAGGGCCTCCTCCCGGCGCCCGCTGACGGCGAGGCGGGCGCCCCTCGCGGTCAGGGCGGAGGCCAGGGCCTCACCGATCCCGCCGGTGGCACCGGTGAGCAGAACCCTCGATCCGCGTATTTCCACGGCAACTCCCCTTCCGTATGCGTTCGTTCGAACGAACAGTAGGGATCACCGGGCGGCCTGTCCATAGCGGGCCCAGCGGGGGGCGCCGGGGTGGCCGTCCGGCGCGCTGGGGCAGAATGCCGTCATGTCCACTGCCGCCGACACCCGCCAGAACATCATCGACGCCGTGCTGCGGATCATCGGGCAGGACGGGATCGCCGCGGTGACCAACCGGCGGATCGCGAAGGAGGCCGGGGTCTCGCTCGGCTCCATCACCTACCACTTCGCCACCCAGCACGAACTGCTGCGCGAGAGCCTGCTGCTGTTCGTGGCGGAGGAGACCCGGCACTTCACGGCGCTCGCCGACGAGTGCACGGACGAGTGGCTGGACATCGGGCAGGCCGCCGAGGTGGTGGCGCAGGTCGCGGGCGGCGACGCCTTCGACAGCCGTCACATAGCCCCCTTCGAGCTGTACGTCCAGGCCGGGCGGGACGAACGGCTGCGCGCCGCGGCCGCCGACTGCTTCGCGGCGTACGACCGGCTGGCGGCCCGGATCCTGACCCGCCTCGGCCTCCCGGACGCCGAGCGCCTGGCCGGGGCGGTCGTCGCCGTGGTCTTCGGGCAGCAGCTGCGGCGGCTGGCCACGGGGGCGCCCGTGGAGGACCTCGTCGACGCCCTGCTGATGCTGACCCGGCGCGCGTCCGGCTGACGGGCTGACCGGCGCGCGTCCGGCCGGCCGGCGGTCCGGCGGCTCCGCGGGCCCGGTCATCGGCGCCGGTGGATCCGGTCCACGCCGTACCACTCCGCCACGCAGGCGGCGACCCAGTCGCGGTCGTACGCGGCCGTGAAGAAGGGTTCGGCCAGGCCTCCGACGTACAGGGGACGGTAGCCGACGTCCGTCGCGCCCCGGGCGATCTCCGCGCGGATGCGGGCGTCCTGGCCGTCCCAGGCCACCGCGCGGGTGACGGTGGCGGTGGTGAGCTGCTGGACGTGCGGCACGAGCGCGGCCGCCGAGGCCAGCGCCATGCCGCCCGCCACGAGGACGCCGGCCACGAGGACGGCCGGCCTCGGCCCGGGGCGGGCGCCGGGCCGGCCCGCCGCCGTCCGGGCGAGCCGCTCCCCGAGCAGCGCCCCGTAGAGGCAGAGCGCGACCAGGGTCACGGCCAGGTGGCTGGTCCAGGTGCGCGCGTACGTCCACCCGGTCGGCCCGTACCCGCTGCGCAGGCCCAGCACCACCGCGAACGAGCCCAGCACCACCACCGGAACGGGGAGCAGCAGCAGGAGCACCCACAGGCGGCGGGGCACGGGCGGCCGCCGCGGCCGCCACGGCGGCCGTGTCCCCAGACGGGTCCCGAGGCCGAGCAGGACTCCGGCGGCGGCGGCGCCCAGGTAGGCCCACTGTCCGGTGGTCGAGCCCCACATGTGCAGCCAGTCCTCGAAGGTGCCGCGGAGCCCGCTCGCGGAGAGCAGGGGTTCCGCCGGGGGCTGCTGGGCGCGCCGCCAGCGGGCGCCGGGCGAGGTGTGGAGGAGGAGCAGTCCGCCGAGGAGCCCGGCGCACCAGAGCAGGCACCAGGTGAACGGGCGCCAGGTGCGGGCGAGTCCGAGGCGGGGCAGGGCCAGCAGTCCGGCGCCGGCCGCGAGGAGACCGCTGACGAAGGCGAACGGCTCGCTGAGGGTTCCTATCGCGGCGGCGAGGAGGAACGCGGCGGCGAGCCCACCGCGGCGCACGGCGGGCCGGGGATGGCCGACGGTCCGTACGGCCAGCAGGAGCGCCCAGACCCCGATGACGGCGGGGACGGTGTGGGAGATGGTGGCGGGGGCCCACAGCAGCACCTGGTAGGGGCGGGGGCCGCCGTAGTAGAGGAGCGCCTGGACGACCAGGGCGGCGGCCGTGAGCGGCAACAGGCGGGGGGTTCCGCCGAGGCGGCGGACGCCTTCGCGGCCGAGCAGGACGAGGCCCGCCGTGAGGGCGACGGCGATGAGCGCCGGCAGGACCTTCGTGCCGGCCGGGCCGCCGGAGTAGACGAGTCCGCTGAGGAAGGCGTTGGTGACCCGGCCGTTCTGCGTCAGGTAGAAGTCGGCGGTGATGCCGGTGACTCCGAGGTCCCGGGCCTTGTAGGCGGCGCACCAGTCGTCGGAGGTGGGCCGTACGTACAGGCCGAGGAAGCAGCCGACCGCGACCAGGGCCCCGGCCGCCGCCACGAGGATCCCGCCCGCCGCCGGGAGGAGTCCACGGAGGAAGGAGGAGCGGAGCACCGTTGGTTCACCTCCGTCGCGGCGGGTCCGGCCGGGTCGACAGGACCCATGATGTGCACGGTTCGCCGGCACCGGCATCCGGGAGGCGGCCGGGACGGGCCCTGGGTGGCGGGGCCGGGGGTGGGGGGCCGGGGGCTGTGGGGCCGGGGGCCGTCTCCCCCGCCGCCGGTGGTGCCGCTCACCCGGGCGGGGGGCGTGTCGTGGCGGGCTCCGCCCGGCGCTCCCAGGATGGGAGTCCGGATGCGCGCGTACCCGGAGCCCGGTGGAGGGAGTGGTGATGCCTGCTGCCAGGTTCGTCCGATGGGCGGTCGTCACGGCGGCCGTCGCGCTCGTCGCCTCGCCGCTGTACGCCGCGGAGCGCCGGCCCGGCGGGGAGCGGCCCGGGACGGTGCAGCGGCCGGCGTTCCTCGTCGGGCCCACGGGCCACCAGGGGCACGGGGTCGCCGAGGGCAGCTACGCGCCGCTGTCGGTGCTCGCCGCCCCCACCGTCGGCCTGCTCGCCAACTCGACCGCGGTGGAGGGCGTCCTGGCCGCGTCTGCGGCGGGCGCCCGGTACGTCGACCGCAGCAACGTGCTGGTGCTGCCGTCCGGCCGGTGGAGGTACCTGCCCGCCGGGCGGTCGAGGTCCGCCGTGGTGCCGTCCGGCGACCCGGCCGCCCGGCGGCAGATCGCGGAGAGCCGGGCCTGGCTGGCCTCCGGCCGGGTCCCGGGCCGGACGGCGGCGGAGCGCGCCGCGTCGGCGCGGGCCCTGCTGTCCATGCGGGCCCTGCTCCGGCCCAACGGGGCCGTGGCCGCGGCCTGGACGCAGGGCTGGAAGTACTCCTGGCCGCGCGACTCCAGTTTCGTCGCGGCCGCGTTCGCCCACACCGGCCATGACGCCGAGGCGTACCGGATCCTCCGCCACGCCGCCGCGACGCAGCGGCGGGACGGCACCTGGGAGGCACGGACCGAGCTCGACGGTTCCGGTCCCCCGGACGGCAGGCGGTGGCAGCTGGACGCCAACGGCTGGGTGCCGTGGGCCACCTGGCAGTGGTACCGGACGGCGCCGGAGGCCGGCCGCCGGGACCGGCTGCTCGCCCTCTACCCGATGGTCCGCCGGGCGGCCGACCGGGCGGCGGCCCTGCTGGGCGCCGACGGGCTGCCGCCGGTCTCCCCCGACTACTGGGAACTGGCCACGACCACGGCCAACATCGGGACGGCCGCGCCCCTGCTCGCCGGTCTGAACGCCTCGGCGGACCTCGCCCGGCGGCTGGACCGGCCCTGGGAGGCGGAGCGCTGGGCGCGCGCGGCCGCCCGGCTGTCGTCGGCGATCGCCGCGCGGTTCGCGCCGCTCGGCTACCAGCGCACCACGGACGGCCGGCACGGGCTCGACAGCGCCGTGGCGTTCATGGCGCCGCCCTTCAACACGGCGCCGCCGGGCCTGGGCCGGGCCCTCGACGCGGCGTACCGGGCGCTGTCGCTGCCGAACGGCGGCCTCACCCCCGGGAACGACGCGACGGCGCCGTGGGGCCGGAACGCGTGGACGCCGAGCACGTCGTTCTTCGCGCTGGCCTGGGCCGGTACGGGGCACCGGGCGAAGGCGGGGCGGGTGCTGGACTGGGTGCTGTCGAAGCGGAACGCGCTCGGCGAGTTCCCGGAGAAGGTGGACGGGACGGGCCGGCCCGCTTCGGTCGCCCCGCTCGCCTGGACGGGCTCGATCGTCGTCCTGTCGCTGGCGGCGCTGGACGGTCCGCCCGTCCCGGCGCCACCGCGGAGACCGTAGCGGCCGGCGCGGCGGCGCCGTGGCGGCGGTGTCTGCCGCGGGGGCGTGCGGGCGGGGCGGCGTCAGACCGGTTCGGTGCCGTCCCCGGGAGGCGGGGCGGTGCGGATGCGTTCGAGTTCGGCGAGGAGCCGGGCGTGGGCGAGCCGTTCCGCCGCCACGGCCCGGCGGAACGACGGGTGGTGCGGGTCGTGCCGGGCGCGGGCCTCGGCCGCCGCGGCGAGGCGGGCCTCGCGGGCGCGGGTCGCGGCGCTGCGGGCCGCCACGTACGCGTCGTCGAGGAGGCGGTGGTCGAGGACTTCGCCGAAGGCGCGTTCGGCGAGGACGCCGAGCCGGTCGAGGCCGGCCGCGCAGTGGGCCGGGGCGTGGTCGTCGCAGGGTTCGGCGAGGGCGGCGGAGTACGTCCGGAGGGTCGCCCTCAGGTCGGGGTAACCCCAGTCCGGGGCGCGGTCGTCGCGGCATCCGGTGGCGACGGCCGCGAGAGTGGCGACGCAGGCCAGGGCGCGGACCGTTCCCCTCCGTACGCGCCCGCGAGCTATGGAACAGGGGGTCATGTGAGCCCCGATCACCCGTGGGTCAGGGAGCCGACCGCCGGCGGCTGCGCCGCGCGGTCTGTCCGCCATCCTCACCCGGGCGGGTCCGCGCTGCCACCGGAGGGCGCGGCGGGGTGCGCTCCGTCAGCGGTCCCGGCCGGTCTTCCACGGCTGGACGGCACGGTGCCACAGGGCGGCGGCCGGGCCGCCGTCGCCCGGGTCCGGTCCGGCCGGCGGGGGCGCGGTGACGTGGAGGCCGGCGTCGAGGCCGAGGGCGGCCCCGACGGGGGTGCCGGCCGGGCCGGTGACGAACGCCGGGGCGCCGGCGTACAGCATCGCTGACTCGTGCCAGGGCCGGGTGGCGGCCGCGTCGGGGCGGCCGCTGCCGCCGCCGTCGCCGCTGCCGCTGTCGCCGCTGCCGTCAAAGACGGCGGCGGTTCCCGTGGCGGCGCGGCCGGCGAGGAGGCCGCCCGCCGCGCCCACCGCGCCGTAACCGGCCTGCCCGCCGGCCTCGGTGACCGGCGAGAAGCGCGGCTCGGTGCCGTGCGCGTCGGCGAGGGTGGTGGCGACGGTGCCGGTGCCGGGCTGCCGGAAGTAGAGGCGGACGCCGTCGCCCTCGGGGGTCGCCGAGAGGGGGCCGGTGGTCTGCGGCAGGCCGGTGGGGAAGGGGCCGCGGAACGGGGCGCCGGGGGCCGGCTGGATCCAGGCGAGGACGCCGTCGAGCGTGGTGGCGTAGACGTGGCGCCGCCCCGACGCGTCGGTCGCGGTGACCGGGTCGCCCTGGAGGGCGGTGCCGCCGAGCCGCTGCCATCCTCCGAAGGCGCCGCCGGGGGCGGCCTGCGTCCGGGCGCGCAGGGTGCGGGCGGAGTCGCGCACGAGGACGGTCATCCGGCCCGCCGCGTCCACGCTGACGGCCGGGCCGCTGATCGCGGAGTTGCCCGCGCTGTCCGCGGCTTCGGGGGTGCCGAGCGGGCGCCAGGGGCCGAACCGGCCGCCGGCGGCGTCGTGGACGGCGTACACGACGTCGCGGCGGTAGTCCTGTGGGGTGGCGCCGAGGGTGGTGCGTGTGCCGAGGACGGCGATCCGGCCGTCGGGGAGGCGGGCGGCCGTGGCACCCGCGTCGAAGCCGGTGCCGGCCAGGAACCGGGGGCCCTGCCAGGCGGTCTGCCCGGCGCCGCGCGACCAGTACGCCATCCGGCCGTCCAGGACGGTGAAGGCCCACAGCCGGCCGGAAACGCCTTCGGCCATCCAGGAGGTGCCCTCGCCGCGGCTGTAACGGAGGGTCCGGGTCCACCCCTTGCCGGCGGGCCGGGTGGCGGCCTTGCGGTCGCCGCAGCCGGCCGGGCTGCCGCACCAGTCCTCGTGGTCCGTCCAGGCGTAGGTCTCGAGGTAGCCGAGCTTCTCCTCGCCGGTCTCGCGGTCGAGGGTCGGGGGCAGGGAGCTGTTGGGGTAGCTCACGTAGTTCTGGACGGAGAAGTGGGGGCGGCCGGTGGACGCGGCGTAGCGTTCGGCGGCGGCCTGCACGAAGCGCGCGCCGTACACGTGGTCCTGGTGGTCGGCGAGGACGCTGCCGTCCTCCCACATGCCCGGGGTCGGGTCCTGCGTCCGTATCGTCGTCGGCCGGTACATCTCGAACACCTTGGCTATGGCGCGTATCGCCTCGTCCTTGGTGTACGAGAACCACTCCCCGACCGGGGTCTGCGAGGTCAGCTGGGCTCCGAGGGCGGGGACCCGGCCGTCCCACAGTCCGCGGAGGCTGTCCGGGGCGTCGTCGGAGATGCTGCGGGCCTCGCGCAGCTGCATCCACACCAGGTTGACCTCGGGCCGGGCCACCAGGACGTCCACCTCGGCGCTGCCCCCGCCGGCGGTGCGCACCGACCTGCGCTGCCAAGCGCTGGTGCGGTCGCCGGTGGCCATCTGCGCGTAGGCGCCGCGGATGCCGTTCTGCCGGGCCTCGGCGTAGGCGGCGTGGTCGGCGGGGCGGACCGGGTCGTCCAGGTGCGCGCCGTGGGCCTCGTTCCTGCCGTCGGACTCGCCCGAGGTCAGGTAGACGGTGGCGACCTTCATGCCCGCGGCTATGGAGCGGCTCAGGTCGGGGTTCATGAAGAAGAGGTCGTCGTCGGGGTGGGCGACGACCTGCACGACGGATCCCTCGGTCACGCTGGCGCGCAGGCCGGCCGCGGGGGCGGTCCGCTGCTGCTCCGTGCCCTGCCCGAAGGCCCAGGTGGTCACTCCGGCGGTGGCCACGGACAACGCGGCGAGCAGTGCCGTGAGGCGGGTGCGGCTGGCCAGGGACATGGGGGGCGCCTCGGGGGTCGGGGTCGGGTCGGTCCGGTGCGGGGTCTCCCGCCCGGAGGGTCAGTCGGTGCCCCGATGGCTCGACCGCTTCCGGAGACGACCGCGGCGATTATGCCTCCCCGGTTTGTGGCTGACACACCCTCAAACGGCAAATGCCGGGAAAGGAGTTGGATGCCGGATAGAGCGGTTATGTCCCGTTTGCCGACTTTGGGATGGCGTGGCTCCACGGACGTGGCGCGGCCCCCGACGGTGGCGTTGCGGGGGCGTGACGGATCCGCAAGGGCCGGTACTTGGCCGGTCGACGTTCCTCGGGGCGGCCGCCGCCGCGGCCCCGCTTCCCGCTCCCCCGGGCTGGAAGACCGCCCACGGGACGGGGTTGCGGGTGACGAAGGTCACCGACCTGACCGGCCCGGGGCCGACCACCCGGTTCCGGATGGAGGCCACCGTCCTCGGCATCCCGGTCCGGCCGCCGGAGCGGCCGGCCGGTCCCGCGTGACCCGGGTCACGTCCATCGCTGCCGGTCGGAGCCGTCGCAGGGCCGGGCGGCCGGCCCGGCGGTGCTGCCGACCGGACAGGCGGCGGTGGCGGGGCCGCGGAGCCGGACCGAGCCGTCACCTCGGCCGGTGACCGCCCAGCGCCGCTGGGCCGACCCTCGCGGGAACGGGCCCGGGGGCGCGGCGCCGCTCCCGTCCAGGCAGGCTCCGGTCGGCCGGTCGGCCGGTCGCGGAGGGAACCACGGGCCGGCCGCCGGCGTCTGCTGGGGCATGCCGAGTTTGAACGCGCTCAAATACGCCGCCGGCCAGTTCCTGCGCTTCGGCCTGCTCCAGGCCCGCTGCTGCGCGTTCGCGATCGTCCTGGTGGCCGGGATCGGCGCCTCCGCGCTGCTCCCCGAACTCCCCGTCGCCCGCTACGACCTGATCCTGCTGTACGGAGTGGGGCTGACGGTGCTCGCCCGGAAGGTGGGCTGGGACAGCGCCCGGGACACCGTGGCGATCGCCGCCTGCCACGCCGTCGGCCTGCTCTTCGAGCTGGTGAAGGTGCGGCTCGGGTCGTGGAGCTATCCCGAGGACGCCCTCACCAAGGTCGCCGGCGTCCCGCTCTACGGCGGTTTCCTCTACGCCGCCGTCGGCAGCTACGTGTGCCGGGCCTGGCGGCTGCTCGACCTCTCGCTCACAGGGTTCCGGCCCCGCGTCACGGCCGCCCTGGCCGCCGCCGTCTACGTCAACTTCTTCACCCACCACTGGTTGCCCGACGCCCGCTGGGTGCTGGCCGTGCTGCTGACGGCCGCCCTGTGGGGGACCTGGGTGCAGTACGCCGTCGGGGCCGCGCGGTACCGGATGCCGCTGGCGCTGGCCTTCGTCCTGATCGGCTTCTTCCTCTGGATCGCCGAGAACGCGGCGACGTACGCCGGGGCCTGGAGCTACCCCGCTCAGCTGGACGGCTGGGAACCCGTGCCGCTCGCCAAGTTCGGCGCCTGGGCGCTGCTCATCACCGTCACGTTCGTGCTCGTGGCCCGGACCGCCCGTGCGTGTCGAGGAACTCCCGCAGCAGGGCGGTGGTCTCCTCCGGCCGCTCCAGCGAGGGCAGGTGACCGGCCCAGGGAAGTTCCAGGTGACGAGCGTGCGGGAGGAGTCCCGGCAGCGAGGCGGCGATCCCCCGGAAGTCCGCCACGTCGTGGGCTCCGCCCACCGCGAGCGTCGGAGCCGTGACCGCGCGCAGGTCCAGGGCGGGCTCCGGCAGTTCGTGGCCGCCGTCGCCCGCGGCCTCCGCGGCGAGGGCCGTCTCGAAGATGCGGCGCTGCATGCCGGCGACGAGCGCCCGGGTGTGCGGCGCGGCTTCCGGGCCGAGCCAGGTACGGGCGTTGAGTTCGGCCGCGCCGTCCAGGTCGCCGGCCTCCAGCAGCGCGTCCTCCGCCTTGCCGAAGGCCCGCAGCTCGGGCCCGGCCCGGTGGCCGGGCCGGTCCGGACAGAGCAGCGCCAGCGCGGTGACGCGCTCGGGGTGCCGGGCGGCGACCGTCAGCGCGACCCGGCCCCCGTAGGAGGAGCCGACCAGCGTGGCCCGGCCGATGCCCAGCCGGTCGAGCAGCGCGAGGACGTCGCCGTGGTCCGAGTACGGCCCGGTGGCGGCCGGGGAGTCACCGCAGCCGCGGAAGTCGGGGCGGACCAGCCGGTACCCGGCCTCGGCAAGCGGCCGCCACTGCGGGTCCCACATACGGCGGTCGCACACCCCGGAGTGCAGCAGGACCACGGCCGGCGCGTCGGCCGCGCCCTCGGTGTCATGAGAAACGATCATCAGGTCATCCTGGCAGGCGGCGCGGGCGGCGCCCACCGGTTTGCCGTGCCCGGCGGCCGGTGGTGTACGAAGTCGGTGTGACCGAACAGAACCAGTCCTCCTCCACCGTCCGCGTGTTCATAGCCCTCGCCCCGCCCGACGCCGCGAAGGACGAGCTGGCGCGGGCGCTGCGCCCCGCCTACGAGGCGTACCCGCGGATGCGGTGGAACCGGATCGAGGACTGGCACATCACCCTGGCGTTCCTCGGGGAGCTGCCGGCGGCGACGGTGCCGCTGCTGCGGCCGCCGCTGGCGGAGCTCGCCGCGGCGCGCCGGCCGGTCCGGCTGGCGCTGCGCGGCAGCGGGCACTTCGACGAGCGGGTCCTGTGGAGCGGGATCGACGGGGACCTGGAGGCACTGCACGGGCTGGCCGGCGAGGTGCGCGAGGTGGTCCGGGAGTGCGGTATCGCCTTCGAGGACCGCCCGCTGCGGCCCCACCTCACGCTGGCCCGGGCCCGCCGCGACGACCCGTCCAGCGTGCTGCGCGCGGCGGCCGGACTGGCCGCGTTCAGCGGCCGGGGCTGGCCGGCCGGGCGGCTGCACCTGGTGGGCAGCAACTTCGGCCGCGGGCCGGGCCCGATCCGCTACCGGGACATCGAGTCGTGGGAGTTCGCGGACGGCCGCTGAGGGGCCGGGCCCGGTGCCCGATCGGGTCACCCGGGGTGTGCGGTGGCGGGTGCGGGTGTGGACTGCTGGCTGTCGGGCGAGGCGCGCGGGCACGGGTCCGCGCGGAGTGGAGGAGTCTGCCGATGTCTCCGAGCAAACCGAGTGTCGTGTTCGCGCACGGCCTGTGGGCCGACGGCTCCTGCTACGGGAAGCTGATCCCGGTCCTGCAAGGCGAGGGCTACGAGGTGGTGTCCGCGCAGAACGGCCTGGACTCGCTGGAGGGCGACGTCGACGCCGTCCACCGCGCCCTCGCCCGGGTGAGCTCCCCGGCGGTGCTCGTCGGCCACTCCTGGGGCGGCTTCGTGATCACCGCCGCCGGGACCGACGAGCGGGTCGCCGGGCTGGTGTACATCGCCGCCCTGGCCCCGGACGCCGGGGAGACCCCGCAGGACCTGATCGGCAAGTTCGACCCGCCCCCGCTCTTCGACCACCTGGACGAGGAGGACGGGCGGCTGTGGATCGCCCGGGACGGCATCGCGCACTTCTGCGGTGACCTGCCCGAGGCCGAGCAGCGGCTGGTCTGGGCGACCCAGGGGTCCGCGCGCGCCGAGGTGCTGGGCGCCACCACCGCCGAGCCGGCGTGGCGCTCCAAGCCGAGCTGGTTCGTCGTCGCCGGGCAGGACCACGCGGTGAACCCCGATCTCCAGCGGTTCGAAGCCGAGCGGATGGGGGCCACCACGGTCGAGGTGGACTCCTCGCACGTGCCGATGCTGTCCCGGCCCGAGGCCGTCCTGGACGTGATCCGCAGCGCGGCCCGGGCCGTGTCGTAGAACGTCACGAGGCGGGGCAGGCCCCCGGCTTGCGCGTCCGGTCGGGACGGACCTTCGGCCAGTACGGGACGCCGTCGTGCCGGATGCGCGGCGGCGGCCGGGTGCCGGGCGGCTGGGTGCCGGGCGGCTGGGTGCCGGGCGGCTGGGTGCCTCACCCTTCCGGCGCCCCGGCGGCCGTGCCGGGCGCGGTCGCGGACCGATTCCGTCCGCAACCGGTGTCAGGGTGGGCTCATGGACGCGGAGCGAACCGACTGGAACCGCACCCTGCGCGAGCAGTGGGAGTTCCACTGGGACCACCAGCTCAGGGCCCGGCTCGCCGGGCTCACCGATGCCGAGTACTTCTGGGAACCGGTGCCGGGCGCCTGGAGCGTGCGGCCGCGGGGCACCTCCACCGCGCCGTGGCCGGCCGGTGGCGGGGACTTCACCATCGACTACGCCTACCCGGAGCCGGTGCCCCCGCCGTTCACCACGATCGCCTGGCGGCTCGGGCACGTCGTCGTCGGCGTGCTGGCGATGCGGAACGCCTCGCACTTCGGCGCGCCGCCGGCCTCGTACGACACCTGGGAGTACGCGGGGAGCGCGACGGAGGCCCTCCGTCAGCTGGAGGACCAGCTGGAGGTCTGGCTGGCGGGGGTGCGGGGGCTCGGCGAGGACGGGCTGACGGTTCCCGTCGGACCGAAGGAGCCGTACCCGGAGGCGCCGATGGCCGACCTGGTGTTGCACATCCACCGTGAGCTGATCCACCACCTCTCGGAGGTGTGCCTGCTGCGCGACCTCCACCTGCACACGTCGTACGAGAACGGAGCGAGCCGATGAGCCGCGCATTCCAGGTCACCTTCGACGCCCGTGACCCGCGGGCGCTGTCCGCCTTCTGGGCCGAGGCGCTGGGTTACGTCGTTCCGGGGCCGCCGGGGGGCGGTCTGGCGCCGGACGCCGACCCGGTGGCCGCGTGGGAGGAGTTCCTCGCCCGGGCCGGCGTACCGGAGGAGGAGTGGAACTCCAGGTCGGCGCTGGAGGACCCGGCGGGGTCCGGTCCGCGGCTGCTCTTCCAGCGGGTGCCGGAGGACAAGGCGGCCAAGAACCGGGTCCACCTGGACGTACGCGTGGCCCCCGGGGCGGCCGGCGAGGAGCGGATGGCGGCGCTGGAAGCCGAGTGCGCGCGGCTGGTCGCGCTGGGGGCGGCGCGGGTGCGGCGCTTCGAACCCGATCCTCCGATGAGCACCGGCTGGATCGTGATGACCGACCCGGAGGGCAACGAGTTCTGCCTGGACTGACCCGCGTCGCCGCACGCCGCCGCGGTGGTGCCGCGCACGCCGCCGGCGTGCGCCCCGCGCGCCGCTGGTGGCGCGGTCGCGGCGGCCGCGAACGGAACGGTCTCCTTCGTGTCCTGAGTCCGTAACGCCGTTCCCGGAGCGGTATCGGCGCGGGGTGCCGCGGGCAGAACCGAACGGTCCGACCACACCATCCGCGCCGTCCGAGGCGCACACGGGGGCAACCATGCGTATCGCTCGCAACAGATGGAAGACCCGCGCCGCCACAGCCGCGGCCGTCGCCGCGCTCCTCGCGTCCACCGCCTGTCAGGCCGGTGGCGAGGACGACGCCAAGAGCCCCACCCCGTCCGCCACGACCGCCACGACCGGTGCGGCCGGCACCCCGGCACCCACGGCCACCGCCACCGCCTCCGCCACCGCGCCCGGCACGCCGAGCGCCACGGCCGGCACCCCGCAGGGGCCCGGCGGCGGTTCGAAGAGCCCCACCGGCGGTGCCGGGGCCGCCACCACGGCCTGCAACGACAACGACCTCTCGCTCGCCACGTCGTTCTGGCGGATGGACTCGGGGCAGAACCTCCTCATCACCGCCACGAACCTCACCGACCGGCCCTGCACCCTCTACCACTACCCGTACATCGGGTTCGGCGAGCCGATGGACGGCCCGATCGGCCCGATCGGCGCCCGCCCGCAGGCGGTCGCCACGATCGGGCCGAAGGAGAAGGCCTACGCGGGCCTGTACCTGTTCCGCGGGGGCGAGCCGACGACCGCCGTGCGGAACCTGTCCGTCGGCTACCAGGACCGAGCGCCGGGCAGCAACCGGGACGTCGCCTCCCTCGACATCGGGCTGCCCGACCGGAACGGCTTCCTCAACATCGGGGCCGGGCCCCGGACCACGTACTGGCACGAGGACCTGCGCGCCGTCGAGGACGTCCTCTTCCGGTCGGGCGACCGCTAGGGCACGCCGGCCGGCCGACGGCTGCTACCAGATCGCCTCGACCCACTCCGGGTGGTCGATGAACGGGTTCCGGTTGTGCTGGTAGCTGTCGAAGATGATCTGGTTGCGGCGCTGTTCGAAGGCGTCCGGCGGGTCGATCTCGTTCCACTGCTTCAGCACGCTGATGCGCCCGTGCCAGGGGACGGAGCCGTTCGTGGAGTCGTTGACCTCCAGGTTGGCGAAGCCGTCGCCGCCCTCGTAGCGGACGGCCATGTAGAGGATCATGCGCGCCACGTCGCCCTTGACGGCGTCGCGCGGCTCGAAGGAGTTGGAGTCGGTGAGGCTGCCCGGGGCCTCGCTGACCGGGCCGCCGCCGTGGTCGAAGTCCTTGTTGCCGCGGGTGCTGTTGACCGTGACGTCCTCGGGGCGTATGTGGTGCAGGTCGGTGCCGGGGCCGGCGACGGTGCCGAAGTCGCCGTGGCTCTGGGCCCACACGTGCTCACGGTTCCAGTCGTCGGGGTCGCCGCCGTTCGTCCACTTCGACTGCGAGCGGCCCGAGTACAGCAGGATCACGTTGGCGGAGTTGGCGGGGTCCTGGTCGGTGACCCTCAGCGCCTCCCACACGGCGCTGTACGAGATCCGGGACTGGTTCTTGATGATTCCGTGCAGCGCGGACTTGAGCTGCGTGCCCGTCTTGCCCTGGGCGGCGGCGTAGTAGTCGGTGGCCGCGGCGGGGGTGGTGGGCAGCTGGAGGAGGGCGAGGGCGGCCACGGCGGCGCCTGCGGCGGCCCATCTGGAGCGGCGCGGAGAAACGTTCATGTGGGGGAACCTTTCGGCGTGCACGACCCCGCGGCCGGATGCGGCTGCGGGTGTCGGTGTGGTGGGGATGCTGACATCGCGGCGTGCCGTTCAGGTGACGTCCGGAAGGCATGCACATGACGAAGTCGCACGGTGAAGGTACATGCGTCCGTACCGCCGCGTAACCCGGGGGGCACCGGACACCGCGGACGGCAAACCGTTTGACACACATGGGCCGCCGTACGGCAGGGTGCTGCCCATGCATCAGGACACCGACCCCGACTGGGAAGAGCGTCTGGCGGCCCTCTGGGCCCGGATCGACGAGTACGCCGGGCAGGCGCGGGAGGCCGAGTTCAGGGCCGAGGTCGACCGGCTGGTGAACGAACTGCCCGGAAACAGCCCGGTCGCCCCTTTCGAACGCGCCTGCGCCTTCGACTCGACGGGCCACCCCGACCGGGCGGTCACGCTCTACCGGGAAGCCCTGGACCTCGGCCTGGACGGCTACCGCGCCCGGCGTACCAAGATCCAGCTGGCCAGTTCCCTGCGCAACCTCGGCCGGCCCGGCGAGGGGCTGGCCCTCCTCGAACCGGAACTCCACGCGCCGTCAGACGAGCTGGACGACGCCGTACGCGCGACGCTCGCGCTCTGCCTGGCCGGCCTGGGCCGGGAGCGGGAGGGCCTTTCGCTGGTCCTCGGGGCGCTCTCCGCCCACCTGCCGCGCTACCAGCGCTCGATGCGGAACTACGCCCGGCTGCTGATCGAGCCGGCACCGGACGAGGGCGCCCGGGCCTGACCGCAGGTCAGCCCCCCGCGGCCGCGGCTCCGCCGGGGCGCACGGTCAGCGCGAGCGGGGCCGACGGCAGCGGGGCCGGCAGCCTGAGCGGGGTGCGGCCCGGCGTGACGGAGCCGAGGACACGGGGGCCGGACGCCCCCGTGCACCCGGGTACCGTGCCGGGGGCTCCGTGCAGCGTGAGGTAGCCCAGTACGGCGAAGGCGTAGGCCTCCTTGGCGGCGGCCGGCAGGCCCAGGGCGTCGGAGGTCAGCAGCGGCACGCCGGGGCCGAGTTCCCGGCCCAGCGCGGCCATCAGGGCGGGGTTGCGGGTGCCGCCGCCGGAGGCGATGACCTCGGTGACGCCCAGCGGCCGGAGCGCCGCGGCGACGGTACGGGCGGTCAGGGCGGTGAGGGTGGCCAGGACGTCGGGCACCGGCAGGGGTTCGACCTTGGCGAGGGCGGCGTCCAGGTAGCCGGAGTGGAACAGTTCCCGGCCGGTCGTCTTGGGCGCGGGCAGTGCGTAGTAGGGCTCGGCCAGCAGGTGGTCGAGCAGGGGCTGGTGGACGGTTCCGCGTGCGGCGAGCCGGCCGTCGGTGTCGCGGTCGAGGCGGCCCCCGGTGAGCCGGCGGGCGGCGGCGTCGAGGAGGGCGTTCCCCGGGCCGGTGTCGAAGGCCGCCGGCGCGCCGTTCGGCCCGTTCCCGCCGTTCGGCCCCTTCCCGCCGTTCGAGCCGTTCCCGGCGGCCGGCACGGTGGCGTTGGCGATGCCGCCGAGGTTGAGCGCCGCCGGTACGCCCGCGCGCCCCCGCAGCAGCATGGTGTCGATCAGGGCGACCAGGGGTGCGCCCTGCCCGCCGGCGGCGATGTCGCGGGTGCGGAAGCCGGACACCACGGGCAGGCCGGTTTCCTCCGCGATCCAGGCGGGCTCGCCGATCTGCAGGGTGCCGTGGACGCGGCCGGAGTCGGCCCAGTGGAAGACGGTCTGGCCGTGTGAGGCGACCAGCTCGCCGCGCCCGCCGCAGAGTTCGCGGTCGGCGCGCGCGGCGAGGCGGGCGAAGGTCCGGCCGATGAGGGTGTCGAGCCGGCACACCTCGGCGAGCGTGGTGCGGCCGGGCGGGAGTGCGGCGGCCAGGGCCCGGGCCAGATCCTCGTCGTACGGCTCGCCGACCATGCCGAGCGGGGTGAGGTGCAGGGCGGTGCCCTCGTGGCCGATGCGGGCGGCGGCGGCGTCGACGGCGTCGCAGGAGGTTCCGGACATCAGGCCGATGACGTTCATCGCAGGGGCCTCGTGTGGTCGTCGGGGCGCAGGGTCAGCAGGGCGGGTACGGCGAACGCGCAGGCCGTGGCCGCGTAGAGGGCGGGGACGTCGGGGTTGCCGGTGTGGCGGACCAGGGCGGTGACGATCAGCCCGGCGCAGCCGGAGAAGACGGCGTTGGACAGGGCGTAGGCGAGGCCGAGGCCGGTGCTGCGGACGTAGCGGGGGAAGGACTCGGCGAGCATGGCGGGGCCGGGTCCGGCGAGCAGGCCGATGGTCGCACCTGCCGCGAGGAGCAGGGCGGCCTTCGCCGCGGGCGGGACGGACGGGTCGCGGAGCAGGTGCAGGAACGGCAGGGAGAGCAGGACGACGAGGACGCAGCCGGCCAGCATGACGGGGCGGCGGCCGGTCCGGTCGCTGAGCGCGCCCGCGGGCAGGACGGCGGCGGCGAACCCCAGGTTGGCCAGGAAGGTCGCGGTGAGGGCGTGCTGGAAGGAGGCGCCCAGGGTGAGCTGGAGGTAGGAGGGCAGGACGACGAGGAAGGTGTAACCGGCGGCGGACCAGCCCATGATCCGGCCCACGGCGAGGACCACGGACCGGCAGGCGGAACGGCTGCCGGACCCCGCCGCGGAACGGCTGCCCGACCCCGCCGCGGAACGGCTGCCGGACCCCGCCGCGGACCCGGCCGCGGCCGCCTCCGGCCCGGACGTACGGGGACCCGGGCCGGGCGGCGGGGACTCCGGGAGTCGCAGCCTCAGCCACAGCGCGACGGCGCCCAGCGGCAGCGCGGACAGGAAGGGGATCCGCCAGCCCCAGGCGTGGAGGGCCGGTTCGGTGAGCAGGGCGGCGAGGCCCGCGGCGGCCCCGGCCCCGGCGAGCAGGCCCAGGGCGACGGTGAAGGACTGCCAGGCGCCGTGCGCGCCCCGGCGGCCCGGGGGCGCGGTCTCGGTCATGAGGCTGACGGCGCTGCCGAACTCGCCCCCGGCGGACAGGCCCTGAAGCGCGCGCAGGAGCGTGAGGAGCCACGGGGCGGCGGCGCCCGCGGTGGCGTGGTCGGGCAGCATGCCGATGGCGGCGGTCGCGCCGGTCATCAGGCAGACGGCGAGGACGAGTGCGGGCCGGCGGCCGGCCCGGTCCGCGAGCCGGCCGAAGAGCAGTGCGCCCAGCGGCCGGCAGAAGAAGGCGACGGCGAAGGTGGCGTAGGTGGCGACGAGGGCCTGGGCCCGGTCGGTGCCGGGGGCCTGGAAGCGGTCGGCGATGACGGTGGCGAAGGCGCCGTAGACGCCGAACTCGTACCACTCCGCGAAGTTGCCGACCGAGGCGGCGAGCAGCGCGGACCGGGCCGGCCGTACCGGCGTCGCCGTACCGGGTGGCGGGGGCAGGGCGGGGCCGCCGTCGGGCGGGCGGGCGGCTGGGCGGGACACACCGACTGGCTGCCCGGGCGGGCCCGGCGCGATGCGCGGCCCGGCCGCCCTTCAGCGGATCGGACGCACCCCACGGGGGGTGCGTCCCGGCCGCGGTCGTCTCAGGCCGGTTCCGCCGGCAGCGGGGAACGACTGACCCGGATCTTCGACTGGCCGTGCGGGCGCTGCTCCCAGTCCTCCATGAACCGGGCGTGCAGTCCGTGCTCGCGGGCGAGGGCGAGGAGCGTCTCGGTGCGGTAGTAGAAGTCCTCGCCGAGCACCTGGTGCTCGGCGCCCTCGGTGCGGTCGAAGGTGAAGTCGAAGAAGCCGGTCTCGGTCAGCACGCGGCCGACGTGCGCGAGGCACTCCTCGATCACCGGCAGCGGGGAGTGGGAGAAGACGCTGTGCGCGTGCACCACGTCGAAGTGGTCGGCGGGCAGGAAGTCCAGGGTGAGGTCCTCGGTGATGGTGAGGTGCGGCTTCTTGTCCTGCAGGGAGCGCTCGGTGAGCGTCTTCTTGGCCTCGATCAGTATGTCCGGGGAGATGTCGATGCCGTAGTAGCCGCCGGCGTCCAGGTGGTCGATGAAGCGCCATCCGCCGCGCAGGTTGCCGCAGCCGATGTCGAGCATCCGGTGCCCGGGGCGCAGGCCGTGTTCCACGAGGTAGTCGAACTGCATCCGGCCGAGTGCCAGCCACCGGTCGTGGGTCTGGCTGCCGACGGCGGCCTCCGGGTTGCGGCGGGTGTCCGAGGCCATGACGGCGCGGTAGTAGGCGACGTGGTCGGGGTGACGGTGGCGCAGCCAGGCGTCGCGGGTGGCGCGGCGGAGGTAGGGGGCGACGCGGCCGGGGTTGCGCAGCGCGTAGCCGATCTTGTGGGTGACCGTGGAGCGGTTGCTGTTCAGCTTCTGCGGGGACTTGGCGTCTTTGGGCATGCCGAAGCGACCTCCTTGCTCGAGGGGCAGATTACGGAAGGGGAGGCGGTGGCGCGCGTCGGCGGTGGTGGGCGCCGGCGCGTGGGCTCAGACCCGGCGGCGCAGCAGCAGGGCCGTGGCGGCGGTCAGGGCGAGGGCGAGGGCGCCGAGGAGGGCGGTGTCGACCCACTGGAAGGTCCAGTAGTCGCTCGCGGGGTTGGCTTCGTAGAAACGGGCGACGTAGCCGTGGTGGTCCATGCACTGCCGCAGTTCGGTGCCGGAGGGGAAGGGGCAGCTCGCGGCGGACTCGCGGCCGCCGGAGGCGGTGATCATGCCGTAGTGGCCGGTCGACCACTTGTCGCCCATCGGGGGCTTGGGCTGTGCTCCGGGGCTGGTGTAGCTGAGCGGGGGTACCAGCAGGCGGGCCTTGTGAGCCCATTCGAGTGCCAGCGTCACCACCGCGGTGGCCAGCAGGGTGAGGGCCATCCCGGAGAGGACCCGGCGTACCAGGAGGCCGGTGAACGTGCCCGCGGCCAGGCCGAAGAGGGCGCCGGCGACCGTGCGCGGACCCGAGCCGCTCAACACCACGGTGTCGTACCAGAAGATGCCGTAGCTGCGGTCGGCGGCCGGGCGCCACCACCAGGTGAACAGCAGGGCGAGCAGGCCCGAGAGCACGAGCGTGCCGGCGGCGGCCAGGGCGAACCGCCCGGCGAACCACTGGGCGCGGCTGATGCCCTGGGCCAGGACCATGCGGGAGGTGCCCAGTTCGCGGTCGCGGCCGAGCAGGGGCGCGCCCCAGAACATGCCGATCAGCACGGGCAGGGCGACGTTGACGACGCCGAGGACATGGAGCGGCAGGACCTCCAGCTGCAGGGGGAGGAAGCCGTCCTGCGGGGTGCAGTACAGCGGGCCCGGTTCACAGTGGTCGAACATGCCTCCGGTGATGCTGCGCACCATCCCGGCGCGGGAGGTCGCGGCGACCGCCGCGGTCACGGCGACCAGGAGCAGGGCGGCGGCGAGGAGTGCTCGCTGCTGGCGCCAGGCCAGCCACAGGGAGCCCCTCATGCCGCCACCTCCGCCGCTCCGGCGCCGCCGTCGGCCCCGGGCGCGGCCGTGGCCCTGAGGTGGCCGAGCAGGACGTCCTCGAGGCTGGGCCGGCGGACGTGCCAGTCGCCGTCGACCGGGCTGCGGTGCCGTACCAGGGCGGTGATCTGGCGGCCGTTCGTACGGCTGTGGACCACGGTGTGCCCGGTCAGGGCGGCGGCGCCGTCGCGGTGGCCCATGAGCAGGGAGTGGCTGGTGCGCAGTTCGTCGGCGTCCTCGCAGAGTTCGACCCGGCCCGAGCGGAGCAGGACCACCCAGTCGCAGGTCTGCTCCAGCTCGGGCAGGACGTGCGAGGACAGGACGATGGTGACCGGGCGCTCGGCGGCCTCGGCCATCAGCGTGGCCATGATCTGCTCGCGGGCCAGCGGGTCGAGGTCGGCCAGCGGCTCGTCGAGGAGCAGCAGGTCGGGGCGTTTGCCGAGGGCCAGGGCGAGGGCCACCCGGGTGCGGCGGCCCGGCGACAGCTCCCCCACGCGGGCGGTGAGCGGCACTCCGCCTTCGCCGACGATCCGCTCGGCGGTCCGCTGCTCCCACGTGCGGTTCAGCCGGGCGCCCAGGCGGAGGGTGTCCGCCACGGTCAGGCGCGGGTAGAGCGGCTTGTCCTGGGTGAGCAGCGCGACCCGGTCGCGGGCCTCGGGCGTGCCCGGTACGGCGCCGAGCACCCGCAGCTCGCCGGTCCCGGGGCGGAGCAGCCCGGCCGCGAGGTGCAGCAGGGTGCTCTTGCCGGCGCCGTTGTGGCCGACGAGGGCCGCTATGCGGCCGGTGGGTACGGTCATCCCGCAGTCCCGCAGTGCCCAGTCGCCCCGCGCGCGGAACCGGAATCCGAGTCCCGTGGCGCGCAGTGCGTCCGGCGCGGTGGGCCCGGTCATGCGTCCTCCTGTGTCGTGTGTTCCCGGTCTCCCGGGGGTGTTTCCTGTTCGTCGAGGGCCGCGGTGACCAGGGCGAGGATGTCCGCCCTCTCCAGTCCCGCCGCCCGCGCCCGTGCCGTCCACCCGGCGATGTCCGCGCGCAGCGCGGAGGTGTCCTCCGCGCCGGAGCGCGCGAGGGAGCGCCGTACGAAGGTGCCGAGTCCCCGGCGTCCTTCCACGAGCCCCGCGCGTTCCAGCTCGCGGTACGCCTTGAGCACGGTGTTGGGGTTGATTGCGGTGGCCTCGACGACCTCCCTGGCCGTCGGCAGCTTGTCGCCGACCTGCAACGTGCCCATGCGCAGCGCCAGTTCGGTCTGCTGCACGATCTGCACGTAGGCGGCGACCCCGCTCGTCCGGTCGATCCGGTACTCGACCACGTCCACCTTCCATGCTTTCACTAGTCAAGTAGTGAAAGCATGGATCTTGTACCCCTCCCCTGTCAAACGACCCCCTCCCGGGCCGCCGGGAGGGGATTGTCAGTGGCGTGGGTCACAGTTGAGAACAGTGGCGGCGTCCAGTCCTGCGGAACCGGAGTGAGCTCATGACGTATGCGATCCAGGCCGAGGGCCTGGCCAAGCGGTTCAAGGAGACCCACGCGCTGGCGGGCGTGGACCTCCAGGTCCCGGCGGGGACCGTGCTCGGGTTGCTCGGGCCGAACGGCGCGGGGAAGACGACCGCGGTGCGGATCTTCGCGACCCTGCTGCGGCCCGACGGCGGGCGGGCCGAGGTCGGCGGGTTCGACGTGGTGCGCGAGGCGGGCCGGGTCCGCTCGCTGATCGGCCTCACCGGCCAGTACGCCGCCGTGGACGAGAACCTGACCGGCACCGAGAACCTCCTGATGATCGGGCGGCTGCTCGGCATGCCGCGCGCGGAGGCCAGGGCCCGGGCGGCCGAACTCCTGGAGCGGTTCCAGCTGACGGACGCCGCCGGCCGGGCCGCCAAGACGTACTCGGGCGGCATGCGCAGGCGCCTGGACCTGGCCGCCAGCCTGGTGGGACGGCCGCGGATCCTGTTCCTGGACGAGCCCACCACCGGACTCGACCCGTACAGCCGCGGCGAGGTCTGGGAGATGGTGCGCGGCCTGGTCGCCGAAGGGATGACCGCGCTGCTGACCACCCAGTACCTGGACGAGGCGGACCGGCTGGCCGACGACATCGTGGTGATCGACAAGGGCCGGGTGATCGCCGACGGCACCCCCGACGCGCTGAAGGCCCAGGTCGGCGGGCAGGTGCTGGAGCTGCGGCCGCTGCGCGCCGCCGACCTCGCCGCGGCCCACAAGGTGATCGCCGAGGAGGCCGGTCCGCTGGTCAAGATCGAGGGCGAGGGCGTCACCGCACCGGTCAACGACCCCGCGCTGATGCCCAACGTGGTGCGCCGGCTGGACCAGGCGGGCATCGCGGTGGGCGAGCTGACCCTGCGCCGCTCCTCGCTGGACGAGGTGTTCATGGCGCTCACCGGGCACCACGCCGAGCCGGCGCCGGCCGCGCCGGAGGCCGGCGGGGACGACGGGGACGCCGAGGACTCCGAGCACGCCGGGGCCACCGGGGACGGCGGGGACGGCGGGGGCGAGGACGCCGACGGGGCCTACGAGAAGGCGGGGAGGCCGTCATGACCACCGCGACGCTCACCGACACCCTGGGCGGCCGCGGCCGCGTGCGCCCCGCGGCGGCACTGCGGCAGACCGCGACCATGGCCTGGCGCAGCCTGGTCTCCGTCAAGCACAACCCGATGGAACTGGTCGACTACAGCATCACGCCGATCATGTTCGTGTTCCTGTTCACGTACGTGTTCGGCGGGCAGATGGCGGGCTCGCCGCAGGAGTACCTGCAGTACGCGCTGGCGGGCATCATCGTGCAGAACACCCTCTTCATGAGCGTGTACACGGCGATGTCGCTGAACAGCGACCTCACCAAGGGGGTCTTCGACCGGCTGCGCAGCCTGCCCATCGCCCGCTCGGCGCCGCTGTTCGGCCGCATCACGGCCGACCTGGCCAAGCAGTTGTGGGCCATGCTGCTGATGATCGGGCTCGGCACCGTGCTCGGCTTCCGGATCACCGGCAGCCTCGCGGGCTTCCTCGGCGCGACACTGCTCCTGCTGGTGTTCGCCGCGGCCGTGTCGTGGACGGCGGTACTCACCGGGATGCTCGCCGGGGACGCCGAGAAGGTGCAGGTCTTCGCCTTCACCTTCATCTTCCCGCTCACCTTCACCAGCAGCGCGTTCGCCCGGGTGGACACCATGCCCGGCTGGCTCCAGGCCTGGGTGGAGATCAACCCGGTCACCCACCTGTCGGACGCGTTCCGCGGCCTGCTGCTCGGGACGCCCGTGGAGGACTCGGTGATGTGGTCCCTGATCTGGGCGGCGGGCATCGCGGCGGTCTTCATGCCGCTCGCGATGCGCGCCTACCGGTCCCGGGACCAGTGAACCCGGCGGCCGGGGTCAGGGGGTCGGGGCCTCGCCCACGGGACGGATGACGACCGGCCGCTCGGGGGAGCCCTCCGGAGCCGGGCACTGGGTGATCCTGGCCGCGATCTCCGTCACCCGGTCGAGCCCGGAGCACTCCAGCAGCCAGTAGCCGGCCGGCTGGACGTCGTCCTCGGCGTACGGCCGGTCGGTGACCACCGCGCTGCGGCCCGGGGAGCCGGTGACGAAGCGGGCCTCGGCGGGGGCGGTGAAGCCCTGCCCGTCGAGCAGCTCTCCGGAGTCGGCGAGCTCGGCGTTCAGCTCGTTCATGAACGCGAGCATCGCCCTGATGTCCTCGGGGCTCCACCGCGGGGACCCCGAACCCGCGCTCCCGGACATCGCGTCGTAGTCGGCCTGGCTCGCCTGCACCGTCACGAAGTACTTCATCGCCCCAGCCCACACCACGCCGGCCGGGCGGGGCGGGCGGCGGCCCGGCCCGCCCGCGCGAATTCCCCCGTGCGGCGGCCGGTGGGAGGCCGGAAAACCGGTTGATTCCCGGAGCACCTTCACCAACGATCGTCCGTTGTGCGCAAGACCCGAACCCGACTGGCCTCGGTCCTCCGCCGCTGGCCGTCGGTGCGATGGGCGCGGTGGAGCTGGTTCCGCTGGTGGTGTTCGGACTGTACGGCGGGGCCCTCGCCGACGCCGTGGACCGGCGACGGATGATCATGTGGACCGAGCTGGGGCTGGGCCTGCTCGCCCTGGTGCTGCTGGTGAACGCGCTGCTGCCGGAGCCGCTGCTGTGGCCGCTCTACGTGGTGGCGGCCGGGGTGTCGGCGCTGACCGGCCTCCAGCGGCCCGCCCTGGACTCGCTGACCGCCCGCATCGTGCCGCACGACCAGCTCACCGCCGCGGCCGCCCTGAGCGCGCTGCGCCACCAGATCGGCGCGATCGCCGGACCTTCGCTGGCCGGCCTGGTGGTGGCCTACGCGGGCCACGCCCCCGCGTACGGGGTCACCGTGGCCGGCTTCGCCGTCTCCGTGCTGCTGTGCACGCGGCTGAGCCCGGCACCGCCGGCCCGGGACGCCGACCGACCCTCCCTGCGCGGGATCGCGGAGGGCGCGCGCTACGCGTGGAGCCGGCCCGTCCTGCTGGGCACCTACGCGGTGGACCTGGCCGCGATGTTCTTCGCCTTCCCGAACGCAGTCTTCCCCTTCCTCGCGGACGAGCTCGACGCCCCGTGGGCGCTCGGCCTGATGTACGCGGCCGGTTCGGTCGGTTCGCTGGTGCTCGGCCTGACCAGCGGCTGGACGTCCAGGGTCCGGCGGCACGGGCTGCTGGTGCTGGGTGGGGCGACCGCGTGGGGGGTGTCGATCGCCGCCGCCGGCTGGTTCTCGGACGTCCGGCTGGTGCTGCTGTGCCTGGCGCTGGCCGGGGCCGGCGACATGCTGAGCGGCCTGGGCCGTTCCACGATCTGGAACCAGACCATCCCGGACGGGCTGCGGGGCCGGCTGGCCGGCATCGAGGTGCTCTCGTACAGCGTGGGTCCGCAGCTGGGTCAGGTCAGGGCCGGCTGGGCGGCGGGCTGGACCGGCACCCGCACGGCGGTCTGGAGCGGCGGTGTGGCGTGCGTGGCCTCAGTGGCGGTGCTGGCGGCCCTGCTGCCCGCCCTGGCGGCGTACGACTCCCGGACCGATCCGGACGCCCGCCGCCGGCGCGCCGAGCGGGCGGGCGACCCCGATCCGGACACCGCACCCGCGACCGCCTGAGCACCCGGCCTCCGCTCAGCCCCCGCTGGCGGAGAAGTGCTGGTAGTCGGGGTTGCTCCAGCGGCCGCCCCAGTACCAGCCGACGCGGCGGAAGGCGGTGACCACCACCCCGCCGTCCTCGATCATCCCGGGCCGGGCGCTGTCCCTGCGCAGGAACTCCCGGCCCGCGGGCGGGTGCACCACCCCGTGCCGGTCCACGTACGGGTTCTCGACCGGGTTGATGTCGACGGCGTCCCCCCAGGCGTGCCGGGACAGCCGGCGGCCGTCGCCGGTCACCGGCCGGCAGTTGAACGCCGAGGTGTTGTCGTCGGCCATGGCCTTGAGGTCGTCGCCGCCGTACTCGGCCATCACCCGCATACGGCGGATGGGGAAGCGGCTGTCGAAGGCACGGCCGAAGACCTGGAGCAGCGGTTCGACGGCGTCCCGGTGCGCTATCAGCTCGCCGCGGTGCACCTTGCCGTCGAACCCCCAGTGGTTCATGCGTATCAGCCGCAGGGACGCGGCGCCGACCGGGCAGCCCGGTCCCGTGCTCCCGCCCAGCTTCGCCCCGGGGACCGCGGTGACCTCCGCGGCGAGCACCGGGGCGGCGATGACCGCGGCCCGCGGCTCCGCCGGCTGCGCCCGGCAGGAGAGCGTGCTCGTGCAGAGGAGGGCCATCGCGGCCAGGGAGGCGGACGTGGGTCGCACGGTTTCACGCTACTGGCGGTGTGTCGCGCGGACGCGGTGATGTAGGCCGCCCGGGGGACGTCAGGCCAGCGGTGGGAAGTCCAGGAAGAGGGCGGGGTCGCCGGAGCCCTTGGCGTGCGGGCCGTCCGCTCCGTCGCCGCCGTCCGGCGGGGCCAGGGCCTGCTCGGCCCAGATGACCTTGCCGGAGGGCGTGTAGCGGGTGCCCCAGTGCTCGCTGAGCTGGGCCACCAGGAACAGGCCGCGGCCGCCCTCGTCGGTGGTGGCGGCGTACCGCAGGTGCGGGGCGGTACTGCTGCCGTCCCACACCTCGCAGGTCAGGGCGTGGTCGTGCAGCAGCCGTACCCGCACGGGGGCGGTGCCGTGCCGGATGGCGTTGGTGATCAGCTCGCTGAGGATGAGCTCCGTGGTGAAGGCGAGCTCCGCCAGGCCCCACTCGTCGAGCTTGCGGGACGCGGCGTTCCGCAGCGCGGCGACCTCGCTGGGGTGGAACGGTACGTCCCATTCGGCGACCCGGTCGGGGCCCAGCGCGAGGGTGCGGGCGACCAGCAGGGCCACGTCGTCGGTGGGCCGGGCCGGGAGCATGGCGTCGAGCACGACCCGGCAGCTCTCGCGGGGGTCCCGGCCGGGGTGGCTGAGCGCGGAACGGAGCATCTCCAGGCCCTCGCCGATGTCCCGGGTGCGCTGCTCGACCAGCCCGTCGGTGTAGAGGACGAGCAGGCTGCCCTCGGCGAGCTGCAGCTCGGCGGTCTCGAACGGCATGCCGCCCAGGCCCAGCGGGGGTCCGGCCGGCAGTTCGACGATCTCGGTGGTGCCGTCGGGGGCGACGACGAGGGGCGGCATGTGCCCGGCGCGGGCCAGGGTGCAGGCCCGGGACACCGGGTCGTAGACGGCGTACAGGCAGGTCGCGCCCAGCACACCGGAGCCGGTGTCGGCCCCGTCGTCGTCGTGGTCGATGCGCTGTACGAGGTCGTCGAGGCGGGCGAGGATCTCGTCGGGCGGCAGGTCGAGGGAGGTGAAGTTGTGCACCGCGGTGCGCAGCCGGCCCATGGTGGCGGCGGCGTGCAGGCCGTGGCCGACGACGTCGCCGACGACCAGGGCCACCCTGCTGCCCGGCAGCGGGATCACGTCGAACCAGTCCCCGCCGACGCCGGACTGGGCGGGCAGGTAGGAGTGGGCCGCGTCCACGGCGCTCTGCTCGGGGAGTGCCCGCGGGAGCAGACTGCGCTGGAGGGTGACGGCGAGGTTGTGCTCGCGGGTGTAGCGGCGGGCGTTGTCCATGGCGACGGCGGCGCGGGCGACCAGTTCCTCGGCCAGCGAGAGGTCCTCCTCGTCGAAGGGTTCCGGTTTGCGGGACCGCCAGAAGTTGACGATGCCGAGGACCACTCCCCTGGCCTTGAGCGGGGCCGCGATCAGCGAGTGGATGCCGTACTCGACGATCGCCCGGGTGCGTTCCGGGTCCTGGGCCTGCCAGCCGGGGGCGTCGGCCAGGTCGGGCACGAGTTCCGCCTCGCCGGTGCCGAAGCCGCGTGCCTGGGGGGTGGAGGGCAGGAAGTCGATCAGCCGGCCGAGGGGGTAGAGGGGGTGGTCGGTGCGGATGCCGCTGACCGCGGTGCGGCGCATGTCGTCGCCCGGGCCTGGTTCGTCGCCGTCGAGCACCTGCTCGGCCAGGTCGACGGTGACGAAGTCGGCGAAGCGGGGGACGGCGACGTCGGCGAGTTCCTGCGCGGTACGGACGACGTCGAGGCTGGTGCCGATGTCGACGCCCGCGTCGTAGAGCAGCTTCAGGCGCCGGCGGGCCGCCTCGGCGCGGCCGGTCAGGATGCGCATGTCGGTGGAGTCGCGGATGGTGACGGCGCTGCCCTCCGGCCGGCCGCGGGGGTGGGTGGGCCGCTGGTTGACCACGAGGAGCCGGTCCGGGGTCTCGACGACCTCGTCGGTGGCGACCCGGCCGGACAGCAGCAGGTCGGCCATCCGGCTGTCCAGGCCGGGGACGTCGCCGATGTGGCGTCCCTCGGCGCCCTCGGGGAGGTCGAGGAGCCGTTTCGCCTCGTCGTTGGCGAGCAGCAGCCGCCGGTCGCCGTCGGTGATCAGCACGCCTTCGCGGACGGCGTGGAGCACCGCGTCGTGGTGCTCGTACATGCGGGCCATCTCCTGGGGGCCCAGGCCGTGGGTCTGGCGGCGCAGGCGCCGGCTGATCAGCGCGGTGCCGGCCGTGGTGAGGGCCAGGCCGGTGGCGGTGGCCAGGAGGATGAGGGGCAGCTGGCGGTCGACGATGCCGGTGACGTTCTGCACGGTCATGCCCGCGGAGACCAGGCCGACGACGCGGCCGTCGGGGCCGGTGACGGGCACCACGGCCTGGATCTCCTGGCCGAGGGGGCCCTCGACGCTCTCGGTGTGGACGCGCCCGGCGAGGGAGGGCTCGATCGTTCCGACGAAGCGTTTTCCGATGCGGTCCGGCTGCGGGTGGGTGTAGCGGATGCCCTTGGTGTCCATGACCACGATGAAGTCCACCCCGGCGGCCTTGCGCGTGGTCTCGGCGAGGGGTTGCAGCGCACCGGAGGGATCGGGTCGCGCCAGTGCGGTCTGCAGTCCGGGCGCGCGGGCGAAGGTCTCCGCGACGGCGACCGACCGGTTGCGGGCCTCGCGTTCGCTGTCGTGGCGGGACTGCAGCACCAGGGCGAGCAGGGCGCCGGCGGCGAGCAGGACCACGATCGCCACCTGGAGGACGAACACCTGGCCGGCGACGCTTCGGATGCCCTTGGTTAGGGGTGACGACCGCACCGACATGCCCGGCACGGGTGGCGAGGAAGGGTCACGATCTCAGTATTAGCACTTCCGGGCCGCGGTGGCCGCCGCGCGGTGCGCCGAGCGGGCCGGTGGTTACCGGGTGTCACCCACTCGGGGGGACGGGGGCCGCGTCGGCGGCCGCCGGGTTCCCGGGGGTGCCGGGGGTCTGAGGGGTGCAGGTGACCTCGTCGCGCGGCGTGTAGTGGGTCTTGAACTCCTCGCGCTTCACCTCCTGGCCGCCCTTGACGAAGACGCGGCCGACGGTCACGTCGAAGCCTTCGAGCGGGGTCTGGACCTCGCACTTCGGGCCGCTGCCCGTCCGCTTGGCGGGCTGCGTGACGTTGGTCCGCGGTCCCTTGGTGGCGCGTATCTCGTCGTACTTGCGGGTGCCGAGGAGGGTGATCGTCAGCGAGGTGTCGCTGGACTCGGCCTTGACGTAGAGGGCGTTGCCGGAGTCGTTGAGCCAGCGCAGGTCGAGGCTGCCCCAGGCGACGGTGGCCTCGCGGCCCTCGGGGTAGCGCTCGATGTAGAACGAGTGGGCGCCGTACTCGACGGGCTTGACGCCGGCGAAGAAGGCGGCGTTGTACATGGTGGTGGCGACGGCGGAGACCCCGCCGCCGGGCGACTTCACGTACTGCCCGTCGTTGATCATGATGCCGTCGACGAAGCCGTTCTCCGGGGTCCGCTCGCCGACCGTCCGGTTGAAGCTCCACTCCTTGCCGGGCAGCACCAGGGAGCCGTTGATGAGCTCGACGGCGCGGCCGATGTTGGTGGTGCGGTACGGGGCGGCCGGGAACTCGACGGTGAAGGAGGAGACCTTCTCCTTGATCCCGAGGGAGGCGAGCTCGGTGTCGGCGACCCGCGGCTGGACCGTTTCGGTGGCGACCTCGCCGCTGCGGTCGGTGCCCGAGCGGGTCAGCAGGGGCATGACGGCGCGGCCGAGCGCGGCCTGGGTGACCTGCGTGCCGGGCCGGCTGGGGCGCTCGACGACGACGTCGCCGGCGGCGTCGGTGCCGAGCACCGCGTCGCGCGGGGTGTCGGTGGCGCGGGCCACGGGGCCGGCCACGGCGGGGTCGGCGAGCAGGCCGGCGGAGTCCAGGGCGGGGACCAGGCGGCCCTTCGCGTCGGCGTTCATCTTCAGGTGCGCGCCGAGGACGGAGGGGGCGATGGAGACGGGGTTCCCGGCGACGGTGAGGGTGACGGGCCCGGACATGGCCGGCTCGGCGAACTCGCGGAGGGCCCGTGCGGTCTCGCCGGCTCCCACGCGGGGCTCGGTGCGGTGGACGGGCATGACCACGGGACCGGTGTCCGGGCGGAGGTAGGCGTCGCGGACGGTGTCGAGGACGCGGTCGGTGACGAGGGTGACGCCGGGCTGTGCGGTGACGGCCTCCGGCTCGCCGCCGGCGAAGGTGACGGAGCCGTCGCGGACCTGCTGGGCGGTGCGCTCGCGCAGCTGTTCGGCGCCGGTGCGGGCGGTCCGTTCGTCCGTGCGGACCACCGGTTCGAGGTCCTGGTCACCGGAGGCGAAGAGCCTGCCGATGACGGTGACCGGGCCGTACCCGGTGCGTGCGGCGCGGTCGACGGTGGCGCCGGCGTCGAGGGAGAGGCCGAGCGCGGCGGGGTCGGCGTTCTCGACGCGGTCGCCGATCTTCAGGGGGACGGGTGCCGCGGCCCGGGGGCCGAGCTCGCGGGTGAGGACCCGCTCCGCCTCGGCGCGGCTCGTCCCGCCGATGTCGACGCCGCGGACCCGGGTGCCCGCGGCGACGTCGTCGCCCGTCACGAGCCCGGCCACGTAGAGGCCGCCCAGTCCGAGGACCAGGGCTCCGCCCGCCGTCGGCAGGGCTATCCGCCAGTTGCCCTTCCAGTTGCCCTTCCAGTTGCCCTTCCGGCTGCCCGCAGGTCGCACGTCTCTCCTTGCCTGGCGCCGACCGGTCGACGGGGGCGCGGGCCGCGGAGGGCGGCCGTTGACGACAGTTCCGGTCCCATGATGGCTCCAAAACGGACTATACGGGTGAGAAGTAATTGTTTTCACAGCGGCCGGAAGGGCGGGCGGGGGCGGGACAGGAGGTCAGGCCGTCCAGATCAGAGCGGTCATGGCGACGGCCCCGGCGGCGTCCACCACCCCGCACCACTCCGACCAGGCCCGGGGGACGACCTTCCCGGACCGGTGGTGGGCCAGGTCCCAGCCCGCGTGGGCCAGCCAGCCCGCGGCCACCAGGGCCAGGCCTGCGGTCCCTCCGGCCGCGAGGGCGCAGAGCGCGAGGCCCGTGAAGCCGAGGAGGCCACCGGTCTGCACGAGCAGGGCGCGCCGGTCCCGGAGCTCGCCGCGCAGGACCCCGAAGGCCAGGTAGCACAGGGGCATGACCACGAGCAGGCCGGCCAGGAAGCCCAGCGGCGGGACCCCGTCGGCGAAGGTGACGACGGCCAGGGCGAGGGCCAGCAGGGTGGGCAGGCGGCGGGCGGCGGCCGCGAGGACGCGGCGCGGCGTCCCGGCGGGCGGTGGGCGGTGGGTTCCGGTGGTCATGGTGCCTCCCCGTCTCGGCGGTGTGGTGGGTGTCCGGCTCCACTGTCCGGGGCGGTCGCGGCCACCGGGCGGGTACGGGCGGCCGGATGTCCGCGGCCTTGGGGTACGCGTCCTTCCGGCATAGGGTCGCGGCATGGCGGAGCGGCTGATGGCGGTGGTCGGTTACGAGGCGGCCGAGTTGCTGGACATCGCGTGCGTGACGACGACGCTGGCCATGGCGAACGGCATCGGCCGGCCGGCGGTGCCGTACCGGGTGGCCCTGGTCTCCCCGGGCGGGGGGCCGGTCGTCTGCGGCACCGGCCTGGCCCTGGGGGGGCAGGAGTCCCTGGAGCGGTTCACCGGCCCCCTCGACACGCTGATCGTGTCGGGCGGGACCGGCTTCGAGCGGGCGGCGGAGGACACGCGGCTCGTGGGGCACGTGCGGCGGCTGGCGCGGGAGAGCCGGCGGGTGGCCTCGGTGTGCACCGGGGCCGGGGTGCTCGCCGCGGCCGGGCTGCTGGACGGCCGGCGGGCCACCACGCACTGGCGGTTCGCGGACCGGCTGGCCGCCCGTCACCCGCGGGTCGAGGTGGACGCCTCCCCCATCTACGTCCGGGACGGGCACGTGTACACGGCGGCGGGGATCACCAGCGCGCTGGACCTGACCCTCGCCCTCGTCGAGGAGGACCACGGGCCCGAACTGGCCCGCCAGGTGTCCCGGGATCTGGTGACGTACCTCCAACGGCCCGGTAACCAGGCCCAGATGAGCCTGTTCACTGCGGCGCCGCCGCCGCGCGACGGTCTGGTCCGCGAACTGGTCGGCCACATCTCGGCCCACCCGGACCACGACCTGGGCACCGCCGCCCTCGCGGCCCGCGCCGGAGTGACGCCGCGTCACCTCACCCGGTTGTTCACGGAGCAGCTCGGGATGGCGCCGGGCCGGTACGTCCGCCGGGCCCGCACCGAGGCGGCGGCGCAGCTGCTGGTCTCGACCGCGCTGCCGGTGGCCGGCGTGGCCGCGCGCTGCGGGTTCGGCAGCGCCGAGAGCCTGCGGCTGGCCTTCACCGAGCGGTTCGGGGTGGCCCCGTCCCACTACCGCGCGACGCAGCGCCGCCCGTAGTGCGGGCCGCCGCCGGACGTCACCCCGCCGGCGGCCCGGGTCAGCGGCCCGCGCTCACGTGCCGCAGGTCAGCCGCGGCCAGTCCGCCAGGTCCCGGAGAAGTTCCCGGTCGTGGGTCGCGACGACGACGGCGGCGCTGGTGGCGCGTACCGCTTCGGTGAGTTCGTCGACCAGGGCCGGCGACAGGTGGTTGGTCGGCTCGTCGAGCAGGACCAGCCCGGGCCGCGCGGCGAGGGCGAGCGCCAGGTCGAGGCGCCGCCGCTGGCCCTCGGACAGCCGGCCGACCGGTGTGCCCGCCGCCTCCGGGTCCAGCAGTCCGAGCGCGGCCAGGGGGACGGCGTCCTGCTCGCCCAGGACCCCGCGGGCCACCAGGCGCCCGAGGTGGCGGGCGTGCGCCTCGCGGGCGGTGAGCGCCGGGTCGTGGTCGGCGGTCTCCTGGGAGACCCGGACGATCCGCGCGCCCTCGGCCGCCCTCACGTCGCCGTGTGTCGGCTCCAGCGCACCCGCCAGCACGGCGAGCAGGGTGGACTTCCCGGCTCCGTTCGGCCCGGTGACGAGCAGCCTGTCGCCGCCGTCGAGTCTGAGGTCGAGCGGGCCGGCCAGCCGGCCGGCCACGGCGACGCCGTACGCCCGCAGCTGCGGGGTGCCGGGGCGGAGGGCCGGGTCGGGCCACCGCAGCCCGGGCGGCGGTTCCGGCACGTCGAGCCGGTGCGCGTCGAGCGCTTCCTGCTGCCGGCCCAGGGCCCGTACGACGCCGGGGGCGCGGGACTGGCGCTGGTGCCTGCCGGTGCCCTTGGCCGGCCGCCAGCCCGTGCTGAGCCGGTCGCGGGCCCGGGAGACGGCGTCCTGCAGGCGGCGGTGCTCGGCCCGCCGCTCCTCGTGGTCCTGCTCCCAGCGTTCGCGTTCCCGGCTCCGGGCGTCCTGCCAGGCCGGGTAGCCGCCCGCGTACAGGCGCGGCCGCCCGTCGCGGGTGGGGTCGAGGTCGAGGAAGCGGTCCGCGACGTCGCGCAGCAGCGCCCGGTCGTGGCTGACCACGGCGAGGCCGCCGTCGTGCTCGCGCAGCCGGCGGGTGAGGAAGGCCAGCCCGTCGGCGTCGAGGTGGTTGGTCGGCTCGTCGAGCAGCAGGACGTCGTGCCGCGCGCCGAGCAGGCAGGCGAGCCGGACGCGGTAGCGCTGTCCCACGGAGAGCGTGTCCAGCGGGCGGTCGCGGTCGGTGCAGGCTCCGAGGGCTCCGAGGGCGATGTCGACGCGTCGTTCGGCGTCCCACGCGTCGAGCCGGGTGGCGGTGTCGAGGGCGGTGGCGTAGCGGTCGCCGGCGCCGGGGTCGCCGGCGGCCAGGGCGAGGGTGGCCGCGTCCAGGGCGGCGAGGGCCGTGAGGGAGGCGGCGAGTGCCTCGGCGGTCAGGGTGCCGACGGTCTGCCCGGTGCGGGCGGGCAGCTCCTGGCGGGCCAGGCCGATGGTTCCGGCCCGGTGCACGGTGCCGCGGTCGGGGGTGAGGAGCCCGGCCAGGACGCGCAGCAGGGTGGTCTTGCCCCGGCCGTTCTCGCCGACGACGGCGGTCCTCGTACCGGCTGAGACGGTGACCGAGACCTCGTCCAGGACGCGCCGGGACCCGAGGGTGACGGTGACGCCCTCGGCGCGGACGTGTCCGGCGCCGCCCGCGCCGGCGGTGGGCAGGTGAAGGGAACGGTGGGAGGGAGTGGTGTTCAACGGGTGCTCCGCAGCTCGCAGTGGAGCCGGGCAGCGGGAGGTGGCCGCCCGGCGGACCGGGACGGCGAGCGCGGATTCAGCAGGGAGGGGCGCCGCCGTCAGCGGGCGGAGCGGGTCCTCTGCGACCAGATGCCTCGTGCCATGGCGCTCATGCTAGTGCGGGAGTGGTCCGGGCCGTCCGGAATTTCCCGCCCGGCGGGACCGGGCGGGACCGGGCGGAGGAGGGACGGCCGGGTGGGCGCCGCGCGCCCGGGAGGTCAGTCCCAGAGGTCGTAGCTGACGTCCTGCGGGAGGGGCGCGGGCGGGGTGCCGGTGAAGACCATCCGGATCCGGGTGAAGTGCCGCAGCCCGTCGTCACCCGGCCAGGGGCGGGGGTCGCTGACGGTGACCCGGACCGGGTGGGCGCGGAAGGTGCCGGCCGCGCAGTAGGGCACGCAGTCGTTCACCATGTCGGTGCCGGTGGCGGTCGCCCCCTGCGGGCCCCAGCTGGTCCAGCGGAGGTCCACCAGGCGGTTGTTGCCGTCCCCGCAGGCGAGGATGAAGTCCTCGGGGCGCACCTGCGGCTCGGAGGCGCAGTCGACGAGTACGACGTCGTCGCCGGGTGCCCGCACGGTGGCGGAGGCCGGGGCCAGGGCGGCGGCGAGAAGGGCGGCGGCCAGGGTCACCGCGGTGGAGATGCGGCGCCGGCGCCCGCCGGCGCGTTCCGTGCCCTCCGCAGTACGGCCCGCGTGGTCCTCCACGGCGCCCTCCCGTTTCTCGTCGTCGGCTTCCCTATCGACGCTATGCCCCCCGGCGAGATCGCACGACCGGAGCGGGCGCGGCCGGCGCCGCGGCGGTGGGGCCGGCGGCGGCCGGGGTAGCGGTGGCCGGGGCGGAGACGGGCGCCGGGTGCCCGGGGGCCGTTCCGTGGTGGCGCCGCGGGGTGAGGTGGCGTACCAGGGCGGTGGCCGCGAGGAGGGCGACCACGGTAGAGACCGCCGGCCAGCCGAACCGGGTGAGGGCGTGCACGCCGAGCCAGGAACCGGCGGTGCCGCCCAGGTAGGCGCAGGTCATGTAGGCGGTGTTGAGGCGGCTGCGGGCGTCCGGGCGCAGCGCGTAGACGCGGGCCTGGTTGGCCACCGAGCCGGACTGCATGGCGACGTCCAGCAGCAGGGCGCCGGCGGCCAGCGCGACCATGCCCGACGCACCGCCGGCTCCGCCCGCCGTCATGACCGCGGCGGCGAGGAGGACGCCGGTCAGGGAGACGGTGTTGACGCGGCCGGGCCCGTGGCGGTCGACCAGCCGCCCGGCGGCCGGGGTGCACAGCATGCTGGCCGCGCCGACGAGGGCGACCAGTCCCACGGCCTCGGCGCCCAGACGGTAGGCCGGGCCGGTCAGCAGGAGGGCGAGGCTGGTCCAGAAGGCCGAGAACCCGGCGAAGACGGCGGCCTGGTAGAGGCACGAGCGGCGCAGTTCCGGTTCGGCGCGCAGCAGCCGTACCGGCTCGGCCAGCAGTTCGCCGTACGGCCGGCGGGCGGCCGTCGGGGTGGTGACGGGCGCCGCGAGGGCGACGACCACCGCGAGCAGGAGCGTGACGGCCGAGGCGACCAGGTAGGGGGCGCGCCAGCCGAGCTGTTCGCCGAGGGTGCCGCCGAACGTGCGGGCCAGCAGCATGCCGCCGGTGGAGCCGCTCAGCAGGGTGCCGAGGACGGCCCCGCGGCGGTCGGGTGCCGCCAGGCCGGCCGCCATGGGGCCGATGACCTGGGCGGCCACCGTCGTCAGCCCCGTCAGGGCGCCGGCGGCGACGAGCGGGGGGAGGGCGGGGGCGAGGCCGGCGCCGAGCAGGGCCAGGCCGGAGAGGCCGAGCACCGCGACGAGCAGCGAGCGGTGCCGGAACCGGTCGCCGAGGGGAACCAGCAGCACCATGCCGGCGGTGTAGCCGATCTGCGTGGCGGTCACGACCAGGGAGGCGGACTCGGCGGACACGCCGAGGCCGGTGGCGATCAGGGGGAGGACGGCCTGCGGGAAGTAGAGGTTGCCCACGGCCACGGCACAGGTCACGGCGAGGAGCAGCACCAGTCGGCGGCTCATCGGGCCGTGCCGGCGGGTGCGGGCGCGTCGGGGGTGTGGGGCGTCATGGAGAGCAGTCCACGGCACCGGGCGGGGCCTGCCAATTGATGTAGCGTACGGCTTAATGATCAGCTTCGAGCTCGGCGTCGGCGATCTGGCGCACACCCGGTTCGCGCTCTCGCCGCTGGGCGAGACGGTGCTGAGCCTGAGGGTGTTGCGCGACCCCGGGGTGTCGGCGCTGCACCTGCCGTGGCGCCGGTCCGTGCTGGGCCGGCTCGGGGGTCTGGACACCGGGCTGCTGCTGTCCCTGGTCGCGGTACGGCTGACGGTCCCGGACTTCCTGACGCCGCGGCCCGACGGGTTCGAGCCGGCCTTCGAGGAGGAGCTCGACCGGGTCCGACGCACCCCGGCCGGTCTGGTCCGGCGGGACGTGCTGGCCGCGCACGCCCCGGACCCGCTGCCGGAGCCGTTGCGCGCGGCGGCCGGGCCCGAGGACGCGCCGGTCCTCGCGCTCCGCGACGGCATCTGTGAACTCCTCCAGCGGTACTGGGAGTTGGCGGTGAGGCCGGCCTGGCCGCGGATACGGCTGGTGGCCGAGGCCGATATGACGTACCGCGCGCGGCAGTTGGCCCGGGGCGGGGCGCGGCTGCTGTTCGCGGACATGCACCCGCAGCTGGAGTGGGAGGACGAGGGGGCGCGGGGCGTCCTGCGCGTCCACCGGACCATCGGCGACGGCTACCACACGCGGGCGTGCGGGCGCGGACTGCTGCTCGTGCCCAGCGTGTTCGCGCACCGTTGCGCGCCTCCGGTGGGGCCCGAGGAGCTCCCCTGGCTGCTCTATCCCAGTCGCGGGGTGGCCACCCTGTGGGAGCCCGGCGCGGGGGCCGGCCCGGCGGGGCCGGGGCCGGGGCCGGGGGCAGGGCCGGGGCCGGGGGCGGACGCGGGGGCGGCGCTGGTGCCGCTCCTGGGGGCGGCCCGGGCGCGGCTGCTGGGCATGCTGGCGGAGCCGCTGGCCACGGTGGAGCTCGCCCGCCGTCTGCGGGTCACGCCGAGCGCCGTCTCCCAGCACCTGAGGGTGCTGCACGCGGCGGGGCTGGTGACCCGGGCCAGGCAGGGGCGGCGGGTGCTGTACGGCCGCAGCCCCCTCGGTGACCGGCTCGCGGCGGTGGGGCGCGGGGAGGCGTTCGACGGGCCACCCGAACAGGGAGTGACGATCCCATAACTCCACGTCACACCAGGGGCATTCGGGTCGCACCCGGGCAGGAATCGGAAGGGGGGCTTCCGAAGGGAGGGACGACCGAGGTGCTGATCGACCTGTTCGCCCGGCTGCGCGGCCGGCGACCCGCCGCGCCCGTGGTGTTCACCGCGGACTTCACATCGACCCGCCAGTGGGTGGCGGGGCGGTCCTGGGCCTATCCGGACGGCGGTCCGGTCAACCCGCGTGACAACAAGCTCGACCACCTGGTGGCGGACCCCGCCTACAGCCGCGGCGGCGTCTTCAGGGCGACCCGCCGCGCCGACGGCTACTGGGACGCCGGCCTGCTGACCACCGAGGGCAGCGAGGAGGGGTTCATGGTGCGCACCGGCGACGTACTGGAGACCCGGGTGAGGCTGCCCGTGGAGCTGGGCGCCTGGCCCGCGGTGTGGACCTGGCGGGACGGCGACCAGGAGATCGACGTCTTCGAGTACCACCCGGACAACCCCGACCTGCTGGAGCTGTCGAACCACGTGCGGGGCGGGTCGCACTACCACCGGGACGCGGCGGCGGTCCGGCCGGGCGAGTGGGTGGACCTGGAGGTGGAGTTCGGCGCCCGCTCGGTCGCGTGGCGGGTGAACGGGGCGGCGGTGTTCGCCGACCGGCGCGGCGTGGGGCGGCACTGGCACGCGTACCTGATCGTCAACCTCTCGGTCTGCGCGGGGCGTTACCACCCGGCCCCGGAGCCGGAGGTGACGGAGATGTCGTACGAGGTGGCCCATCTGCGGGTGCGGCGCCCCTGAGGGGCGGGCGGTGGGGAGGGGCGGGGCCCTCTTTGGACCGCGCCGGATGGCGTAGCCCGAAATCGCCCCATATTGTTACAAACAGTGCGCTTCCCGTAGCGCACTGCGACCGACGCACCAGGCAGACCCGGCGTCGGCGAACGGAGCATCTCATGAACGAAACAATCACGCCCGCGGCCCCAGGAACCGACGGCCGCGGGCTCCCCGACCCCCTCACCACCGGCGGGACGAGTACGGACCCCATGGACACCCTGCTGACGCAGGTGGCCACCTACCGCCCGCTGGAGCAGGTCACCACCCTGGTGGCACTGCTGAACAAGACGGAAGACCACCCCGAACTCGTCCACCAGGCCCTGCGGACCGCCGCCGTGGCCAGGCCCGTCCACGAGGTCGAGGAACTGATCGGCCTGCTGGGGAACTCCCCCTTGCAGACGGCGGAGGTGGAGATCGCCCTGCGGGCGCTCGCCGCCGAGCGCCCCATCGAGGACGTCGCCCTGCTGATCAGCGGCCGCGCGGCCCGGGCACCCGGGGAACCGGTGCCCGGTCCCGACCCCTGGACGGAGCCCGGAGCACCGGCGGAACCCGCGGCCGGCCCCCCGGCCCCCACGCCGGCGGACGCCGTGGCCGTGGCAGGGCCCGAAGACGGCACCGGGAACCGCCCGGGCTGGGCGGTGCGGGCTCCGCAGCCGCCGGCCGCGGCCCCGCCCGACCGGGCCGGACGGCCTGACCCGCGTACGGCGGTCCGGGGCGGCCGCGCCGCTGCCGCCGAGGCCGGTGCCCCCGATTGGGGGCGTCGCACCGACGCGCCCCGGGACGCCGCGCGTACGCCGGCGGTCTGGCGGCGGGCGTTGCGGTGGCCGCTGGTCCTGGCGCTGCTCGCCGTAGCCGGCCTGCAGCTGCCCGCGGAACCGCAGGCCCTGGCCTCGGCCGCACCCGGCCACCTGGTCGTGGTGCTCGGCGGGGCCGTGTGCCTGCTGCTCGGCCTGCTGGTGGCGGTGCGCGACTCCGCGGTGGTGTGGCGGCAGGCCGCCCTCGGCGCCGCCGTGGTCGTGGTGCTCCACCTGCTGGCGCGTGCGGCCCGGTTCGACGCCCTCACCGGCTGCCTCGGGGAGACCGTCCCCGGAGCGGACGTGACGGTGGTGCTGTGCGCCGCGGCCGCGGCCGTGCTCGCCGCGGCCCCGCCGCGGCTCGCGGTGAGGCGGCGGGCCGCCGCCGAGTGAGCCGGGCACGGCGGCGGGCCCTGCCCGGCTGACCCCGTGCACGGCGCGCGACACCCGGGACCCCGGGCCGTCAACGACGGCCCGGGGTCCTCGCGCGCCCTCACCGCCCGCCGGCTACTGCGCCAGGCCCACCTTCGCCAGGTAGTCGGCGTCCTCGGACAGCCTGCGGCGGCGTTCCTGTTCCGCGGCGCGCTCCGACTCGTCCCGCAGCGCGAGTCCGGTGCGCAGGAGCGTCGCTCTGGGCACCGGCACGCGCTGGCCGGGCTGCTCCGTGAACGGCCGGAGTTCGCCGGCCAGCGCCTGGGCGTCGTCGGAGCCGCCGCGCCGGAGCGAGAGGAACACGCGGGCGAGCCAGTCGGCCGGTACCTGCACCATGAGATCCGTCATGCAGGGGCAAACGATCAACGTCGGGCCGCGTGACGGTGCGACACCCCCACGGAGCACCGCACCCGAACGGGCGCCCGCTTCCCCGCCCGCCTCCCTACGCCGGCCGCGCGTCGGCGCCGAGGTGCTCCAGCGCCGCCTTGAGCGCCACCTCCAGCGCCCGGTCCCCGGGCACGGCCACGTCGGGCTGCACGCCGACGCCTTCCCAGTTGGTGCCGGTGACCGCGTTGACGGCCCGGGCGGCCGGCACGGTCACCAGGACGTGCTCGGTGACCGGGTGGCGGGCCGTCGGGTGCGCCCCGCCGCGCGTGGTCTCCCCGACGACGACGGCCCGGCCGTGGGCCTGGAGGGTGTACGCCACGTCCTCGCCGCCGGAGAAGGTGGTCGCGCTGGTGAGCACGTACACGGGCCGGTCCGGGTAGCGCGGGCCGGGGAGGTACGGGAGGGTCCAGAACTGGCGGGTCTCGCCGTTGGCCCGCTCGTGCATGTCGTTGAGGTGGACCTGGTCGTCCGTGAAGAAGTAGCTGCACCACATCGCGGCCCCCTCGGGCGATCCGCCGAGGCAATCGCGCAGGTCGAGGACGAGGGCGGGGCTGTGGGCGACCAGCTGCATGGCCGCGCCGATCGCCGCGGCGCCGCCGTCGGCGGTGGCGATGCGCGTCAGGTCGATCAGGCCGATGCCGCCGTCCAGCCGCTCGACGCGGCGGACGCCCTGGTTCTCGGTCCTGAGGAGCGCGGCGAAGGCGGCGCGGCCCTCGTCCTGGTCCTGCGGCTCCAGTGACTGCGGCCGGTCGGACCACAGCAGCCGCAGGTGCTTGTCCGGGCACACCTCCTGGAAGTGCGCGGTGACCGTCTCGCAGAGGGCCGGGCCGTCGAGTGCGTCGTACTCCCCCGCCGCGGCCCGGCGCCGGATCGCGGCGTCGAGCTCCATGGCCTTCTCGGGGAAGACGTACCCTGCCCGGATGCGGTCCAGGGCCTGTCCGATGATCTGTTCGTTGGTGAGCACGAAGCGGGATAGTAGGCCGGATCCACCCCCGTTCACGAGGGGTTTTCCGGCGGCACGGGCCTGCGGTCCGGTACGGCGTTCGCCGTCGGCCGGTGCCGGGTAGGCGCGCGGCATGAGTTATGTCTCCGCCGGCCGGGAGTACGCGCGCGACGACCGGTACCTGACCACCCGGATCACCGCGGACGGACGGGACGGCTTCCCCGTGGAGCCGGGCCGCTACCGGCTCGTGGTGAGCCGGGCCTGCCCGTGGGCGAGCCGGGCGGTGATCGTACGGCGGCTCCTGGGGCTGGAGCGGGTGCTGCCGATGGCGGTGGCCGGGCCGGTGCACGACGACCGCAGCTGGACCTTCGACCTCGACCCGGGCGGGCGCGACCCGGTACTGGGCATCGAGCGGCTGCGCGAGGCGTACCTGGCCCGGGACCCCGCCTACGACCGGGGCATCACGGTGCCGGCGGTGGTGGACGTGCCGACGGGGCGGGTCGTGACGAACGACTTCGCGCAGATCACGCTGGACCTGTCCGTGGAGTGGAGGGCGCACCACCGCGAGGGGGCGCCCGAGCTCTACCCGCCCGCGCTGAGGTCCCGCATCGACGAGGTGAACGCCGAGGTCTACCGGGACGTCAACAACGGTGTCTACCGTGCCGGTTTCGCCGGGTCCCAGGAGGCGTACGCCCGCGCCTACGAGAGCCTCTTCGCCCGCCTCGACGCACTGGCACGGCACCTGGAGCGGTCCCGGTACCTCGTCGGCGACACCATCACGGAGGCGGACGTGCGGCTGTTCACCACGCTCGTCCGGTTCGACGCCGTCTACCACGGCCACTTCAAGTGCAACCGGCGCAAACTGGCGGAGACGCCGGTGCTGTGGGCGTACGCGCGGGACCTGTTCCAGACGCCCGGCTTCGGCGACACCGTCGACTTCGACCACATCAAACGGCACTACTACACGGTCCACGACGACATCAACCCGACCGGGATCGTCCCGGCCGGCCCGGACCTCTCGGGCTGGCTCGAACCGCACGACCGCGCGGAGCTGGGCGGGCGGCCGTTCGGTGACGGGACCCCGCCGGGGCCGGTGGCGGCGGACGAGACCGTGCCCGCCGCGCACACCCCGCTGGGCGGGTGAGCGCCGGTGCTCAGGCCGGGCCGTCCTCCCGGATCCGGCGGGCGCGCGCCGCGTCCAGGGCCTCGTCCAGCGCCAGGGCCGCGGTGATCAGGGCGAGGTGGGTGAAGGCCTGCGGGAAGTTGCCGAGCTGCTCACCGGTGGGGCCGATCTCCTCGGCGAACAGGCCGACGTGGTTGGCGTAGGTGAGCATCTTGTCGAAGGCGTAGCGGGCCTGTTCGACGCGTCCGGCCCCGGCGAGGGCGTGCACGTAGAGGAAGCTGCAGAACGAGAACGTGCCTTCACGACCGCGCAGTCCGTCCGGGGAGGCCGCGGGGTCGTAGCGGTGGACCAGGCTGTCGGCGACGAGTTCGGCGTCGATGGCGTCCAGGGTGGCGAGCCAGCGCGGGTCCTCGGGCGTGACGAAGCCGACCAGGGGCATCAGCAGCAGCGAGGCGTCGAGGACGGTGCTGCCGTAGTGCTGGACGAACGCGCGGCGGTCGTGGCTCCAGCCCCGCTCCATGACCTGCCGGTAGACGGCGTCTCGGGCGGCGGTCCAGCGGGCGAGGTCGGCGGGGCGGCCGAGGGCGGTGGCCTGGCGGATGGCGCGGTCGAGGGCGACCCAGCACATCAGGCGGCTGTAGGTGAAGTCCTGGCGTCCGCCGCGGGTCTCCCAGATGCCCTCGTCGGGACGGTCCCAGTTCTCGCAGAGCCAGTCCACCAGCGCGGCGAAGCCCTGCCACGCGTCGTGGCCGATGACCCGGCCGGCCCGGCCCGTCTGGGCGAGGCCGTGGACGGCCTCCCCGTAGATGTCCAGCTGGAGCTGGTCCGCGGCGCCGTTGCCGGCCCGGACCGGGGCCGAGCCGCGCCAGCCGCGCAGGTGCCCGAGGACCTCCTCGGTGAGGTACGGGTCCCCGTCGACGCGGTACATGATCTGCAGGGGCTCCCCGTTGGGGGCGCGGCCGGCGTGGACCCGGTGCCCGAGCCACTCGCGGAAGGCCTCCGCCTCCTCGGTGAAACCGATGTCGCGCATGGCCCGCACCGACAGGGAGGCGTCGCGGACCCAGGTGTAACGGTAGTCCCAGTTCCGTTCGCCGCCCTCCTGCTCGGGCAGCGCCATGGTGGCGGCGGCGATCGGCGCGCCGGTGGGCGCGTAGGTGAGCAGCTTCAGGGTGATCGCGGAGCGGTTGACGGTCTGCTGCCAGCGACCGCGGTAGGTGCAGCGGGCGAGCCAGCCGTGCCAGAACCGGCACACGGCGGTGAACTCCTGCCAGGCACCGGCCATGGTCGGCGGCGCTTCCCCGGCGTCCGGGCCGATACCGCCGAACGTCAGGACCAGGCCGGCGTGTTCCCCGGCGTTCAGGGTGACGGTGGCGCGTACGTCCTCCCCGTCGGCCTCCAGCGGCAGCGGACCCAGCGCGTGCAGGTGCGCGCCGGTCCCGGGTGCGTCGAAGCGGGCGGTGGCGCCGTCGAGGGTGAGCCGGTGCGCGGCGCGGCCGTAGTCGAAACGCGGCCGGCACTCGGCGGTGAAGCGGACGGTGCCGCGCACGGTCCGCAGGAAACGGACGATGCGGTGCCGGGTGGTGGGGGTGCGGGGGGCGTCGACGGGCATGAAGTCGACGACCTCCCCCACGCCGCCGGGGGTGAGGAACCGGGTGATGAGGACGGCGGTGTCGGCCAGGTAGAGCTGGCGGGTGGTGACGTCGGGGGCGTCGGCGGTGACCGAGAAGTGGCCGCCCCGTTCGTCGTCCAGGAGGGCGGCGAAGACGCTGGGCGAGTCGAAGCGGGGCGCGCAGAACCAGTCGAGGACCCCGTCGGAGGAGACCAGCGCGCAGGTCTGCAGGTCGCCGATCAGACCGTGCTCGGCGATCGGCGGGTAGCTGCGGCGCATGGGTCCTCCTCGGCGGGGTGCGGCGGCCGGCGGCCGGCCCGGCCGGACGGTGGAGGCCCGTCCTGTGTACCTTCGTCCCGGCCGGCCGCGCCGTCCATCGGCGTTGCTCCGTACGGGCGTCCTCCGACGGGCCCGCCGGCGCCGGACGCCCGGCCCGCCCTCGTTCAGCCGCCGGTGGCGAGGCGACGGCCGCCGCCGGCGGCCGCTTCGGCGAGGACGCCGGCCAGCCGCCCGGGCTCGGACAGCATCGGGTAGTGGCCGGTCGCCAGCTCGAAGAAGGTGACGCGGGCGTCGGCCATCCCCGCCAGGCGGGGGTCCCCGGACCGGTACAGCGCCTCGACCGTCGCCAGGGTGACGCCGTTGTCGGTGCAGAAGACGCCGGTGCCGGGCAGCGACCACACCGCGCCGGTCAGCCGCAGCGGTTCGGTGAAGCAGGCGTAGGGGTGCGGCGCGGCCAGCCGGCGCATCCGGTCCAGGGCCGGCCCGTCAAGACCCGACAGGCTCCCCCACTCCGCCAGCCGGTCGGCCGGCGGCAGCGGGAAGGAGTGGCCGCCTCCCTCACCGTCGACCAGCTCGCGGACGGCGGTGCGGCGCGCGTCGTCCATGAACGCGCCCTCGACGGTGTCCCCGTCCTGCGGCACGCCCGTGTCGAGGTAGACGATCCGGCCGACGGCGCCCGGCCGCCGGTCCGCGGCGCCCACCACGGGGAAGATCGCGTAACTGTGCCCGACGAGGACCGCGTCCGTGCAGCCCTCGTGGTCCAGCACCTGCACCAGGTCCTCCACGTGCGTCGCCAGGCCCGTCGCGGGGGTGGCGAGGTGGCGCCGGTCCCCCAGACCCGTGAGGGTGACCGGGACGGCGCGGTGGCCCCGCGCGGTCAGCTCCGCCGCGACCTCCCGCCAGGCCCAGCCGCCCAGCCAACCGCCCGCCACCAGTACGAAGTCCGCCATGCCGGTTTCCCTTCCGTGCGCCTGATACGTCGTGGGCCGCGCGCGCCTCGGGCACCGTCCGTGCCGGAGGACCGGAGGAGCGGAGGACCGGAGGGCGTTGCTCGCGGCGGACGTACCTTAGGAACTGACGCAGGGGGAGATTCGACGGCGGGGGGCGGACATGGACGAACACGCCGGACGCGCGCGGGGCCCCTGGGGCATCGGGGAGGCGGCCGCCCGCACGGGACTGACGGTCCGCACCGTGCGGTACTACACCGAACGGGGGCTGCTGCCCGGGGTCACCCGCAGCGCGGGCGGCCACCGGCGTTACGGCGAGCCCGCCCTGGAGCGGCTGCGGACCCTGCGGGCGCTGCGCGCGCTGGGTCTGCCGCTGCCGGTGGCGGGCGAGGCGGCCGCCGGGGCGCTGCCGCTGGCCGACGCGGTGGAGGGGCGGCTGGGGGTGCTGGAGTCGGAGCTGGAGCGACTGCGGTGGCGGCGGGCGGCGCTGCTCGCGCTGCGCGGGAGCGGGCACGACGACGCCGCGTTGCGGCTGCTGGCGGCGGTGCCCGAGCCCCCGGGCCAGTCGGAGGGGATCGTGGCGTTCTGGCGGCGGGTGCTGCCGCCTCGGCTGCCGGCCCGGGTGGCCGGGGCCGTCGCGCTGGCCGCGACCCCGGTCCCGCCCGCCGACCCGACGCCCCGCCAGGTGCTGCTGCACGCCCGGCTGCACGCGCTGGTGTCCGGCCGGGCGTTCGCGGCCGAGGTGCGCGGCCGTGAACGGAGGGCGGCGCGGGCGGCGGGAATCGACTCGGACTGTCCGGACCCGTGGCCCTGTACGAGACGCTGGGCGAGGCGTACGGGATGGCCGCCGGGGAGCTCGCGGAGCGGAAGCGGCCCGGGCCGGGCGCCGCGCTGGACACGTTCGTGGCGGCGTACGCGCGGTCGCACCGCCTGGACGACTCGCCGGGCTTCCGGCAGGCCCTGCACCGGCGGCTGGCGGCGGCGAGCGACCCCCGGATGGGCGACTACTGGACCTGGGCGGCCGAGCTCGGCGGCACACCGTTCACCCCCGGATCGCACTCGGGCTCCGGCTCCGTCTCGGGGTCCGGCTCGGGGTCCGGCTCCGGCCCGGGTCCCGGCTCCGGCCCGACGCTCGGTGCCTCCCACGCCTGGCTGCTGGCCGCCCTCGCCGCGTCCTCGGGCCCGGCACCGCGGGGTGGCGGCGCGGGCTGAACGGCCGCCGGACCGGGGGCCGGTCCGGCGGGGTCGGCAGCGGCCCTCAGCAGGCGCTGCCCCAGCTGTGGGAGGAGACCCGGTCGTTCCAGCCGCCCGGCATGCTCTGCCAGTAGACGCCGTTGGGAAGGCAGACGAAGGATCCCCGCCGGTCGATGTTCTCGTAGAAGAGCACGTCCTCGTAGGCACCCGCGTAACCGCTGTTGCTGGCGGAGGAGACCCGGTCGTTCATGTTCCCGCAGCCGGTGTTGTAGCGGTAGTCGCTGTCGTCGCCGGACCACTTGCAGCTCGCGCCGCCGGCGCCGGTGTGCTCCCAGACGTACACGTGTCCGTCCGCCATGGCGGCGGGGGCGGCGGCGGGGGTGGCGGTGGCGGGCACGGTGGCCCCGAGGGCCGCGGTCAGGGCGAGGGCGGAGGCCGCGAGGGCCGTCTTCAGCTTGTGCACGGTGTGTCGTTTTCCCTTCGTGGTACGCCGCTCCGGGCGGCGGCAGAGGACGCCGGAGGCAGGACTGCCCGGCGTCGGTTCCTGTTCGGTCCTGTTCGGCGGCCGTGGCCGGCCGGTCAGGCCGGTTCGCCGGAAAGGATCCGGCGGGCCGTGGGGAGCGCGGCGCGTTGCAGCCGCAGCTCGGTGACGATGGCGGCGCGGTAGCGGTGGCGGACCCCGGCGCCGTACTCCCGGTCGAGGGCGGTGGCGGTGGCGCCCAGGCCGCTGCTCCGGGCGCAGTCCGCCTCGGCGACCGCGAGGCGGGTCTCCTCGGCGCGGGCGGGGCCGGCGGGAAGGCCGTGCACCAGGCGCGGGAGGGCCCGGCGCAGTTCGTCGGGGGTCGCGTGGCGGTGCCCGCGGGCGGCCATGCACCGCCCCCAGGCCGCCTCGGCCCGCCGGTAGCGGGGGTCCTCGCGCACCCTCGGCACGTAGAGGGGCGTCAGGTTGGCGACGGTGAGCTTGGCGGTGAACCAGCCCGGCAGGTCCCCGTACAGGCCGCGCTGTGCCTCGGCGGTGCAGCCCTCGTCACTGGCCGTGGCCACCCCGCCGCCGGGGACGCGCGCCGAAAGCCCCACGGGGCGCGGCCCGTGCAGGGCGGCCAGCGCGGCCTGCCGCCGCCGGGGCGGCAGCCCGCGGAAGTAGCGTTCGTTGGGGTCGGCGGCCTTGAGCGCGGCGATCCGGCGCTGCCGGTCCGTGCCGAAGCCGTGCGCGCGCGCCCAGGCGGGGTCGTCGATGACGTACGGGAACCTGCGCGCCGGTGCTGCGTCCTGGGGCACGTGCGCGACGTAGGCGAAGCCGCGGCGGTGCAGGCAGCGCGCGATCAGGACCTGCTCGGCCCGGGCGAGGACGCGTTCCTCCGCCGCGGCGAGCGGGAGGAGCGGGGCGGCGGGGCGGGCGGGCGCCGCGTCGGCCGCGCAGCCCGCGGCGGCGAGGAGGACGGCCGGCAGCAGGGCGAATCCGGCCGCGAGCGGGGCCCTGCCCCGGGCCCGTCGCGGCGACGGGCCGGCCGCCCGCCCCGTCTCCGGGGCCGCGTCCTTCGGGCCTGCTTCGTTCGGGCCGGTTCGGGGCACCGCTGCTCACTCTCGGGTTCGTCGGGCGGGAACACCCATCGGAATGCCCGAGGCCCGTTCGGAAATGCGGGGAGCGATCGCGGAAACGTCCCTTCCTCACCTGGACGAGTGAAGATCGGTCACCGGTGGTGATGCAGAATCCTTTCGTGAAGTCGACGGGGGTCCTGGCCGAGCTGGAGGTGTGCATGGCGGAGCTGTCCACACCCACACGGGTGTACGTGGCGGCCGGCCGTTTCGCCGCACCGGAGCCGGACCTGCCGGACCTGGCGGCCGGGATCCGCACCCTGCTCGCCACGGCCGCCGCGGACGGGGCCTGGAGCCGCTTCCTGCCCGGCTACGTGCCGCCGGCCGTCCCCCGGCTCACCGCCGCCCTGGAACCGGTGGAGACGCACGAGGCCGCCGCGTTCCTGGCCGGCGTGGCCGCGGTCGACCTCGTCTGGCCGGACCACCGCCACCTGCCCGCGGACGTCGCCCTCCGCGCGGCGGCCCGGGCGGTGGACCTGCTCGGCCCGGACGGCAGCTGGTGGACCAACCACGACGTGGCGTGCGGCGCGGTCAACGGCCTCACCCCGCTGTTCGACAGCCTGATCGCGGGGACGGACGGCGAGCACTACGCGATGGCCCTCCAGCTCGCCGACGACTGACCGTTCCACCATCGGGGGATCGGGAGCGGTCACCGGTGTGTCAGCGTGCGGGCCCACGGGCGGGTCCGCCAGGTTTGCGGGCATGCCCGCTCTCCTTCCGCCGCTGCGCCGTGGACTCGTCCCCCTCGTGGCCGCCGTCGCCCTGCTCACCACCGCCGGCCCCGCCGCCGCCGACGCCTTCGAGTCCTGCGGCTCGCTGATCACCGCCCCGCTCGAACGGCCGCGTCCCGCCGACGAGGCCTGCCCCAGTACCGACCCCGTGGTGTGCCGGATCCGCGTCATGCCGATGGACCAGAAGGTCGAGGCCCAGCGGACCCGGATGCGGTACCACGGGCTGCTGGAGGACATGCACCGCACGGAGGCCGACATGCGGCGGGCCGGCGCGACCGAAGAGGAGATCGCCAGGGAGCTCGTCGACATGCGCAACCAGGCCAAGGAGATCACCCGGGCGGGCATGACCCGGGAGGAGGTGCGCGTCCTGGAGCAGCGGAACACGGAGAAGTACGGGAACCCGCTGGGCCCGACCGCGGACCAGCTGTACGTCAAGTACGGCTCCTGGGAGAAGGTCACCGCCGCGTCGATGCGGACCAGTCACGCCGTCGACCGCGAACTGAGCCTGGTGTACCGCCCCTGCCCCGTGTAGACCCGGGCCGGGCGCGCGCGGCCGGGCCGCCCGGGGCCGCCCTAGTCGGGGCGGCGGTCCAGCGTTCCGCGGACGAACGCCGCCTGGCCCGCGTGCTGCAGGTCGTCGGCGATCACGCTGACCAGGCGCACGCCGAGGGTGACCGGCGGGGACCAGGCCTCGTCGACGACCCGGTCGAGGTCCTCCCCGGTCACCCCCTCGAGGAACTCCACGCTCCGGGCGTGGACGGCGTCGTGGTAGCCGAGCAGGAGTTCGGCCGGCGCCCGGACGGCGGCGACCTCGTCGTCCGTGTGGCCGTACCCGGTCGCGCCCTCGGCGAAGGGGAGCCCGAAGCGGGCCGCCCAGCCCTGTTCGGTCCAGGCCTGTTCGCGGCCGGCGACGTCGGCGACGTGGTCGTCCTGGATGCGGGTGAGGTGCCAGACCAGCCAGGCGATCGAGTTGGCCCCAGGGTCGACGCGGGCCGCCAGCCGGGCCGCGGGCAGTCCTGCGACGGCCTCGTGCACGACCTCCCGCACCCGGCCGAAGGCATCGATCAGCAGGTCGGCGGGGTTCATGCGCGTCTCCTCGGTCCCGGCGGCGTCCTCGTCCCAGTGGGCCTCAGCCGTGGGTCCCGCGCCACTCGGCGACCATGGCGTCCACGTCGAACGGCTTCAGCGCCAGCGGGGGGCCCGGAGGCGGCCGCCGGAGTGCCGCGGCGATCTTCTCGTTGACCCCGGCGAGGATCTCCCGCACCCGGGCCTCGGTGCGCGCCCCGGCCACCGCCCGGACCGCGTCCTCGGCCTCCTTGCGCAGCGCCAGCGCGGGCGGCAGCACGGCGACGCCCTCGCGGTGCAGCTTGCCGCGGATCCACCACAGCTCGTCGTAGGGCGCGGTGTCGTCGGCGAGGGGCTTGCCGAAGCCGGCCAGCTCCGCGAAGTCCCCCCGCTCCTGGGCCTCACGGATCTGCCGGTCCACGAACGACTCGAAGCCGACGCCCGGCGGTTTGCGCTCGGTCATGCGTCCAGCCTACGGCGGGGCCGGTCCGTACGGCACGGCCCGCGGAAGGCGCGCCGCCGGGGGCCGGTCAGCCGGCGAGCCGGTCCAGTTCCCCGCCGATCGCGTCCCGCAGGGCGTCGTGGCGCGGGCCGAGGGCGTGCCGCGGGTCGGTCCAGTGGTCGCGGGGGTACAGCCAGACCGGGAGGCGCACCAGGTCGGCGGGCTCCCAGTCGAACCGCGGCCACACGTGGGCGTGCAGGAAGCCGTCGGTGTTGCCGAGGATCTCCAGGTTCACCCGCCGGAAGGCCGGATCGGCCTGCCGGCAGGCCCGTTCCACCGCCTCGCCGAGCCGGTCCATGTCGGCCAGGAAGGCGGTACGGCGGTCCCGCGGCAGGTCGGAGAGGCGCTGCGCCGCGGGGTCGTCGGTCAGGAGCACGGAGTACCCGGGCAGGAACTGCACGTCCCCGATCACCGCGAAGCCGGCGCGCAGCCGCCGCATCACCGCGGGGTTCCGGCCCTTGAGGGCGCTGCCGATCCGGTCGTCACGCCAGTCGTCGTCCATGGCGTGATCGTACGCGGAAACGATCACCGGCCTCACCCGGACGGCGCAGCGGGAGGACGGTTCGGGCAGCTCAGTGGCGTCCGTGGGGGACGTTCCGCCTCGCCGCCGGCTCAAACCCGTTCCCGGGTGGTTTCCTTCACTCGGCCTACGCCGGTTGGCCCCTCCGGCCGAATGGCCCTCTCATGGAGTGCGGGGCCTTCACCGGCCGCCTCCCTTCAGGAGAAAGGGCACGCCCATGTACCAGATGTGCGCCGAATGGACGCCCGACCGCAGCGGTCTGCTGTGGCACGTCCTCGCCAAGGAGGCCGCTGCCGGCACGTTGTGCGGACGGCAGCCGGAGCTGCCGGAGTCCGCCGTCTGTTCGGACGGGGTCGTGGAGCACTACTGCGTCGACTGTATGACGGCCTTCCGTTCCGTGGTGCAGGGCGGCTCCGGGCCGGCCCGGGAACAGGCCCCCGCCTGAGGGCGTCACCCCGCTCGCTGATCAGAAGCCACGGTCACGAAACCGGCCACTCCTTGTGTGAAACTATGAAGAGCCGTCGCGGGTCCGCCCCCCTCTTCATATGTTCGACCCCTCACCGGTTTCGGCCACGCGGCTGTGTACTCCTCACACAAGTCGCGACGCAGTGGCGGGGGTTGGCGTGTATCCAGCGCGTCCGCCGGGCACGCTGCTGCCGGCCGACCACAAGACGGGGGTCTTTGATGACTGATCAGATTTCGTTGCCTACGGCGGAGGCCGTGGACGTCCGGGAGCCGGAGCGCGCCTGGCTGGAGGAGGCGATCCGGGTGGCCACGGCCAGCGTGGCCGACGGCGGCGGCCCGTTCGGGGCCCTCGTCGCCAAGGACGGCGAGGTCGTCGCGGTCGGCAACAACCGGGTCACCGCGACCCTGGACCCGACCGCGCACGCCGAGGTGAGCGCGATGCGGGCGGCCTGCCGGGAGCTGGGGACGTTCTCGCTCGACGGCTGTGTCCTGGTCTCGTCGTGCGAGCCGTGTCCGATGTGCCTCTCCTCCGCGCTGTGGGCGCGCGTCGGCCGGATCGTGTACGCCGCCGACCGGAACGACGCGGCGGTGGCCGGGTTCGACGACCGCAGGTTCTACGACCTGTTCGAGAAGCGGCCCGCGTCGATGTGGCCGATGCCGGTCGAGCAGCTGGAGCTGCCCGGCCGCAGGCAGCCGTTCGACGCCTGGCTGGCCCGGGCGGACCGCGTCGACTACTGACGGGCCCGGCCGGCCCGCTCGCCGGGCCGGCCCAGGGTCTGCCAGAGGAAGGTGCTGATCAGGGCCTCGTTCCAGGCCGCCTGTTCGGTGGTGGTGGCGCCGGCGTGGCCGCCCTCGGTGTTCTCGTGGAACAGCACCCGGTGCCCCATCTCCCGCATGCGGGCGGCCATCTTCCGGGCGTGCGCCGGGTGGACCCGGTCGTCCCGGGTCGAGGTCAGCAGCAGCAGCGGCGGGTAGGTGCGGTCGGCGCGGAGCCGGTGGTAGGGGGACAGCGCCGCCAGGTGGCGGCGGTCGGCCTCGTCCCGCGGGTCTCCGTACTCCCCCGTCCACGAGGCGCCGGCGAGCAGCCGGTCGTAGCGGAGCAGGTCCGTGAGGGGTACTTCGGCCACGACGGCTCCGAACAGTTCGGGGTGGCGGGTGAGCGCGGCCGTGGTGAGCAGGCCGCCGTTGCTGGATCCCTCGATGCCCAGTTGCGCGGGGGTGGTGGTGCCGCGGGCGATGAGGTCGCGGGCGACGGCGGCGAAGTCGTCGAAGGCGCGGGCCCGGCCGGCGCCGAGCGCCGCCTGGTGCCAGGCCGGCCCGTACTCGCCGCCGCCCCGGACGTTGGCGACGACGTACGTGCCGCCGCGGGCCAGCCAGGCGCGGCCGGTGACGCCGGAGTAGCCGGGGGTCAGGGAGTACTCGAAGCCGCCGTAGCCGTACATCAGGACGGGGCCGGGGGTCTCCCGGTCCGGGCCGACGACGAAGTAGGGGACGCGGGTGCCGTCCGGGGAGGTGGCGAACCGCTGCCGGACGGTGAGGCCGGTGGTGTCGAAGTGGGCGGGGGCGCGCTTGACCGGTTCGGCGGCGCGGGCGGCGCCGATCTCGCCGTGGTGGAGGGTGGACGGCTGGAGGTGGCCGGAGACGTCGAGGAAGTACGCGTCGTCGGTGTACGGGTCGGTGCCGGTGACGCATGCCGTGGACAGCGGCGGTACGTCGGCGAGCGGGCGCCGGGTCCAGGCGCCGCCGTCCGGGCCGGGGGTGAGGACCTCGATGCGGGTGGAGACGTCGGTGAGGGTCTCCACGACCAGGTGGTTCCGGGTCCACGTGTACCCGGTGAGCGCGGTCCGCGCGTCCGGCGCGAAGGCCACGGCGGCCGGTTCGCGGCCGCCGGCCAGGAAGTCCGCGAGGTCGAAGGCGAGCAGGGTGCCCGCCGGGTGCCCGAGCCACGGCGAGCGGGGGGTGACGGTCAGCCACCGGCGGTGGACGTGGGCGTCGGCGTCGTCGGGTACGTCCAGCCTGCGCAGGGCTCCGTCGTCGCCGTCCGACAGGTGGAGTTCGCCGTGCCAGGTGTCCCGGACCAGGCTGACGTACTCGCGTTCCCAGCCGGGGGTGGGGTCGTACCAGGCGCAGACCAGCGTGTCCCGGGCACCGGCCGTGAAGACGGTCTCCGCCTCCGCGAGCGGGGTGCCGCGCCGCCAGCGGCGGACCGTGCGCGGGTAGCCGGCGGCCGTCGTCTCGTCCGGGCCCGTGCCCGTGGCGACGAACACGTGGTCGCGGTCGATCCAGGCGATGGAGGTCTTCGCTTCGGGGACGGTGAACCCGTCCTCCACGAACTCCTTGGCGGCCAGGTCGAATTCCCGTACGGTGACGGCGTCCGCCCCCTCGCGGGAGAGCATCACCAGGGCCCGTTCGTAGTCGGGGAACAGGACCTGGGCACCGGCCCAGGCCCAGCCCACGCCCTCGGCGGCGGCGAGGGCGTCGACGTCGAGCAGCGGCTCCCAGTCCGGTTCCTCCTCGCGGTACTCCGCCGGCGTGGTGCGCCGCCACAGGCCGCGCACGTGTACGTCGTCCTGCCGGAAGTCGTAGAGCAGCGGGCCCCGGCGGACGGGGTAGGGGATCCGCCGGCGGTCGTCCATGACCTCCCGCAACTCCCCCAGCAGCTCGTGGAATCCGGGGTCGGCGGTGAGGACGCGGACGGTCTCCGCGTTGCGTTCGGCCACCCAGGCCAGGGCGGCCGCGCCCTCGGTCTCCTCCAGCCAGAGGTACGGATCGTCATCGTTCACCGCGTTCACCGCACCGATTGTGCCGATCCGGCGGGGACGGCGCCATGCTCCCGCCGGGGCCGCCGGGTCACCCGGACGGGCGTGCGGGCGCGTTCGGTCGGGGGTGGTCGGCATGTCACGGCCCGCAGGAGCGGTTCCGGACCGGCCCGGTGTGCTTGGTTGACGGGGATCTCGCCGTCCGCGGTCGCCGGGCCGGGGCGGTCCCGCCGTGCCCCGATCGGAGTGCCCGTCCATGCGTGTGTCCTCGCTCGCCGCTTCCGCCGCCCTGCTGCTCGCCGTGCCCCTGTCGGCCGCCCCGTCGGCGGCGGCCCCGTCCGGGGACGCCACGCCCGCGCCGCTGACCCGGTCCGCGCGGGCCATCCCCGGCCAGTACATCGTCACCCTCAAGACGGGCCAGGACGCGTCCTCGTTCGCGCAGAAGGCCACCCCCGGGGTGAAGCCTCTGTTCACCTACCGCTCCCTCTTCTCGGGTTACGCGGCGAAGCTGACCCCCGCGCAGCTGGAGGCGGTGCGCAAACTGCCCGGGGTCGCCGCGGTCGAGGAGGACGCCCAGGTGACGGCCGCGCCGGTGGCGCGGGGCAGCGGGCGTGCGGTGGCCGCCAGTTGGGGCCTGGACCGCATCGACCAGCCCTACCTGCCCCTGGACCACGACTTCCAGGTCAGCGGCACCGGCGCCGGGGCGAGCGTCTACGTCCTCGACACGGGGATCGACTACGATCACCCGGAGTTCGACGGCCGGGCCTCCTTCGGCTTCGACGCGATCGGCGACGGGCAGTCCGGGGCGGACTGCAACGGTCACGGCACTCACGTCGCCGGGACCGCCGGGGGCAGCACGTACGGGGTCGCCCGGCAGGCCGACCTGGTCAGCGTGCGGGTGCTCGGCTGCGACGGGCGGGGCGCCTACTCGGGGATCATCGCCGGCATGGACTGGGTGGCCGACAACGCCCAGCAGCCGGCCGTACTGAACGGTTCCCTCGGCGGGCCGCGGAGCACCGCCGTCAACAACGCCGCGACCCAGCTCGCGGCCCGCAACGTCCTGCCCGTCATCGCCGCCGGCAACGACGCCGTCGACGCCTGCGACGTCTCCCCCGCCGGCGCGGCCGACGTGGTGACGGTCGGCGCGACCAACGCCCGCGACCAGGAGACCGAGTTCTCGAACTTCGGGCCGTGCCTGGACCTCTACGCGCCGGGGCGGGCCATCAACTCGGCCCGGCTCGGCGGCGGCAACATCTCCCTGGACGGCACCTCGATGGCCGCCCCGCACGTCGCGGGCGTGGCGGCGCTGTACCGCACCGCGAACCCCGCCGCCACGCCGGCGGAGGTGACGGCCTGGCTGGTCGAGCACTCGGTCACCGACGCGCTGGTCGTCTCGAAGAGCTCCCCCAGCCGCCTGCTCCAGACCGACGGGCTGTGAGCGCGGGCGGCCGTGGACGGGGCGTGAACGGACGGCCGTGAACCGGGGCGTGAACGGACGGCGGTGAAGGGGCCCGGGCCCGGCCGTCACCGGCCGCCGCGTGCCGCGTAGGCGGCCAGCGCGGCCTCCACCCCGTCCAGCGGGAACCGGGCCGCCAGGTGTCCGTCCGGGCGGACGAGGAACCCGGTCGGGCCGTCCGTACCGTAGAGGCGGGCGAACTCGCCCGCGGCGTCGCGGTACACGGGCAGCGGCGCGGACCCGTCTGCCGTCGGAGCGGGCGCCGGCCCGCCCTCAGCGGGACCGGTGGCGTGCCCGGCGAGGACCGCGACGGCGTCGGCGCGGCCGTTCCCGGTCCCGGCCCACGCTGCGGCCGCCGCCGCGGCGCGGGCCGCCTCGTCGGCCCCGTCGGCGTACAGCAGCAGGACGTGGCCGGTCCGGCCGCGCAGTACGTCCAGCAGCCGCAGCGGGTAGGCGGCGACGGGCGAGGTGAGGCCGGCGCAGTCGGGGGCCCGGTCGCCGGGCTGGGGGGCGTCCGGCGGGCCGTACGGCCGACCGGACAGCGGGCCGTCGCGGTAGCCCACCAGCAGTTGGGCCTCGCGGAGCACGATGGTCCGCGGGTCCGCCGGGTCGGCCTCGTAGCCCTGGGTGGCGTGCCGGACCGTACGGCCGACGACCTCCTCCCCCACCGGACGGCGTTCGGCGTCGTAGCTGGCCAGCAGCGCCGTCGCCGGGCCGGGCCCCTCGCGGAGCGCGGCGGCGATCTTCCAGGCCAGGTTGCAGGCGTCCTGGATGCCGGTGTTCATGCCCTGGGCGCCGGTCGGCGGGTGGATGTGGGCGGCGTCGCCGGCGACGAAGACGCGGCCCGCTCCGTAGCGGTCGACCAGCCGGTGGCTGATCCGGAACACCGAGGACCAGCGCATCCGCGAGACCGTCGCCGGGCGTGGCGCCAGCCGGTCGACGACGGCCTGGATGTGCGGCAGCTCGGGGGCGCGGCCGCCCTCCAGGCCGTGCGCCCCCGCGTCGCCGCCCGCACCGCCGCCGCTCTGCGGTCCGCGCCCCAGTGTGGACAGTTCGGGCGGCACCCGCATGGACATGCGGTAGCGCCCGCGGCCGGGCAGCGGGATGGCGACGAGCACGTCGTCGGTGGAGCCGTCGGCGGCGTGGTGGGTGGAGCGCACGCCCCAGCCGTACGGCAGGTCCCAGTCGGCTTCGACGTCGGCGAGCATGTACTCCTCGGGGAAGGCGCCGCCCTCGAAGCCCAGTCCCAGGGCCTTGCGGACGGTGCTGTGCGCGCCGTCGCACCCGATCAGGTAACGGGCCCGTACCTCCTGGTCGGTGCCGGCGGCGGTGCGGAGCCGGGCGGTGACGCCGTCCGCGTCCTGGTCGAACGAGAGCAGCTCGGTGCCGCGTTCGACGGGGGTGCCGAGGCCGGCGACGTACTCCTCCAGGATGCGCTCGGTCTCGTACTGGGGCAGGGCGGCGAAGCCGTAGGGGACTTCGGGCGGCAGCGACAGGGCCATCCGGGCGATTTCCCGGCCGTCGACGTGGACTGGCCGAGGAGCGGGACCGCGGACTCCATCGCCGTCCGGGCCAGGCCCATGCGGTCCCAGATCTCGAGGGTGCGGGGCTGTACGCCGACGGCCTTGGCGTACGGGAGGCGGGCCGGGAGCCGGTCCACCAGGCGGCACCGGACGTCGCGGCGGCGGAGTTCGGCGGCCGCGGTGAGTCCGACCGGGCCGGCGCCCACGACCAGGACGTCGGTGGCGGAGGCGTCGGCGTCGGCGGGGTGGGGAGTCGCGGTGGGTGCCAAGGGTCCTCCCGGGGCGGGCTCTCGTCCCATGGTCGTGCGCGGGGCGGCGGGCCGCGACCGGGTGCCTGGGGCGGGGCCGTCCGGGTGGGGGCGGGTCAAGCGGCGGCCGGGCGCTGCCGATGGCCCGGGAGTGAGACGCACGACGAAGACACGGGCGCAGGCGCAGACGCATGCGCAGACGAGGACGAGGACGACGTGGGCGCGGGCCACGGCCGCGGCACTGCTGGCGACCGCCGCCCTGCTCGGTGCGGGCGGCCCGGCCGCCCCCGCGGCGGCCGGGCCGCCCGCGGTCGCGGGACCCCCGGCGGCGGTCCGGGAGGGGGAGGGCCTGCGGGCGCTGTTCGGTTCGGAGAACCGGACCATGCGGACCGACCGGCGGGTGGTGGCGCTGACGTTCAACGCGGCGTGGAACGAGGAGGGGCTGGACACGGTGCTGGACGTCCTGGCCCGGCGCTCGGCCCCGGCCGCGTTCTTCCTGACCGGGGACTTCGCCGACCGCCACCCGGCCGCCGCCCGCCGCATCGCGGCGGCCGGGCACGGCCTGGGGAACCACTCCTACAGCCATCCCTACTTCGCCGACCTGACGGCCGCCGGCCGGCGGGCGGAGGTGCTGGACGCGGACCGGGCCCTCCGGGCCGCCTCCGGGGCGGTGCCGCTGCCGTTCTTCCGTTTCCCGTACGGGGAGACCAGCGCGCGGCACATCACCGAGGTCAACGAGCTGGGCTTCGCCGACATCGAGTTCACCACCGACACCAACGGCTACCTCGGTGCGGCGGGCGGCATGACGGTGGACCGGGCCGTGGACCGGGCGCTGGCCGCGCTGCGGCCGGGGGCGATCCTGCAGATGCACGTGGGCGCGCCCCGGGGTCAGGAGCCCGTACTGGACGCCGAGGCCCTGCCGCGCATCATCGACGCGTACCGCGCCCGCGGCTACGAGCTGGTCGACCTCCGCACGCTCCTGACGCCCGGCACGCCGGCCGCCTAGCCGTCAGCCGGCCTGTGCGGCGAGCTCCGCTTCCGCGCGCTCGGTGACAGGGCGAGTGCGCGACCGGCGGCGGCCAGGTCCGCGGCGGGTATGCCGCCCCGGATCCGGCCGGTGAGCGGAGCGGTCTCGGCGGCGGTGACCGCGATCAGCTCGCGCCCGGCGTCCGTGGGGCGCAGCCGGTCGCCGTCGACCAGGCCGGCCGCCTCCGACGCGCGGGCGAGCTTGGAGACGTACAGGGCCTCCAGGCCGGTGTGGTCGGCGAGCCGGCGCTGACTGGGGCGCTCTCCGGCGCGTTGCATGCCGTACAGCGAAGCCACCAGCGAGTACTGCGCGTGGGTGAGGCCCAGCGGGGCCACCGCGCGGTCGACGGCGACGCGGCACTTGTTGGCGAGCCGCCGCACGCACCGGACTCCAGGCACCCGGCCCGGGTTCGGGTTCGGCCCACCGTCAGCGCGTCAGGGCCGTTGCCAGTTCGGGGTAGTCGAGGACCAGGCCGGCGTCGTCGAACTCGATGTCGCTGCGGAAGGTCCCGGACTCGTAGCGGACGCGGGCCCCGTGTTCGGCGCGGGCCAGGTGGGTGTACGTCTGGTGGTTGGGGCTGACCGCCAGGTCGGGGACGGAGACCCAGGCCATCAGGAAGTCCCGCGGGCCGGACCCCGGTTCGCGGTGCAGGGCGTGCCGCAGCACCGGCATGGTGTTGGTGAGCGGGCACAGGCCGAGGTCGCAGTCGAGGGCGCCGTCCAGGTCGGGGCGGGAGGCGCCGTTGACGGTCCAGTGGCCGTCGCCGTCGTGCCGCAGGTCCAGCGAGCCGGTGCGGGCGGCGGACTCGACGGTGACCCGCAGCCGGGTGGTGACGAACCCGGGGGCCGTCTCCAGCTCGTACGCCAGCCAGTACGGCTCGGGCAGCAGGCCGAAGGCGCGGCCGCGCGCGGCGAGGTTGTCGGGGGTGAGCTCGGCCCAGGCGGTGGAGTAGCCGCGACTGGGGAGGACCTCCCAGGTCCGGACGAGGGGTGCGGTGCTCATGGGCCGAGCCTAGGCGGTGGCGGGAGGTGCCGCCCGGGTGCCGAAGGGGCTCTCGGCCAGGTGTGCGAGGAGGTCCGCCGGGCCGTCGTAGACGGCGGCGGCCCCGGCCTCCTCCAGGTCGGCCCGCGGGATGCCGCCGCAGAGCAGGCCCACGGACGTCACGCCGGCGTGCCGCGCGGCCCGCATGTCCCAGACGGAGTCGCCGACGAACACCGCGTCGCCGGCGGGCACGCCGACGAGGTCCAGCGCGTGGAGGATCGGGTCGGGGGCCGGCTTGCCCTGCTCCACGTCGTCGGAGGTGGCCGTCTCGGTGATGGCCTCGTCCGCGTCGATGGCGGCGCGCAGCGCGTCGAGTTCGCGCTCCTTGGCGGAGGTCACCAGGACCACCCGCCATCCGGCGGAGGCGAGTTCGCGCAGCAGGTCGCCGGCGCCGGGCAGGGCCGGCAGCCGGTCGAACCAGGTGGCGTACAGGGTGTCGTGGCCGGTGCTGATCCGGCCGTCGCCGGCCCGGTCGCGGTCCTCGCCGAGCAGGTGCTCCAGCAGGTCCTCGCCGGGCAGGCCGATGGCGCGGTGGACGGCGTGCATGGGCACCGTGTGCCCGGCCTGGCGGAGCGCCTCCCACCATGCGGTGACGTGCAGGTGGTTGGTGTCCGCCAGGGTGCCGTCCACGTCGAACAAGGCGGCGCGGTTCATCGCGGGCCCCGGGTCAGCGGGTGTCCTTCTTGAGGTCATCGGTGGCCCGGTCCAGCTCCTCGCGGGTCTTGCCGCGCAGCTGCTCGGCCTTGCCCTCGGCCTTCATCCGGCGGTCGCCCATCGCGTGGCCGGCGGCCTCCTTGAGCTTGCCCTTGATCTGCTCGGCCTTCGCCTTGGCCTTGCCCATGGCGGTCCACCCTTCCGCGTCGGTCGGTACGTCACCGGCGCGGGTGCCCCGTGGGGAGCGGATTACACCTCGGGCGCCGGCGCGCTCAGGAGTGCGGCTGGGCCCGCAGCACCCGCCCGGTGAGGTCGCACTGCAGGTAGCCGGACTCGCCGTACTCGTTGGAGACGTACACCATCAGCCGCGCCGCGGAGCGGTCGATCGGGTCGGGGGCCACGATCAGGTAGCGGCTGGTGGGGTTCTTGACTGCGAGCCGTGAGTCGGCCTGCTTCAGGAGGCCGGGCACCGCGTCCCAGTTCACCTTGTCCAGCTGCACGGGCACGGTGCCGGACTGGATGGCGCCCTTGATGATGCCCTTGGTCGCGGCCCCCTCCCGGTAGCTCCAGCTCTGGTAGCCGGTCGGGTGGTCCTTGACCGGCACGTCGGCCGCGGCGTACGTGGGGTAGACGGTCAGCCGCGTGGTGTCACCGCGCCCGGTGGCCTCGCGCAGGGCGGCCACCATGGCGCGGGCGCCCGCCGGGGTGTGCAGGCTGCCCTGCTGGGTGGCGTCGGGGGTGGACGGGGCCGGCGTGGCGGCGGAACCGCCGGTGGAGGGGGACGCGCCGCCGGTCGGCTGCCGGGCCTGGTCCTGGCCTTGGCCCTGGGTCTGGTCCTGCGGGGCCTTCCCCTGGCTCTGCCCGCCGCTGCCGCCGTCGTCGCCGTCCGGGAGCCAGTTCTGCACCGCCGCGGCGGTACCGGCCACCAGGACGGCGGTCAGCAGCACGGCGAGCAGCGGCCGGCGGCGGCCCGGGCGCGGCGGCACTCCGGCGCCCGACAGGGCGGTGGTCCCGGCGCCGGGCGGCGCGAAGGCCTGCGCGGCGTGCGCCTGCGCCTGGTACGGCGGTGCCGCGTGGGCGTGCGGCGGCGGGGTGGGCGTGCCGCCGTACGGGTTCGCGGGCGGGCCGAACGGGGTCGCCGGGCCGTAGCCCGCCGGTACGGACGGCGAGCCGGACACCAGCTCGCGCAGCCTGCGCTCCAGCTGGGCGGCGTCGGGCCGCGCCCGGACGTCGCGCACCAGCAGCTCCGTCAGCACGGGCGCGAGCGCCCCCGCCCGGGCCGGGTACGGGATCGGCTCGTCCAGGAGGGCGACGATCGTGGCGAGCGCGGTGTCGCGGCGCAGCGGGTGCGCGCCCTCGGCCGCGACGTACAGGGTCATGCCGAGGGACCACAGGTCGGAGGCGGGGTCGCCCTCCTGGCCGCGGACCCGCTCGGGGGCGATGTACTCGGGTGAGCCGATCAGGTCGCCGGTGGCGGTGAGGCTGGTGGACTCGCGCAGGGCGGCGATGCCGAAGTCGGTGAGGACGGCGCTGCCGTCGGGGCGGAGCAGGATGTTGGCGGGCTTGACGTCGCGGTGGTGGACCCCGGCGGCGTGGGCGGCGCGCAGCGCGGCGAGCACGTCCAGGCCGATGCGGACGACCTCGCCGACCGGGAGCGGGCCGCTGGCGATGCGGTCGTGCAGGGAGCCGCCCTGGACGAGTTCCATCACGATCCAGGGGTGCGAACCGTCGGCCGGTTCGACGATGTGGTGGATGGAGACCACGTTGGGGTGGGCCAGTCGGGCCAGCGCCTGGGCCTCGCGCACGGCGCGGTCGCGCAGGTGGCGGGCGAGCGCGGGATCGGCCTCGGCGGCGGCCGGGTCGGCGGGACGGACCTCCTTGAGGGCGACCTCGCGTTGCAGGGCGGTGTCCCGGGCCCTCCAGACGGTTCCCATGCCTCCGCTGCCGAGCCTGGCGATCAGCTCGAAGCGCCCGTCGACGACCGTTCTGCCGTCCTCACTGGTGTTCATGGGCGGCATCGTAGAGCCGTCGGTGGCGGACTCCGCACACGGGTCCGCCGGGGCGGCCCCCTCCCGTTGCGGGCCGGTGGCGGAACGGGCAGGGTCGAGGTGGCCGCCCGCGCCGAGGAGGTACGCCGAGATGCCCATCGCCACCGTGAACCCGACCACCGGCCGTACGGAGCGCACGTTCGATCCGCTCGGCGCCGAGGGCGTCGAGCAGTGCCTCGCGGAGGCCTCGGCGGCGTTCGCCGACTACCGCACCACGTCCTTCGCCCGGCGCTCGGACCTGCTGCTGCGGGCGGCCGCGCTGCTGGAGGAGGACGCGGACGACGTGGCCCGGACCATGACGACCGAGATGGGCAAGCCTCTGGCGGCGGCCCGGGCCGAGGCGGCCAAGTGCGTGAAGGCGATGCGCTGGTACGCCGCGCACGCGGAGGGGCTGCTGACGGACGAGCAGCCGGCCGAGGCCGACGTGCGCGACGCGGGGGCGTCGGTGGTCCGGGCCCGGTACCGGCCGCTCGGGGTGGTGCTGGCGGTCATGCCGTGGAACTTCCCGCTGTGGCAGGTCGTGCGGTTCGCCGCGCCGGCCCTGATGGCGGGGAACACGGGGCTGCTGAAGCACGCGTCGAACGTCCCGCAGACCGCGCTCTACCTCGGCGAGCTGTTCCACCGCGCCGGGTTCCCGCGCGGCTGCTTCCAGACCCTGCTGATCGAGTCCGGCGCGGTGGAGGGCGTGCTGCGCGACCCCCGGGTGGCCGCGGCGACGCTGACGGGCAGCGAGCCGGCCGGGCGGGCGGTGGCCTCGGTGGCCGGTGACGAGGTCAAGAAGACGGTGCTGGAGCTGGGCGGCAGCGACCCGTTCGTGGTGATGCCCTCGGCGGACGTGGCGCGGGCGGTGCGGACGGCGGTGCAGGCGCGGGTGCAGAACAACGGGCAGTCCTGCATCGCGGCGAAACGGTTCATCGTCCACGCGGACGTGTACGACGAGTTCGCCGAGCGCTTCACGGCGGGCATGGCGGCGCTGACCGTGGGCGACCCGATGCAGGAGGCCACCGACGTGGGGCCGCTGGCCACCGAGCGGGGCCGGGCCGACCTGGAGGAACTGGTCGACGACGCGGTCCGGCACGGCGCTTCCGTGCTGTGCGGCGGCCGGCGGCCGCCCGGGCGCGAAGAGGGCTGGTTCTACGAGCCGACGGTGCTCTCCGAGGTGACCGGCGCGATGCGGGTGGACCAGGAGGAGACGTTCGGTCCGGTGGCCACGCTCTACCGGGTGGCGGACCTCGACGAGGCGGTGGAGCGGGCCAACCACACGCCGTTCGGGCTGAGTTCCAACGTGTGGACGCGCCGCGAGGAGGACGTGGACCGCTTCGTCCGCGATCTGGAGGCGGGCGGGATCTTCGTCAACGGGATGACCGCCTCGCATCCGGCGCTGCCCTTCGGCGGCGTCAAGCGTTCGGGGTACGGGCGGGAGCTGTCCGGGCACGGCATCCGCGAGTTCTGCAACATCACCACGGTGTGGCGGGCGGCCGACTAGGCGGGGCCGGGCCGGTTCCCGGTGGCGCGTCCGGCACCCTTGCCGCGGGTCGCGTCGGCAGGATAGTCCGGGATACGGAGATCCGTTTCCGGGCCGCCCGCGCGGGGCGCTCCGGGCGCGGTGCCGTCCGACGACCGACCGCCGAGGGAGACCCGCCGTGCCCGTGCCGATCATCATCGACTGCGATCCCGGGCACGACGACGCCCTGGCCATCCTGCTTGCGGCCGGGGACCCGGCGGTCGACCTGCTGGCGATCACCACGGTCGCGGGCAACCAGACGCTGCGGAAGACCACGCTGAACGCGCGCCGGGTGTGCACGGTGGCGGGGATCACCGGGGTGCCGATCGCGGCGGGCTGCGCGAAGCCGCTGGTGGAGCCGCTGCGGGTGGCGGAGGACGTGCACGGGGCGTCCGGGATGGACGGGCCGGGGTTCCCGGAGCCGCGCGTGGACGTGGTGCCGGAGCACGCGGTGGAGCTGATCCACCGGATCCTGCGCGAGCACCCGGAACCGGTGACCCTGGTGCCGACCGCGCCGCTGACCAACATCGCGCTGCTGCTGACCAGGTATCCCGAAGTGGCCGGCCGGATCCGCGAGATCGTGCTGATGGGCGGCTCCACGGAGCGGGGGAACCGGACGCCCGCCGCGGAGTTCAACGTGCACGTCGACCCGGAGGCCGCGGACATCGTGTTCCGCAGCGGAGTGCCGGTGACCATGTGCGGGCTGAACGTGACCCACCAGGCGCTGGCCACGCCGGAGGTGCTGGCCCGGCTGGAGGGGCTGGGCACCGAGCTGGGGCGGATCTGCGTCGAGCTGCTGACGTACTTCGCCGGTACGTACCGGCGGCTGTGGGGGTTCCCGCACCCGCCGGTGCACGATCCGGTGGCGGTGGCCCGGGTGATCGACCCGCAGCTGGTGCACTGCGTGGACGCGAGCGTGGCGGTGGAGCTGCGGGGGGAGTTCACGCGCGGGGCCACGGTGGTGGACCCGCACCGCTACCTGGACCGGCCGGTGAACGCGAAGGTCGCGGTCGGCCTGGAGGTGGAGGCGTTCTGGGACCGGCTGGTCGCGGCGGTCGCGGCCCTGGGCGGCCCGGCCCGTACGGCGGAGGACGCGGGGGACCCGGGGGCCCGGGAAGCCTGAGGGCACGGACACCGAGGGTACGGACACCTGAGGGTACGGACACCGCCCGCCCGGCGGCCGGGCGGTGTCCGTCGGGCAGCCGCCCGTCAGGGGGTGAAGGACCACTGCTGGGTGGTGGCCCCGGTGCAGACGGCCCGGGTCAGCCGGGTTCCGTCAGCGGTCTGTGCGCCCACGGGGGCCAGGCACCGGCCCTCGTTGCGCAGGCTGTTCTGCGGGCCCTGCTGCCAGATCTGCGCGGGGCCGCCGGTGCAGGGCCGTACGGTGACGGTGCTGCCGGAGCCGTCCAGGCAGACCCCGGCCAGGCCGGTGAGGAGCCCGTCGGGGCGGAGCGTCCACCGCTGGTTGGGCCCGCCGTGGCAGGTGTACAGGGTGGGCTGGGTGCCTGGGTCGGTGGCGCTGTGCGGCAGGTCCGCGCAGGAGCGGGACGCGGTGTTGACCAGGGCGGCGTCGGTGGGCGCGGGGGCGGCCCGGCCAGTGGCGGTGATCTCCGCGGCGCTCGTCCACGGGCCGCGTCCGCCGGCCTCGGTGAGGGCCTTCAGCCGCAGGTAGCGGCCGGTCTTGGCCGCGAGCGGGAGCTGTTTGGCGGACGCGGTGTCGGGCAGGGTGCCGGTGGCGACGGGGGCGCCCCAGTCCGTGGTGGTGTCGGAGACGTACACCTCGTAGTCGCCGATCCGGCCGTTGACCCCGCCGTCCTGCCGTGGCAGGTAGCCGACCCCGTCCACGGTCCAGCGGGCGCCGAGGTCGATGTGGATCTCGTGCGGGAGCGGGGCGGGCGCGGCGGACCAGGCCGTGTGCCAGAAGGTGGCCGGGTCACCGTCGACGGCGCGCGCGGCGGCGCCGTTCTCGGCGGCGGTCTCCTGGCTGTCGGCGTGGACGACGCTCCAGCCCGTCCGCGGGATGGCCGCGGAGCCGGGCAGGGCGGCGGCCTCGGGCAGGGTGGTGCCGGCGGCCTTCAGGGTGAACGCGCCGGACTGACGGCCGGCCTTGACCCACAGGACGCCGGAGCGGTCGGCGGGGTCGAAGTACCAGCCGGTGGCGGCGGCCTCGTAGGCGGCCTTGGAGCCGTGGGCGGGCAGGGGCGCGCCGGCGGAGGTCACGCCGGCGGGTGCGGCGGCCACGCGGAGGCTGAACTCGTAGTCGCGGGCGGCGGGTTTGCCCGCGTACTCGCCGGTGGAGGCGCCGACGGAGACGGTGACGTCGCCGGTCCCGGCGGCCGGGGCGGTGACGTCGACCCGCTGTTCGGCGTAGGCGCCGGTCCGGTGGGCGCGGGTGATGCCGTCGTCCTCGTAGAGGGTGAAGGTGGAGTTCCCGCGTGGGTGGATGTCGTAGGTGAGGGTGGTGACGGGCTTCTCGCCGGTGTGGTTCATCTGCGGCCACATGGGCACGATGCCGCCGCCCCGGGTGAACAGCGGGAGGGTGTCCAGCGGGGCGTGGTAGCCGTTGAGCCACCCGGGTCCGGCGTACGTCTTGCCGGTCCAGTAGTCCGTCCAGGTGCCGGCCGGGAGGTAGATGCCGTCGCGGACGGTGGTGTCGGAGACCACGGGGGCGACCAGCAGCGAGTCGCCGGCCATGAACTGCCCGCTGGTGAGGTTGCCGCGGGCCACCGGGTCCCCGGGGTACTCCAGGACCAGGGCGCGGGTGGAGGGGACGCCCGTCCGGTGGGCTTCGCGGCTCATCGTGTACAGGTACGGCATCAGCCGCATCTTGAGTTTGAGGTACTTGCGGTTGATGGACCGGTACGGCTCGGCGAACCGCCAGGGCTGCTTGTCCTGGTAGCCGGCGGAGGGGTTGGTCGCACCCCAGCCGGACATGGTCATGAAGACCGGGGTGAGGGCCTTCCACTGGAGGTCGCGCACGTACGTCTTCGGGCTGCCGCCGAAGATGCCGTCGACGTCGCCGGCGGCGTAGTTGAGGCCGGAGAGCCCGGCGCCGGCGATGGCGGGCACGTGCCAGCGCATGTCGTCCCAGGTGCCGTGGGTGTCACCGGTCCAGACGACGGCGTTGCGCTGGGTACCGGCCCAGCCGTCCACCGTCCAGACGAAGCGGCGGGCGTCGGAGTTCCGCTCGATGCCCTCGACGGCCTGCCGCACTCCGTCGAACGCGTACTCGTAGCCGCTGCCGATCCAGGCCACGTCGGTCTTGACGCCGCGGCTGCCCTGCACGCCGACCTCGTCGGCGATGCCGGAGAGGCCGGTGGAGGTCCACAGGCCGGTCTTGAACCCCTTGGCGGCGAGGGCGTCCACGGTGGACTTCAGGGGAGCGGTGTAGCCGCAGCCGTAGCCGTCGTTGGGCAGGAACCAGCCCGAGGGCATGTCGGCGGCGCGGGCGTCGGCGGCGTACCCGACCACGTCAGGGGTGGTCTGGTGCCCGGGCCGGCCGTGGTCGCCCTGGTAGTCGGGGTTGGAGGCGTTCCAGCAGTCGGCGTTGCCGAGTTCGAAGCCCCAGAGCGGGGCCAGGAACGGCTTGCCGGTCACGTCGGTGTAGGCGTCGAGGACGCCCTTCGGCGAGTCCCCGGCGAAGTACCAGGCGTCGAACCGGGATTCGTCGTGCGTGAGGGTGGTGGGGGCGTGGAACCCGTACGAGCCGGGGGCCCAGGTGTTGCGCATCACCCCGTAGCCGTTGGTGGACATGTAGAACGGGGCCGGGCTGGCGTTGTCGTTCTCGCGCCACCGGTTGTCCACGGCGACGGGCACGGTCCGGCCGCGCAGCGCCCACTCCCCCAGGCGGAGCCCGGTGCCGTAGAACTGCTCGTCGGCACCGCGGGCGAGGTACTGGGTGGTCCGGCCGCCGCTCCAGGAGGTGGGCTGGGACTCCTGCCACAGCGGGGTGGCGTCGTCGGCGCGGTAGACGGCGAAGGTCAGGGGCGACTTCCGGATCCGGACGGACACGGCGTCCGTGGCGATGCGGTGGTGGGTGCCGGCGTCGGTGTGGGTGGCGGTCACGCCGCCGAAGTCGGTGGTGACCGCGAGGTCGGAACCGGCCGGGTCGTCGGCGAAGGTGCCGTCGGGGGACGTCCAGATCCGGAAGACGTCCGCGCGGGCGAAGACCAGGCGGACCTTGGCCCTGGTGGTCGTGGTGAGGGTGAAGGTGTTGCCGGTACGGCTGATCCCGGTGACGGACCCGGCGGTCGCGGCGGGGGCGGCGGCGACGGGCGGAGCGGGCGCGGTGAGGGAGAGTGCCGTGGCGAGGGCGGCGGCCACGGCCACGAGGACGGCGTACCGCGTGCGGGCCCGGCGGTAGAGGGCGGGGCGGAGGCGGGCGGGGCGGAGGGTTGCGTGACCACGTCTCATGGGGCGGCTCCTTGTGCGTTCCCGACACGGTGGTTGCGGCACGGCGCCCGAGCGGCGCGGTGGTCGCGGCGCGCCCGTGCTCGTGGCATGCGCATGGCAACATAGCGCGCCTGGAGCCCTTCCTGAAGGGAGTTGCTCGGAACTGGCCGAGTCCAAGCAACTCCGAGCACGGAGTGCGGCCGTTTCCCGTCATCACGGCGCCCCGCCCGGGGCCGTTCGGGTGACAGTGCGCAACCAGGACGGCCCGGCCCAGTTGATCAGGGGGCCCGGCCACGGGCACTCGTGCGAACCAAGAGGATTGATGATGCTCAAGAAGATCATGGCCACCGCCGCCGCCACCGCCGCCGTCGTGGGTGCCGGAGCCGCTGTCGCCGCCCCGGCCATGGCCATCGGCAACGACAACGGGATCAACACGCTGAACGGCAACGGCGCCCAGCAGATCTACGGCAACCAGAAGACCGAGGGCGCCATGAGCCCCCAGCTCAGCCTGGTCCAGGGCACCCTGAACAAGCCCTGCATCGGCCTGCCTGCCAAGGTCAACGCCCAGTCGCTGATCGCCCTCGTCAACGTCGGTGTCCAGGACATCAACGTCCTGTCCAACCCGATGAACCAGCAGTGCACCGAGAACTCCACCCAGGCCAAGGGTGACGAGCCGCTCTCGCACATCCTCAGCAACATCCCGGTGCTGTCGGGCAACCTGTCCGCGGGCAGCTGATCACCACCCCCTTCCGGTCCGGGGCCCCCTGCCGCCTGCGCGAGTGCCCAGGAGGCCCCGGATCCCCCGCCGCGGCGGTCTGCGGACCGCCGGGGTGGGTCAACGGCGGACCGTGCACTCCTTCCAGGAGAAGTGGTAGACGGTGCTGAAACTGCCGTCGGTGGAGTCCATGGTCATGAAGCTGTTGGTGCTCGTGACGTCCGAGTCACCGGCGTCGACCAGCAGCTCGGTGTTGATGTTGAAGCTCCGCTTCTCCCCGCAGGGGGCGTAGGCCAGGGACTGCACCGGAGTGGTGTCGGTGACCTGCCAGTTGCCTTCGAGCGGGCCGTGGAAGGTGTGGCTGCGGCGGTCGGTGCCGGACATGCCCTGGAAGTAGTAGCCGGCCCGCTGCGTGCCGGAGGCCTGGTCCTTGAGGCTGGCGAAACCGCGGTAGTCCACCTTCGCGATGGCGTAGGTGAAGCCCTGGGGCACGTTCACGCGCAGGCCCAGCTGGCAGTTCTTGCGGAACTCGGTCGGCTTGGCGTCCTTGCCGACCTGGGCCAGGTACTCGCTGTAGGTGACGGTGAAGGCCGAGTTGTCGGGCGCGACGTCCACGCTCGTGCTGCCGGGGCGGCAGCCGGAACCGTTGACGGTCGCCAGGTCGATGGTGACCTGGCCAGCCGGGTTGTCGGTCCCGCTGGCGGCGGCGGTGCCCGCCGTGGGAGCCAGGGCGGCGGCGAGGAGCGCGACGGCCGCGCCGCCGGTGAACACCGATCTGAACACGTGAGATCCCTTTCGGTAGCCCGTACGGAGGGGAACAGCGCAGATCAGTGCAGCCGACGGGCGGCCGGGCGGCCGGGACCCACGCCGCAGGTCGCCCACCGACCACTCGCACGGCCCCCCGCCCCGGACCCGGTTCCGTCAGACCCTTCGCGCCGGGCGGTCGAGCGGCCGGGCCAGCAGCAGGGCCACGTCGTCCTGGCCACGGGACGGCGGCAGGCGCTCCAGGACCGCCCGGCAGATCTCGTCGAGCGGGCGGTCCACCTCCGCCAGGGCCGCCGCCAGCCGGAGCATGCCGCGGTCGAGGTCGCTGCCACGGGCTTCGATGAGCCCGTCGGTGTAGAGGGCGAGCAGGCTCCCCGGGGGCAGCGGGACGTGCTCGGCCCGGAAGGACCTGCCGCCCGCCCCGAGGGGCGTGCCGGGCGGCCCCTCCAGGAAACCGACCTTGCCGTCCGGGGTGACCACCGCCGGCGGCGGGTGACCGGCCCGGGCGATCTCGCAGCCCCCCGTCGCCGGGTCGTGGACGGCGTACACGCAGGTGGCCATCTCGTCCTCGCCGATCTCGGCGACGATCGCGTCCAGCGAGCCGAGCATCCGGGCGGGCGGCACGTCGTGCCGGGCCAGGGTGCGCACGGCGGTGCGGAGCTGCCCCATCACCGCGGCCGCGTGGATGCCGTGCCCCATGACGTCCCCGATGACCAGGCCGGTGCGGCCGCCGGGGAGGCTGATGGCGTCGAACCAGTCGCCGCCGACGTCGTGGTCGCTGGCCGGCAGGTAGCGGCCGGTCAGGTCCAGGCCCGGCACGTCCGGCAGCGGGCTGTTGGTGAGGCTGCGCTGGAGGGTGAGGGCGGCCTCCCGCTGGGCGGTGTACATCCGGGCGTTGTCGATGTTGAGGGCGGCGCGCCCCACCAGCTCGTCCAGCAGCAGGAAGTCCTGCTCGTCGAAGGGCTCCCGGGTGACGAGCCGGGTGACGACCACCGCGCCCAGGACCGTGCCGCGGGCCACCAGGGGGATCAGCCGGGCCGATCCGATGCGGGTGCCCAGGTAGCTGCGCAGGCTCTCCGCGCGCGGGTCGGTGATCAGGGCCGGGATGTCGGAGTAGGTCAGGCTCATGGCGCGGCCCTCGGCGATGACCCGTTCGTACACGGTGCCCAGCGGCACCTGGAAGGTCATTCCGGGGGCGAGCTTCGCGGTCGGGGCCGCCGGGTCGGGGAAGGCCGCGGCGAGGCGGCGGACCAACCCCTGGCGGGACACTCCGGCCTCGTCCGGCGCCAGGACCTCCTCCAGCATCTGCACGTCGGCGGAGTCGGCGAGGCCGGGCACGAGTACGTCGACGATCTCGCGGGCGGTCTGGTGCAGGTCCAGGGTGGTGCCGACGCGGGCCCCGGCCTCGGCGAGCAGGGCGAGACGCCGGCGGGCGCGTTCGGCCTCGACGACGGCCTGCTCGCCCTCGGTGATGTCGATGATCGAGGCGATGATGCCGAGCTTGCGGCCGGAGTTGTCGACCAGGGGGGCGTAGGAGCAGGACCAGGTGCGGTCGCGGCCGGGGTCGGCGGGGGTGCGGCCGGTGCGGCGGGCGTCGAGGACGGCGGTGCCGCTGGTGAGGACCTGGAGCATCATCGCCTCCAGGGCGGCGGCGTTGACCCCGGGCACCACCTCGGTGAGCCGCCTGCCGAGGTGGTCCGCGGCGGAGACGCCGTTCATCCGGGCCAGGGCCTCGTTGACGCGGAGGAAGCGCAGGTCGGTGCCGAGGGTGGCGAGGCCGATCGGCGACTGGGTGAAGAGGGTCTCCAGGGCGGCGAGGGAGTCCCGCATGCGCAGGACCTCGGTGGTCTCCACGGCGATCAGCAGGGTGCCGCGGCGGCCGCGCGGATCGGTGGCCGGGACGATCCACATCTCCATCGTCACGGGGTGGCCGTCGCGGTGGCGGACCGAGAGGGTACCGACGACGGTCTCGCCGGCCTGGACCCGCCGGGTCAGCTCCTCGGCCAGCTCCCGGTTGCCCTCGGGGACCAGCACGGCCGCGGCGGGCCGGCCGATGACCTCGGACGGCAGGTGGCCGAGCAGGTCCTGGGCCGCGAGGGACCACTCGACGACCCGGCCTTCGGCGTCCTCCCGCCACAGGGCGATCGGCAGCAGTTCACGGAGCACTCCGGCGTACCCGACGGCCCGCTGGGGCTGCACCGGTGCCCGATCTGCCCCCTGGTGTGTATCCAAGGCAACGACCTCACCCCGAAGGGTACATTTGCACTCAAAACACCCTATCGGACAGGTGTCCCGGCGGCGCTGCCAGCGCGGCGGACGGGGCTGGGGGGCAGCATGGAGGGGTGAGCGATACGGCGGAGCCGAGAGGGCTGCTGGACATCCTCGGCGTGGCGGCCGTGGTGCTCGACGCCGAGGGGCGGATCCGGTTCTGGAGCCCCCAGGCCGAGGAGCTGTTCGGATGGACGGCCGGGGAGGCGCTGGGGCGCTTCGCCGGCCGCCTGCTGGTGCACGAGCAGCACCTGGACCTCGTGGTCCGGCTGTTCGCCGAGGTGCTCCGGCGGGGCGACAGCTGGACGGGCACCTTCCCCATCCGCCACAAGGACGGCAGCGTCCGGCAGGTGGAGTTCCGCAACATGCGCCTCACGGACAGCTTCGGCGACCCCTTCGCCCTGGGCATCGCCGCCGACCACGCCACCGTGCAGCGGGTGGAGACCGAACTCGCGCTGTCCGAGCGCCTGGTCTCCCAGTCCCCCATCGGGCTCGCGCTGCTCGACACCGACCTGAGGTACGTCCTGGTCAACCCGGCGCTGGAGCGGATCAACGGCATCCCCGCCGAGGAGCACCTGGGACGGAGGATCCGCGACATCCTGCCCTTCCTCGACGTGGACGCCCTGGAACGGGACCTGAAACGGGTGCTGGCCGACGGGGTGCCGCTGGTGGACCGGTACTCGGTGGGCATCACGCCCGCGGCACCCGGCGAGGAACACGCCTGGTCGGTGTCCTACTACCGGCTGGAGAGCCCGCAGGGCCGGGTACTGGGCGTCGGGATCTCGGTGGTCGACGTCACCGAACGGCACCTCGCCGCGACGGAGGCGGACCGGGCTCGGCGGCGGCTGGCGCTGATCGCCGACGCCTCGGCGCGGGTCGGCACCACCCTGGAGGTGGACCGCACCGCCCGGGAGCTGGCCGAACTGGTGGTACCGGAGCTCGCCGACGTCGCGGCGGTGGACGTGCTGGACTCCGTGCTGGCGCTGCGCCGCCCGGGTGCGCCCGACAGCGGGCCGCAGCTGTTCCGGGCGCTGGCCGTGGAGGCGGCGTACCCCACCGAGGCGCTGGACGCCGCCGACCCCACCGGCCAGCCGGCGATGTACGGGGCGGACCGGCTGGTGACCCGGTGCGTACGCACGGCGCGGCCGGTCCTCGTCGAGCGGGTCGGCCGGGAGGACCTGGACCGGATCGCCCGCAGCGCCGAGGCCGCGGCCCAGCTGGACCGGGCCGGGGTGCACTCGTACCTCGCCGTGCCGCTGATCGCGCGGGGCGAGGTGCTCGGCGCGCTCGACCTGAAGCGGGCGCGCAATCGGCTGCCCTTCGACGAGGACGACGTCCTGCTGGCCACGGAGCTCGCGGCGCGGGCGGCGGTCAGCATCGACAACGCCCGTCTGTACCAGAGCGTGCGCAACTCGGCCGTGACCCTCCAGCGCAGCCTGCTCCCGGGGTTGCCGGCGCATCCGCCCGGGCTGGAGATCGCCTCCCGCTACCGGCCGGCGCACGGCTCCAGCGAGGTCGGCGGCGACTGGTACGACGTCATCCCGCTGGCCGGGGACAAGACGGCGCTGGTGGTGGGCGACGTGATGGGCAGCGGGATCGACGCGGCCGCGACGATGGGGCGGCTGCGTACGGCGACGTGCGCCTTCGCCGATCTGGACCTGGCGCCCGACCAGGTGCTGCGGCACCTGGACCGGATCACCGACGGGCTGGAGCACTACATCGCGACCTGCCTGTACGCGGTGTACGACCCGCAGCGGGGGCGGTGCCTGATCGCCAACGCCGGGCACCTGCCGCCCGCGCTGCTGCGGGCCGGCGCGGGGCGCGCCGAGCTGGTGGCGCTGCCGACGGGCGCACCGCTGGGGGTGGGCGGGATCCCGTTCGAGACGCGGCCGGTGCGGATCGGGCCGGGCGACGTGCTGGTGCTGTACACGGACGGGCTGGTCGAGACCCGTCACGAGCCGATCGACGAGCGGCTGGAGGTGCTGGCGGGGCTGCTGGACGACGCGGCGCGCCCGCTGGAGGAGGTATGCGACCTGCTGCTGGACGAGCTGCGCGGACCGGAGGAGTCCGACGACGTGGCGCTGCTGGTGGCCCGGAGGCGGCCGTGAAGCGGCACGGGCGGTGGCGGACCGTCGCGGGACAGGTGTTCGGGCTGGTGGCGGTGCTGGTGCTGCTGCTGGTGTCGGCCGCCGTGCTGGCGGTGGTGCTGCAGGCCCGGCACGACAGCAGGCAGGACGCCCGGCACCGGTCGCTGGCCGCCGCCGAGGCGTTCGCGCGGGCCCCCGGCACGGCTCTGGCGCTGCTGGCGCCGAACCCGACGGCGCTACTCCAGCCGCGGGCGGAGGCGGCCCGGCGGGCGGCCGGTCTGGACTTCATCGCGGTGATGACCGTGGACGGGTTGCGGTACACGGACTCGCGGCCGGAGCTGATCGGGCAGCGGGCCAGCGGTGACCTGTCGCGGGCGGTGGCCGGGCAGTCCTTCACGGAGGTGTTCCGGGGCGAGCCGAGCGACGCGGTCCGGGCGGTGGTTCCGGTCCGTGACGAGGAGGGCAGGATCGTCGGGCTGGTCGGCACGGGAATCGAGATCCAGAAGGTCGGCGACGTGGTGGAGGACCAGCTGCCGCTGCTGCTGGGCGCGGCGGCGGGTGCGCTGCTGGTCGGCACCGGTGGTGCGGCGCTGATCAGCGGGCGGCTGCGGCGCCAGACCCGTGGGCTGGAGCCGGGCGAGCTGAGCCGGATCAACGAGCACCACGAGGCGGTGCTGCACGCGGTGCGCGAGGGCGTGCTGATCCTGAGCGCGGACGGGCGGCTCCTGCTGGCCAACGACGAGGCGCGGCGCCTGCTGGACCTGCCGGCGGAATCGGAGCAGCGGCCGGTGGCGGAGCTGGGGCTGGCGGAGGGGCTCGGGGAGCTGCTGGCCTCGGGCCGGGAGGCGACGGACGAGCTGCACCTGGCGGGCGACCGGCTGCTGGCGGTGAACGTCCGCCCGACGGAGGCGTACGACGGGCAGTCCACCGGCTCCGTGGTCACCCTGCGGGACTCCACCGAGCTGGCGGCGCTGTCGGGGCGGTCGGAGGTGGCGCGGAGCCGGCTGCGGCTGCTGTACGACGCGGGCGTGCGGATCGGTACGACGCTGGACGTGGTGCGGACGGCGGAGGAGCTGTCGGAGGTGGCGGTGCCGCGGTTCGCGGACTTCGTGACGGTGGAACTGCTGGATCCGGTACTGCGGGGCGAGGAGCCGACCGGGGTGCACACGGAGATGCGGCGGACGGCGCTGACCGGGGTGCGGGCGGATCCGCCGTTGCAGCCGGTGGGCGACCTGATCCGGTTCGTGGTGCCCTCCACCCCGATGGCGGCGGCGCTGGCGGCGGGGCGGGCGGTGCTGGAGGCCGATCTGACGACGGCGCCGGGCTGGCGCACGCAGGATCCGGAGGGGGCGAGGCAGACCCTCGCGTACGGGATCCACTCGCTGATCAGCGTGCCCCTCCAGGCCCGCGGGGTGGTGCTGGGCATGGCGAACTTCTGGCGGGCGGACACGCCGGAGGCGTTCGGCGAGGAGGACCTGTCCTTCGCGGAGGAGCTGGCGACGCGGGCGGCGGTGTCGATCGACAACGCCCGCCGGTTCACCCGGGAGCACACGATGGCGGTGACGTTGCAGCGCAGCCTGCTCCCGCGGGTGCTGCCGGAGCAGAACGCGGTGGAGGTCGCGTACCGGTACCTGCCGGCGAAGGCGGGGGTGGGCGGCGACTGGTTCGACGTGATCCCGCTGCCGGGCGCGCGGGTGGCGCTGGTGGTGGGCGACGTGGTCGGGCACGGGCTGCACGCGGCCGCGACGATGGGGCGGCTGCGGACCGCGGTGCACAACTTCTCGACGCTGGACCTGCCGCCGGAGGAGCTGCTGGGGCACCTCGACGAGCTGGTCGCGCGGATCGACATGGACCGGGCGGAGGCGGGTGACGGCAACGGCATCACGGGTGCGACCTGCCTGTACGCGATCTACGACCCGGCGTCGGGCCGGTGTGCGGTGGCCCGGGCCGGGCATCCGGGGCCGGCGCTGGCGCACCCGGACGGGCGGGTGGAGTTCCCGGAGGTGCCGGCGGGGCTGCCGCTCGGGCTGGGCGGCATGCCGTACGAGTCGGCGCTGCTGGAGCTGCCGGCGGGGAGCCGGCTGGTGCTGTTCACCGACGGGCTGGTGGAGGACCGCGACCGCGACCTGGAGGCGGGGCTGGCGCTGCTGCGGTCCGCGCTGGGGCGGCCCGGCCGGAGCCCGGAGGAGACCTGCTCGGACGTGCTGGGGGAAATGCTGTTCCCGGCGCCGAGTGACGACGTGGCGCTGCTGGTGGCGGGGACGCGGGTGCTGGCGGTGGACCAGGTCGCGGAGTGGGACGTGCCGCCGGACCCGGCGGCGGTGTCGCGGATCCGCAACGCGGCGTCGGCGCAGCTGAGTGCGTGGGGGCTGGAGGAGATCGCGTTCACGGCGGAGTTGATCCTGAGCGAGCTGATCACGAACGCGATCCGGTACGGGGCGGAGCCGGTCCGGGTGCGGCTGCTCCGCGACCGGACGCTGACCTGCGAGGTGTCGGACAGCAGCAGCACGGCGCCGCACCTGCGGTACGCGGCGACCACGGACGAGGGCGGGCGGGGCCTGTTCCTGGTGGCCCAGCTGGCGGAGCGGTGGGGCACGCGGTACACGGGGCGCGGCAAGGTGATCTGGGCGGAGCTCCCGTTGAGCGGCGGCGGGTCCGGCATCGCCCCGGTCGTCCCGGGCCTGGCGGACCTGGAAGACCTCGCGTGGTGACCACGCCGCGCTTCAGCCTCGCCGGCGTTCGAGGCGCGGGTGTGGGGCGGAGCCCCACGTGCCCGGGCGGAGCCCCGCCGGACCCGCTCAAACGCCGCTCGGGCTGGAAGTGCGGCCCCGGCTTCGCGCTGTGGCCCGGCGCCTTCAGCCTCGCCGGCGTTTGAGGCGCGGGGGGTGGGGCAGCGCCCCACGTGCCCAGGCGGAGCCCCGCCGAGCCCGCTCAAGCGCCGCTCGGGCTGGGAGTGCGGCCCCGGCTTCGTGCTGTGCCCGGCGCCTTCAGCCTCGCCGGCGTTTGAGGCGCGGGGTGTGGGGCAGCGCCCCACGAGCCCGGGCGGAGCCCCGCCGAGCCCGCTCAAACGCCGCTCGGGCTGCACACGCCGCCCGGGGCCCACGCGCCGGCTCCGGCGGCGGGGTCACGTGGCGACGTGGATGATGATCTTGCCGGCCGTGTGGCCCGACCGGCTGAGGTCGAACGCTTCGGGGAGCCGCGCCAGCGGGAACGTCTCCGCCACCGGCACCGTCAGGAGGCCCTCGTCCGCCAGGCGGCCCAGCGCTTCGAGGTCCGGGCCGGAGGGGCGGACCCACATCCAGTGGCCGCCGGCGCCCAGGACGCCGGGGTCGGCGATCGAGGCGTGCCGGCCGCCTTCCCGGAGAACTGCCCGCGTGGTGTCGAGGACCCCGCCGACGAAGTCGGCGACGACGGTGACCCCGTCGGGGGCGAGTGCCCGGACACGGTCGGCCAGCCCGTCCCCGTACGCGACGGGCTCCGCTCCGAGCGCCGCCAGCCGCTCGTGGTTGCGCGGCGAGGCCGTGCCGATGACCCGGGCGCCGAGTGCCCGGGCGATCTGCACGCCGAGCGAGCCCACCCCGCCGGCCGCGCCGTGCACCAGCACCGTGTCCTCGGCGGTGGTGCCGAGCCGGGTGAGCAGCTGGTACGCGGTCAGGCCGGCGAGCGGGAGGCCGGCGGCCGCGTCCCAGTCGAGGGAAGCCGGCTTGCGGGCCAGGGCGCGGACCGGGACGGTGACGTACTCGGCGAACGTGCCGCCGTGCACCCAGTCCTTGCGCGCGTAGCCGATGACCTCGTCGCCGACCTGGAACTCGGGGGTGTCGATGCCCACGCCCGCCACCGTACCGGCCACGTCCCAGCCGGGGACCACGGGGAAGACCGTGTCCATGAGCCCGTCGAGGCCGCCGGCCATGATCTTCCAGTCGACCGGGTTGACGGCGGCGCACCGGACCTTGACCAGGAGCTCGCCGGGCCCGTACTTGGGGCGGGGCAGCCGCCTCTCCGCGAGCACCTCGGAGCCGCCGTAGCCGTCGTACACCATCGCCCGCATGTCCTCGTCCATGGGTTCATCCCAGCACGCCGCTCAGGCGCCCGCGAGCAGGATTCCTCCCATGGTGAGCATGGTCGTGGCGACCAGGCCGTCCAGGACCCGCCAGGCGCGGGGGGTGCCGAAGAAGCCGCTGAGCAGGCGGGCGCCGTAGCCCAGGGTGGTGAACCAGGTGAGGCTGGCGGCGGCGGCCCCTGTGCCGAACGCCCAGCGGAGGTCCCCGCGGTCGGTGGCGAGGGTGCCGAGGAGCAGCACGGTGTCGAGGTAGACGTGCGGGTTGAGCCAGGTCATGGCCAGGCAGGTGAGGGCTGCGGCGCGGGCGCTGCCCGCCCCCTTGCCCTCGGTGGTGAGGGCGGCCTCGGGGTCGGGGCGCAGGACGCGGCGGGCGGCGAGGACGCCGTAGCAGATGAGGAAGAGGCCGCCGATGACGCCGACGGCGGTGACGGCGGCGGGCCAGGCGGTGACCACGGCGCCGACCCCCGCGACGCCGAGGGCGATCAGCGCGGCGTCGGACACGGCGCAGATGGCGACCACGGCGAGGACGGCGTGGCGGCGTACGCCCTGCCGGAGGACGAAGGCGTTCTGGGCGCCGATGGCGACGATGAGGGAGAGTCCGGTGCCGAATCCGGCGAGGGCCGCGGTGAGGGTTGCGCTGGTCATGGGCCTGACCCTAGGCACCGGGCGATCATGCGTACAGCTAATGATTCTTACGCAACATTAGCTAGTCTTTAGCGCGTGTTGGACGAACTGCCGCTGGACCAGGTACGCACGCTGCTCGCCGTGGTGGACGAGGGCACCTTCGACGCGGCCGCGGCCGTACTGCACGTGACGCCGTCGGCGGTCAGCCAGCGGGTGAAGGCGCTGGAGCAGCGGACCGGGCGGGTGCTGCTGATGCGCACCAAGCCGGTGCGGCCCACGGAGTCGGGGCAGGTGGTCGTGCGGTTCGCACGGCAGCTGGCGCGGCTGGAGCGGGACGCCCGCTCCGAGCTGGGCATCGGCGACGGCGAGGGGCCGGCGCGGCTGCCGATCGCGGTGAACGCGGACTCGCTGGCCACCTGGTTCCTGCCGGCCCTGGGCCGGGTCCCGCAGGATCCGCCGGTCTGCTTCGAGCTGTACCGGGAGGACGAGAGCCGTACCACGGAGCTGCTCCGGGAGGGGCAGGTGATGGCCGCGGTGACCTCCTCGCCCGATCCGGTGGCGGGGTGTTCGGTGCGGCGGCTGGGGCTGGCGCGCTATCTGGCGGTGGCGAGTCCCGCGTTCGTGGAGCGCCACCTGGGCGGGTCGCCGGAGCGGGACCTGCCGCCGGCGCCGGTGATCGTCTTCGACCGCAGTGACGACCTGCAGGACGCCTTCGTACGGGGTCTGACGGGCGGGCGGTCGGGCGCCGGGCCGGTACGGCACCGGGTGCCGGCCTCGGAGGGGTTCCGGGACGCGGTGACCGCCGGTCTGGGCTGGGGCCTGCTCCCGGAGCCGCAGGCGCTGCCGGGGCTGCGGTCCGGCGCGCTGACCGCGCTGGCGCCGGACCGTCCGCTGGACGTGGCCCTCTACTGGCAGCAGTGGAAACTGCACTCCCCCGCGTTGTCCGCGGTGGCGGGGGCGGTGGCGGCGGAGGCCGCCGTGGCGCTGCGGTCAGCCCCCTGACCGCCAGCTGTAGAACTGTCGGGCCATGGCGTCCTGCGGGCTGCGCCAGGTGGCCGGGTCGTAGGGGCTGACGTAGGCCGACAGCTGTTGGCTGATGTCCTGGAACAGCGGGTGTTTGGCGGCCTTGGCCACTTCGGGGCCCGGCGGGTGCGGGGTCTCGAAGAGGTGCAGGTAGACGTCGCCGAACTGGAACAGGCTGCGCCGGGTGACGCCGACCATGTGCGGGAGTTCGCCGGCGTCGGACTCGGCGAAGACACGGGCGATGTCGTCGGCCGAGCCGGGCGCCATCCGGGCGACGATCAGGGCTTGGTGCATCGGGGCGGCCTCCTCAGACGCGCGCTTCGATCTTGTCCCGGATGAGTTCCAGCTGGATCCGGGAGTTGTGGTTGATGCGGTCGGTCATGCCGGCGTCGTCGAGCGGGGCCCCGGGCTTCATCGCGAAGTCCTGGCGCCAGCGCATCCGGGTGCCGCCGGGGACCTCGGCGTACTCCCAGTGGATGTTCATGTACTCGAACGGGCCGGTCTCCACGCGGCGGGCGCGGACCTCCAGGTCCTCGCGGTTGACCGTACGCTCGGAGACCCAGCTCCACACGACCCCGTTCTCGTCGGGGTGCATGGCCAGCCGGAAGCGGGTGGTGTCGCCCTCCTCGGCGAGGATCTCGATGGAGGCGTACTCGCTGAACAGCCGGGGCCAGTTGGGCAGGTCGTTGGTGACCTTCCAGACCAGGTCGACGGGGGCGGCGATGCTGATCTCGTTGTCGGTGTGGCCGGGCATGTCAGGCTCCCGTCATCAGGCAGTCGTTGACCAGGTCGAGGAAGGCGCCGGGGGTCTTGCAGTGCTCCACCTCGATCGGGAGGGGGTGGCCGTGGCGCTTCTCCAGCTCCGCGACGATGCCGAGCAGGCCGAGGGAGTCCAGGCCGTAGTCGGCGAACTCGGCGTCCGGGCGGGCGGCGAGTACCTCCGGGGCGACGGTCACGCCGGCGCTGCGCTTCATCAGGGCGCTGAGCTCTTCGACGGTGAGGTGTTCGGACATGGCGTGCTCCTTATCGAGTGGGGGTGCGCAGGACGAGGGCCGAGTTGGAGCCCATCAGGCCGCGGCTGAGCACCAGGGCGGTGCGCGGCCGGGTGGCGGCGGCGCTGCCGGTGACCACGTTCAGGTCGTGGCAGACGTCGAAGACGTTGGGGGTGGGCGGCACCACGCCGTGCTCCAGGGTCAGGACGGCGGCGGCGACGTCGAGGGCGGCGCTGCCGCAGTAGGCGCGGCCGGTGCCGGTCTTGGGGGCGGTGACCGGTACGGTCCGGCCGTGGCGGGCGCCCAGCGCGTCGGTGAGGGCGAGGGCTTCGGCGGTGTCGGCCTCGGGGACGCCGAGGGCGTCGGCGAAGACCACGTCGACCTCCTCGGGTGCGCAGCCGGCCTGCCTCAGGGCTCCGCCGATGGCGTGGGCGAGCCCTTCCCGGGACCGGTCCCACCGGCCGGCGCCGGTGAAGGTGGCTGCGTGCCCGGCGACTTCGGCGCGGATGGGGGCGCCCCGGGCGGCGGCCCGCTCGCGGTCCTCCACGAGCATCACGGCTCCGCCCTCTGCGGGTGAGAACCCGCAGGCGGCGGCGGTGAAGGGGCGGTAGGCGCGGGTGGGGTCCTGGTGGGTGCTCAGCTCCGGGTAGCCGAGCTGGCAGACCATCGAGTAGGGCGCGAGCGGCGCTTCGGCGGAGCCGACCAGGACGGTGGGGGTGCCGCGCCGGACGGTCCGGGCGGCCTGCGCGAAGGCGTCGAGCCCGCCCGCCTCGTCGCTGGCCACCACCTGGCAGGGGCCGCGGAAGCCGCCCCGGATGGAGATCTGGCCGCTGGTGGCGGCGTAGAACCAGGCGATGGACTGGTAAGGGCCGACGTACTTCGGTCCCTGGCCCCAGAGCTGCTGGAGTTCCCGCTGGCCGAACTCGCCGCCGCCGGAGCCGGCCGCGGTGATCACGCCGACGGAGAAGGAGTCGTCCTCGTAGTCGGCGCGGCCGAGCAGGCCCTGTTCCAGGGCCATGTCGGCGGCGGCCAGCGAGAAGTGGGTGAACCGGTCGGTCTGGACGAGGTAGCGCTCCTCGATCAGGCCGTGCGGGTCGAAGTCACGTACCTCGCCGGCGATCCGCAGGGGCAGGTGTTCGCAGCCCTTGCGGGTGATCCGGTCGAGGACGCTCTGGCCGGCCTGGGTGGCCTTCCAGAAGGCGGTCGAGCCCACGCCGTTGGGGGCGACGACGCCGATGCCGGTGATGACGGCGGTGCGTTCGGGTGCGGGGCTCATGCCGTCCTCACCTTCGTCCGGGCGGTTCCGGGGGACGTTCCGGGCGGCGTTCCGGGCAGCTTGGACATGACGACCGCGGACTGGAAGCCGCCGAAGCCGCTGCCCACCGACAGGACGGTGCGCAGCTGCCGCTCCCGGGCGGTGACCGGGACGTAGTCGAGGTCGCACTCCTCGTCGGGGTTCTCGTAGTTGGCGGTGGGCGGGACGACCTGGTGCTGGAGCGCCAGGACGCAGGCCACCAGTTCGATGGCTCCGATGGCCCCGAGGGAGTGGCCCACCATGGACTTGATGGAGCTCATGGGGGTCTTGTAGGCGTGTTCGCGCAGGACGCGTTTGACGGCGGCGGTCTCGTGCCGGTCGTTCTGCTTGGTGCCGGAGCCGTGCGCGTTGACGTAGTCGACAGCGGTGGGGTCGAGCCGGGCGTGGGCGAGGGCGACGGTGATGGCGCGTGCCATCTCGATGCCCTCCTTGGTGAGCCCGGTCATGTGGTGGGCGTTGCCGAAGGTGGCGTAGCCGCCGATGACGCAGTGGATGGTGGCGCCTCGGGCGCGGGCGTGTTCCAGTTCCTCCAGCACGAGGACGGCGCTGCCCTCGCCGAGGACGAAGCCGTCGCGGCGGGCGTCGAAGGGCCGGGAGGCGTGCGCCGGGTCGTCGTTGTTCGCGGAGGTCGCCTTGATGGCGTCGAAGCAGGCGACGGTGATCGGGGAGATCGGCGAGTCGGACGCCCCGGCGACGCACACGTCCATCAGCCCCTCCTCGATGGAGTGGCAGGCGTACCCGATGGCGTCGAGTCCGGAGGTGCAGCCGGTGGAGACGGTCTGGACCGGCCCCCGGGCGCCGACGTCCTCGGCGACGGTGGCGGCCAGGGTGGCCGGGGTGAACGCCCGGTGCAGGTCGGGGCGGGCCGGGTGGTGGTCGACGTCCCACCAGGCGCCCTTGCCGCTGACCAGGGTGTAGTCCGACTCCAGGCGGGTGGTGCCGCCGACCGCGGTGCCCAGGGAGACCCCGGTGCGCCACGGGTCGGTGGCGGCGGGGTCGAGTCCGCTGTCGCGGAGCGCTTCGCGGGCCGCGACCAGGGCGAACTGGATGTAGCGGTCGCAGCGGGCGACGGTGTCGGCGTCCAGGCCGTGCGCGGCGGGGTCGAAGTCGACCTCGGCGGCGATGCGGGACCGGAACCCGGCGGGGTCGAACAGGGTGATGCCGCGCGTCGCCGTACGGCCGTGGGACAGCAGGTCCCAGAAGGCCGGGGCGCCGATCCCACCGGGGGCGACCACGCCGATGCCGGTGACGGCCACCCGCCGGGTCACGACACTGCCTCGGTAGGGGCCGGTGCGTGGGCCGGGGCCTGGTGTCCGGCTCCGGCCGGGTTCACCTCGGTGTCGACGTGGCCCAGTTCGGGCCGGGGGGCCAGCGGGCCCAGGTGGAAGACCATGCGGACCTCCTCGGAACCGGCGTTGCGGAACCGGTGGCGGACGTTGATCGGGACGAGCAGGCCCTGGTCGGGCCGCATCTCGTGGGTGACGCCGTCCAGGTCGACCTCGACTCGGCCGGCGACCAGGAAGACGAACTCCTCGGAGTACGGGTGGTAGTGCTCGGCGATCCACTCGCCGGGCTGGATCAGGGCGAGGCCCATGAACCCGCTGGTCGCGCCGCATGAGGTGGGGGTGAGCACGGCGCGCAGATCACCGCCCCGCCTGCGGTTGGGCTGAGTCTCGCTGAGGTCCACGATGCGTGGGGCGTGCGTGGTCATGACTGCGTTCCTCCTGGCGGGGGCGGGCTGGGCCGGGGCCCGGAGTGGCCGGGCCGGGGCCGGGTCGGGGGTCTGCTGCGGGGTCAGCTGTCCTGCGCGTGCCGGTCGGTGACCAGGCGCATCAGGGAGCGGGCGAGGAGGTCGGCGGGACGCTCGGGGCCGGGGTGGGCCGGCGCGGCGGAGCCGTCGCGGGCGTCGCGGGCGTCGGGGTCGAGCAGCCGGTCGAGTACGGCCGCCTCGTGCGGTCCGTGCAGGCCGAGTACCGGGCCGGGGGCCGCGTCCGGCGGGCCGTGCACGTCGACGAGGCGGACGACGAGGTCGTCGCGCTGGAAGATGGTGCTGCGGACCACGGGGCTGCCGCCCATGGCGGCGGTGGCCTCGTCCTGGCGGGCGAGGTAGCGGGCGAGGGCGGTGCCCATGCCCGGCTTGGCCCGGTAGTGCACGGCGTGCCGGCCGGTGCCTCCGGGGTCGTGCGCGGCGGCCGGGTCGGTGGCCATGACGTGGACGGCCGGCAGGGCCGCCCGGGTGAAGAACACCCGCGCCGACTCCGGGTCGTCGAGGTCGCGGTCGACTTCGAGGTACGGGTTGATGGCCTCCTCGACGGCCCGGACCTCCGGCTGCCGGGCCACGTACCTCAGGGCCTTGGTGAGGTCGCCCTTGACCTCGACGGTCCGTACGACGCGGTTGCCGTGCATGAAGAGCGTGGTGCGGCACAGGCGGGTGGTGTCGTCCACCTTCGCGGACGGCGGGTCGTAGTCGGCGAGGAGCTTGGCGACGGCCTCCTCGCTGCCGGGGCGCACGGTGAAGGTCAGCGCGTGCCTGACCAGGTCGTCACCGAGCCTGGGGGCCTGCTGGACGGCACCGCCGGTCACCTTCTCGCCGGTCTCCCGCAGCACGTTGAACCGCATCGAGGAGGTGGTGCGGATGCAGGCGCTCAGCGGCCGGATCTGCTCGATGTGCTGCTCGCTGTTGACCCAGTCGAGGAACTGGGGGGCGCTCTCCCACTCGCTGGTGATGAGCCATTGGGAGGGATTCTCGAACGACTGGCACAGCTGGTCGCTGAGATGCCCGGGGGTGGCGGCAACATGGTGGCGGATCCGCTCGTAGGCCTCCAGGAAGCGGTGCTGGGCCCCGTCGTGCAGATCGACCAGCATGACGACCCGGAGCCGGGATCCGTCGAAGGCCGACTGCGAGACGCGTTCCGGCAGGGTGGTCGTCATGTTCACACGCTCCTTGGTGGCGGTGCGGCCGCGCTGGGCGCGCGCGCCGGTCTGATGTGTCGCGGGGCCCGGCTCGGCGGCCGGGACCGGGTCCGGGTCCGTCGGGGCCCGGGCGGGTACCCGCGGATACGGCGGCAGGCCTGCCCGTCGTGTCCGCGGGCGGTGCTGCGCGTCCTTAACAGATCGTTGCCGCAGGCCCGGCGGAACGCGACACGTACAGATCAAGCGGGTGAACGACCGCGCACAGCCGCCGGTCAGCGGGCATAGAAGGATCCGTCACCCTCGCCGGAAGGAGCCGAGCAGGCCATGGAAGAGAAATACGACGTAGAGGTGCCGGTACTGGTCGTGGGCGGGTCCCTGGTGGGCCTGTCGGCGTCGGTGTTCCTCAGCCGGCACGGCGTCCGTCATCTGCTGGTCGAGAAGCACGCGGGGGTCTCGCCCCATCCGCGTGGCCGCGGCATCAACGCCCGGACGATGGAGCTGTTCCGGGTGGCCGGGGCGGAGCCGGACATCCGGCGGGCGGCGGCCGTGCTGGAGGAGAACAAGGGCATCATCCAGACCCGTTCGCTGGCCGAGGGGCCCGCCGGGGACCACCGGTGGCTGGTGGAGAACACCGACCCGGGGGGTGCGCTGGCCCGGATCAGCCCGACCCGGTGGTGCCTGTGCAGCCAGAACAACATCGAGCCGGTGCTGGCCTCGCGGAGCCGCGCGGACGGCGCCGACGTGCGGTTCTCCACCGAGCTGATCTCCTTCGACCAGGACGAGCACGGCATCAGCGCGGTGGTGAAGGACCGGGACAGCGGTGAGCACATCCGGGTCCGGTCGCAGTACCTGGTCGCGGCGGACGGCCCGCGCAGCCCGGTGCGGGAACAACTGGGCATCACGCAGACCGGCAACGGCGACCTGTTCCACAACGTGAGCATCACGTTCCGCTCGCGCCGGCTGCCGGAGGTCCTCGGCGACCTGCGGTTCATCGTCTGCTACCTGGTCGCCCCGGGGGCGGACGGGGCGCTGCTGCCCGTGGACAACGAGACGAACTGGGTGTTCCACGCCCCCTGGCACCCCGACCAGGGCGAGACGATGGAGGACTTCACGGACGAGCGGTGCGTGGCGCACATCCGGCGCGCCATCGGCGTGCCGGACCTGGACGTGGAGATCGGCGGCAAGGCCGCCTGGCACGCCGCCGAGCGGGTCGCCGACCGGTACTCGGTGGGCCGGGTGTTCCTGGTGGGCGACGCGGCGCACGAGATGTCCCCCACGGGCGCGTTCGGCTCCAACACGGGCATCCAGGACGCGCACAACCTGGCGTGGAAGCTGGCGGCGGTGCTGTCCGGGCAGGCCGGTCCGGGACTGCTGGACAGCTACCAGGAGGAGCGGCTGCCGGTGGCCCGGGCGACCAGTGAGCGGGCCTCGGCCCGGTCGGTGGAGCACAGCCACCCGGGGTACTCGCCGTCGCCGTCGATGACGGCCGGCCCGCCGGCCGGGAAGCCCGGCGGGAAGGGCAGCGGCATGCTGCCGACCGCGATGGCGTACTGCTACCCGCACGGCGCGGTGCTGGGCGGCGACCCGGACCGGGAGATCATCCCGGACGGGCTGCGGCTGAACGGCGAGCCGGGCTCGCGGGCACCGCACCTGTGGCTGCACCGCGACGGCCGGCGGATCTCCTCGCTGGACCTGTACGAGCGGTCGTTCGCGCTGCTCAGCGGCGCGGGTACGCCGTGGCGGGACGCCGCCGGGCGGGTGGCCGGGCGGCTGTCCGTGAAGCTGGACGCGCACGTGCTGGGCGACGGTCCGGACGCGTCGCTGCGCACCGAGGACGGCGTGGACTGGGCCGGGGCGCACGGGGTGCGGGCCGACGGTGCGGTGCTGGTGCGGCCGGACGGGTTCGTGGCCTGGCGGTCCGAGGGCTCGGCGGCGGATCCGGAGGCGGAGCTGGAGCAGGTCCTGAAGCGGCTGCTGCGGCGTCACTGACGGGCCTTCCGGGCCGGTTTCAGCGGCAGGTCCAGCAGCCGGCCCAGCAGGCGTTGTGCGAAGCGCCCGGCCGCCGTACGGTACGGCGGCCGGGCGCGGTGCCGTCCGGGGTGGGACGGGCGGCGGTCAGGGAGGCGTTGCGGGCGGCGCAGGCGGTCAGAACGGCGGTTATCGCGGCCAGTTCCTCGGGGCTGGCGTGCCCCCGCACTATGCGCAGCAGGGTGGTGGTGTCGCCTTCGCGGGTGTGGTCCGACATCGGCTCGCTCCTCGTCGTACGGAGTGCACGCCCGGGCCGTGCGGGGCGGCGCGGGGCGCCGGGGCCGGCGGGGCGTGGTCGAGCCCGGCGCCGCGGCCGCGGACTGCGGCTTCGCGGGGGCCGGACGGGTACGACGCTACGACCGGGCCCCCGGCGTGTCGCGGCGGGGCGACACGCCGGGGGCGCCGGTGCGGGGCGGTGGCCGCGCCCCGTACGGGCGGGCGGGCCGTGCGGGAGGAGCGGGGGCGTTCGCCCGGCCGGGTGACGGGGGCCGGGCGGACGCCCCGGTCGGTGCTCAGGCGGGGAGGGAGTTGCGCCAGGGGACGTAGTTCGGGTTGTCCTGGCACTCGTTCATGATCTCGGTCTTGGTGGCCTTGTCGACGGGGCAGACGCCGACGATGAAGCGGCTGGCGATGCCGCCGGGGAACGCGACCTCGACCTGGGAGGCCCACTTGTGGGTGTCGCCGATGGTCCGGTTGACGTCGATGCCGCCGGGCGCGTCGATGTAGTAGTTGTAGCCCGACTTCCACCAGGTCTTGTACAGGTCGTGGTCGTAGGTGGTGGAGACGTACGGGGAGGGCTGGTTGACCAGGACGTACTGCTCCAGGTCGTACTGGCCGCCGACGGTGTCGCGGGGGTGGAACCCCTCCTCGAAGACGACAGCGGGCGGGCGGCCGTCGGCGCGGTAGAGCTGCTTGCAGTCGATGCGCCAGGACGGGGCCGGGGTGATCCGGGCCAGGTCGGCGCGGCGGTCCGCGGCGGCGTACAGGTGGTCGTCCACGCGGGGGCAGGAGTTGGCGGCGGCGGCCGCGGCGAACGGGGCGTGCGCGGGGGCGGATGCGCGGGCGGGGGCGGACGCGGCGGTGTGCGTGGACGCGGCGGTGTGCGTGGACGCTGGGTGCGGGGCGGCGGAGTGGGCCGAGGCGGGCGGGAGGAGGGCGGCGGCGAGGGTGGCGGCGATGACGAAGGCGTGGCGCCGGAGCACAGTGGTGATCATGGTGGTCACCCTGGCGTCCGCGCGCCACGCCGGACGGGAACCTCACCCGTCGGTGAGCGTGTCGTGACGGTCCGGTGCCGTGAAACGGCTCCGGATCAGCGGGAGTTACGTTTCATCAGCCGGCCCGGCGGGCGGTCAGCAGCAGGTACTCCCACTCCATGGCGCCGTCCCGGGTGTGCCGGGCGGCGAGGTCCGCGAGTTCCTGGTCGAGTGAGGAGACCTTCGCCGGGTCGTCGGCGATGCTCGCGTACACCGCGATGGTGGGCCCGTAGCAGGCCTTGAAGTACTCCCGGAACTCCTCGGGCCGGGCGAAACGGTCCACCCGCACCGTCCGGGTCCGCGCCTCGACCCCGGTGACCCGGTCGCCGAACAGCTCCCGTACGTGGGCCTCGTCGCCCCACAGCGGCGGGGGCTGGGCGCCGGGCGGCGGCGGCGGCGCGTACGGCTTCATCGTGGCGAACATCTGGCCGATGAAACCCTGCGGGGTCCAGTTGATCAGGCCGATGGTGCCGCCGGGGCGGCAGACCCGGACCAGTTCGCCGGCGGCGGCCCCGTGGTGAGGGGCGAACATGACGCCCACGCAGGACATGACGGTGTCGAACTCGGCGTCGCCGAAGGGCAGGGCCTCGGCGTCCGCCTCGCGCCACTCGATCTCCACGCCCTGCTCGTGCGCGAGTTGCCGCCCCGCGTCCAGCAGTTCGGGCGTCAGGTCGGAGGCGACCACGTCGCCGCCCGCCTTGGCCGCCGGGATGGCCGCGTTGCCGGTGCCGGCGGCGACGTCGAGGACCCGGTCGCCTTGGGTCACCCCGCAGGCACGGGTCAGCACGGCCCCCAGTTCGGGGATGATCTGTGCGGCCACCGACGGATAGTCCCCCAGGGCCCACATCTTGCGGTGCTTGGTCTTCAGGGCGCGGTCTGCGTCGGGCGCGTCGCTCGGCTCGGTCATGCTCCCGAGCATGACGCACCGGCCGCGGGGCCGCGCGTCTTCGTAGGCCGTGTGCCCGACGGGTGCGGATTGGCCCAGGATCACGGGCCTCGAATGGCCTGGAGGGGAGGCCACTTCACACCTAGTATCGTGATCATGAATGAGTCGAACACCGCCCGGGGCGCCGGGCCGGCGCCCCTCCCCCACCCCGTCCTGCTGACCCGTGGCGCGGAGGCGGAGACCTGCGCCGACCCCAGCAGCGTGATGACCCTGCTGGCCGACACGGACGGCTTCACCAGCTACCGGTCCACCTTCGCCGAGGGTGCGGTGGGGGCACCGGCCCACTTCCACACCAGGGCCACCGAACTGTTCCACGTCATCGACGGCGAGCTCAGGGTGCTGGTGGGGGACGAGATCAGCGTGCTGCGCGCGGGTGACTTCCTCGCCGTGCCGCCGCACACGCCGCACGCTTTCGCCGCGGCGCCGGGCCACGGGGCGGACGTGCTGTTCGTGTTCACCCCGGGCATGGGCCGCTTCGACTACCTGCGGCTGCTGGGCCGCGTGATGCGCGGCGAGGCCGACCCGAAGGAGATCGCCGAGTCCGCCGAGCGGTACGACAACCACTACGTCGACAGCCCCGTGTGGCGGGCCGCGCTGGAGGCCGGCCGGTGATCGGCGCCCGGACCCGCGTCCGCGTGGCCCGCCCGTCCCGGGACCTGGCGGCCGCCGAACGCTTCTACGTCACCGGGCTCGGACTGGACGTGCTGTGGCGGACCACCGAGCGCGTCCCGGGCGAGCACGACCTGCTGATGGTCGGGCCGGCCGGCGCGGACTGGCACTTCGAGCTCACCCACGACCCGGACCGGCCGCTGGAGCCGACACCGACCGTGGACGACCTGTTCGTGGTCTACCTCGGCGAACCGGTGGACGAGGCCCTGGTCGACCGGCTGACGGCGCACGGCGGCACCCGGGTGCCCGCGCACAACCCGTACTGGGACGAGCACGGCGTCACCGTCGCCGACCCGGACGGCTACCGGCTCGTCCTCTGCTCCCGCTCCTGGGGCTGAGGGCCTGCCCGGCAGGCGAGGCCGCTCGGCCGTTCGTCCGTCCGTCCGGCCGGCCGGCCGGCCGCTCAGGCGATACGGGCCGCGCCGGCCGAGGGGACGGCCCGCAGCACCGCCGGGGCACGGTGGCCGGCCCGGCGGAACGCCTCGGTGACGGCCCCCCTGACCCCGTCGGCGCGGGCGGCCGGGACGAGGGCGATGACCGAACCTCCGAAGCCGCCCCCGGTCATCCGGGCGCCGAGCGCGCCCGCCGCGACGGCGGTGTCCACGGCCAGGTCGGTCTCGGCGCAGGAGACCCGGTAGTCCTCGCGGAGCGAGGCGTGGCCGGCGGTCAGCAGGGGGCCCAGCGCCGGGGTGTCACCGGCCGCGAGCAGCCGGACCGCCTCGGTGACCCGGGCGTTCTCCGTGACCACGTGGCGCACCAGCGGGGCCAGTTCGGCGGGGAGCCGGTCCAGTGCCGCGCCGAGCTCCCCCGGTGCCAGGTCGCGCAGCGCGGGCAGCCCGAGCAGTCCGGCGGCCCGCTCGCACCCGGCGCGCAGGGCGGCGTACGCGCCGTCGGCGAGGTCGTGCCGGACCCGGGTGTCGACGACCAGCAGGACCAGGCCGTGCGGGTCGAGGCCGAAGGGCACCTGACGGTGCTCCAGGCTGCGGCTGTCCAGGTGCAGGGCCGCGCCTTCCGTGCAGCAGACGGAGGCCATCTGGTCCATGACCCCGCAGGGCACCCCGGCGAAGGCGTTCTCCGCCCGCTGGGCGGTGCGGGCGAGTTCCGGCCCGGGCAGGCCGAGGCCGTACAGGTCGTCGTAGGCGACGGCCACCGCGCATTCCAGGGCGGCGGAGGAGGACAGCCCGGCCCCGGCGGGGACATCGCTGTCGACGTACAGGTCGGCGCCGCCGACCTGGTGGCCGGCCCCGGCGAGCGCCCAGACCGTGCCGGCCGGGTAGCGGGCCCAGCCGGGCACCGCGCCGGGGACCAGGTCGGTCACCCGGAGTTCGGTGGTCCGGTCCTCTCCGGACTGGGCGCTGTACAGGCGCAGCAGGCCGTCGTCACGACGGCGGGCGGCGACCCGGGTGGCCTGGGGCAGGGCCATGGGGAGCGCGAACCCGTCGTTGTAGTCGGTGTGTTCGCCGATGAGGTTGACCCTGCCGGGGGCGGACCAGACCCCGTCGGGGCGGGCTCCGTGGAGCCGGGCGAAGGCGTCCGCGGTCCTGGCGGCCGCCGCGGCCGGGCCGGTTCGCGTCATGCCGCCTCCCTCAGGCGCAGGGCCGCCGTCTCCGGCGCCACGTCGTTGACGAAGGCTTCCATGCCGGATTCCACCCCGGCCAGGTACTTGAGCTTGTCGGCGGTCCGGCGGACGGTGAACAGCTCCAGGTGCAGGGCGAGTTCCTCCCCCGCCTCGAGCGGCGCCTGGTGCCAGGCGGAGATGTACGGGGTGGGTTCCGGCCGGCCGAACAGGCGGTCGAAGCGGCGCAGCAGGTCGAGGTAGAGGCCGGGGAACTCGGCGCGCTCGGCCTCGGTGAGGCGGGTGAGGTCGGGCACCCGCCGGTGCGGGTACAGGTGCACCTCGTACGGCCAGCGGGCGGCGTACGGCACGAACGCGGTCCAGTGGTCGCCGCGCAGCACGACCCGGTCCGCGGCGGCGCGGGCCCCGTCGAGGAGGTCGTCGAAGAGGTTGCGGCCGGTGGCGGCCCGGTGCGCCGCGGCGGAGGCGAGCATCTTGGCGGTGCGCGGGGGCACTTCGGTGAAGGCGTAGATCTGGCCGTGCGGGTGGGCGAGGGTCACGCCGATCTCGGCGCCCCGGTTCTCGAAGCAGTAGACCTGGCGGACGCCCGGCCGGGCGTGCAGTTCGGCCGTCCGGTCGGTCCAGGCGTCGAGGACCAGCCGGGCGCGTTCCGGGCCGATGTCGGCGAAGCCGCCGGAGTGCTCGGGGGTGAAGCACACCACCTCGCAGCGGCCTGCCCCGGCGGCGAGGGAGGGGAAGCGGTTCTCGAACACCGCGACCTGGTAGTCGGGGGCGGGGATCTCGCTGAGCCGGCCGTCACGGGAGGGACAGAGCGGGCACGCGTCGGCGGGCGGGTGGTAGGTGCGCACCTGGCGGTGGGCGGCGATGGTGACCCAGTCCCCGGTGGCCGGGTCGCGGCGGAGCTCCGGCCGGGCGGTGAGGGGGTCGAGCGGGCGGAGGTCCGGGGCGTCCTCGCGTGCGGGGCTGCCGTCCGTGTCGTAGTAGACCAGCTCACGGCCGTCGGCGAGTTGCGCGATGCTCTTCTGCACCCGCCCAGGGTAGGTACCCGGCGCCGGCGTGCCGGCGGCCGGGCCGGGAGCGGGGTCAGCGGAGCGGGCCTCAGCCCTGGTCGGGGGTGCGGGGACGGGGGTCGGCCGGGAGGCGGCCGTGCTCCCTGAGTTCGACGCGGGCCTCGGTGCGGTGGGCGCGGGCGATGTAGTCGCGGACCACGGCCTCCACCGCGTCCTGGGGGTTGCCGACGCCGGCGAGCACCATCACTTCCACCACCAGCTCGGCGTCGAGGCTGACGTTCACCTTGGCCATGGGCTCCCCCGGGCGATCGGTCGGGTCGGGTCGGGCGGTTCCGGTGAGCATAGGGCCGTCGCGGCGGTTAATCGGTAGATCGTCACCGTTCCGGTTCCTAGAGTGGCCGACCATGCGTACGCACTATCCCCGGACCCCGCACCTCCCGTGGTCGCCGGGAGCGACCCCGGACGACGTCCGGGCCGGGGGCCTCGCCGGGCTGGCCGGCCGGGAGGTGGTCGTCACCGAGAAGCTCGACGGGGAGAACACCACCCTGTACCGGGACGGCCTGCACGCGCGCTCCCTCGACTCCGGCCACCACCCCTCCCGGGCCTGGGTGAAGGCGCTCCAGGGGCGTGTCGCCGCCGGCATCCCGGAGGGCTGGCGGGTGTGCGGGGAGAACCTGTACGCCCGCCACTCGCTGGCCTACACCGGCCTGGACAGCTGGTTCTACGGGTTCTCGGTCTGGGACGCCGGCGACCGCTGCCTGGACTGGGACGGGACCGTCCGCTTCCTGCGCCGGCTGGGCGTGCCGGCGCCGCGCGTGCTGTGGCGCGGGACCTTCGACGAACGGGCGCTGCGGCGGCTGCGGCTGGACACCACCCGGCAGGAGGGCTACGTCGTGCGGACGGCGGAGGGCTTCTCCGGGGCCGATTTCGGGTCGCGGGTGGCCAAGTGGGTGCGGGCCGGGCACGTCACGACCGGAACGCACTGGATGCACTCCGCCGTGGTGGAGAACGGCCTGGGTCCGGCCGCCGCGCTGTGGGCGGTCCGCTCCGGCGCGGCTCCCGACCCGGCGGGCCTGCTGGCGGCGGTGGGCCTGCCGCCCGCGGAAGCCCCGGTGGCCGGGGCACCCCCGGTGGCCGGGGACGTGCCGGCGGAGGCGGAGGAGGCCGTACGGGAGGCCGTACGGGAGGCCGCCGGGCGGCTCGACCTGCTCGGGCGGACCGGCGACGCCCGGCTGGCCGGGGTCCTGGCCGCCCTGCTGCACGACCGGCACCGGGGCACGCTCGCGCCCCGCCTGGCCGGTCCGCTGGGGCTGGGAGCGGCCCGCCGGATCGCCGACCTGGTCGGGCTGTACCCGCGGCTGCACGCCCCGTTCCCCGATGCCGAGCGCCGGGCCGGGCTGCTGCGGATGGCGGCGGCCGCCGACCTCGGGGTGCTGCACGCCGTGGCCGCTTCCGTCCCGGCCGGCCGCTCCGGCGCGGCCCGGGAGCGGACCGACTGGTCCGCGCTGGTCGCCGAGGACTCCGGGCTGCTCGGCGAGGACCCGCTCGGCCCGCTCCGTGCCGGGCTGCGCGCGGCACTGGCGGCCGACGGGGTGGCCGGGGACGCCGCCGACCGCTGCTGGGCCCAGGCCCGGGAGGCGTACGCGGAGGGCCGGATCGGCACCGCCGAGGAGGCCGTGGCGGCGACCTGGCGGTGGCGGGACGGGGCCTTCCCGCGCCTGGTGCAGCTGGTGGGGCCCTCGGGCAGCGGCAAGAGCCGCTTCGCCGGGGGCCTGCGGGACGCGGTGTGCGTCTCGCTGGACGCGCTGCGGAGCGAGCGGGGCGACCGCGCCGACCAGTCCGCCAACGCCGAGGTCCTCAGGCAGGGCCTGCACCGGCTGGACGCCGCCCTGGCCGCCGGCGGCACCGTCGTCTGGGACGCCACCTCCCTGACCGAACGGCAGCGCGAGCCCGTACTGGCCGCGGCCCGGCGCCGGAACGCGCTGGTCACGCAGGTCGTGACGGTGGTGGGCGAGGATGAACTCGTACGGCGGAACGCCGGCCGGGCCCATCCGGTGCCGGCCCCGGTACTGGAGCGGCAGCTGCGCCGGTACGCGCCGCCGTACCCGGGCCGGGCGCACCGGACGTGGTACGCCGGGCCGGACGGCGCCGTCGGGGACCGGGCCGGTGGCCTGGACGAACACGGGATGTGGGGCGTGAGGGACTGATGCGTACCAGTGAGGACGTCTACCACCAGGTGCGCTGGGATCCGCGGTTCGATCCGGCGCGGTTCGTGCTGGGCCTGGCGCAGCGCGGGGCTCCGCCGAAGCGGATCCCGCTGACCTCGTTCGTGCCCGGGGGCGACATCCCCTGGCACCGCGTCCTGTTCGTCGAGGCGGACGGGGAGCTGGTCTGGGACCGGGCGGCGGGCCTGGACCGGGTCGGCCGGTCCGGGGCCGGACGGGTACGGGAGCCACGGCGGCTGCGCGCCCCGTTCTTCACCGCCCGCACGCCGTACCTCTGGGACGGCGCCCGGTGGAGCGCGGCCGGACCCGCCGCGCCCGTCGCGCCCACCCCGCCCGCTCCCGGCGGGGGCACCCCGGCGGCGCTGCGGCTGCTGACCTGGAACACGCTGTGGGACCGGTACGACGGCGAACTGATCGACACCGCGCGGCGGCGACCGCGGCTGCTGGACGCGCTGGCCGCCGCCGACGCGGACGTGATCGCCCTGCAGGAGGTGGAGCCGGCGCTGCTGGAGCTGCTGCTGGCCGCGGACTGGGTGCGGGCCGGGTACACCCTGGGCACCGACCCCGGCGGGCGGGACGTGGACGACAGCGGGCTACTGCTGCTCAGCCGGCTGCCGGTGCGGGAGGCGGGCGTGCACGCGCTCGGACCGCACAAGGCCGTCACCGCCGTGGTGGTGGACACGGGCGCCGGACCGGTGACGGTGGCCGCCACCCATCTGACGAGTGACCACTCCGAGCGCGGCGCCGACCGGCGCGAGGAGGAACTGGCCCTTCTCGCCGAGGCGTTGGCCGGGCTCGACGGCGAACTGTTCCTGCTCGGCGACTTCAACGACGGCCGGGACGGCGCGGAAGGGCCGGCCGCGGCCCTGGGACTGCGGGACGCGTGGTCGGAGGCGCGCGGCCCTGCCGACCGCACGCCGACCTTCGACCCCGGGGCCAACCCGCTGGCCGCCGTGGCCTCGCTGACCGGGCGGGCGGCCCGGCTGGACCGGGTGCTGCTGCGCGGTTCCGGGCGGGTGACGGGTGCCGGCCTGCTGGGCGACGTACCGGAGGCGGACGGGCTGTTCGTGTCGGACCACTACGGCGTGAGCACGGACGTGGCGTTCGGGCCGGCCGGCGACGCGGCGGCCGTGCTGGACCTGCCGCCGACGCCGCGGACGGCGCTGGCCTGGCTGCCGCCCGCGGAACTGTGGCCGGCCGTCCAGCGGCTGCGGCGCGCCCACGACCCGCAGGTGGACCGCTGGCCGCCGCACGTCAACCTGCTCTTCGGGTTCGTGCCGGAGACGGACTTCGAACGGGCGGCCGCGCTGGTGGCCGAGGTCGCCGCGGGGCTGCGGCCGTTCCCCGTCCGGTTCGCGGGGGTCCACGACTTCGGGCACCGCGAGGACGCCACCGTCTGGCTGGACCCGACCGGGGCCGGGGAGGAACCCTGGCAGCGGCTGTACGGGGCGCTGCGCGCACGCTTCCCGCGCTGCCGCGGCCGGGCCCCGGGGTTCACGCCGCACCTGAGCCTGGGCCGCACGGCCGACCCGCAGCGGCTGACGGCGGAGTGCGCCGCGGCCCTGGCCGGGCTGCCGGGCACCACCGCGGGCGAGCTGGTGCTGCTGTCGCGGCGCGGCACGGAACCGATGGAGGTGCGGGCCACGGTGGCGCTGGGCTCCGGGGAGGTCCGCTGGCGGCCGGAACCGGCGGCCGCACCCCGGCCGGAGCCGGGCGGGCCGGGCTTCGCGGAGGCGGTGGCGGACCGGGTGGCCGCGGCGCTCGCCGAGGGCGTGGTGGAGGTGGTCGGATCGCGCCGGATGGGCTGTGCGCTGCCGGGCGCCGACCTGGACCTGGTCGCCGTGCTGCCCGGCGGGGCGGAGCCGGCGGCGGTCCGGGAGCGTGTCGCCGCGGCGCTGCCGGAGGCGGCGCGGCTCCGGGAGGTCCGGGGGGCCAGGGTGCCGGGGCTTCGGTTCGCGGTGGACGGGCTGGCGGTGGACCTGGTGCTGGTGGGATCCGGCCCGCTCGCCCCGGCCGACGCGGTGGCCCGGCGGGCCGAGCTCGGCGAGGCGGCGGCGGTCGCGCTCGGCGCGGTCGGCGACGCGGCGGCGGTCCGGGCGGCGCTGGGCGGGCGCGCGCCGGCGTTCGAAGGGCTGGCGCGGCGGGTCAAGGCGTGGGCCCGGGCCCGCGGCCTGGACTCGGCTCCGCACGGCGGTCTGCCGGGGGTGGCCTGGGCGGTACTCGCGGCCCGGGTGGTGCTGGCCTCCGCCGCTCCGGAGGAACCGGAGCGGCTGTGGCGGGAGTTCTTCGCGACCTGGGCGGCCTGGGACTGGCGCGAGCCGGTGTCCCTGACGGGCGCGGCGGAGACGGGGCCCGGCGCGGACCCGGTCGTCGTGCTGACCCCGGCCGCGCCGGTCCGCAGCTGCACCGGGCAGGTCACGGCCGGGTTCCGGGACCTGCTGGTCCAGGAGCTCTACCAGGCCTGGGAGGCGCTCGAGGCCGGCGCCCCCGACGGGCCGGTCACGGCACCGCCGCTGCACCGACGGCACGCGGCCTGGGTGGTGGTGACCGTCCGGGGTGCCGGGGAGGCGGAGTTCGAGGAGGCGCTGGGCCGGATGCGGGGTCGGATGCGGGCGCTGCTCGGGGCGCTGGAGGTGTCCGGCTCCCCCGACGCGCACGCCTGGCCCCGGCCGTTCCGTACCGGCCGTACGTCCGCGCACTTCGCGGTCGGCCTGGGCCGCACGCCGCCGCCCCGGGCGGCACTGCTGGCGCTGGTGGAGTCGTGGGCGGCCGACCTGCGCGGGGTCGAGACCACCCTCCCGGACCCGGGCACCGTCCCCACCCTCACGTAAGCCCCCGGTCGGCCCCCGGCCCCTCGTCCCCCGCGGGGGCCTTCCCCCGCCCCGCCGGTACCGGCCGCCGAAGAGCCGGGGCGGAGCCCCGGAGCCCGGGCGGAGCCCCCGCCGGGCCCGCTCAAACGCCGCTCGGGCTTCACAAGCCCCGCCCGGCCGGCGGGCCCCGCCCGGCAACTCCCAGCCCCGCCGGCGCTTGAGGCGCGGGGCGCGGGGCGGAGCCCCGAAGCCCGGGCCGAGCCCCCGGCCGGACCCGCTCAAACGCCGCTCGGGCTTCACAAGCCCCGCCCGGCCGGCAGGCCCCGCCCGGCACCTCCAGCCTCGCCGGCGATTGAGGCGCGGGGCGCGGGGCGAAGCCCCGAAGCCCGGGCCGAGCCCCCGGCCGGACCCGCTCAAACGCCGCTCGGGCTTCACAAGCCCCGCCCGGCCCGCAGGCCCCGCCCGGCACCTCCAGCCTCGCCGGCGATTGAGGCGCGGGGCGCGGGGCGAAGCCCCGAAGCCCGGGCCGAGCCCCGGCCGGACCCGCTCAAACGCCGCTCGGGCTTCACAAGCCCCGCCCGGCCGGCGGGCTCCGCCCGGCACCTCCAGCCTCGCCGGCGATTGAGGCGCGGGGCCGTTGGGGGGCTAATGGCGTTGCCGGGCGGGGTCCGGCTGGGCGAGGATCCGATCATGGAGCACCCCGCCGAAACACTCCGCTCGAAGCCTGCCGTACTGCGCCGCTGGCGCCCGCAGGACATCGACGTCCTCGACCGGCTGATCACCGACTCCCGTGATCACCTGCTGCCCTGGATGCCGTTCGCCGCGACGCACGACCGCGCCCAGGCCGAGCGGTACCTCGCCCGCTGCGAGGAGGAGTGGGCCTCCGGCGAGGGCTACCACTACGCCATCACCTCGGACGGCGCCGCCGTCGGCAGTTGCGCTCTGATGCGCCGCATCGGTCCGGGCGGGGCGGAGATCGGCTACTGGCTGCACCCCGCCTGGACGGGGCGCGGTCTCGCCACCGCGGCCGCCGCCGCCCTCGTCGGCGCGGGCCGGCGGATGCCCGGCGTCGACCGCGTCGAGATCCACCACGACGAGGCCAACCCGGCCAGCGGTGCCGTCGCCCGGCGCCTCGGCTTCACCGAGGTGTACCGCGGGCCGCGGGTCGACCCGGAGGAGCCCCCGGCGCCGGCGGAGACCGGTATCGACGTGATCTGGCGGCTGTCGCGCGGCCACCAGGCCGACTGGGCCGGCTGATGGGGTCTAGGGGTGTCTGGGGCCCCGGGGGCGCCGGGGACGGCAGGGACGGCAGGGATGGCGGTGGGCCCGGTGCGAGGATGGGCACATGTTCGACACCGGTACCGGCCACCCCTGGCAGCGCGCCGCCTCCGCCGAGGCCGACTGGCTCGCCGAGCTGTGCCAGGACGACGGGGTCCTCGGTTTCCCCGTCCCCCGCCGCCCCGACGCGGCATGGGTGCTGAACGCCATGTACGAGAGCGAGCTCGGCCCCGGCGTCGTCTCGCACGACGAACTGCTGCGCGCCGACATCGCCGCCGGTGACGTCGAGGTGCCGCGCGGGGTGCGCGGCGTCGACTTCCGCGTGCACGAGGTCGGCGTGGCGACCGGCGGCACCCTCGGCCGGGCCGAGCACCCCGGCCCGGGCTGGCGGCGCCTGCGCTGGGCCGAGCTCGCCGAACGCACCGGGGACCCGGTGGTGGCCGAGGGCGCGCTGCCCTCGTTCCGCAGTGCCCCCGACGGCAGGCTCGGCGACGGCAGCTGGCCCGTCGGCATCCGGCCGCCGACGGAGGGCTCCCTCGACCGGGAGACCTGGAACCGACTGGTCAAGATCCTGCTGGAGCACAGCCCGCAGGGGCCGGACACCCGCTGCTTCGCCTACTTCTGCCCGTTCGTGACCCAGGAGTGGGGCGACATCCACGACCACCACGTGATCACCGGCCGGCTCGGCGACGCGCCCGCCCTGTACGACGTCCCGGGCATGGAGGCCACCGCCTCGAACCTCTGGCCGGCCGACCGGTCCTGGGTCACGTACACCGACTGGGACCTGTGGGGCACCAAGGTGGCCGGGCCGCCGACCCTGGTGCGGGCCCTCGTCGGCGACGCGGAGATCGAGGCCGTCCGGCTGCCCTGGGACGAATGAGGACCCTCCGGGCAGGTCCCGCGGGGCGTGCTGGTATTTGTGGACGGGTGACCGGACACTTCGCACCTGAGCAGACCACCGACGCCGACAGCCCGCGCCGGACCGACACCATCGAATCCCTGATGGCCCGGTTCCCGCAGGTTCCCCGCGAGGCGGTGATCAAGGAGGACCTGCTGCGCGGGGGCATCGCGTTCGACGAGTCCGCGCTCAGCGACAACGAGTCGGGCGAGGTCAAGCCCAAGTCGTACTTCATCTTCTCCTTCGACCACCGGACCCTGCCCGAGCTCGGTGCGGCCGCCCTGCGCCGCCCGCCGGAGGAGATCGTCCTCACCGGCGGCCCGTACGAGCTGCGCCGGACCGTGGTCTCGGTCCGTGTGAACCCCGCCTCGCCCTACCGGGTCGCCGCCGACGCGGACGGTCTGCTGGGCCTGTGGCTGGACGGGGTGCGGATCGCCGACGTCGGACTGCCGCCGATGCCCGAGTACTACCGGCACAAGCTGTCCAACGGGAAGTCCGTGATGGAGGTGGCGCCCACCATCCAGTGGGGCTACCTGATCTACCTCACCGTGTTCCGGGTGTGCCAGTACTTCGGCGCCAAGCAGGAGTGCCAGTACTGCGACATCAACCACAACTGGCGCCAGCACAAGGCGGCCGGCCGGCCGTACACCGGGGTCAAGCAGCTCGACGAGATCCTGGAGGCCCTGGAGATCATCGACAAGTACGACACGGCGAAGGCGTCGAAGGCGTACACCCTCACCGGCGGCGCGATCACGTCGCAGGTCGGCGGCAAGGACGAGGCCGACTTCTACGGGCAGTACGCCAAGGCCATCGAGGAGCGGTTCCCGGGCCGGTGGACCGGCAAGGTGGTCGCCCAGGCGCTGCCCCGCGAGGACGTACAGCGGTTCTACGACTACGGCGTGCGCATCTACCACCCCAACTACGAGGTGTGGGACCGCCGCCTGTTCGAGCTGTACTGCCCCGGCAAGGAGCAGTACATCGGCCGGGACGAGTGGCACCGCCGGATCCTGGAGTCCGCCGAGGTGTTCGGCGCGCGCAACGTGATCCCCAACTTCGTGGCGGGCGTGGAGATGGCCGAGCCGTTCGGTTTCACGACCGTGGACGAGGCGATCGACTCGACGGTGGAGGGCCTGCGGTACTTCATGTCGCACGGCATCACGCCGCGGTTCACCACCTGGTGCCCGGAGCCCACCACCCCGCTCGGCAAGGCCAACCCGCACGGCGCCCCGCTGGAGTACCACATCCGGCTGCTCCAGGAGTACCGGGCGACGATGGAGGAGTTCGGCCTCAGCTCGCCGCCCGGGTACGGCCCGGCCGGCGCTGGCCGGGCCGTGTTCTCGGTGAGCTCCTTCATGGACAGCCTGCCCGCCAACGACGAGTGAGCCCGTGGCCTGCCCTGACCGGGCGGGCGCGGCGGGCGCGGCGCGGCGGCCGCGCGGCGCTCACTCGTACTCGGTGCCGCCCTTGCGGGTGAGGTAGGCCAGGCTGACCGCCTTCGCGATGGCCCGGCCGCCGGTCACCGGGCTGTACCGCTCGGCGGCGGCCCGGACCACCACGCCCTCGCGGATGTGCAGGGCCCGGCCGGAGACGGTCTCGCGCCCGGAGGCCAGCTCCAGGACGACGGCCTCGTCGTACGGGCCCTCGTACAGGCGCGGCACGAGCGGGAGGACGCCGTCCAGGAGCTCCACGGGGTCCAGCCAGCGGACCCGGCCGTCGATCTCGGCGCTGACGTCGAACACGGCGTAACCCGGCCCGGTGGTGCGGGCGTCGGACCCGTACGCCAGGTCCTGGACGCCCGCCCCGTAGACCTCGCCGAAGACGCCGACGCGGGTCGCGCCGAGCCGCTCGGCGAGCCGGGCGGCGGCCTCGGGCACACCGTGGGCGCGGACGGCCCGCCAGTACAGGTTGCGCTCGTCCTCCTTGAGGGCCAGCCCCTTCGCGCCGAAGCCCTTGGAGGAGACCAGTACCCGTCCGTCCTCCGCCAGGTAGGTGAGCAGGCAGGCGGTGCCGTGCAGCTTCTCGGTGAGCACCACCGGCTCGCCGGGCTCGAAGACGTCGGGGTGGCGCTGGAGGTTCTCGACGTCGACCCAGGGCAGGAGGTCGGGGGCGGACTCGACGTCTCCGCTCATGCTGGTCGGGACCGGCGGCACCCACTTGGTGATGCCGAGCAGAGCCGCGAAGTCCGTGCCCTCGGCCGCCGCGCGCTCCAGGTCGACGCCGTCGACGGCGCGCGGGACGCACACCAGGCCCTGGGAGAGCTGACCGCGCAGCCGGACCGCCTTGACGCGGTTGGCCTCGCCGCCGGCGAGGCGGCCGGTCAGGCCGAGCTCCTCTATCAACGCCGCGGGCAGGACGGCCTGTTCGGGGATGTAGAGGGCCACGTCGCCGGTGCGGTGGCGGCCCTTGGCGACGACGGCCCGGTAGAGGCCGACCTGGGCCAGCTCGAGGGCGTCGGCGTTGGGGTGCTCGTGGACGGTCAGGACTTCCGCGGTGACTTTCAAGGTCGACATGGACCTCACCTTTGCCGGTTCATTTTCGGTGGGCGAGCGGTTTTCCCCTCTGCTATGTGCCGCGTTGCGCGAACCGAGCGGACTGGCGCGGACTGGCGCGGCCCGGCGACGGCCTCGACGGTGGTGGCCGTCCCCCTGTAGCCGTTAGGTGCAGATGCCATCTACACTCCCCTGGGCTTGTCCACCGACCTGGGGAGCGCACCGATGTCACGTCCCGTCACCATCGTCACCGGCGGCAGCCGCGGTATCGGCGCGGCCACCTGCGCACGGCTGGCCGCCGACGGTCACGACCTCGTCGTCGGGTACGTCCGGGACGGCGCGGCGGCCGAGTCCACCGCGGCGGCGGTACGGGCGGCCGGTGCGCGCTGCGTCACGGTCCGGGCCGACACCTCGGTGGAGGCCGACGTGGAGCGGCTGTTCGACGTGGCGGCGACCGAACTCGGGCCGGTGACCGGCCTGGTGAACAACGCCGGTGTGACGGGCCCGCTGGGGATCCTGGCCGACGCGAAGACCGAGGACCTGCGGCGGGTGGTGGAGGTCAACCTGCTCGGCTACCTGCTGTGCTGCCGTCGGGCGGCCCGCGAGATGACCTCCGCGGGCGGCGGCGCGATCGTCAACCTGTCCTCGGCGGCGGCCACCCTGGGCAGCCCGGACGAGTACGTGCACTACGCGGCGACCAAGGCGGCGACCGACGCCCTGACCGTGGGCCTCGCCAAGGAACTCGGCCCGTCAGGCATCCGGGTCAACGCGGTGGCCCCCGGCGTCATCGAGACGGACATGCACGCCGCGATGGGCGACGCCGACCGCCCGGCGAAGGCAGCCGCCACGATCCCCCTCCGCCGCCCCGGCCTCCCCACCGAAATCGCCGCCGCCGTGGCCTGGCTCCTCTCCCCCGACGCCTCGTACACGACGGGCACGGTGCTGCGGGTGTCCGGGGGGCGGTAGGACGAGGGGGGTGGGTCGGCCAGCTTGGGCGGGGCGGGTGGGCCCGCCGGGGCGGGGGCGTTGGACGCGGGGCGGGGGTGGGGGCGTTGGACGCCGGACGGGGGCGGGGGCGTTGGACGCCGGACGGGGGCGGGGGCGTTGGACGCCGGACGGGGGGGGGGGCGGGTGGGCCCACCGGACCTGGGCGTGAATGCGGGGCGGGGGTAGGGGTGGGTGGGCCCACTCGGGCGGCGCTGGTGAGGCGTCGGGGTGGTTGCCCGTCCGTCCCATCGTCCTTCCGGGGCCGTCCGCCCTGTCAAGGGCGCTCCTTCGTCG
>NZ_JBIBBM010000017.1:98396-205554 GCF_042900645.1 Streptomyces sp. NPDC012888 | reverse complement strand
CACCGCGACTCCCCCTGGCTCACCGACCACACCGTGTTCGGCACGGTCATCGTCCCCGGCACCGCCCTCCTCGACCTCGCACTCGCCGCCGGCCAACACCTCGGAACGCAACGAGTCGAAGAACTCACCCTCCTCGAACCCGTCGTCCTCCCCGAAAACGACGACCTCCGCCTCCAGATCACCGTCACCGACAACCACCTCACCATCCACACCCGCCACCACGACACCTGGACCCACCACGCCACCGGCCGACTCGGCGAAGTCACTGCCCTGAGTTCCGAAGACTTCGAACCCCTGCGGCAGTGGCCCGTCGCCGGCGCGGAGCAGATCGATCTGGACGCCTTCTACGAGCGCTTCTGCGATCAGGGAATCGAGTACGGGCCTGCCTTCCAGGGGCTGACGGAGCTCTGGCGCAAGGACGAGAACGTGTACGGGCTCGTCCGGCTGCCCGACGGCGAAGCCGTGGGGGACTTCTGCATCCATCCCGCCCTGCTTGACGCCGCCCTGCACGCCATGAAGGGTCTGAAGGCCGATGAGGGAGTTCTGCTCCCGTTCGAGTGGACCGGTGTGCAGGTGGAAAAGGTCGCGGGCACCGCGCTCCGCGTGCATGCACGACTGGATACCGAAGGATCGGTCGCCAGGCTCGCGGTAGCCGACGAGTACGGAACGCCGGTGGCCAGCGCGGACGGTCTGCTCCTGCGTGAGGCGAGCCCCGAGCAGATCCGTGCGGGTGTGAGGGTCGACAACCTGTTCCGGGTGGAGTTCCAGCCGGTCACCAGCCCGGTGACGGCAGCGGCCGAGCGGACCGTCATCGACGCCCGCGCCTGGACCGGCACCCTCACCGAGATCGCGTCACGCGGCCTGACCGCCCTCCAGGGAGCCCTCACCGACGCCGCGACGACCGGCGAACTCGTCCTCGTCACCAGCAGGGCCGTCGACGACCCCGCCCAGGCCACCCTGTGGGGACTCGCCCGTTCCGCACGCAACGAACACCCCGAACACGTCATCCGTCTCATCGACACCGACGACGACGAGGCACTCAGCGCAGCGCTCCAGGTGACCGGCGAGCCCGAGTTGCTGGCGCGTGACGGGCAGCTCCTCGCCCCCCGCCTCGTCCGCGCCACAGCCGTACAGGACGACACCACCCGAAGGCTGGACCCCGAGGGAACGGTCCTGATCACCGGCGGCACCGGCGAGCTCGGCCAAGCCCTCGCCCACCACCTCGTGACCCGACACGGCATCCGCCACCTCGTCCTCACCAACCGCCGAGGCGACCAAACCCCCCACGCGCAACACCTCGTCACCGAGCTGACCGAAGCCGGGGCCGAAACCGTCCGCGTCCTCGCCTGCGACGCCGCCGACCCCGACCAGGTCCGGACGCTCCTGACCGACATCGACCCGTCCCGTCCCTGGACCGGGATCTTCCACCTCGCCGCCGTCCTCGACGACGGACTCCTCACCCACCAAACCACCCAACGCCTCAACCGAGTCCTCGAACCCAAGACCCTTGGTGCGCTCCACCTGCACGAGGTGTCCACCGAACTCGGCCTCAACCTCGACGCGTTCGTCCTCTACTCCTCCGCCTCCGGCGTCCTGGGCACCCCCGGCCAAAGCAACTACGCCGCCGCCAACACCGCCCTCGACGCCCTCGCCACACACCGCCGCAACCAGGGCCTGCCCGCCACCAGCCTCTCCTGGGGCCTATGGCAACAAACCGGAACCGGCCTGACCGCAACCCTCACCCACGCCGACATCTCACGCATGCACCGCCAAGGCTTCGGCGCCCTCACACAAACCCAAGCCCTCACCGCCCTCGACGCAGCCCTCACCCAACCCCACCCCCACCTCGTCCCCGTCAAGCTGGACACCACACGCCTCGAGAACACCCCCGCCCTGCTCCGCGGGCTCGTCCGCCGGCCCACCCGACGCACCACCACCCCCACCACCGACCGCGCCGAGCAGTCCTTCACCGCACGACTGCACGCCCTCACCGAAACCGACCGGCTGCCCTACCTCCTCCGCATCGTCCGGGAAGAAGCCGCCGTCGTCCTCGGCGCACCCACCCCCGACACCATCGGCGAACACCAGGCCTTCAAAGAGCTCGGCCTGGACTCCCTCATGGCCGTCGAACTCCGACGCCGCCTCTCCACCACCACCGGCACCACCCTCCCCGCCACCCTCGCCTTCGACCACCCCACCCCCACCGCCGTCGCCAACCTCCTGCATGCACAGCTCGCCCCTGCGACCTCAGCCGCTACCGCGCCCCCGAGCCAGCGGGAGCGGCATGTGACGAAGACGCAGATAGACAGCGTCGTCGACCTGTTGCGCAGCGCGACTCCGCAGCAAATCGAGGAGCTCGGGCTAGTCTCCCGCCTCCTGGAACTCAAGGACGGCCTCGCCGTGGCCGTCGTCCCCGAAGCACTGGAGCCCGAGCTTGAGTCCGGTAGCACGGACGACCTCCTCCAGTTCCTCGACCGCAAGCTTGGAGTGAACTCGTGACCGCGTCCCAAGTCGAGAAGCTTGAGTCCTACCTGCGCCGCGCCACCACGGCTCTGGTGGAGACGGAGAAGGAGCTGAGCGCGGAGCGTGCTGCGCGTTCGGAGCCGATCGCGGTCGTGTCGATGGCATGCCGCCTGCCGGGCGGGATCGACACTCCGGAGGGGTTGTGGGAGCTGCTGGCTTCCGGTGGGGACGCCATCGGTCCGTTCCCGTCCCGGTGGGACGGGCTGGACCTGTACGACCCCGACCCGGAGGCGGTCGGCAAGAGCTACACCCGCCAGGGCGGCTTCGTGAGGGACGCCGAGGGCTTCGATGCGTCCTTCTTCGGGATCTCGCCACGTGAGGCGCTGTCGATGGACCCGCAGCAGCGGCTCGTCCTCGAAACCGCCTGGGAGGCGCTGGAGCGGGCCGGCATCCGACCCGAGTCACTGCGCGAGAGCCGCACGGGCGTCTACCTGGGGGCGATGAGCTCCGACTACGGCAATCAGCAGGGTTACGACCTGGACGCCCTCGACGGCTACGTCAGTACGGGCAATGCGAGCAGCGTCGTGTCGGGCCGGGTGTCGTACGCCCTCGGCTTGCAGGGGCCCGCGGTCACCGTGGACACCGCGTGCTCGTCCTCGCTCGTGGCGCTGCACCTGGCGGTGACTGCGCTGCGGCAGGGCGAGTGCGAGATGGCGCTGGTCGGCGGTGTGACCGTGATGTCGACCCCGTCGACCATGGTCGAGTTCAGCCGTCTCAGGGGCGCCGCGGCCGACGGACGCTCGAAGAGCTTCTCGTCCCAGGCTGACGGGACCGGCTTGTCCGAGGGTGCGGGTGTGCTGGTGGTGAAGCGGCTGTCCGCCGCCCAGCGCGACGGCGACCGCGTCCTCGCCGTCATCCGAGGCTCCGCCATCAACCAGGACGGCGCCAGCAACGGACTCACCGCCCCCAACGGCCCCTCCCAACAACGCGTCATCCACGACGCACTCACCGCCAGCGGCCTCACCCCCGCCGACATCGACGCCATCGAAGCCCACGGAACCGGAACCTCCCTCGGCGACCCCATCGAAGCCGGAGCCCTCGCCCAAGTCTTCGGACGACACGAAATCCACCTCGGATCGGTCAAATCCAACCTCGGCCACACCCAAGCCGCCGCAGGCGTCGTCGGCGTCATGAAGATGGTCCTCGCACTCCAGCACGACACCCTCCCGGCAACCCTGCACGCGGATGAGCCCAGTCCGCACGTCGACTGGGCGGACAGTGGCCTCACCCTGCTCCAGCGGGCCCGTGACTGGCCCAAGGGCGAGCGGGTCCGGCGCGCGGGCGTTTCGTCGTTCGGGCTGAGCGGCACCAACGCGCACGTGGTGCTGGAGGAAGCTCCGGTGGTCGAGGCTCGGGACGAGCCGCGGACCACTGCTCCGGCTCCTGTTCCTGTTTCTGTTCCTGTTCCTGTTCCGGTGGTGGTGTCGGGGCACACGGCCGCCGCGCGCGCGGAGAACGCGGGCCGGCTGGCGGACTGGCTGGAGGCACGCCCGGAATCGGTGCTCGCGGACGTCGCGTACTCGGCTGCCCGGCGCACGGCCTTCCCCTACCGGGCCGGTGTCGTCGCAGGGTCGATGGACGAACTGATCACCGGACTGCGAACCATCGCCCACGACGACGCCACCGGCACGGGTCCGGTCACCGCCGCACCGCGCCTGGCGTTCCTCTTCTCCGGACAGGGCGCGCAGCGCCCGGGCATGGGCCGCGACCTGTATCAGGCCTTCCCCGCCTTCGCCGAAGCCTTCGACGCCGTGTGCGCGCACTTCGGGGAGGACGTGAAGCAGATCGCGTTCTCCTCCGGCGACGACATCCACGACACGAACATCACCCAGCCCGCCCTCTTCGCCTACGAGGTCGCTCTCTACCGGCTCGTGGAGTCCTTCGGGGTCCGGCCCGATGCGGTCACCGGGCACTCGGTGGGCGAGATCGCCGCCGCACACGTCGCCGGTGTCCTGTCGCTGGCCGACGCCTGCACCCTCGTAGCGGCCCGAGCCCGCCTCATGGGCGAACTGCCCCGCGGCGGAGCCATGGTCTCCGTCCGCGCCGGCGAGGCGGACGTACGTGAACTGATCACCGGCAATGTCGACATCGCCGCCGTCAACGGGCCGCAGTCAGTGGTGCTCTCCGGTGGCGAGGAAGCCGTCCTCGCGCTGGCCGCGGTCCTGGAGGAGCGAGGCCACAAGACCCGGCGCCTGACCGTCTCGCACGCGTTCCACTCCACCCTGATGGAACCCATGCTCGACGCCTTCCACCAGATCACCCGCACGCTCACCTACAACCCGCCCACCATCGACATGCCACCCGTCGACGGCCAGCGGGACGCCGACTACTGGGTCCGGCACGTCCGCGACACCGTCCACTTCGACCAGCAGATCCACCACCTCGACCAGGCCGGCACCCGCCACTACCTCGAAATCGGGCCCCAGGCGGTCCTCACCCCCCTCACCGCCGAGAACCTGCCCGAAGACACCACCAGCCACCTCACCCCCACCACCCAACGCCACACCAACGAGGTGCAGGGCTTCCTGACCGCACTCCTCGAACTCCACACCCACGGCCACACCATCGACTGGACACCCGCCCTCGCCACCGGAACCCACCTCGACCTCCCCACCTACGCCTTCCAACGCGAGCGGTACTGGATCGAGCTCCCCCGCACGTCCAACGTGACCTCCGCCGGCCTCGAAGCCGGTGACCATCCGTGGCTGGCCGCGGTCACGGAGCTGGCTGACGGTGAAGGGCACGTGTTCAGCGGCCGGATCTCGCGCCGAGAGTTCCCCTGGCTCACCGACCACACGGTGCACGGCACCGTCATCGTCCCCGGCACGGCCGTCCTGGAACTGGCGCTTACGGTCGGTCATCACGTGGGAGCCGGCCGAGTCGAGGAGCTCACCCTGCTGGAGCCGCTCGTCCTGCCCGAGGAGGGCGACCTGCGCCTCCAGGTCACCGTCAACCAGGGACACGTCGCCGTGTTCAGCCGACGCGACGAGTCCTGGACCCAGCACGCCAGCGGCCGACTGGGCGCAGAGCAGACGCTCACCTCCGAAGGTTTCGAAGGCCTGGTGCAGTGGCCTGTGGTCGGCGCTGCACAGATCGAGCTGGACGGCTTCTACGAGCGCCTGGAGGGTCTTGGCATCGAGTACGGGCCGGCCTTCCGCGGGCTTGCCGAGCTCTGGCGCGACGAGCAGAGCGCCTACGGGCTCGTCCGGCTACCGCAGGACACGCCTGCGGGCGAGTTCGGTGTCCACCCTGCGCTGTTGGACGCCGCGCTGCACACGCTCCTTCCCTCTCACGACACCGTCGCGCTGCCGTTCGAGTGGACCGGTGTGCAGCTGGAAAAGGTCGCGGGCACCGCGCTGCGCGTACGCGCAGAGCTGGACGTCGAAGAGGGAGTGGCACGCATCTGGCTGGCCGACGAGGCCGGAGACCCTGTTGCCCGTGTGGAGGGTCTCCAGGTCCGTGAGGCCACTCCAGAACAGATCCGTGCGGGTGTGAGGGTCGACAACCTGTTCCGGGTGGAGTTCCAGCCGGTCACCAGCCCGGTGACGGCAGCAGCCGAGCGGACCGTCATCGACGCCCGCGCCTGGACCGGCACCCTCACCGAGATCGCGTCACGCGGCCTGACCACCCTCCAAGAAGCCCTCACCGACGCCACCACGACCGGCGAACTCGTACTCGTCACCAACGGCGCCATCGACGACCCCGCACAAGCCACCCTGTGGGGACTCGCCCGCTCCGCACGCAACGAACACCCCGAACACGTCATCCGTCTCATCGACACCAACGACGACGAGGCACTCAGCGCAGCGCTCCAGGTGACCGGCGAACCCGAGTTGCTGGCGCGTGACGGGCAGCTCCTCGCCCCCCGCCTCGTCCGCGCCACAGCAGCACATGACGACACCACCCGAAGGCTGGACCCCGAGGGAACGGTCCTGATCACCGGCGGCACCGGCGAGCTCGGCCAAGCCCTCGCCCACCACCTCGTGACCCGACACGGCATCCGCCACCTCGTCCTCACCAACCGCCGAGGCGACTCACAACACCTCGTCACCGAGCTGACCGAAGCCGGGGCCGAAACCGTCCGCGTCCTCGCCTGCGACGCCGCCGACCCCGACCAGGTCCGGACACTGCTGACCGACATCGACCCGTCCCACCCCTGGACCGGCATCTTCCACCTCGCCGCCGTCCTCGACGACGGACTCCTCACCCACCAAACCACCCAACGCCTCACACAGGTCATGGCACCCAAAACCCTCGGCGCCCTCCACCTGCACGAGGTGTCCACCCAACTCGGCCTCAACCTCGCCGCCTTCGTCCTCTACTCCTCCGCCTCCGGCGTCCTCGGCACCCCCGGCCAAAGCAACTACGCCGCCGCCAACACCGCCCTCGACGCCCTCGCCACACACCGCCACCACCACGGCCTGCCCGCCACCAGCCTCTCCTGGGGCCTATGGCAACAAACCGGAACCGGCCTGACCGCAACCCTCACCCACGCCGACATCTCACGCATGCACCGCCAAGGCTTCGGCGCCCTCACACACACCCAAGCCCTCACCACCCTCGACGCAGCCCTCACCCAACCCCACCCCCACCTCGTCCCCGTCAAACTGGACACCACACGCCTCGAGAACACCCCCGCCCTGCTCCGCGGGCTCGTCCGCCGGCCCACCCGACGCACCACCACCCCCACCACCGACCGCGCCGAGCAGTCCTTCACCGCACAACTGCACGCCCTCACCGAAACCGACCGGCTGCCCTACCTCCTCCGCATCGTCCGGGAAGAAGCCGCCGTCGTCCTCGGCGCACCCACCCCCGACACCATCGGCGAACACCAGGCCTTCAAAGAACTCGGCCTCGACTCCCTCATGGCCGTCGAACTCCGACGCCGCCTCTCCACAACCACCGGCACCACCCTCCCCGCCACCCTCGCCTTCGACCACCCCACCCCCACCGCCGTCGCCAACCTCCTACTGGAGCGTCTTGACGCCGCGGCCGGGCCGGAGGCGCGGGTACGCGGGTCGGCGACAGTCGGTGTACGGGAGGGCGGGGCGGCCGACGAACCTGTCGCGGTCGTGTCGATGGCGTGCCGCCTGCCGGGCGGGATCGACAGCCCGGAGGGGTTGTGGGAGCTGCTGGCTTCCGGTGGGGACGCCATCGGTCCTTTCCCGTCCCGGTGGGACGGGCTGGACCTGTACGACCCCGACCCGGAGGCGGTCGGCAAGAGCTACGTGCGTGAAGGCGGCTTCCTGGAGGGGCTGGAGGAGTTCGATGCCGCCTTCTTCGGGATCTCGCCGCGTGAGGCGCTGTCGATGGACCCGCAGCAGCGGCTCGTCCTCGAAACCGCCTGGGAGGCGCTGGAGCGGGCCGGCATCCGGCCCGAGTCCCTGCGCGAGAGCCGCACCGGCGTCTACCTGGGGGCGATGAGCTCCGACTACGACCGTCAGGGGCAGGGGCTGGAAGCCCTGGACGGGTACATGAGCACGGGCAACGCGAGCAGTGTGATCTCCGGGCGCGTGTCGTACGCGCTCGGGTTGCAGGGGCCGGCCGTGACGGTCGACACGGCCTGTTCTTCCTCGCTGGTCGCGCTGCACCTGGCTACGGCCGCGCTGCGGCAGGGCGAGTGCGAGATGGCGCTGGTCGGCGGTGTGACCGTGATGTCGACCCCGTCGACGTTCGTGGAGTTCAGCCGGCTGAAGGGCACGGCTGCGGATGCGCGGTGCAAGAGCTTCTCGGCGCGGGCGGACGGTGCGATCTGGGCCGAGGGTGCGGGTGTGCTGGTGGTGAAGCGGCTGTCCGCCGCCCAGCGCGACGGCGACCACGTCCTCGCCGTCATCCGAGGCTCCGCCATCAACCAGGACGGCGCCAGCAACGGACTCACCGCCCCCAACGGCCCCTCCCAACAACGCGTCATCCACGACGCACTCACCGCCAGCGGCCTCACCCCCACCGACATCGACGCCATCGAAGCCCACGGAACCGGAACCTCCCTCGGCGACCCCATCGAAGCCGGAGCCCTCGCCCAAGTCTTCGGACGACACGAAATCCACCTCGGATCGGTCAAATCCAACCTCGGCCACACCCAAGCCGCCGCAGGCGTCGTCGGCGTCATGAAGATGGTCCTCGCACTCCAGCACGACACCCTCCCGGCAACCCTGCACGCCGACGAACCCACACCGCACATCGACTGGGACTCCACCGGCCTCACCCTCCTCCGGCAGCCACGGCCCTGGAACCGCGGACCGCGCACGCGCCGCGCGGGCGTTTCGTCGTTCGGCCTCAGCGGAACCAACGCGCACGTGGTCCTGGAAGAGGCCCCGGTCGTCGTGGAGGCGCCGGGTGCGCCCGCCGGGGCACCGCCCGCGCGGCCCGCGCTGCCCGCGCTGCCGCTGCTGGTGTCGGGCGGGGACGAGGAGGCTTTGCGTGCGCAGGCCGCGCGCTGGGCGGACTGGCTGACGGCGCACCCGGAGACGCCGTTCGCCGACGTCGCGTTCACGGCGGCGCTGCGGCGGACGCACATGGAGCACCGTGCGGGTGTCGTCGCGTCGGGGGTCGCGGAGGCCGTGGCCGGGCTGCGTGCGCTGGCCGACGGGATCTCGCATCCGCTCCTGGTGACCGGGACGGCCGCGGAGCGGGGTCGGCCCGTGTTCGTGTTCCCGGGGCAGGGCAGTCAGTGGCGGGGCATGGGTCGCCGGCTGCTCGCCGAGTCCGACGTGTTCCGGGAGACGGTCGAGGCGTGTGACGCCGCGTTGCTGCCGTGGACGGGCTGGTCGGTGCGGGATCTGCTGGCCGCCCCGGAGAACGCCGAGGATGCCGAGGATGCCGAGGACGCCGAAGGTGCCGGGGATCGGCGCGGGTTGCCGCCGTTCGACCGGATCGACGTGGTGCAGCCCGCGCTGTTCACGGTGATGGTCGGCCTGGCCGCGGTGTGGCGTTCGCTGGGTGTGGAGCCGGCCGCGGTGGTCGGCAGCAGCCAGGGGGAGGTGCCGGCGGCCGTGGTCGCCGGGGCGTTGTCGCTCGAGGACGGTGCCCGGCTGGTGGCGCAGCGGAGTCTGGCGTTGCTGCGGGAGTGCAGCGGGCGCGGCGGTATGGCGCTGGTGGAGCTGCCGGTCGCGGAGGTGGAGGAGCTGATCGCGCCGTACGGTGCGGCGCTGTCGGTGGCGGTGGTCAACACGGCTTCGTCGACGGTGGTGTCCGGTGACGCGGACGCGGTGGAACGGTTGCTGGCCGCGCTGGACGGGCGTGAGGTGTTCTGCCGTCGGGTGCAGTCCGACGCGGCCGGGCACAGTGCCCACATGGATCCGATCCTGCCGTGGCTGGCGGAGGAGCTGGCCGGGCTGCGGCCGCGCGCGTCGGCCGTGCCGTTCTATTCGACGGTGACCGGGGCGGTCGTGGCCGGGGAGGAGCTGGACGCGGCGTACTGGTGCCGGAACCTGCGGGAGACGGTGCGGCTGGACCGGGCCCTGGGGAGTCTGGCCGCGGACGGGTTCGGGGTGTTCGTCGAGGTCAGTCCGCATCCCGTGCTGGGGATGCCGTTGACGGACGCCTGCTCGGCCGGCGGTGGTCTCGTCGTGGGCAGTCTGGTGCGGGAGCGGGGGGACGTGGCGCAGTTGCTGCGTTCGCTCGCCGTGCTGCACGCGGAGGGGCACGCGGTGGACCTGCCGGTCCTGTTCGGGGTTGGCGGTGTCCCGGTGGACCTGCCGACGTACGCGTTCCGGCGGCGGCGTTACTGGCCGGAGCCGGTGGTGCGGCGACGCGCGGGGGGTGCGGGTGAGGCCGCCTCGATGGGGCTGGTGGCGTCCGGGCACCCCTGGCTGGGTGCGGCGACGGCGCTGGCCGAGGGTGAGGGGCATCTGCTGACCGGGCGGATCTCGGTGGCGGACCAGCCGTGGCTGGCCGAGCACGCGATCGCCGGGACGGTGCTGGTGCCCGGTACGGGTCTGTTGGACATGGCGTTCGCGGCGGCGCGGGCGGTGGGTGCGGCGCGGGTCGCCGAGCTGACCCTGGCCCAGCCGATGGTGCTGCATCCGGGGGTCGCGCTGCGGCTCCAGGTACGGGTGGGGGCGCCGGACGGCGGGGGCCGGCGGGTGGTGTCGGTGCACAGCCGGCCGGAGGACGCGTCGGAGGACGTGGCGTGGTCCCGGAACGCGACCGGTGAGCTGGCGGACGGGCCGGCCTCGGCGGGTGCGGCGGGTGCGGCGGACGTCGTGGCGGGTGCTGCCGGCTGGCCGGTGCCCGGGGCGGAGCCGGTCGCGCTGGACGGGTTCTACGAGCGCTGTGAGGAGCGGGGGCTGGAGTACGGGCCGCTCTTCCAGGGGCTGGTGGAGGCCTGGCGGTCGGGTGACGCGGTGCTCGGGACCGTGCGGTTGCCGGAGGACGCGGCGGAGGACGCGGCGGAGGCCGTGGCCGGGTACGGAGTGCATCCGGCGCTGCTGGACGCGGCGCTGCACCTGCTGGCGGCGGCGGACGAGGGCGGCACGGACGGGAGCGGTACGGAGGGGAGCGGTACGGACGGCGGCGGTGCGGAAGGCGGCGGTGCGGACACCGTGCTGATGCCGTTCGCCTGGTCCGACGTGGTCCTGTACGCCACGGGCGGGACCGAGTTGCGGGTGCGGGCCGAGCGGACCGGGGAATCGGCGGTCCGGCTGGTGGTGACCGACCCGGCGGGCGGGCTGGTGCTGACGGCCGGCGGTCTGGAGGCGCGGCGGGCCGAGGTCGCCGCGCTGCGTGCGGCGACGGCGCCGCGGGCGGGTGTGGAGCACCTGTTCGTGCTCGGGCACCAGCCGCTGGAGCCGGAGCGGATCCCGGAGGTCCCGGAGGTCCCGGAGGTCGCGGAGGTCGCGGAGGGTGCCGGGGCGGCGGACGGGCCGCCGGTGCTGACCGGTTTCGGCGACGGCGGGTTCGTCGGCGAGTGGCTGGGGGTCGAGGCGGTGGCCGGGGACGGGACCCTGCCGGGGTTCACCGGGCCGGGGTCCACCGGTCCGGGGCCGGCCCGGGTGGTGGTCGACCTGACCGGGCCGGCGGCGACCGCTTCCGCGGGGAGCGCCGCGGATGCGGGGCAGGTCGGGGAAGTGACGGTCCGGGTGCTGCGGCAGGTGCAGGAGTTCCTGTCGGATCCGGTGCTCGACGGCACGGAGATCGTGTGGGTCACCCGGGACGCGTCGGTGGCCCGGCCGGAGGACCGGGCCGGGCTGCCGGCCGAGGCGCCGCTGGCCGGTCTGCTGCGGGCGGTGCGGGCGGAGCATCCGGGCCGGTCGCTGCGGCTGGTCGACGTGGGTTCGGACGTGACCGACCGGGGGCTGCTGGCGCGGGCCCTGGCGGTGGAGGGCGAGCCGGAGCTGGTGCTGCGCGGTGACGGCGTGCTGGTGCCGCGGCTGCTGCGGGCGGCGGCCGCGGACGCGGCGGTCGCGCCGGGTCCGGGCGGGCAGCCCTGGTACCTGGACATCCGGGAGCGGGGCCGGCTGGACGCGTTCGCGTTCCGGGTGGCGCAGCCGGAGCCGCTGCCGGCCGGGCACGTGCGGGTTGCGGTCCGGGCGGCGGGCATGAACTTCCGGGACGTGCTCAACGCGCTGGACGTGGTGCGGTCGCCGCGGCTGGGTCTGGAGTGCGCCGGTGTCGTGGTGGAGGCGGCGCCCGACGTGACGGGCCTGCGTCCCGGGGACCGGGTGATGGGTCTGGCCACGGGCACGTTCGGCACCGAGGTGTGCGTGGACGCGCGGCTGATGGTGCGGATCCCGGACGGCTTGTCGTTCGTGCGGGCGGCCACGGTCCCCCTGGTGTTCCTGACGGCCTACTACGGCCTGCACGACCTGGGCGGGCTGCGGGCCGGCGAGCGGCTGCTGGTGCATGCCGCGGCCGGTGGTGTGGGCATGGCCGCGGTGCAGTTGGCGCGGCACTTCGGGGCCGAGGCTTTCGGTACGGCGGGGCCCGCGAAGTGGGAGCACCTTCGGGCGCTGGGCCTGCCGGACGAGCGGATCGCCTCGTCCCGCGACACCGGGTTCGAGGGGGTGTGGCGGGAGGCCACCGGGGGCCGCGGGTTCGACGTGGTGCTGAACTCGCTGACCGGGGAGTTCGTGGACGCGTCGCTGCGGCTGATGCCGGGCGGTGGCCGGTTCCTGGAGATGGGCAAGACGGACATCCGGGATGCCGGGCGGGTCGCGGCGGACCATCCGGGGGTGGCGTACCGGGCGTACGACCTGCGGGACGCGGGCGCGGACCGGATCCAGGAGATGCTGCTGGTGGTCGCCGGGCTGCTGGCGGAGGGTGTGCTCGCGCCGCTGCCGTACGAGGCCTTCGACGTGCGGGAGGCTCCGGCCGCGTTCCGGCACATGGCGCAGGGCCGTCACGTCGGGAAGATCGTGCTGACGGTGCCGGGGGTACCGGACCCGGACGGCACGGTGCTGGTGACGGGCGGTACGGGCGAGCTGGGCCGGCTGGTGGCGCGGCACCTGGTGCGCGAGCACGGGGTGCGGCACCTGGTGCTGACCTCGCGCCGGGGTCCGGACGCGCCGGGGACGGCGGAGCTGGTCGCCGGGCTGGAGGCGGCGGGCGCCCGTTCTGTGGTGGTCGAGGCCTGTGACGTGTCCCGGCGGGAGGAGGTCGCGGCGGTGCTGCGGTCGGTGCCCGCGGAGCGTCCGCTGACCGCGGTGGTGCACCTGGCCGCCGTCCTGGACGACGGGGTGGTGCAGAACCAGACGGCCGAGCGGTTCCGGCGGGTGCTGGATCCGAAGGTGGCGGGTGCCCTGCACCTACACGAGCTGACCGAGGGCATGGACCTATCGGCGTTCGTGCTGTTCTCGTCGGCGGCGGGCACGCTCGGCGCGCCGGGGCAGAGCAACTACGCGGCGGCGAACGCCTTCCTGGACGCGCTGGCCGTGTTCCGGCACAAGCGGGGCCTGCCGGCGGTGAGTCTGGCGTGGGGCCTGTGGGCGCAGAGCGGGATCGGGATGACCGCGCACCTCGGTGAGACGGAGCTGCGGCGGGTCCGGCGGCGGGGCGCGGAGGCGCTGTCCGCGGAGGAGGGCCTGGCGTTGCTGGACGCGGCGCTGGTCCGGCCGGAGGCGCTGCTGGTGCCGTTGAAGCTGGACGTCGCGGAGCTGGGCGGTGACGGGGGTGAGACCTCGGCGCTGTTGCGTGCGCTGGTCAGGCCCCGGCTGCGGCGGGTGAGGCCGCGGGATCCGAAGGCGGGGGGCGAGTCGTTCGCCGTGCGGCTGGCCCGGATGGCGCCGGAGGAGCGGATGGCCGCACTGTTGGGCACCGTGCAGGGTGAGGTCGCCGATGTGCTGGGGCTCGCCGGTGCGGGTGCGGTGCCGGCGGACAAGCGGCTGAAGGAGTTCGGCCTGGACTCGCTGATGGCGGTGGAGGTCCGCAACCGGCTCGCGAAGTTCCTGGGGATGTCGCTGCCGAGCACGATGGCGTTCGACTATCCGACGCCGCGGGCGATCGCCGAGTTCCTGCACGTGCGGCTGGACTTCGGGGCGCAGCCGGAGGTGGCGGAGCCGCCGCGGGATCCGGCACGGGCGGCGCGGTGGGCGCTGGAGCGGGTGACGCCGGCGCAGCTGGAGGAGAGCGGTCTGCTGGGCAGGCTGCTGGAGCTGGCCCGGGCCGGGGCGGGAGCCGAGGCCGCGGACGGGGCTGCGGACGGCGGTGCCGAGGACGCGTTGCGGGCCGCCGGGGAACTGACCGCCGAGGAGATGGACGAGGCGCTGGACGCCGTCCTGGGGAGTCTGTGAGTGAGTGACATGAACGAAACGATCTCCGCGGCGGCGGTGCCGCCCGGGCGGGCGTCGCGGCGCCGCTGGCTGGCGCTGGCGGTCGTGGGTGCGGCGATGTTCCTGGACACGCTGGACGCGTCGATCGTGACGGTGGTCCTGCCGGCGATCCAGACGGACCTGGACGGCGGCTACGCGATGGCGCAGTGGACGCTGGCGGGGTACACGCTGGCGTTCGGGCTGCTGCTGATCACGGGTGGCCGGCTGGGGGACGTGTTCGGGCGGAAGCGCGTCTTCATGGCGGGCGTCGCGGGGTTCACGGTGGCGTCGGTGGTGTGCGGGCTGTCGGTGAACGGCGAGATGCTGGTGGCCGGCCGGTTCGCGCAGGGGTTGATGGCGGCGCTGATGGTGCCGCAGACGATGGCGGTGGTCGTCACGCTGTTCCGGAAGGAGGAGTGGGCGAACGCGTTCACGCTGGTGGGGGTCGGGCTCATCGTCGGCAGTGTCAGCGGGCCGCTGCTGGGCGGGGTGCTGACCGAGCTGGACCTGCTGGGGCTGGGCTGGCGGGCGATCTTCCTGATCAACGTGCCGCTGGGGTTGCTGACTCTGCTGCTGGCGGTGTTCTTCGTGCCGGAGAGCAGGTCGGAGGAGCCGCTGCGGGTGGACGTGCTCGGCGTGGTGCTGCTGGCCGCGGCGGCCGTGGGTGTGCTGTACCCGCTGGTGCAGGGGCGCGAGGAGGGCTGGCCGGTGTGGATGTTCGCCGTGCTGGCGGCGGGGCTGGTGCTGCTGGTGGTGTTCGCCGGGCAGCAGCGGTCCCGGCACCGGCGGGACGGTTCGGCGCTGATCCCGCCGCCGCTGTTCCGGCCGCGTTCGTTCCGGGTCGGGCTGACGGTGACGCTGCTGTTCTACACGGGGATCAGTTCGTTCTTCCTGGTGCTCACCTACCACCTGCAGTTCGGGCTGGGCTGGTCGGTGTGGCGGACGGCGCTGGCGACGTCGGCGTGGCCGTTGGCGATCATCGCGGCCACGCAGGTGTCGTGGCGGGTGAAGTCGGTCGCCGGGCGCACGTGGGTGGGGGTCGGTTCCCTGGTGCTGGCGGCCGGGGTGCTGTGCGCGATCGTGTCGGTGCGGGTGTCGGGGGCGGGTCTGGCGCTGTGGCAGGTGTCGTTGGCGGGTGTGGTCATGGGGCTCGGCATGGGCCTGTGTTCGCCGGTGCTGACGGCGGTGGTGCTCGGGGACGTTCCTCCGAAGGACTCGGGGGTGGGTTCCGGTGTGGTGAACGCGTTCATGCAGCTGGGGTCGGCGGTCGGGATCGCCGTGGTCGGTCTGGTGTTCTTCGGGCTGGTCGGCGGGGACGGGGACGTGGGACTGGACGGGGGCCGGGACGGGTCCGGTGGCGGCGCGGTGGTGGGTGACGCGCTGGCGGCGACGCTCTGGTACAACGTGGCCGCGTTCCTGCTGACGGCGTTGCTGAGCCGGCTGCTGCCGGGGTCGGCCGGGCCGGCGGACGGGGCGGAGGGGGCGGACGGGAAGCCGGTGGCCGGGGAGGGCGTGGCCGCGGAGCCGGTCGCGCGCTGAGCGGTGGGCGGACGGCCGGGGCGGCCGGGCGTGAGCGTGCGCGTGCCCGGGCCGGTGCCGTCGACTGTGGGTCCAGTCCGTCTCGACCGGTCTGCGTGAGAGTCCGTAGCAGCTGTGCACCGGTTCTGGAGGGCCTGGAGGTCCTGGATGAGAACGATCGCCGCCCGGCGCGTGCGGCTGCTGTGGCTGCGCCTGCGCACGGGGCTCGGGGCCTGAGCCGCCCCCGCGCGCCCCCCGTCGCCTTTCCCACCGAACGTCCCCAACGCCTTGTGGAGAGTCATGTCCCGTCGTCTGTTCACCTCGGAATCCGTGACCGAGGGCCACCCCGACAAGATCGCCGACCAGATCAGCGACTCGATCCTCGACGCGCTGCTGCGCGAGGACCCCGCGTCCCGCGTCGCCGTGGAGACCCTGATCACCACCGGTCAGGTCCACGTCGCGGGCGAGGTCACGACCAAGGCGTACGCGCCGATCGCCCAGCTGGTCCGCGAGAAGATCCTGGAGATCGGTTACGACTCGTCCCGGAAGGGCTTCGACGGCGCTTCCTGCGGCGTGTCGGTGTCGATCGGTGCGCAGTCCCCGGACATCGCCCAGGGTGTCGACACCGCCTACGAGTCGCGGGTCGAGGGTGCCGCCGGAGGGGAGGGAGGGGACGAGCTGGACCGGCAGGGCGCGGGCGACCAGGGCCTGATGTTCGGTTACGCGTCGGACGAGACGCCGAACCTGATGCCGCTGCCGATCGAGCTGGCGCACCGGCTCTCCCGCCGGCTGACCGAGGTCCGCAAGGACGGCACCGTCCCCTACCTGCGCCCGGACGGCAAGACGCAGGTCACCATCGAGTACGACGGTGACCGGGCGGTCCGCCTGGACACGGTGGTGGTGTCCTCGCAGCACGCTGCGGACGTCGATCTGGAGGGTCTGCTCGCGCCGGACATCCGCGAGTTCGTGGTCGAGCACGTGCTCGGGCAGCTGGCCGAGGACGGCATCAAGCTGGACACCGAGGGCTACCGGCTGCTGGTCAACCCGACCGGCCGGTTCGAGATCGGCGGCCCGATGGGTGACGCCGGCCTGACCGGACGCAAGATCATCATCGACACGTACGGCGGCATGGCCCGCCACGGCGGCGGTGCCTTCTCCGGCAAGGACCCGTCCAAGGTCGACCGTTCGGCCGCCTACGCCATGCGCTGGGTCGCCAAGAACGTCGTGGCCGCGGGCCTGGCCTCCCGCTGCGAGGTCCAGGTCGCCTACGCCATCGGCAAGGCCGAGCCCGTCGGCCTGTTCGTGGAGACCTTCGGCACCGAGAAGACCGACGTGGCGAAGATCGAGAACGCCATCGCCGAGGTGTTCGACCTCCGCCCGGCCGCGATCATCCGCGACCTCGACCTGCTCCGTCCGATCTACGCCCAGACCGCCGCCTACGGCCACTTCGGCCGCGAGCTGCCGGACTTCACCTGGGAGCGCACCGACCGGGCCGAGCGGCTGAAGTCCGCCGCCGGCGTGTGATCCGCCGCCCGGACCGACGCCGGGAACGCCGCTGCCCCACTCCCTCCGGAGGGAGTGGGGCAGCGGCGTTCCCGGCGTCGGTCAGGCCCTGGTGCCCGCCCTGGACTCGGCGTACGCCTTGGCGAGGTTGAGGGTGGCCGTGCTGTTGCGGCCGAGGGCCTCGCGGACGTAGCGGCGGCACTCCGCGACGCCGGCCTCGGGGCCGAGGACGCGGGTGATGTTCTCCTCGCGCAGCACCACGCTGTGCTGGGAGGTGGCGATGACCCCGCCGGCGTCCTCGGTGATCGTCCACTCGCCGGTGTGGGCGGCCATCAGCAGCGGGGTCGCCGTCTGCTTGTAGACGATGCGGTGCGCCGCGGGGAAGCAGACGCGGACGGACTCGGTGGTGTGCTTGTTGCCGTCGGCGGTGAGGGTGTCCATGGCCATCACCTGCACGCCCGGCTCCGGCTCGGTCAGGTCCAGCCGGGCCACGTGCGGGACGAGCTCCGGCCAGTCCTGCACCCGGTGCAGGAAGCCGTACACCTCCTCGGCGGGCCCGTCGACGCGGACCGAGTCCTCGAAGGACATCACCAGTTCGTCGAGCCGCTCCCAGTCCTCGGCGAGCCGCTGGAGGTTGCCCAGTTCGGCCCGGCTGTTGGTGTCGGTGGCGCGTTCGACCCAGGCGGCGTCGCCGGCGTCGTCGCCGATGACGGTGAACTCGTGGAGCAGGACCAGCCGGCAGGACGCCGCGCCGCGCGGCTCGACGATCCAGGTGCCGGACATAGACTCCACCGGGGCGGCGGACACCTCCTGCCGGAACTCGACGCGGCGGCTTCCCGGGTCCAGGGTGCGCCGCGAACGCCAGGACTTGACCTGGCCTTCGGCGGTCGCCCACATGTGCAGGCGTTCCCGGGAGCCGTCCGACTCCAGCTGCTCGACGTGGACGTTCGGCGGGAAGTACAGCGGCCACCGGGCCGCGTCGGCGATGAGGCCGTACACCACCCCGGCGGGGGCGGCGATGGTCACCTCGTGGGTGGTGCGGTGCACGCGCCCAGCGGACATCGTGGCTCCTTACGTCCGGATCAGAAGTTGCCGAGGCCGCCGCAGACGTTGAGCGCCTGGGAGGTGATGGAGGCGGCCGTGTCGGTGGTCAGGTAGCCGACCAGGCCGGCGACCTCCTCCGGGGTGGAGTAGCGGCCGAGCGGGATCTTCGCGGTGAACTTCTGCATGATCTGCTCTTCGGAGGTGTCGTACGCGGCCGCGTAGCCGGAGCGCACGCGCTGCGCCATCGGCGTCTCGACGTACCCGGGGCAGACGGCGTTCACGGTGATGCCGGTGGGGGCGAGCTCGTTGCCGAGGGCCTTGGTGAATCCGACGACGCCGTGCTTGGAGGCCGAGTAGGGGGCGCCGAGGACCACGCCCTGCTTTCCGGCGGTGGAGGCGATGTTGATGATGCGGCCGTGGCCGGCCGCGGCCATGCCGCCGTTCTTCAGGACCTCGCGGGTGATGCGGAAGACGCTGGTGAGGTTGGTGGTGATGACGTCGTCCCACAGCTCGTCGGTGAGGTCGGCGGTGGGGCCGCCGCCGCTGCGGCCGGCGTTGTTGACGAGGATGCCGATCGTGCCGAACGCCTCGACGGCGGCCGCGACGAGCGCCTTGACCGACTCGGGGTCGCGGACGTCGGCGGCGGTGCCGTCGACCTCCAGGCCCTCGGCGCGCAGCTCCTCGACGGTCTCCTTGACCTGCGCCTCGGTGCGGGCGCAGAGGAAGACCCGGTGGCCGCGGCGGGCGAGGTCGCGCACCACGGCCAGCCCGATCCCGCTGGTGCCGCCGGTGACCAGGGCCACCGTGTTGGTCGTTGTCGTCATCGGTCTACCTCCGTGAAGGGCATGGATGCGTCCGACCGTCTCCCGGCGCGCTCGACGGCCGCCCGAGCGGCACTTGAGGGCGGGCGCCGCGGCGCTCCGGCCGGGACCCGCCGGAGATCCGCTCGAAATCCGCTGAGCGGTCCGTCCAATTCCTTTCGGGAATTGTTCGACTTTCCCCGGCGGAGGCGTTTTCGGGCCTTTCCGGAGGTTGTCCGGACCACTTTTCCCGGACCAAGATTGCGCAAAGACCGGAGAGCTGGAGACCCATTTCCGTGGAGGGAATGCAATGAGCGTCCAGATAGACGCCGTGCGCCGGATGATCGAGGCGTACAACACCGGGAACACGGACGACGTGGCGGAGTACATCCACGCGGACTACCTGAACCCGGCTTCGTTGGAGCACATGGACCTGAAGGGCCCCGACGCCTTCGCGATGGCCGTCAAGTGGCTCCGGATGACGTTCTCCGAGGACGTCCGCCTGGAGACGGTGCAGCTGGAGGAGCGTGGTGACTGGGTGCGCGCCTACCTCGTCCTGTACGGCCGTCACGTGGGCGACCTCGTCGGCATGGCCGCGACCGGCCGGGTGTTCTCCGGTGAGCAGATCCACCTGATCCGCTTCGTCGACGGCAAGATCCGCGACCACCGCGACTGGCCGGACTACCAGGGCACCTACCGTCAGCTCGGCTCCCCGTGGCCCGAGGAGAAGGGCTGGAGGGACTGAGCATGTTCCTGATCACCGGAGCCACCGGCAAGGTCGGCCGCGAGGCCGTCGACCAGCTCCTCGCGCTGGGCCACCCGGTTCGGGCGCTGAGCCGCAAGCCCGAGGAGGCGAACCTGCCGGAGGGCGTGGAGGTGGTCGCGGGCAGCCCCGCCGACGCCGACTCGCTCGCGACGGCCTTCGACGGGGTCACCGCGGCCCTGGTGGTGCTCTCGGGCGACGTCGGCGGTGAGGCGGCGAACGTGGCGGCCGCCGCCCGCGCGGCCGGCACCTCGCGGATCGTGCTGCTGTCCTCCGCCGGTATCGAGCACCCGCTGCCGCACGGCATCTCGGAGGAGCACCGGGCCGCCGAGGTGGCGATCGAGGAGTCCGGCGTGCCGTGGACCTTCCTGCGTCCGGGCCCGTTCCACGCCAACACCTCGTGGTGGATCCGCACGGTCCGCGAGAACAGCTCGGTGCGGTGCTGGATCGGCAACAACCCTGGTGCGCCGATCGACGAGTACGACATCGCCTCGGTCGCGGTGGTCGCGCTCACCCAGGACGGCCACCTCGGCAGGTCGTACCTGCTCACCGGTCCGGAGACGCTGACCTCCGAGGAGCAGGCGGGGATCCTGGGCGAGGTGCTGGGGCGGGAGCTGGAGTTCTCGGTGGCGCCGCCGGAGGAGGTCGTGGACGTGTTCGCCGGGATCACCGGGGACCGGCCGGCCGCCGAGACCAACGTGGCGGCCCTGCACAGCCCCGAGGTGCCGTGGGCGAAGCCCACCTCGGTGGTGCGCGACCTGACCGGGCGCGAGCCGCGCCCGTACCGCCGGTGGGCCGAGGAGAACGCGGCCCTGTTCGGCTGAGCAGCCGGAAGACCGGAAGACCAATCCGAAGGGGAAAGTCAGAGATGAGCAGGATCCTGGTGACCGGCGCGACCGGTCTGCAGGGCGGGGCGGTGGCCCGCGAGCTGGTCCGCCGCGGCCGGTCGGTGGCGGCGCTGGTACGGGACCCTGAGTCGGAGCGGGCGCGTGCGCTGGCCGGCCTGGGCGTGGAGCTGGTCCGCGGCGACCTCGACGACGAGGCGTCGCTGCGTCCGGCGCTGGAGGGCTTCCACGGCCTCTTCTCGGTGCAGAACTTCATGACCCCGGGCGGGCTGGGGGCCGAGGTGCGGCAGGGCCGGGCGCTGGCCCGGGCCGCCAAGGCGGCGGGAATCGGCCACGTCGTGTACTCCTCGGTGGGCGGCGCGGAGCGGGAGAGCGGGGTTCCGCACTTCGACTCGAAGCGGGGCATCGAGCGGTACCTGGAGAGCAAGGGCGTGCCGCTGACGGTGCTGCGTCCGACGTTCTTCATGGACAACTTCGCGGCCCACGGGCCGGAGCTGGTGGACGGCACGCTGGTGGTGCGGCTGGCGCTGAAGCCGGACACCCGGGTGCAGTTCATCGCTGTCGACGACATCGGCTACTTCGCCGCCGAGGCCTTCGACCGGCCGGACGAGTACGTGGGCCGCGCGGTGGAGATCGCCGGTGACGCGCTGACCGCGACCGAGGTCGCGGAGGCGTTCGCGGCCCGCTCGGGCCTGCCGGCCCGGTTCGAGGAACTTCCGCTGGATGCGGTGGCGAACAACCCGTACATCCCCAACGCCCCCGAGATCGCCCTGATGTTCGAGTGGTTCCAGTACCACGGGTACCAGGCCGACATCGAGGCGCTGCGGGAGCGGCACCCGGGCCTGCAGTCCTTCGCGACGTTCCTGAAGGGCGTCGAGGTCCCGACGGCCTGACGGCGTCCGGGAGCAGGGCAGGGACAGGCCGACGAGGCCGGAAACCGCAGGGTCGGTTTCCGGCCTCGCCGGCGTTCGCGCGAGCAAAACTCCAGCGGCGGTCGCAACGGTTGGAAGGCCGTCCGCCCACCGGCCTCCGCCAGGCCGGGAAGGTGCGCGGTGCCTCCACCCCCATGTGCTCCCCGCCGCCGCGCCCACCGGCACGGCGGCGTCCGGGTGGCACGGGAGGCAGCGACAGCGACAAGCGCAGGGAATGCACGAAAGCAAGACGAAAGCGAGGCCGCCTTGGCAAGCCCGACTCTGCACCGGTCCTTATCCACCCCCGACAAGCCGCAGGAAGCGACCATCAAGGAGGAGCCGCGGCCCAGAACCCGGGACAGAAGGCAGCGGAAGGAATTCCGCCTCGGCGCCAAGGGGCGGAAGCTCACCCTGGCCCTCCACATCACGTCGTCGCTCGGCTGGATGGGCCTGTCGATGTCGATGGCCACGCTCGCGCTCATCGGCTACTTCACCTCGGACCCGGGCGTCGCCGAGGGCGCGTACTACGCGATGTACGTCTTCGACGAGAGCACCGTCTCGCTGGTCAGCCTGGTCTGCGGGGTCACCGGCGTTCTGCTGGCGTGCGGCACCCCTTGGGGGCTGCTGCGGCACTGGTGGCTGCTGGTGAAGTGGGTGCTGTCCCTGGGCGTGGCGGTGTTCGCCTGGGTCTACACCCATCCGCTGGTGCTGACCGCCGCCGAGAAGGCGGCCGCCGCCGAGGGCGGGGTCTACCGCCCGGGGCCGGAGGGCACCCTGCTGGCCTGGACCGTGCCGCCGGTCTTCGGCGTGCTGGTGTTCCTGGGCATCGTCTCGGTCTACAAGCCGTGGGGGCGGACCCGCCGCGGCCTGCGGTACGCGCGGAACCGCGGCGGTTCCGCTTCCGGTTCGGCTCCGGCCGCTGCTCCGGCCGCTGCTTCGGCCGCAGGCCCGGCCGCCGGTTCGGCCGGCTACGCCGAGGGCATCGCTCCGGCCCTGCGGGCCGGTACCGGCCCGGCCCGCACGGCTGACGTCCCGGTGACGGTCGAGGCCGCCGACCGGCTGGCCGAAGGCGTCGTGGGCCTTCGGCTGGCCCCGGCCTCCGGGGCCGCCACCGAACCCTGGCGGGCGGGTGCGCACATCGACCTCGTCCTGCCCTCGGGCAAGGTGCGGCAGTACTCCCTGCACGGCGACCCCGCGGACGGGTCGGCGTACCAGGTGGCGGTGTTGCGGGACCCGGACGGCCGGGGCGGCTCGGTCGAGGTGCACGGCCTGTCCGTGGGCGACCGGATCGCCGTGCGCGGGCCGCGCAACCACTTCCCGCTGGCCGACGCCCCCGCCTACCTGTTCGTCGCGGGCGGCATCGGGATCGTCCCGTTCCTGCCCATGATCGACGAGGCCGAGCGCCGGGGCGTCCCCTGGCGGCTGCTGTACGTGGGCCGCAGCCGCGCCTCCATGGCGTTCCTGCCACGGCTGGAGCGGTACGGCGCGGAGCGGGTCTCCGTGTACGCCCGGGACCTGACGGGCCGCCCCGACCTCGCCGCGCACCTCTCGGCCGGTCCGGCCGGCACGGCGGTGTACTGCTGCGGGCCGGACGGGCTGATGCGGGCGGTGGAGGAACTGATGGACACCGCCTGCCCCGGGGGAACCCTCCACCTGGAGCGGTTCGCGGCCACGGCGGACACCGCCGCGGGTGAGGACCTGCCGTTCGAGGTGGAACTGGCCGCCACCGGCGCGGTGGTGACCGTCGGCGCCGGGCAGTCGGCGCTGGACGCCCTCCGGCAGGAGGCGCCCGGCCTGGCCGCTTCCTGCGAGGACGGCCTGTGCGGCAGCTGCGAGCTGCGCGTGCTGCGGGGCACCCCCGACCACCGGGACCACGTGCTCTCCCCCGCCGAGCGCGGGCGGACCGACGTGATGTACCCGTGCGTCTCGCGGGCGCACGGGGACCGGCTGGTGGTCGACCTGTAGGCCCGCCCGCCGCCCGCCGGGCCTGCCGCCCCCGCAGCACGGGGACGGCGGGCCCGGCGGCTCAGGCGTCGAGGAGTTCGGCGAGGGCCTCGGCCGGGTCGGCGTGGGGCGCGGCGGCCGGCCACCACAGGCCGTCCTCCTGCCGGTACGGGTACCAGCGGCCGTCGCGGCCGTAGCGCAGCTGGAGGCCGCGGCCGGCCAGCGTCCACTGGTTGTCCCGCACCTCCAGCTCGGGCAGTTCGTTCTGCTCCCAGCCCGCGGTGAGCGCGGTGCGGGCCCGGGCGGTGTCCCGCTGCGGCGGCGTCCAGGCCTCCTCCAGTACGTCCAGTCCGGCGCTGCCGCCCAGCCGCCAGGCCTCGGCCGCCCGGTCCAGCAGCTCCGGGCTGCCGCAGGCCTCCCGGAGGCGGGCCAGGACCCGCTGGTCGGGGCGGGTCGCGGCGATCCGCACGCAGTCCCGCCACAGGTCGAGGGGGGCGGGCGCCTCGGCGGTGAACCCGTGGGCGTAGGCGAGGAGTTCACGGGCGCGTACGGCCGCGTCGGTGACCAGCTGTTCCAGCGGGTCGGCACCGGCCGCGGACGGGTCCTTGCGGGTGGGCGGTCCGGGCAGCGGCGGCAGCTCCGGCAGGGGTGCGGGCCTTCGGCCGAACAGCTCCCCGGCCGGTGTGCCGTCCGGGAGCGGCGCCGCGGAGGCCGTTGCGGCCTCCGCGTCCCCGCCCTCGTACGCGTCGCCGTCCTCGCCGTCCTCGTCGCCCTCGCCGTCCTCGCCGTCCTCGTCCCCGAAGCCGACGATGGCCTGCATCAGCAGGACGGACCGGAGTTCGTCCCTGGCCTCTTCGGGGCCGCGGCCGCGCAGCAGGAGCAGCAGCAGCGGGTCCTCGTCGAGCAGCCAGGACGCCTGGTAGCAGAGCGCGGCGGCGTGCTTGCAGGGGTGGTCGAAGGAGTCGCAGTCGCAGTCCGCCTCCAGGTCGCCGTAGCCGGGCAGCAGCCTCACCCGGGCGTCCTCGGCGGCTTCCAGCAGGTCGGGCGGGAGTTCGCCGGCGAGCAGCTCGTCGGCGACCGCCGACCGCTCGGCGGTCTTCTCCCAGAGCGACTCCCACTCCTCGGCGTCGAGTTGCTCCAGGGTGAGCACCGTCTCGAACGGGGTGTCGTCCTCGTAGCCGGCGGTGGCGATGCGCCCGGGGCTGACCGTGATCGGTCCGAGCCGGCCCGTGCGCGCGTAGGCGCGGCCCTTCTTCAGCGCCTCCTCGTCCAGGGAGGTGTCCTCCAGGGCGTCGGCCCACGCCTTGCCCCACCAGGACTGTCCGCGTGCCCGGCCGCCCCGGCGCGCGGCGAAGGCGGGGAAGCCCCGCGCGCCCGTGTCGTCCCCGCTCATCCCGCACTCCTCAGCTCGACCAGGTTGGCCAGCTCGTCGTTGGTCAGCTCCGTCAGTGCCTGCTCCCCGGATCCGAGCACGGCGTCCGCCAGGCCCTTCTTCGCTTCGAGGAGGGCGGCGATGCGGTCCTCGACCGTGCCTTCGGCGATCATCCGGTGCACCTGGACGGTGCGCGTCTGCCCGATGCGGTAGGCGCGGTCGGTGGCCTGGGCCTCCACGGCCGGGTTCCACCAGCGGTCGTAGTGGACGACGTGGTCGGCGCGGGTGAGGTTGAGTCCGGTGCCGGCGGCCTTGAGGGAGAGCAGGAAGACGGGCACCTCCCCGTCCTGGAACTGCCGGACCATCTCCTCGCGGCGGGGCACCGGGGTGCCGCCGTGCAGCAGCAGCGTGGGCACTCCGCGCTCGCGGAGGTGCGCCTCCAGCAGGCGGGCCATGGTGACGTACTGGGTGAAGACCAGGGCCGCCCCGTCCTCGGAGACGATGGTGTCCAGCAGCTCGTCGAGCAGTTCCAGCTTGCCGGAACGGCCGGCCAGGCGGGTGCCCTGCTCCTCCTTGAGGAACTGCGCGGGGTGGTTGCAGATCTGCTTCAGGCCGGTGAGGAGCTTGAGCACCAGGCCGCTGCGGGCGATGCCCTGGGTGGCCTTGATCTGCGCCATGACCTCGCGGACCTGGGTCTCGTACAGGGTGCGCTGTTCGGGGGTGAGGGCGACCGGGCGGTCCGTCTCCTGCTTGGGCGGGAGTTCCGGGGCGACGCCGGGGTCGGACTTCTTGCGGCGGAGCAGGAAGGGCCGGACGAGTTCGGCCAGCCGCTGGGCGGTGGGGCCGTACTCGCCCTCCTCGCCGGGCGGGGGCCCGAACTCGGCGCGTTCGGCGCGTTCGGCTTCGATGGCGGCGATCCAGCGGCTGCGGAAGTGGCCGTGGCCGCCGAGGAGTCCGGGGGTGGTCCAGTCGAGGACGGCCCAGAGTTCGGAGAGGTTGTTCTCGACGGGGGTGCCGGTGAGGGCGATCTTGGCGTCGGCGGGGATGAGCCGGAGGGCCTTGGCGGTGCTGGAGTGCGGATTCTTGACGTGCTGGGCCTCGTCGGCGACGACCGTGCTCCAGCGGTGCGCGCCGAGCCGCTCGGCGTCCAGGCGCATGGTGCCGTAGGTGGTGAGGACGAAGCCGGAGTCGGCGCCGTCGAGGGTGCGGCCGGGGCCGTGGTAGCGGCGGACGGGTGTGCCGGGGGCGAACCTGCCGACCTCGCGCTGCCAGTTGCCGAGCAGGGATGCGGGGCACACGACCAGGGTGGGGCCGGCGGTGTCCGGGTGCTCCTGGCGCCGCAGGTGCAGGGAGATCAGCTGGACGGTCTTGCCGAGGCCCATGTCGTCGGCGAGGCAGCCGCCGAGGCCGAGCGAGGTCATGCGGTCCAGCCAGCGCAGGCCGCGCAGCTGGTAGTCGCGCAGGGTGGCGGCGAGCGCGGCGGGCTGTTCGACGGTCTCGGTGCCGCCGTCGGGGTCGGCCAGGCGGCGGCGCAGGGCGAGCAGCCAGGCGCTGGGGGCCACCCGTACCTGTTTGCCGGAGATCTCGGTGTGGCCGGTGAGGGCGACGGCGAGCGCCTCGATGGCGGTGAGCGGCTTGAGGTCGCGTTCGCGGGCCTTGCGTGCGATGTCGGCGCCGATGAGGACCCAGCGTCCGCGCAGCAGGGCCAGGGGTTGGTCGGCGGCGGCGAGCCGGGCCGTCTCCTCCTCGGTGAGCGGGTCACCGTCGAGGTCGAGCTGCCAGCGCAGGTCGACGGTGCCGTCGCCGCCGAGGAAGGAGCGCATGTCGGCGGGCGGGGTGCGTTCACCGCCGACGACGGCGCGGGCGGTGAGGGAGCGGGCGGCGTCCTCGGGCCAGAGGACCTCGACGCCGTGGGCGGCGAGCCGGCCGGCGGTGTCGCCGAGGAGGTCCTGGACCTCGCGGTCGGTGAGTTCGAGGGCGGAGGGTACGGGCAGGAGGCGGGACAGCGGCTGCCAGACGTCGGCGGCCCGGCGTACGGCGAGGACGGTGTCGGCCTGGGCGCGCGGCCCGAACCCGGCGGCTTCGACGGCGGCGAACAGTTCGTCGGCGTCGGCGACGAGGGTGGGGTCGGCGAGGCTGGACACCTGGGGCACCAGGCGCAGGGCGGGTGCCTCGCCTTCGCCGGCGGGGGCGACCAGGTCCAGGCGCAGGGCCAGGCGTACGCCGGAGTCGAGGCCGGCGGAGATCTCCTCGGCCCACGCGCGCAGCTGGGGGACGTACTGGGGTTCGACGGCGGCGAAGGCGGGGCGGCCGGCCGCTGCGGGGGCGGCGGCGGTACGCGGCAGGGTGTCGGCGACCGCGTCGACGAAGGAGCGGAGCAGGGTGGCGGCGTCGGGCAGCAGGAGGGGGCCGCCGTCGGGGACGGGCAGCGGGGTGGCGAGGGCCTCGGCGGGGGCGGCGGCGGCCAGTTCGCGGATGCGCCGGACGTCCTCGGGGTCGAGGGGGCCGGCGCGCCAGGCGTCGTGTCCGGTGGCGGAGACACCGGGGAGGAGGCGTTCGCGGGCGGCGATGTGCAGGCCGAGGGCGGTGGCGGCGCCCCAGAACGCGGCGGACGGGCTGGGGGTGGTGGCGGGCCCGGTGCCGGTGTCGTCGCCGCTGCCGGTGGCCGTGCCGGTGTGCAGGCGGCGGGCCAGGGTGAGGGCGGGCAGGGACTCGGCGACGGTCAGCCGCAGCACGGGGCTGCGGCTGACCGTGGGGATGCCGTCGGGGGCGGAGACCAGGTCGGCCTCGCCGGGCTCGCCGAAGGGGACTTCGGCGGCGAGGCGGGGGCCGGCCTGACCCTCGGGATGCCGGAACACGAGACGTCCGGTGCGTGCGGGGTCGCCCGGTTCGAAGACGACCTCGCACTGCGCCAGCAGGCCCGCCTGCTCACGCGTCATCCACACCATCTGGTCCCGCCCCCCTGGTTCGGCTGTCCGGTCAACGTCCGCCGTCTACGCGGCGCTTTGCCCAGTCCTGTGCGTAGGCGTACCACATGGGTGCCGTGCGGTGCATGTTGAGGACGTGCCCGGTGGCCGGAACGGCCAGGGCCTCGAGCCGGGCTTGAGCGCCGTACAAGGGTGCGGCGGATTCCCTGAGGGCGGCCGAGCTGGAGCAGTCGGCGCCCTGGCCGCCGCAGATCAGCTTGTCGTCCTGGCCGACGACGACGAGGACGGGGACGCGGATCCGCTGGTTGAGCGAGATGTCGCCGTACGCGGGGTCGGCGGGGTAGACGTCCGGTTCGGTGGTGAGTTCGTCGCGCAGCAGGACGTACGGCTCGGTGGTCCGGTGGTCGTAGAACCACTTGGCCTTGCCCCCGGTGCGCAGGGCGAGGTAGCCCTCGTCGAGGCCGCGGCGGGCCAGCAGGGGGTGCTGCGCGGCGGGCACGTACATGCGGCCCATCTCCTCGAACGCCGCCATGTTGGGCGGGGCTCCCTCACCGGTGAGGACGAGTCCGTCGACGGCGTCGGGGTGCTTGACGGCGACCATGCGGGCCACGGTCGCGCCGAAGGAGTGGCCGACGAGGACGACCTTGCGGTAGCCGCGGTCGCGGAGCTCGCGGATGAGCCGGAGGGTCACCAGCTCGTGGGTGGAGTCGGTGAAGCGGGAGCTGTGGGGGGCGGAGCTGTCTCCGGTGCCGAGCCGGTCGAAGGCCAGCGCGGCGTGCCCGGCCTGGGCGGCGGCCTCGGCGTACGAGGGGCCGCCGGTGCGGCCGCGCACGGTCCAGTAGTCGCGGTCGTAGGTGCCGCCGTGCAGCAGGAGCTGGGCGGTGGTGGCGCGCTTGCCGCGGGGGGTGCAGAGGGTGCCGGCGATCCGCTGGTCGGCGGGGGCGCCCTCGGCGAGGGGCGCCTTCACGGTGAGCGGGGCGCAGTTCACCCTGGCCGGTCCGCCCGCGTGGACGGCGGAGGCGGCGGGGGTGGTGGTGGCGCCGGGGTGTTCCGGGGTGGTGGAGGCGGCCGCGGGGCTGTGTAACAGGGGCAGCAGGAGCGCCGCCACGGCGGCTGCCACCAGGGCGCGGGGGCCGAGGGCCATGGGGGGTTCCCTCCAGGGAGGTCGGTGCGGGCGTACGGGTGTGCGGGTACGCGGAAGGGGCCGGCCGGTGGTGTCCGGCCGGCCCGTCGTCACGTCAGCTCGTCAGGTTGCGGAACCGGTTGACGGCCAGCGGGAAGAAGATCGCGAAGAGCACGATGGGCCACACTACGGCCATCAGGGTGGCGTTCTGCGCGATCCAGGAGTCGCCGCCCCAGCCGGGGTTCCCGAACAGCTCGCGGGTGGCCGCGACCGTGGACGACAGCGGGTTCCACTCGGCGATGGTGCCGAGCCAGCCCGGCATGGTGGCCGGCGCGACGAACGCGCTGGTCAGGAAGCCGATGGGGAATTCGAGGGTCTGCACCATGGTGATGCCCTCCGGGCCCTTCATGAGGAGCCCGAGGTAGATGCCCACCCAGGTGAGGGCGAAGCGCAGCAGCAGGAGCAGGCCGACCGCGAACACGGTCTCGCCGACGGTGCCGTGGGCGTCCCATCCGACCAGGAGGCCGACGACGAACAGGACGACGAGGCCGAGCACCGAGTTGAGCATGTCGGTGAGGCAGCGGCCGACGAGGACGGCCGAGGGCGCCATCGGCATGGACCGGAAGCGGGAGGTGACGCCGCGGTTCTTGTCGGCGGCGACGGCCGCGACGGTCTCGCCCATGCCGAAGACCATGGTCATGACGAACATGCCGGGCATGAGGAACTCGCGGTAGTTGCCGCCGCCCGGGACCTGCATCGCGCCACCGAAGAAGTAGCCGAACATCAGGACCATCATCACGGGGAAGAGCATTCCGCTGATGACGGAGCCGGGTTCGCGGGTCCAGTGGGTCAGTCCGCGCAGGGTGACGGTCCAGCCGTCGGCGAGCGCCCAGCGCAGCCGCGACAGCGGGCTGGTGGGGAGCTCCGGGATGGTGATGCTCATGCCTTCACGGCCTCCGACTTCGACTTCGACTTCGACTGGGACGCCTGCTCGGCGTCGGCCTCGGCCTGGGCCTTGGCCTGGGCGGACCGGTCCGTCCCGGTGAGGTGGAGGAACACCTCGTCGAGGGTGGGCCGGCGCAGGGCGATGTCCTCGGCGGCGACGCCCTCGGCGTCCAGGGCGCGGACGATCTCCGCGAGGGCGGTGGCGCGGTCGCGGACCTGGACGCTGACCTGCCGGGTGTCCTCGGCGGTGACGGGCTCGGACTCGCCGATCCGGGCGACGGCGGCGGCGGCGCGCTGCAGTTCGTCGGCGCGGCGCACCACGAACTCGATCCGGTCGCCGCCGATGCGGGCCTTGAGCTGCTCGGGGGTGCCCTCGGCGATGACCTTGCCGGTGTCGATCACGGAGATGCTGTCGGCGAGCTGGTCGGCCTCCTCCAGGTACTGCGTGGTGAGCAGCACGGTGGTGCCGCCGCCGACGAGTTCGCGGACGGCGTCCCAGACCTCGTTGCGGCTGCGCGGGTCGAGGCCGGTGGTCGGCTCGTCGAGGAACAGCACCGGCGGGGCCAGCACCATGCTCGCCGCCAGGTCGAGGCGGCGGCGCATGCCGCCCGAGTAGTCCTTCACCGGCTTGTTGCCGGTGCCGTCGAGGCGGAACCGCTCCAGCAGCTCGTCCGCGCGGCGGCGGGCGACGGCCGGCGGCAGGTGGTAGAGCCTGCCGAACATGACGAGGTTCTGGCGGCCGCTGAGGACCTCGTCGACGGCGGCGTGCTGGCCCACGAGTCCGATGCGGTAGCGGACCTGGGCGGCCTGCCGGGCGACGTCGAAGCCCGCGACCTCGGCGCGGCCCTCGTCGGAGGTCAGCAGGGTGGACAGGATGCCGACGGTGGTGGTCTTGCCGGCGCCGTTGGGCCCGAGGAGGCCGCACACGGTTCCCTGCGGCACGACGAGGTCGAGCCCGTCGAGCACCTGGGCCTTGCCATAGCTCTTGCGGAGCCCCTCGGCGACCACGGCCGACTTGCTCGATTCCACGTCTGTTCCTTTCGGTCGGATGAGTCCGGATCAGTACGGTCCGATGAAGCCGGCGTCGACCCCGGTCAGCGCGGGCACGGCCGTCCCGCTGCCGCCCACCAGGTCCAGACAGGCCTCGGCGATCTTGGCGGCGCTCGGGTGGAACGCCTCCTCCAGCGGCCACGACACCGGCGCGGGGCAGTCCGGCGGGGTGATCCGGCGGACCGGGGCGCGGAGTTCGCCCGGGATCCGCTCGGCGATCACCGCGGCCACCTCGGCGGAGAAGCCGTAGCGGGCCCAGCTGGTGTCGGCGACGACGACGCGGCCGGTGCGGGCGACGGACTCGCAGATGACGTCCTCGTCCAGCGGCCGGATGCTGCGCACGTCGACGACCTCGACGCTGACGCCCTGCTCGGCGAGCAGGTCGGCGGCGCGTTCGGCCTCGTGGACCATGAGGGAGGCGGCCACCACGGTCACGTCGGTGCCGTGGCGGGCGATGCGGCCCACGCCGAAGGGGACGGGCACGAGTTCCTCGGGGACCTCGCCCTGCACCGGGTAGAGCGAGCGGTTCTCCATGAGCACCACGGGGGTGTCCGACTGCAGGGCGGACGCCAGCAGGCCCTTGGCGTCGGCCGGGGAGGCCGGCGCGGCGACGTACAGGCCGGGGAAGTGGCCGAACGTGGCGTGCAGGCTCTGCGAGTGGGTGGCGCCCTGGCCCCAGCCGCGGCCAACGACGCCGCGCATGACGACGGGGACGCCGCCCTTGTCGCCGTACATGTAGCGCCACTTGGAGGCCAGGTTGATCATGGCGTCCATGGCCAGGAACATGAAGTCGGCCCGGGTGTGCACCACCAGGGGGCGCATGCCCTGGTCGGCGGCGCCGATGCAGATGCCGGCGACGGCGTTCTCGCTGTTGGGCGTGTCGATCACCCGCGCGGCGCCGAAGCGTTCGAATGCGGGGCGGGTGGTGCCGTAGGAGCCCTTGTGGTCGTCGACGTTCTGCCCGGCGATGATGATGCGCGGGTCGGCCTCCATGGCCTGGAGGGTGCCCTCGGCGATGGCCTGCCAGTACGTGAGCGTGCGTGTCATCGTGGTACTCCTGTCAGCTCGCGCCGGCCGGGCGCCCGTAGGCCCCGTCGGTCAGCCGGGCCACGGCGGGGAACGGCGCGGCCTTGGCGGCGGTGACCGCGAGCCGGGTCTCGTCGCGGAACTCCTCGTCCCAGCGGGCGAGTCGCTCCTCGATGTCGGGTACGTCGGCGAGCAGCGCCGCGGTGCTGCGGCGGACCGGGCAGCGCACCAGCCAGTCCTCGACCTCGGCCTCGGGGCGGTCGATCCCGGTGTCGTAGCCGGGGCCGACGTGCTCGCGCCAGCGGTAGGTGTCCAGCTCCAGGACGTAGGGTCCCTGGCCGGACCGGCAGTGGGCGGTGGCCCGCAGGGTCGCCTCGTGGACGGCGAGGACGTCGTTGCCGTCGACGCGCTCGGCGGCGACGCCGTACGCGCGGGACCGCTCGGTGATACCGGTGGTCGCCGAGTTCTCCGGCTGGCGGGCGGCCAGCGGCGAGGAGATCGAGTAGGCGTTGTTCTCGCAGACGAAGACGACGGGGACGCGGTGGACCGCGGCGAAGTTCAGGGACTCGTGGAAGACGCCCTCCTCGGAGGCGCCGTCCCCGAAGAAGGTGACCACGACCTGCGAGGAGCCCTGCATGGCCAGGCCCCACGCGGCACCGGTCGCCACTGAGATCATCTCGCCGAGGATGGCGGCGGAGCCGGCGAAGCCGACGGCCCGGTCGGTGAGGTGGACGGAGCCGCCGCGCCCGTTGGAGCAGCCGGTCTCCTTGCCGTAGAGCTCGGCGACCATGCCGTCGAGGTCCCCGCCCTTGGCGAGGTAGGCGGCGTGGCTGCGGTGCCCGGTGTAGACCAGGTCGTCGGCGCGCAGCGCGGCGCAGACGCCGACGGCGGCGGCCTCCTGGCCGATGGAGAAGTGGACCGGGGTCCGCATCTGCTGTTCGTCACGGTAGAGGTCCGCGAGCTCCTCCTCGACGCAGCGGATGCGCACCATGTCGCGGAGCAGCGCGGCCGGATCCGCCACCGGGTCTTCCGGTGTGTTGGGGTTCGGCACGACCGACGTCACCTCCGGGATCGACTACACAACCGAGTCGTGATCGTCCCCCCGTCCGATCGAGCCCGTCTGGAGCCCAGCAGGAGCGCCCCCACACCCCGGCCGCCGCCGGGCGAATCCAGCCCCGCCGGCGATTGAGGCGCGGGGTGTGGGGCAGCGCCCCACGAGCCCGGGCGGAGCCGTGGCCGGGCCCGCTCAAACGCCGCCCGGGCTCGAGGTGCCCCACCGGCACTTGGCCGCGGGGCGGAGCCCCGCCCGCCGCTCCGGCCCCGCCGCGCCAATCCAGCCCCGCCGGCGATTGAGGCGCGGGGTGTGGGGCAGCGCCCCACGAGCCCGGGCGGAGCCGTGGCCGGGCCCGCTCAAACGCCGCTCGGGCTCGAGGTGCCCCACCGGCACTTGGCCGCGGGGCGGTGCCCCGCGTTGCCCGGGCGGGGCCGTGGCCGGGCCGGGTGCGGGGCTCGACCGGGGCTCTGTTCGGGGCGCCTAGCCTGCGCCGTGCCCGCGGCGCGGACGCGCCCGCGGAGGAGGGAGCCGTAATGGTCGTGGCGGAGAAGGAGCTGGGCCGCCGGCTCCAGCTCGTGCAGGGGATCCACTGGTTGTACGGGGCGCAGGGCGACCCGTACGCCGCGCTGCTGCGCGGTCACCCCGGGACGGACCCGCGGGAGGCGTACGCCCGCAACCGGGAGGCGGGGCCGCTGTGGCAGAGCCGCCTGGGTACGTGGGTGGCGGCCCGGTACGCGGCCGCCGCCGAACTGACGGCGGTCGCGCCGGCGCCCATGGCGGCGCCGCAGCCGCAGGTGGCCGTGGCCTGGGACGAGGGGCTGCCCGGTCCCGCGGACGGAGCCGGCGCAGACCGGGTGCGGGCGCTGGCCGGCCGGGCCTGCGAGCGGGTCCTGGCGGGGCTGGGCGCCGAAGTGGACCTGGTCGCCGAGGTCGCCGCCCGGATCCCGGTGGAGGTGCTCGCGGACCTGCACGGGCTGGCCGGCGCGGACCGCGGCCGGCTCGCCGACGCCTGCGCGGCGGCGGCCGGGGCGCTCGACGCCGCGCTGGCGCCGCCGTCGTACGCGGACGCCGCCCGGCTGGCGGAGGCGGTCTCCGTCCTGCGCGGGCTGCTCGGCGACCGGGCCGTGGTGCGGGCGGTGGTGGAGGTCGTCGCCGCCCGGGAGCTCGTCGCCGGGGCGCTGCACGCGGCGCTCGTCGTGCCGGGGCAGTGGGAGCTGCTCGTGGAGGGCGGGCCGGAGCGGGCTGCCGCCGTGGTGGCGGAGACGCTGCGGTTCGATCCGCCGGTGAAGGTGCACGTGTTCACCGCGGCGGCGGACACCGCCGCGGCCGGGGCGTCGGTCGCGGCCGGGGAGCAGGTGGCCGTGCTGGTCGGTGCGGCCAACCGTGACCCGGAGGTGTTCGACCGGCCCGACGTGTTCGACCCGGAGCGGGTGTCGGCGGCGGGCGGCCCGCGGCCGCTGGTCCCGGCGCCGTACGGGGTGGAGCTGGAGCCGTTCGCGGGGACGGTCGCCGCGACGGTGGTGGCGGCGCTCGCCGCGGCCCGTCCGGGGCTGCGCGCGGCCGGTTCCGCGGTGCGGGCCGGGCGGGCTCCGGTGACGGGTGGTCTGCTGGCGGTGCCGGCCGCGGGGTAGCGGCGGCCGGCGGAACGCGTGAGGGCCCCCTCCGGTGAGGAGGGGGCCCTCGTGCGTGCCGCGGGTGTCAGGGCCCGCGGCGGTGTCAGGTGGTCGCGGTGCGCTCGTACAGCGGGGTGTACAGGTTCGGGTCGCTGGTCGCGAGCGCCTGGAGGGCCGCGCGGTGGGCGGCGAACTCCGGGTGCCGCACGGCGTTGAGGAAGGACTCCTCGTCCTCCCATTCGGCCAGGTTGGCGTAGGCGGTGGGGTCCTCGTGGTGCCGCATCAGGCGGTGGCGGACGAATCCCGGCTGGGCGGTGAAGAAGTGGGAGCTCTCGTCGAAGGCCCGCTCGAACTCCTCGGCCGGTCCGTGGACCGTGAAGCGGTTGATGAAGGTGATCAAGGTGTGGTGGTCCTTCCTTCGGTACGGGGAGCTGCCGGACGGGGTCAGCGGGCGGCGGTGGTGGACCGGGCCGCCCGGTGCGCGGGACGGTCGGCGGCCGGGGCGGCCTTCGTTCCGCGCTGCGGTATCCGGGCGAGCACCACACCGGCGAGGATGATCGCCATGCCGGCTATCTCGCGGCCGGTGAGCTGGTAGTTCTCCATCACGACCATGCCCAGGGTGAGCACCACGGGCACGACGTACAGCACGCTGGAGGCCTTGGCGGCGCCTTCGTCGCGGATCAGCCAGGCGAAGCACATGTACACCAGGCCGGTGTTGAGGACGCCGAGGACGAGGAGCGCGCCGATGACGGCCGCGGAGAACTGGGGGGCGCGGTCGAAGCCGCCGTTGGGCAGGTTGATCGCGGCCCAGCCGACGCCGATGACGGCCTGGGAGGTGGCGAGCACCAGCGGGTGCATGTCCTGGCCGCCGTCCTCGGTGGCCGGCTTCATCAGCTTCTCCATGAGCAGCATGGACCAGCCGTAGGCGAGGGCCGCGACGGCGTTGACGGCCGCGGCGGCGGAGAGCCACTGGGCGCCCGCGTTCCAGGGCGCGTACAGGACGAGGACGCCGGCGAAGCCGACGAGCAGGCCCGCCACCAGGGTGGCCGGGATGCGGCCGGTGCGGCGGCGCACCAGGTAGAGGGCGACCACGCACAGCGGCACGCTGGCGTTGAACACCGAGACCATGCCCGCGTCGGCGCCGAGGGCGTCGTCGACGAGCTCGACCAGCAGCACCGGCAGGGCGTTGGCGAGGAACGCGATGAGCACCAGCTGCCCCCAGACGGCGGGGCGGCGGGGCAGCCGGGCGCTGCTGAACAGCAGCACGCCGAGCATGGCGACGGCGCCGACGAGGATGCGGAAGAAGCTGAACTGGGCGGAGTTCAGACCCTGGAAGACGATCTTGATCCAGAAGTAGCTGATGCCCCACATCAGGCCGACGACACCGAAGCGCGCCATTGGACCGAACCGCACGACTTTTTCTCCTGTCTGTTAAGAGTCCGAGGTGCGCGCGGCGGCGGCACCGGAGGGTCGGATGAACAAGGCGGCGATGAAGGCGGCCGCGGCGAAGCCGGCGCCGGCGAGGAAGCTGGCCGTCATGCTCTCCATGAACACGTGACCCATGGCGGCCTCGGGCGGGGCCCCGGCCGGGACGGTCTGCTCGGCGGCGCGGCCGGCGTTGGTGCCGACCGTCACGAGGATGGCCAGGCCCAGCGAGGCGCCGACCGTCTGCAGCGCGTTGTGGACGCTGGAGGCGGCGCCGGCCTCGTCGGTGTGCAGCCCGGAGGTGGCGAGGATGGTCGGCGGGACGACGCAGAAGGCCATGCCGGTGCCGAACAGCAGCAGGGCCGGCAGGACGCTGCCCGCGTAGCCGAAGTCGGGGGTCAGCCGGGACAGCCAGACGTTCGAGGAGATCAGCAGCACTGCGCCGGCGAGCATCAGGTTGCGGGGGCCGATACGCCGTTCCAGCCAGACGGCCGCGCCGGACATGAGGATCATCGCGGCGGCGACCGGGGTGAGGGCGACGGCCGAGCCGAGCGGGGTGTAGCCGGCGAACTGCTGGAAGAACTGGACGAGGAAGAAGCCGGTGCCGATCAGGGCGCCCTGCACGGCGAAGGTGCCGGCGTAGGCCCCGGTCCGGTTGCGGTCGGCGAACAGGCGCAGGACGACGATGGGCTGCTGGGCGCGGCGTTCGATGGCGAGGAAGACGAGCAGCAGCACCAGGCCGGCGGCGGCCGGGCCGGCGACGGTCGCGTCGGTCCAGGGGTGTTCGGCGGCCCGGGTCAGGCCGAAGACCAGGGAGACGGCGCCCAGGGTGGACACCAGGGCGCCGGCGAGGTCGAACCGGCCGCGGGTGGGCCGGGTCTCCTCGACGACGAGGGGGGCGAGCAGCAGGATCAGCAGGCCGAGCGGCACGTTCAGCAGCAGCACCCAGCGCCAGGAGCCGACCGAGGAGAACACGCCCGCGAGGAGCAGTCCGCCGGCGGTGCTGGCGGCGCCGACCGCGGTGTAGACGGCGATCGCCCGCTTACGGGGGCGGCCTTCGCCGAACATGCTGAGCAGCAGGGCCAGGGCGCTGGGCGCGGCGAGGGCGGAGCCGACGCCCTGGAGGGCGCGTACGGCGATCAGGAGGTCGCCGGAGTCGACCGCGGCGCGCAGGGCCGCGGCGACGGTGAAGAGGGCGACGCCGGTGAGGAACACCTTGCGGCGGCCCAGCAGGTCGCCCATCCGGCCGCCGAGCAGCAGGAGTCCGCCGAAGGCCAGCAGGTAGGCGGTGATGACCCAGCCGAGGTCGACGGGGGTGAGGGCGAGGCCCTGGGCCATGCCGGGCAGGGCGATCTGCACCATCGACTCGTCGAGGAGGATCATGGCGTTGCAGCCGGCCAGCAGTCCGAGGGCGACGCCCGCCCGTACCGCCCCTCGCGTGGGAGCCGCCGGTGCCGGCCGGGCCTCGGCCGGCGCCGGCCCGGGCGCCGGAAGTTCGGACGTGTGCACGGACATGCCTTGCCTCCTGGGTGTTCGACAGGGGACCGCCCGGATCGGCGGAGCGTGGAGCGGGCCGGGGTCGCGACTCCCCGGGGGGCCGGGCGCGCGGGGGAACGGTCCGGCCGATGCTTTTCGGCCTGGACACCGTCCCAACGGGCGCTAGAGCCGCCTTCGAGTACCGGTGGCTAGCGTCCGCGACCATGACGCAATCGACGCATTCCCCCATCGGCGGCGCGGACCGGAGGACGGTGGTCGTCACCGGCGGCGGCACGGGCATCGGGCGGGCGACCGCGCGGGCCTTCGCCGCCGAGGGTGCCGACGTCCTGGTCGTGGGCCGCACCGCCTCGACCCTCGCCGCCACGGCCGCCGGCCACGCCGGCATCAGGACCCTGACGGCCGACATCACGGCGCCGGACGCCGCGGAACGCGTCGTCGCCGCGGCGGCGGGTCCGTCCGGCCGGATCGACGTGCTGGTGCACAACGCCGCCGCCGTGCTGCCCGAGCCGGCCGGCTCGCTCACCCGCGCGTGCGTACTCGACCAGGTGGAGACCAACCTGCTGGCACCGCTGTTCCTGACGCAGGCGGCGCTGCCCGCCCTGGAGGCCGCCCGCGGCACCGTCGTGTGCGTGGGCACCGCGGCGGTGCTGGGCCGGCGGGCGTTCCCCGGCATGTCCGTGTACGGGGCGACGAAGGTGGCCCTGGACTTCCTGGTGCGCACCTGGGCGGTGGAGCTCGCGCCGCGCGGGATCCGCGCGGTGGGTGTCGCCCCGGGCGAGACCGACACGGGGATCGGGGAGCGGATGGGCTGGAGTGCCGAGGACATCGCCCGCTACCAGGCGGAGGCCGCCGCGCGCACGCCCTCGGGCCGGGTCGGCCGTCCCGAGGACGTGGCGTGGTGGGTGCTGCGGATGTGCCGGCCGGAGGCGGGTTACGCCAACGGCGCGGTGGTGGCGGTCGACGGAGCGGCCTCGGTGGTCTGACGCGCCGAGGCCGTCATCCGCTCCAGGACCGGCACGACGTCGTTGGGCGACGGCTCGGCGAGGATCTCGTCGCGGACCTTCGCCGCCGCCTCGGTGAACGAGGGCTCCTCCAGCAGCCGCAGGACCGCGGTGCGCAGCCCGTCCACGGTGAGCTCGTGGGCGGGCAGGCACAGCCCGTAGCCCAGTTCCTCCACGCGGCGGGCCTTGGCGACGGTGTCCCAGCCGTACGGCAGCACGATCTGCGGCACGCCGTGGAGTTCGGCCGTGGAGCGGGTGCCGATGCCGCCGTGGTGGACGACGGCCGAGCAGGTCGGCAGCAGGTCGTTGAGCGGGACGAAGTCCACCAGGCGGGCGTTGCCGGGGACGGTGCCGAGGTCCTCGCGGGCCTGCGCGCCGAGCGTGGCGACGATCTCCGCGTCCACGTCGGCGAGGGCGTCGAGGACCGCGCCGAAGGAGAACGAGGCGTGGTCGATCTCCCCGGACACGCCCAGGGTCAGGCAGACCCGGCGCCGCCCGGCGGGCGCGCGCAGCCAGTCGGGCACCACGGAGGCGCCGTTGTGCGGGACGTACCGCACGCCGACGGTGGGCACGCCGAGGTCGAACCGGGAGCTGGGCGGGGTGACGTCCACGGTCCACTGGCCGGTGACCATCGTCTCGTCGAAGCCGAGGCCGGGCGCGTAGCGGTCCATCACCCGGCCCAGCCACTCCGCGGTGGGGTCCTGGGCGGTCCCGGCCGGGAGCTGCGCGTTCAGCCGGAGGAACTCCTGCCGGGCCCGGACGGTGATGTCCATGCCGTGCAGCAGGCGGGCGTGGGCGGCTCCCACGGCGCGGGCGACGACCGGCCCGGCGAAGGTGTGCTGTTCCCAGACGACCAGGTCGGGGCGCCAGTGCCGGGCGTAGGCGACGAGGTCGTCGAGCATCGGGTCGTTGCTGACGGAGGCGTACAGCGCGGGTACCGCGACGGCTTCCAGGGCGAGCAGGGACTCGTGGGTCCACTGGGAGCGGTCCTCGCCGGTGAAGTCGAAGCCCTGGACGAGGCCGGAGCCCTCGCCGAGGATCTGGCCGAGGAGTTCGGGGGCGTACGGGTCGTTGAAGTACCAGTCGGTGACGCCGACCGGTACGGCGGTCAGGCCGGCCGCGGTGATCTGGTCGGTCAGGTCGGGGTGGCTGGCCACCCGCACCTCGTGGCCGGCGGTCCGCAGCGCGGACGCCAGCGGGACCATCGAGAAGTAGTGGGTGTTGTGCGGGAACGAGACGAACAGCACCTTCATCGGACGTTCTCCGCCCTGACGGACAGCGCGTGGCTGAAGACGTCGCGGGGGTCGTAGGCCGCCTTGACGCGCTGGAGGCGCGGGTAGGCGTCCTTGTAGTAGAGGCGGTGCCAGGGCACGCCGGAGGTGTTCCACCGCGGGTCGGCCATGTCGATGTCGGGGTAGTTGACGTAGCAGCCGTCGGTGTCGCGGCCGGGGACGGGGACGCCGCCGGTGGCGCCGAACACGTCGCGGTAGAGCCGGCGCAGCCAGTCGACGGCCGCCGCGTCCGCGTCGGGGTCCTGCCAGGTGTTCATGTACAGCGCCTTCAGGACCGAGTCGCGGTGCGAGGAGGCGGTGGCGTGGCCGGGGACGGTGTTGATGCGGCCGCCGTAGGACTGGAAGGACACCGAGGCGGAGTCGTGCCGGTTCCCGGTGCTGTTGAGGTACGTGTAGAGGACGTCGGCCTGGGCGTCGCCGTGGCCGCGCCGCAGGTACGCCGACTTGATCTTGTGGCGGCCGGTGTCGCCGTCCTGGGCGGCGGCCAGGTACTCGGTCGCGGTGAGCCAGGGCTGGCTGGTGATCTCGGAGATCTGCGGGGAGCCGCCGACGCCTTCGGTGAGGGTGCGCAGGAAGTCCGCGAGGAGGCGCTCGGCGTCGGGCCGGGTGCCGTCCATGTGGGCGAAGCCGATGGCCGCCGCGCCCGGGTCGCCGGTCTCGGGGCGCCCGTAGAGGACGAGTCCGCCGAACAGGCCGGCGTACGGGGAGTCGGCGCCGCTGTTCTGCTCGTGCCACTGGCCGTGGTTGCGGATCAGGCGGCGGAACGAGGCGCGGTCCATGCCCTCGCGGGGGAAGTAGACGCTGCCGGCCAGGACGTTGCCGGGCGGGCGGGGCAGCAGCCGGGACGGGTCGGTGCAGTGGCGGGAGGCGTCCGGGGAGCGGAACCAGTAGCGGGTGACGACGCCGAAGTTGCCGCCGCCGCCACCGGTGTGGGCCCACCACAGGTCGCGGTGGGGGTCGTGGCGCTCGCGGGTCGCGATGACCGCCCGGGCCCGGCCGGCGGCGTCGACCACGACGACTTCGACGGCGTACAGGTGGTCGGCGGCCAGGCCGAAGGCGCGGGAGAGGGCGCCGTAGCCGCCGCCGGTGACGTGGCCGCCCATGCCGACGGTGGCGCTGGCGCCGCCGGGCAGGGTCACGCCCCAGCCGTAGTAGAGCCTCTTGTAGACGTCCATCAGCTGGGCGCCGGCCTCGACCATGAAGGCGCGGCGGCGGGCGTCGAAGGTGACGGCGTTCATCCCGCCGAGGTCGAGGACGAGGCGGACCGCCGGGTCGCCGACGACGTTCTCGTAGCAGTGGCCGCCGCTGCGGACGGCGATCCTCTTGCCCTCGCGGACGGCGTCGCCGACGGCCCGCACGACCTCCTCGGTGGTGGTGGCGAGGCGGAAGGCGTCCGGGCGGGCGGTGAACCGCTTGTTGCTGCCGCGCGTCGACAGGGCCGCGTAGCGCGGGTCCTCGGGGGTGACGAGGGTCCCACCGCCCCCGGGCGTGGGGGTGGTTCCGGGGGCGGGGGTGTCCTGGGCGTGGGCGGGGACGATGCCGGCGGCGGCGAGCCCGACGGCGGCGCCCGCCGTGAGCGTGCCGGCGACGAAGCTCCGGCGGCTGGGAACGGTCATCGTTCACCTTTCTCGGTGGCTGTTCCGGTGGCGGCGCGCACCCCGCCCGCGTACTGCGCCGATGCTCGGGGCCGCTGCCGCAGTACGGCTCGGGTGGCGCTGGAGCCGCCGGGCGGTCGCCGCCGGCGTCGACCGGCGCTCGAGACGGCCCCACCACACTGGGCGGGCCGCAGCCGCGCCGTACCCGCACGCATGGAGGACAGATGAAGACCGACGGGCGCACCGCCCCGGAAGCCGCCGCCCCGATCACCGTCCGGGCGCTGGCCGTCGAGGGCGCGTTCGAGTTCACGCCGCGGGTGTACGGAGACGACCGCGGGGTGTTCCTGTCGCCGCTCCAGGGCGAGGAGTTCGTCCGGACCGTGGGCCACGCGATGCCCGTCGCACAGACCAACCACAGCCGGTCGGCGCGCGGCGTGCTGCGCGGAGTGCACTTCACGACCACCCCGCCGGGGCAGGCGAAGTACGTGCACTGCGCCCGGGGCCGGGCGGTGGACTTCGTGGTGGACCTCCGGCTGGGCTCCCCCACGTTCGGCGTGTGGGACTCGGTCGAGATGGACACGGAGTCCTTCCACGCCGTCTACCTGCCGGTGGGCGTGGGGCACGCGTTCCTGGCGCTGGAGGACGACACGGTGATGTCGTACCTGGTGTCGTCCCCGTACCGGGCGGGCCTGGAGCAGGCCCTCGACCCGTTCGACCCGGAGCTGGGGCTGCCCTGGCCGAAGGACCTGCCGCTGATCCTTTCCGAGCGGGACGCCTGCGCTGTGGGGCTGTCCGAGGCGCGGGAGCTGGGCATGCTCCCGCGCTACGAGGACTGCGCGGCGGTCACCGACACCTACCGCTGAGCGGGTACCGCCCCGGCGAGCGCGGGGGTGCCGTCCGCGACCCGGTCGGCGACCCGGTCGGCGATCCGGTCGGCGGGCAGGAAGCCGAGCAGGGCGAGCAGGGTGCGCGCCTCCACGTTGAGGTGGCTGCCGTGCCGGACGAACCCGATGAGCTGCCGCACCGTCATCCAGACGAACTCCGGCGGCGCGTCGAGCGGGAAGTCCTCGCCGGTCTCGACGAGCAGGTAGCGGTTGCGGGCGTGGTAGAAGCGGCCGCCCTCCTCGGACTGCACGGTGTCGAACCGGATCCGGCCGGGCGGGGCGGACAGCACCTCGTCCAGGAACACCGGGCGGGGCGCCGAGCCCGGACCGTGGTCCTCCGGCTGGCACTGCACGGTCGGGGCCAGCTCGACCCGGGCCAGCGCCCCGGTCTCCACGCGGGCCTGCACCAGCAGGTGCAGCACCCCGTCCACCCGCTTGGCCAGGAAGGCCGACACCCCGACGCTGTTGGGGGCGAACATGGGCTGGGACCAGCCGGACACCTCGCGGTTGGAGGCCTCCACCCGTACGCCGAGCACGGTGAAGTGGCGGCCCCGGTCGTGGGAGACGACCCCGTCGCGCAGCGACCAGCCGCCGATGCCGGCCAGCGGCACCAGGCGGCGGGTCAGGGTGCACCGCTCCTTGGCCAGCGCCAGGTGCCGCAGCAGGGCGTCGGTGCCGTGCAGGCGGCGTCCGTGCGGTTCCCAGGAGGCGGCGAGCGCACCGGCGAAGGAGTCCGGGTCGGGCGCCCGGCCCTCCGTGCCGGCGGGCGGGCGCAGGCCCACCGCCCCGGAGAGGGCCGTACGGGTGTCCATGTTGATCAGGTCGTCGGTCTGCAGGAGTTCGGCGATCTGGTCGAACGACAGCCAGCAGAACTCGTCGAGGACGGGCACGTCCTCCTCGGTCCACACGATCATGTTGCGGTTCCGCTTGGCGAGGAACCAGGACGCCTGCTCGGACTGGAGGGCGTCGGACAGGACCCGGCCCCGGCCGGGCCGCAGGAAGTGTTCGAGGTAGGGGACGGGGCGGCCGCCGTGCACCCCGGTGTAGTTGCTCCGGGTGGCCTGCACCGTCGGCGACAGCTGCACCAGGTTCGCGTTGCCGGGCTCCATCTTCGCCTGGAGCAGGCAGTGCGGCACCCCGTCGAACTCCTTGACCAGGATGCCGAGGATGCCCTGCTCGGGCTGGACCAGTATGGGCTGCTGCCAGGCCTCCACGGCGCGGCCCGAGCGGGTGACGTCCAGGCCCTGGACGGAGAAGAACCGCCCGCTGCGGTGCACCAGGTTCCCGGTCCCCTCCTCCAGCGACCAGCCGTCCATCCGGTCGATGGGGACCTGGGTCACCTCGTACGTCTGCTCCTCGCAGACCCGTCCGAACCAGCGGTGGAATTCCGTCGTGCTGGAGAACATGGGGCCCTCTCGTCAGGTCGTCTGCCGGCCCCCTGGCGGGGTCCGTGCGGGGTCGGCCGCGGCGGCCGCCTGCAGCCTCGCCCAAGCCGCTCGCCCGCCTCTCGACCCGCAATCGAGCTGCGAACGAGCCGCTGCCGCCACCGTGGGCCGCGTTCTCGCCCGACCCGGACGTCTGGAGCCCCGCCATGCCTGTTCCGTCCGACGGGAGCCCGGCCGCCGGGCCGGTACTGCGGCTGGGCGTGCTCGGCTGCGCCGAGATCGCCCGCCGCCGGATGCTGCCCGCGATGGCCGCCCACCCCGCCGTCGAACTGCGCGCCGTCGCCAGCCGGTCCGCCGCCCGGGCCGCCGCCGCGGCCGCACCGTACGGGGCGCGTCCCGTCACCGGGTACGAGCGGCTGCTCGCCGATCCCGAGGTGGACGCCGTGTACCTGCCGCTGCCGGCGGCGCTGCACGCCGAGTGGGTCGGGGCCGCCCTGGACGCCGGCAAGCACGTGCTGGCCGAGAAGCCACTGACCCTGGAGCCGGCGCGGACCCGCGCGCTGCTGGAGCGGGCGCGTGCCCTGGGGCTGGTGCTGCGCGAGAACGTGATGTTCGTCCACCACGGCCAGCACGCGGTGGTGCGCCGGCTGCTGGCGGACGGCGCGATCGGCGAACCGCGTTCCCTGCACGCCGCGTTCACGGTTCCGGCCCCGGCGGACGGGGACATCCGTTACGACCCGGGCCTGGGCGGCGGCTGCCTGGCCGACATCGGCCTGTACCCGGTACGGGCCGCGGTGCACCTGCTCGGCCCGGAGCTGGACGTGGCCGGCGCGGTGCTGTCGTCGGCCCCCGGCCGCCGGGTGGAGACCTCGGGCGCGGCGCTGCTGCGCCGTGCCGACGGGGTCGTCGCCCAGCTGTCCTTCGGCATGGAGCACGCCTACCGGTCCCGGTACGAGGTCTGGGGCAGCGAGGGGCGGATCACGGTCGACCGGGCGTTCACCCCGGCCGCCGACCACCGTCCCGCGTTGCTCCTGGAGCGCGCCTCGGGCACCGAGACGCTGGCCCTCCCGGCCGAGGACCAGGTGGCGGCGTCCGTCGGCGCCTTCGCGGCAGCCGTCCGCGGCCTCCCCGGCGGTCCCGCGGACGAAGCCGCCCTCCTCGCCCAGGCGGACCTCCTGTCGTCGATCCGCCGCGCGGCGTCCTAGCGGGTACGTGTGGGCTAACAGGGGGCGCCGGTCCGCTGGGCGAAGCGGCGCAGCCCCGGCATGTCGGGGTTGGAGGTGAGCAGCTCGGCGGTGATGGCGCGGACCTTGGGGCGGGTGGCTTCCTCGGGTGCGTACTGGGTCAGGACCCGCAGGGTGTGGAATGCCTTCCCGGGTTCGCCGAGGCTTTGCCAGACGCGGGCGACGTCCATGCACATCCGGCCACGGCGCTCGGCGTCGGGCAGCCGGCGCGGATCGATCTTCACGGCATGGGTGAGGGCCTGGTCGTCTTCGCCGAGAGCATGGTGTACGGAGATGCGGAACACGCGGGTCTGGTCTTCGCCGAAGACGCCGGGGATGCACAGCTTCTTGCCGGCCACCTCGCGGCGCTTCGCGGTCTCCTCGGCCTCCCCGATGAACTCCATGGCCGCCCCCCCCGCCATCCCGCCTGAGCAGCGCTGTAGGAAGCGGTCAGCAGGAGTGTGCCGCGCATGGCGAGTTCCTCCGGCCGTCGACCTAGCGAGGCTGCGGCCTGCTGGAGATGGTCGATCGCGGCCTGGTAGTCGCCGCTGCGTCGCATGGCGATGCCCATGCAGTGGGCGGCCTCGCCCATCACGATCGGGTGGCCGGTCATCTCGGCCTGCGTGCGGGCGCGTTCGGCGGCGACCCAGGCCATGCCCTGGTAGTTCTTGATCGCGAGCTGGGCGAGGAGTACGTGGGCACGGGCTGCGATGTCGTGGGCGTTCGATGCGAGAGAGCTGTGTACCTGCCGCGGCGCGGGCCGCCGCAGCCGAACACTGCGGCGGCGACCTCGTCCTCACCGAGGTCACCGACCGGCGTGGCTCCGCCGTCTGGAAGGCCACCGGGCACCGGCGCACCGCCGCCCTGAAGGTCGGTCGCGGCGAAGGCGTACCGGTCACCGCCCGGGAGGCCGCCGCACTGGTCGCCCTGAAGCAGGACCACTTCCTCGGCGGGGGTCTCGCCGACGGTGCCGCCTGGCTGTTGACCGCCTGGCTCGAAGGCCCCACGACATGGGAACTTTTCGCACCCGCAAGGGCGGGCGGCACCGGCCGCGAGCGGGCTCTGGAGGCGGCGGCCGACCTGTGTGCGGCCGCCGGCGTCCTCCACGCGGCCGGGTGGGTGCACGCGGACCTCCAGCCGTCCCACGGCATCCACACCACAGCAGGGGTCAGGCTCATCGACCTCGCCTGGGCCTGGCGGCCCGGCTGGGACCAGGGCAACGGCTTCGAGGGCGGCATCACGCATCTGCTCTCCCCCGAGCTCGCGGCCGCCGTCCTCACCGGGGACAAGCCCGTCGTCGTGACCCCAGCGGCCGAGGTGTACGCGCTCGCCGGGGTCGTCTGGACGTGTGCCACCGGAACGTGGCCGCTGGACTACGAGGCTGCCGGTATCGACCCGAAGGCATGCGGGCCCGGGGACCTCCGCCGGTACATCGCGACTGGTCGCGTGCCCGTCACGGCCCACCGCCCGTGGCCGAGGCTCCAGGACGTCCTGTTGCCCGTGCTCCTCGACCGCCCGGCCGACCGGCCCACCGCCGGCGAGCTCGGCAGGACGCTGGCGGCCCTGTGACCCGCCGGGTGGGACGGGTGCCCGCCCACGCCCAGCCGGTTCAGCTCACCGCTCCCGCCGTCAGGGCGTGAGGACCAGGGTGCGGGTCGGGGTGGTCGCCGGTTCCCACCAGGGGCGGTTGGCGCGGTACCAGGCGACGGTTTCGGCGAGGCCTTCGGCGAAGTCCTTGCGGGGGCGGTAGCCGAGCTCTTCGGTGATCTTGGTGCAGTCCACCGAGTAGCGGCGGTCGTGGCCCTTGCGGTCCTCGACGAAGTCGACCCGGGACCAGTCGGTGCCGCAGGCCTCCAGGAGGAGTCCGGTGAGTTCCCGGTTGGCCAGCTCGGTGCCGCCGCCGATGTTGTAGACCTCGCCCGGGCGGCCCCGGCCGCGGACCAGTTCGATGCCGCGGACGTGGTCGTCCACGTGCAGCCAGTCGCGGACGTTGCCGCCGTCGCCGTACAGCGGCACGCGGCCGCCGTCCAGGAGGCGGGTGACGAACAGCGGGATGATCTTCTCGGGGAACTGGTACGGGCCGTAGTTGTTGGAGCAGCGGGTGACCCGTAGGTCCAGGCCGTGGGTGCGGTGGAAGGCCAGGGCGACCAGGTCGCTGGCGGCCTTGGCCGCGGCGTAGGGCGAGTTGGGGCCGAGGGGGTGCGTCTCGGGCCAGGAGCCGCTCTCGATCGAGCCGTACACCTCGTCCGTGGAGACGTGCACGAAGGTCTCCAGGCCGTGCCGCACGGCCGCGTTCAGCAGGGTCTGGGTGCCGCTGACGTTGGTGCGGATGAAGTCGGACGCCTCGTGGATGGAGCGGTCGACGTGCGACTCGGCGGCGAAGTGCACGATCTGGTCGTGCTCGGCGACGAGGGCGTCGACGAGCACGGCGTCGCAGATGTCGCCGTGGACGAAGGAGAAGCGGGGGTCGGCGCGGACGGGGTCGACGTTGGCGGGGTTGCCCGCGTAGGTCAGCTTGTCCAGCACGGTGACGCTCGTGCCGGGGTCCCCGTCCGGGCCGAGCAGCGTGCGGACGTAGTGCGAACCGATGAAGCCGGCACCGCCGGTCACCAGGATCCTGGATCCGGATGTGGATGTGGTCATGTCGAGATCTGCACCTTGCTGTGGTCGCCGAGGATGAGCCGGTTGCCGGCCGGGATCCGCGGGGCGGGCGTCACGGTCACGTTGCGGCCGATCAGCGAGCCCTGGACCCGGCGCACGCCGCCGAGGTGGGTGTCGCGCTGGACGATGGAGAACTCGATCTCGCTGTCCTCGATGCGGCAGCCTTCCGCGATCGAGGTGAAGGGTCCGATGTAGGAGCCGCTGACGACCGTGCCGGCGCCGATGACGACGGGGCCGACGATGCGCGAGTCGCGGACCTCCGCCCCGGCCTCCAGCCGGACCCGTCCGACGAGCTCGCTGGCCGCGTCGGCGAAGCCCGCGGTGTGGGGTTCGATGCCTTCCAGCACCGACCGGTTGACCTCCAGCATGTCCGTGACGTTCCCGGTGTCCTTCCAGTAGCCGGAGATGGTCGTGGACCGCACGTCCCGGTCCGCGTCGATCAGCCACTGGATGGCGTGGGTGATCTCCAGTTCGCCGCGCGGGGAGGGCTGGATGGAGCGCACGGCCTCGTGCACGGCGGGCGTGAACAGGTAGACGCCGACGAGGGCGAGGTCGCTCCTGGGCCGCGCGGGCTTCTCCTCCACGCCGACGATGCGTCCGGCGGCGTCGAGCTCGGCGACGCCGAAGGCGGTCGGGTCGGGTACGCGGGTGAGCAGGACCTGGGCGTCGGGGCGCTCGGCCTCGAACTGCCGGACGGCGCCCGAGATGCCATCGATGATGAAGTTGTCGCCGAGGTACATCACGAAGTCGTCGTCGCCGAGGAACTCCTGGGCGATCAGGACGGCGTGGGCGAGCCCGAGCGGCGCCTCCTGACGCAGGTAGGTCACGTCGAGCCCGAACGCCGACCCGTCGCCGACGGCGGAGCGGATCTCCGCGGCGGTCTCTCCCACCACGACGCCGACATCGGTGATGCCTGCCTCCGCGATGGCTTCCAGCACGTAGTAGAGGACGGGCTTGTTGGCCACCGGGACCAGTTGCTTGGGGGAGGTGAGGGTGAAGGGCCGCAGGCGGGTGCCGGAACCTCCGGCCAGGACGAGTGCCTTCATGCACGGGACGCTATGCGGCCGGCCTCGACTTCGGGTCGGGACCGGGTCGCGCTGCGGCGGACCCGGTCCCGGCCCCGGCGCGTCAGGCGAGGCAGCAGGGCAGTCCGCCGTTGTACTCGATCATCTCGCGCAGCGCGGTCTGGAGGACCGGCATGGGCAGGGCGTCGGCGGCGGCGGTGCCGTCGAGTTCCGCGTAGGCGCGGTGCAGGTTGGGCACCAGGCGCTCGGGGTCGAGGAGTTCGGCGTACGGTCCGAGGTCGGCCTCGCGGGCCGTCTCGACGGGGGTGAGGCCGGCCGCGCGGCCCTGCTCGGCCAGCTCGCGCACCCGCCGCAGGTAGCCCTCGACGGTGTCGAGGACCTCGGGGCCGCAGACGGGGCCGTGGCCGGGGACGACGGTGGTGGCGCCGAACGCGCGGAGGCGTTCCACGGCGGCCAGGGAGCCGGCGATCGAGCCCATCAGCACGAAGGGGGTGACGCCCGCCATCACCAGGTCGCCGGTGAACAGGACGCGCTGCTCGGGCAGCCACACCACGGAGTCGTTGGAGGTGTGGGCGCGCGGGCCCACGTGCACGACCTCGGCCCGGACCTCGCCCACGTGCAGGGTGAGGGCGTCGCGGTAGGTGACGGACGGCGGCACCAGTTCGATGGCGCCCCAGTCCACGTCGGGCCACAGGCCGGTCAGGTGCAGGCCGGAGGCGATCATCTCCGAGCGGGTGCGCTCGTGGCCGAGGACGAGCGCCTCGGGGAAGAGGAAGTTGCCGAAGGCGTGGTCGCCGTGGAAGTGGGTGTTGACGACGGCCTTCGGGGCGGCCGGGTTCAGGTGCAGGGCGGCCTCGCGCAGGGCGCGGGCCCGGGACTCGGTCGCGACGGTGTCGACGAGGACGCTCTGGCCGCCGGAGACGATCACGCCCGCGTTGTTCAGGCACCACCCGCCGGGCGGCTGGGCGTAGGCGTGGACGCCGTCGGCGATCTCGGCGGCCCGGGTGGGCGCGGGGGCAGCGACGGGGGCGGTGGTGCGTGACGGCACGGCCGGTCTCCTCACACGGTTCGGCGGACGCGCCGAGTCTGTCCGTGGCTGCTCGCAGCGCGGTCAAGGTCCGCTGAGGCCGGGGAGGAGCGGTGGCGGCCCGCCGTCAGAGGCTGTCGCCCCAGCCGCCCTGGATCATGGTCTGGAAGGCCCAGGTGCCGTCCTTCCTGATGAGGACGTCGGCGTAGTGCATGCGGCGGGCCTCGCCGGCCACGGTCATGGTGCAGTCGGTGAAGACCACCGCCATGGCGGCGGAGAGGAAGACCGGGGTGCGGGTGGAGCGGAAGGACACGTCCTCCCCGGCGTCCCCCATGACGTGCTTCATGGTGTCGACGAACTGCCGGCGGTCCCACTGGGCGGACCGGCCGTTGCCCTGGGAGTCGTCGCTGACCAGGTTGAGCGGGAAGGCGGCCATGTCGGCCATCTCCTCGATCCGGCAGGCGGCGGAGTGGGCGTCGTACGCGGCGAACCAGGCGTCGAGGGAGGCGCGGTCCTCCGCGGTCGCGGCGTAGCCGGTGTCGACGGGCAGGGACATGGCGCGGCTCCAACGGGGCTCCGGCGCCTCTCCACGGGACGCGGAGAGGCTCGATCGGACGTGTAACGACTGCTACCCGATGGGGGTTTCGCGAGATGACGCAGACGACGGTCGACCGACCGGCGGTTTCGGCTCTTCAGCAGGCTGTGCAGGGCGCGGCGGACCGCCTCGTCGAGGCGGGCGCGGCGGGCGTGCAGTTCCGGGTCGCCCGTGGCGACGAGGCTTTCGTCGTGACCTCCGGCATCGCCGAGCTGGGCACCGACAAGCCGGTGCCGGCCGACGGCCGCTTCCGGATCTCGTGCATCACCAAGCCGTTCGTGTCGGTGGTGGTGCTCCAGCTGGTCGCCGAGGGCAAGATCGTCCTCGACGACACGGTGGAGAGCTACCTGCCGGGCCTGCTGCCGTACGGCGAGAAGATCACCATCCGCAACCTGATGCAGCACACCAGCGGCCTGTACAACTACATGGACTCGTTCCAGAAGCCGGGCGACCGGTTCCTGCGCGACCGCTACAAGCACTACGAGCCGGCCGACCTGATCGCGATCGCCGCGGCCAAGCCGCTGGAGTTCGAGCCGGGCTCCAAGTTCGCCTACTGCAACACGAACTACTTCATCATCGGCCTGCTCATCGAGAAGGTCACCGGCCGTTCCTACCGCACGGAGATCACCGAGCGCGTCCTGGAGCCGCTGGAGCTGACGGAGACGGTCCTGCCGGGCGACGACCCGAACATCCCCGGCCCGCACGCCCGCGGCTACATGCAGATCGGCGGCGAGCCGGTCGACGTCACGCTGATGAACCCGTCCGAGGCCGGCTGCGCGGGCGAGATCATCTCCACCACGCGCGACCTGGACACCTTCTTCTCGGCGCTGTTCTCCGGCAAGCTGCTGGACGAGGCGGAGTTCACCGAGATGACCACCGCGCTGCCCCCGGAGATGATCGAGAACCTCCCCATGGGCATCGGCTACGGCCTGGGCATCATGAAGCTGGAGAACGACGCCGACCTCGACCTGTGGGGTCACGGCGCCGGCATCCCCGGGTACGCCACCTTCGCCGCCACCACCCGCGACCTGTCCGCCCGCGTGCAGCTGTCGTTCACCATCGGCGACAAGGACTTCGGCCCGGAGGCCGAGCAGGCCGTCATCCGCGGCGTCAACATCGCCCTGTGCTCCTGAGGCGACGATGACCCAGACGCATTCCGACGGCAAGGCCGTCATCGTCACGGGCGGCGGCACCGGCATCGGCGCGGCCACCGCGCTCGCGTTCGCCGAGGACGGCGCGCAGGTGCTGGTCGTCGGCCGCACCGAGGCGACGCTGAAGGAGACCGCGGCCGGTCACGAGCGGATCCGCACCCTCGCCGTGGACATCCACGACGAGGACGCGCCCCGGCTGATCGTGGACCGGGCCCTGGAGGAGTTCGGCCGGCTCGACGTCCTGGTCAACAACGCGGCCGTCACCGGCTTCGTCGCCCTGGACGGCCTGCGGCGGGACGCGGTACGGGCGCAGCTCGGCACCAACCTGATGGCGCCGGTCTTCCTGACGCAGGCCGCGCTGGACGCCCTGGAGGCGGCCAAGGGCGTGGTCGTCAACGTCAGCTCGGCGGGCTCGCTGGGCCTGCGGGCGTGGCCGGAGAACTCCGTCTACGGCATGGCCAAGGTGGCGATGGACTTCCTCACCCGCACCTGGGCGGTGGAGCTGGCGCCGCGCGGCATCCGCTCGGTGGGCATCGCGCCCGGTGTCGTCGACACCGGCGTCGGTGTCCGGGCGGGCATGCCCGAGGAGGCCTACCGGGGCTTCCTGGAGCAGATGGCCGGGCGGATCCCGTCCGGCCGGGTGGGCCGCCCGGAGGACATCGCCTGGTGGATCGTGCAGCTGGCACGGCCGGAGGCGGCGTACGCGAACGGCACGGTGCTGGCGGTGGACGGCGCGCTCTCGGTGACCTGACCGCTTCCGCCGGCCCCGGCCGGCGGAAGCGGTCACGCGGCGCCCCGGCCGGACCACCGGCCGGGGCGCCGCGCCATGCCCCGACCCGGGCGCCGGTCGGCGACGCCTCCGCCAGGTCCTCGGGCGGGGCGCGGGCCGGACCCGCTCAATCGCCGCTCGGGCTGGAATGGGCCGACCAGGTCTGGCCCTGCGAGCCGGCTCCGGTGGGCAATCCAGCCCCGCCGGCGATTGAGGCGCAGGGTACGGGGCGGAGCCCCGTGTCATCGGGCGGAGCGCTGCCCGCGCGGCCGTGGCTCCGCCGGGACCCGCTCGAACGCCGCTCGGGCTGGATGGCGCGACCCTGCTTCATCGTGCCCCGGGCCGGGGCCGGGCCCGCTCGAACGCCGCTCGGGCTGGATGGCGCGGCCCCGTTTCGCCGCCCCGGGCCGGGGCCGAGCACGCTCGAACGCCGCTCGGGAGCGACGGTGCAGGGCGGCGCCCCCGGGGGGTGCCGCCCTGCAGGTGGGGTGGGGGTCAGGCCGCGGTGGCCGTGACGTAGCGGACCGGGACCTGGATGTTGACCGGGCCGCCGTCGGCGCGCATGGCGTCGAGCGCGGCGATGAGACGGGCGCGCAGCGCCGCGGCCTCGTCCTCGGGCAGGTGCTGCCACAGCAGCCGCATGCCCTGGGTGTGCGACCAGTCCACCCAGGCCTCACCGGACACCGCGGTCATGTGGACGTCCTCGTCGGTGATCCGGACGTCCTTGAAGCCGGCCTTCTCCAGGGCGGCCGTGAGGTCCGCCGGGTCCTCCAGCCAGGAGTGCAGCTGGCGGTGGAGCTGCTCGGGGTGCCAGGCCTCGGGCAGGTGCTCCAGCAGGGAGAGCGGGATCAGCTCGGTGAACATCGGGGGCAGGAACGGGAAGGTGTCGCGGGTGAAGACGGGGCTGGTGAACGCGATGCGGCCGCCCTCGCGCAGCAGGCCGGCGTAGCGGGCGAGTGCCGCCCGCGCGTCCGGCAGGAAGATGACGCTGTAGCTACCGAGCACGAGGTCGAAGGAGCCCGCCGGAAGGTCGGGGTGCTCGCCGTCCATCACGCGCAGTTCGACGTTCCCGATGCCCTGGCGCGCGGCCTCGCGGCCGGCCTCCTCGATCATCGCCTCGGCGATGTCGATGCCCAGCGCGGTGCCCTCGGGGCCGATCTCGCGGGCGGCGGGCAGCAGGGTAGCGCCGAGACCGCAGCCGACGTCCAGGAGCCGCTGTCCGGGCTGCGGCTCGGCCAGTTCCACCAGCCGCCGGCCCATCGGCGTGAAGAACTCCACGCCCAGCCGGTCGTAGGTCGCCGCTGCCCCGTTGAAGGCGTCGGTGACTTTCGTCTTGTACAGCGTGCTGTCCACATTCAACTCCGGATGGTCATGGTGGTCGGGCGCCCACGGCGGGGGAACCACTGCTCGCCCCATCCTGCGGACCGCGGCACGGGGCGTACTGGAGCGTTCGTCGAGGCGCGGTCGACGCGCGCCGGGCGGTTCAGGCGCGGGCCTCGTCCAGCCGCGCGCACCAGTCGGTGAGGCTGGGGGCGCGCAGCAGGCCGGTGCCGATCAGCAGGCCCTGGAACCCGGCGTCGAGCAGCCGGGCGGCCCGTACGGGGTCGGTGATGCCGCTGGCGCTGACGGCGCAGCGGGTGCCGGTGCGGCGGACGGCGGGCAGCAGGGCGGTGCTGCGGTCGAGGTCGCCGGGGAGCCGTTCGCGGGTGGCGATGTCCTTGTTGTTGACGGCCACCACGCAGTGCGGTCCGGGTGGTACGGCGGCCGCCTCCGCCTCGTCGGCGATCTCCACGAACGGGGTGAGGCCGAGGTCGAGGGCGTGCCGGGCCAGCCGGGCCAGTACGCCCGCGGGCAGCAGTTTCGCGGTCAGCAGCACCGCGGAGGCGCCGAGTTCGCGGGTGCGGGCGAGCTGGGCGCGGCTGGTGACGAAGTCCTTGCGCAGCAGGGGCAGGTCGGTGAGGGCGGCGACCTCGGCGAGGAGTTGCTCGGTGCCGCCGAACCAGTGTCCGGTGACCACCGAGACGCAGGGCGCGCCCGCCTCCTCGTAGCGGGCGACGACCTCGGCGACGGTGCGGCCGCCCAGCAGGTCGTTGCCGTCGGCGTCCTGCCGTTTGACCTCCATGATCAGGGGGCGGGCGGCCGAGGCGAGGGCTTCGGTGAAGCTCATGGTGTCCTCCAGGCGCGGACCAGGTCCGCCGTCCGGGCGGCGTCGAGCAGGCCGGCGTCCCCGCGGGCGGCGGAGTCGGCGTCGATGCCGAGGAAGCCGGGGTGCGCGAGGGTCGCGGGGTAGCGGTCGCGGTTGTCCGGGCGCAGGCCGCCGGCGAGCAGGAAGGGGCGTTCCATGCGGTCGGCCAGGGCGGCCGCGACGGAGTCGTCGAGGGTGTGGGCGGTGCTGCCGAGGCGGCCGTCGGCGGTGGTGGCGTCCAGCAGGAACAGGTCGGTGCCGGCGCGTTCGTAGGCGCGGATCAGGCCCGCTTCGGGGCTGGTGTCGCCGTGGACGTGGAGCACCTTGACGATGCGGGTCCCCTCGGGGAGTTCCGCGCGCAGGGAGCGGACCAGGGCGGGCCGCTGGTAGCCGTGGAGCTGGATCCAGCCGGTCCCGGCGTGGGCGGCGGTGGCGGCGAGGGCGGCCGCGTCGGTGCCGAAGGTGACGAGTACGGGTTCCAGCCGGCCGGTGGCGCGGGCGGCGGCGGCCAGTTCGGCGAGCCGGTCCGCGGGCAGGTCGGCGCGGCCGCCGGGGACCTCGTGCCACAGGCCGAGGAGGTCGGCGCCGGCGTCGGCGACGGCGTGGACCTCCTCGGCCGTGGTGGCACCGCAGATCTTGACGAACACTAGGCCGTCGCCGCCATGTCGCGGGCGTCGCGGACGAGGGAGCCGCCGGCGAACCGGACGCCGTCGCCCTGGAACAGCCCGGGGTGGGCGGCGCGCAGGTCGGCGACGACCCATTCGTAGGGCAGGTCGTCGAACTCGCCGTGGAAGCGGAGGAACTCCATCTGCTTGCGTCCGTGCTCGTCGAAGGGGTGGTGCAGGCTGTCGGCCGTGCCGTCGAACTCCAGCGGCGCCATCCGGTACAGCCGGCACAGGGTGCGGTTGAAGACGGGGGTCGCCTTCACCCAGCGGCCGTCGAGGTGGACGGAGGTCAGCCCGTGCTGGTGGAAGACGTCGCCGCCGAGGAGCTGCTTGAGGCGGTCGGAGGCGAGGTGGTTGCGGACGTCGGTGAGGACCAGGCGGGCCGGGATCCCCAGCGAGCGCAGTCCGGCGGCGTACAGCACCGACTTGTGGAGGCACATGCCGGAGCCGGTGGCCGCGACCCGGCCGGCGCGCAGCCCTTCCCGGGAGAGGTCCGCGCCGTACACCTCGTAGCGGATTCCGTCGCGGACGGCGTAGTACAGGGCCACCGCCCGCTCGGTGGGGGTGGTGGCGCTCGCCGGGACGGCGTCGCGGACGAAGGCGCGGACCTCGGGGCTCTCGTGGTCGATGAACTCGGTCGCGGCGAGGGCCTCGTCGGGCACGGCTGCGGTGCCGGTTCCGGACTGGGGGTTCATGTGGCGTGATCCGCTTTCCGTCGGGGTCGGGTCGGTGTCAGAGGCCGAGCATCGAGGCGATGCGGTTGCGCTGGATCTCGGAGGTGCCGGAGTAGATGGTTCCGCCGACCGAGTTGCGCAGCTCCTTCTCGATGCCGTACTCGGCCATGTAGCCGTTGCCGCCGAAGATCTGTACGGCGGCGAGTGCGGACGCGAGGTTCGCCTCGCTGGTGACGAGTTTGGCGATGGCCACGTCCTTGGCCGCGTTCTCGCCGGCGACGAGCTTGCGCGCGGCGGAGTACAGCCAGTGGCGGGCGGTCTCCACGCCGATCTCCATGTCCACGAGCTTGTGGGAGACGGCCTGGTAGGTGCCGATCGGTTTGCCGAACTGGGTACGGGTGCGCGCGTACTCGGCGCACCGGTCGGCCCGGTCGCGCATCTCGCCCGCGTTGACGGCGAAGGAGCAGAGGATCTCCCAGCGCATCACGTGGTCCAGGACGAGGAAGCCGCCGCCGGTCCGGCCGAGCACCCGTGAGGCGGGCACGCGGCAGCCGTCGAGGAACAGCTCGCACAGGGGGGAGGTGCGCAGCCCCATCTTGGGGATGGGGTTGCCGAACGTCAGGCCCGGGGTGTCGCGGTCCACGAGGAACGCGGTGATGCTGAGGGGTCCGGGCCGGTCGCTGGTGCGGGCGTAGACGGTGATCAGGTCGGCGACGGGCCCGTTGCTGACGAAGGCCTTGCTGCCGTCGAGGACGAAGGTGTCGCCGTCGCGGACGGCCCGGGTGCGCATGGCGAGCGCGTCGGAGCCGCTGTCCGGCTCGCTGATGGCGTGGGCGCCGATCAGCTCGCCGGCGCACAGGCGCGGCAGCAGGGCCTCCTTGAGGGCGTCCGAGCCGAACCGCTGGAGCGGGACTCCGGTGCTGACCATGTGGCTGGTCACGGAGAAGTTCAGCCCCGCGTCCCGGCAGCCCTGTCCCAGGCCTTCCAGGACGTACATGGTGGTCACCAGGTCCTGGCCGAGTCCGCCCCAGCGCTCCTCGAAGGGCAGGCCGAGGATGCCCGTGGCGGCGAGCAGGTCCCACTGCTCGCGGGGGAAGACGGCCCGGGCGTCGCGTTCGACGTGCCCGTCGCTGATCTTGCCCAGCAGCGGCTGCAGGCCTTCCCGCAGCCGCTGCTGGTCTTCGGTCCAGTTCGTCATCAGTACTGGGAGAACTCGGGGGAGTCGAGGTTGTGGACCTCGTCGCCGCGCAGCGCCGGGGTGAACATGCAGACCAGGCGCAGGTCCTCGTGCGGGCTGGCGATCAGCCAGTGGGCGTCGTGCTTGTCGAGGGCGTAGAGGGTGCCGGGGGTGATGGGGTGGGAGTCGCCGGCCATGTCGACGACCTCGCCGCTGCCCTCGATGCAGTAGCAGGCCTCCAGGTGGCGGCGGTACTCCAGGCGGGACTTGGTGCCGGCGCGGACGATGGTGTCGGTGACGGTGTAGCCGAGGCCGTCGGACTCGGTGAGGAACCGGCGGCTGAGGCCGTTGCCCCAGTCGACGCAGCGGACGTCGTCGAGCTTGCGGACGATCATGATCGGGTTCCTTTCGCGGGGGTGGTCAGGGTGAGGGGCGGCGCAGTTCCCGTACGAAGGAGGCGAACTCCCCTACGGCGTCGCGCCCTTCGGTGACGGCTCGTTCGATGCGGGCGACGCCGGCGCTGCCGACGACGGCCGCGTCCGCGCCGAGCTGTTCCAGCGCGGCGATGTCGGCCCGGGTGCGGATGCCGAAGCCGACCGCCACGGGGGCGGTGGCCTCGGCGCGCAGCGCGGCGAGCGCGGCGGCCAGGCGGTCCGGGTCGGCGGCCGCGGTGGTGCCGCTGCGGCCGTAGTGGGCGACCAGGTAGACGTAGGCGGAGGCGTGCCGGGCGGCTTCGGAGACCGTCCCCGGGTCGGAGACGGCGTAGCAGGTGGTGACGAGGGGCAGTGCGGCCGCGCGGGCCGCCTCGTAGTGGGCGGTGCGCAGCCGGGGCGGCAGTCCGTGCAGCAGCAGTCCGTCGCAGCCTGCGTCGGCGACGGAGCGCGCGAAGTCGCCCAGGTCGGTGCCCTTGACGCTGTGGCTCCAGTCGGCGAGCAGGGCGATGCGCAGCCGGCGCAGGCCGGGCCGGACGGCGGCCACCGCGTCCAGGACGGAGCGCAGGGTGGTGCCGGCGGCCAGTGCGCGGTCGGCGGAGCGGCGGATCACCGGGCCGTCGGTGACGGATCCGGGGAACGGGACGGCGAGCTCCAGGCAGTCGACGTCGTTCTCGTCGAGCATGGCGGCGAGTTCCGGGAGCGCGGCGAGCGGGGGGTCGCCGGCGTTGGCGAAGACGGCCAGCCCGGGCCGCCCGGGGCGCCGCCCGGCGAAGAACGCGGGGCGGGTGCCGGGGTCGGCCGGGGCGGTGGCGGGCACGGCGTCAGGCATGGACGGCCTCCAGGGACCGCAGCCGTTCGACCCGGGCGAGGGCGGAGCCGTCGCGCAGGGCGGCGTCCGCGGCGGCCAGTGCCTCGTGCCAGTCGCCGGTGAGCCGTCCGGCCACGGCGAGCGCGGCGGCGTTGAGGCAGACCGTCTCGCGGACGGCGGGGGCGCACCGGCCGGCGAGGACGTCGAGGAAGAGTTCGGCGGCCCGGTCGGCGCCGCCCGTGGGGACGGCGAGGTCGGGCAGGGCGCCGGTGCCGAGTCCGAGGGCGCCGGGGAGCAGTTCGAACTCGCTGTCGGCTCCGTCCTCGTAGGCCCGGACCCGGTTGGCGGTGAACCCGAGCAGCTCGTCGGCGCCGGCGTCGTTGGAGACCAGCCACACGGTCCGGCCGGTGGTGCGCGAGACGTGGGCGGCGGCGTGCTGCAGTCCTTCCAGGTGCCGGGGCCGGGAGACGCCGGTGACCTGTGCGCGGACCGGCATGTCGGCGAGGAGGGGGCCGAGGGTGTTGACGAAGGAGCCGAGGCGGCGCATGTCGAGCGGCACGGAGGCCCGGGCGAGCAGGCCGATCTCGGCCGGGTAGACGAAGAAGCCGGCGAAGGCGATGCCGCAGCGGTCCAGGACGTCGCGGGTGTGCTCGTAGGAGGTGGTGGGCTTGATGCCGAGCCGTTCGAGCAGGTCGATGGAGCCGAGGCGGCTGGTGTAGGCGCGGGAGCCGGTCTTGACGACGGGGACGCCCATCGCCGCGGCGACGAAGGCGGCCGCCGTGGAGATGTTGAGGGTGGCCGGGCCGCCGCCGGTGCCGACGATGTTGACGGCACCGGCGAAGGCGTCGGCGGGGCGGGGCGGCCGGCGCTCGTCCAGCGACTCCAGCAGCCCGTGGAGGGTGACGCGGTCGGGCATCCGGGTGGAGAGCGAGGCCAGCAGGGCCGCGGCTTCTCCCCGGAGCAGGTCACCGGCGTGCAGCCGGTCCCAGAACGACCGCCACACCGGCAGTTCCACGGGACGGTCGCGGCCGATGAGCGAGACGACGGCCTCGTGCATGGCTACGCGGCCCCCGCGGTCTTGGGCGCGGACTCCTCGATGAACGCGGCGATCGCCGCGACCGTGGTGAAGGACTCCGGGTCGAGGTCGACGGTGTCGGCGTCGATGCCGTAGCGGTCCTCCAGCCAGGCGATCACCTTGAGCAGCCCGAGGCTGTCGACGACGCCGTTCTCCAGGAGGTCGTAATCGTCGGCCAGTTCGCCGGCGGTCACGTCGGGCAGGAACTCCTCGACGATGAACGCCTTGACGGCCTGGGCGTGGGTCATGTCAGTTCTCCTTGGTGAGGTGGGCCTTGGCGACGAGGTCGCGGTCGACCTTGCCGGTGGAGGTCCGGGGAAGCGGATCGTCGGTGATCCGCAGCGTCGACGGGACGGCGGCACGGGGCAGCCGGCGGGCCAGGTGCCCGCGCAGCGTCAGGCTGTTGAGGCCGGAGCCGGGGGTGCGCCGTGCGACGGCGTGCAGCAGGCGTCCGGCGACGGGGTCGGGCAGGGCGAGCACGGCCGCCTCGGTGACGTCGGGGTGGGCGAGCAGGACGCTCTCCACTTCCTGGGCGTTGACGCGGACGCCCCGGATCTTGACCTGGTAGTCGGTGCGGCCCTCGAGGGTGAGGGAGCCGTCGGGGTGCCTGCGCACGAGGTCGCCGCTGCGGAAGTAGCGGCGGGTGTCCGCGCCGTCCGGACGCGGTGCGAAGACCTGTGCGGCGGCGGCCGCCCCGAGGTAGCCGTCGGTCTGGAAGGGGGTGGAGACGAGGAGTTCGCCGGTGCCGGGTCCGGTGAGGACGCCGCCGTCGCCGTCGGCGAGGAAGTGGTGCACGCCGGGGAGGGGGCGGCCGAGCGGCAGCGGGGCGCCGGCCTCGGTCCGGGCGTCGGTCACCTCGTACGCGAAGCTGTCGTTGGTCTCGGTGCACCCGTAGACGTTGTGCAGCCTGGCGGCGGGCATCAGGTGCGGCAGCCGGGCCAGCACCGGCCCGGGCAGGGTGTCGCCGGTGAAGACGGCGTGGCGTACGGCGGGCAGGACGGAGCCGGTGTCCTCGGCGGCGTCGGTGACCAGCCGGAAGAACATGGGGACGCCCTGCACGACCTCGGCGCGGTGGCGTTCGAGCAGGGCGAGCAGGCGGGGGCCGCTCAGCGCCTGGTCGGGGTCGACGAGGACGACCCGGCCGCCGTGGGCGAGGGTGGCCCAGACGTCCAGCAGGCACAGGTCGAAGTTGAGCGGGGCGTAGTTGAGGACGGTGGTGCCGGGGCCGATGCCGAAGGCGTCGGCGGCCCAGCCGGTGAAGGCGTCGACGGCGTCCGCGCCCAGCGGGACGATCTTGGGGAGTCCGGTGGAGCCGGAGGTGGTCAGCAGGAGGGCGGGGCGGCCGGCGGGCGGCGCGGGCGGCCTTTCCGTACCGGTGTCGGTGCCGGTGGCGGGGCCGGCGGGTGCCTCCGGGTCCAGCACCGCGTCCACGCCGGCCTCGGCGTACAGGCGCTCGAGGGCGTCGGCGCCGAGGGTGGCGGAGGGCAGCAGGACCGGCCGGCGTTCCAGCAGGCAGGCGAGGACCAGCGCGACCGTGCCGGGCGACTTCACGGCGGGGACGCCGACCGGCCCGTCGCCGGGGGCGGCGGCCACGCGGGCGCGGAGGGCCTGGGCGCGGCCCAGCAGGGTGCCGTAGTCGGTCTCCTCGTCGCGCCAGACCAGGGCCGTCGCACCGGGGTGCCGGCGGGCGTGGGCGAGGAATCCGTCGACGAGGCCGCCCGGGGTGGTGGTCCGGGCCGTCCCCTCGGCCCCGTAGGTGTCCGGCACCGTGTCCGTGCTGCTGCCCACAGCCCCTCCCCCCTCGTCACAAACCGGTCGTAGGAATCCGATGGTGGTTTTGCGGTCTTGAGGCCGAATGGAGCCCTGCTGAACTCCTGTGCGGCCGAGTCCGGTGCCGTGTCCGGTGCCGTGTCCGTGCCTGTCCGGTGCCGCGGCCGGGCACGGCGGAGCGGGCGGCCCCCCGGTTCGGGGGCCGCCCGCTCCTCGCCGCGCGGGGCGGCACGGCCTCGGCGTGCCGCGGCCCGCGGGGCGGCGTCCCCGGTCCGGGGCGGCGGCCCCGGCGGCCGGACGACCGCTCGCGGCGGTCCCCTGCCGGGGGCCGTCGCCGCCCCCGGCGGGAGTTCAGGCGGCGGTGCGCTCGGACAGGGCCCGGTTGACGAGCTCCAGGTACTGGCGCGGGGTCTCGGCCTCGGAGACGGCCTCCTCGTCCAGGAGGACCTCCCACTCGCGCTCCACGCGGCCCGTGGTCTGGAGCATGGCCAGCGAGTCGTAGCCGAGGTCGGCGAACGGGACGTCCTGGATGTCGCCGTCCAGGTCGACGCCCTCGTCCTCGCCGGCGCACTCGCGCAGCAGGGCGGTCAGGTCGGTGAGTTCGAACCGGGTCACGTCATACCTCGTGTTTCGTCTGTACGGACGCGCGGGCGTCCGTGGCGGTCTGCTTCGGTACGGCGGGGGTTGGCGCCGGCGGGGTTCAGGCGCGGACCACGGCGGCGGCGTTGAAACCGCCCCGGCCGCGCGCCAGTACCAGCGCCGTCCGCAGCTCCACACCGGTGCGGGGGGTACCCGTGACCAGGTCCAGAGGGCAGTCCTCGGCCGGGCGGTCGGTACCGGTGGTGGGCGGGATGACCTGGTCGCGCAGCGAGAACAGGGCCGCGGCCAGGTCGAGGGAGGACCCTCCGGCGGAGAGCCGGCCGGTCATGCTCTTCGGAGCGGTGACGGGCACGCCCCGCTCGCCGAACAGCTCGGAGATCGCGCGCGCCTCGGCACGGTCGGCCTCCCGCTCACCGGCGGCGTCGGCGAAGACCACGTCGACCTGGTCGGGCCGTACCCCGGCGTCGGCGAGGGCGAGCCGGGCCGCGGCGCCGAGCCGGCTGCCGCCGCCGGCCTGCGGGGAGGGGTCGAAGGTGGCGGCGTAGCCGGCGACCGACCCGTAGACGCGGGCGCCGCGGGCGCGGGCGGCCTCGGCGTCCTCCAGGACCAGGAGCGCGCCGCCCTCGCCGGGCACGTACCCGGAGGCGTCCTCGGAGAAGGGCAGGAAGGCGCGGTCGGGGTCCTCGGTCGTGCTCATCCGCCCCTCGGCGACGTGCGCGACCCAGCCCCACGGGCACAGGGCGGAGTCGACGCCTCCGGTGATCACGAGCGAGGAGCCCTTGCGGAGCTGGCGGCGGGCCTGGGCGACGGCGTCGAGGCCGCCGGCCTGTTCGGTGACCAGGACGCCGCTGGCGCCGCGCAGCCCGTGCCGGATGGAGATCTGGCCGGTGTTGACGGCGTAGAACCAGGCGAAGGACTGGTAGGCGCTGACGTACTGGCCGCCCTGGCTCCAGAGGGCCTGGAGCTCGCGCTGGCCGAACTCGAAGCCGCCCGCGGAGCTGGCGGTGACCACGCCGCCCGCGTAGTCGGGGAGTTCGGCGGGGTCCACGCCGGCGTCGTCCAGGGCCTCCTGCGCGACCGCCAGGGACAGCCGGGTGACCTGGTCGGTCTGGGCCATCAGCCGGCTGGGCACGTGGTCCTCGGCGACGAAGCCGGGGACCTCGCCGGCGAGCCTGGCCGGGTAGCCGGAGGCGTCGAAGCGGGTCAGCGGGCCGATGCCGTTCTCGCCCCGCAGGACGGCGTCCCACCAGGCGCGGGCGCCGAGGCCGTTGGGGGCGGCGACGCCGATGCCGGTGACCACGGCCTGCGGGCGGCGGGCGGTGTCCCCGCCGTCTTCGCGGGTGCGGTCGAGGGTGGACGTGGCGGTCATGCGGTCGCTCCCAGCTGGGGACGGGTCAGGATCATGGCGCTCTGGAAGCCGCCGAAGCCGCTGCCCACGGTGAGGACCGTGTCGGTCTTCTGCTCGCGGGCCACGAGCGGGGTGTAGTCCAGGTCGCACGCCGGGTCGGCCTCGTGCAGGTTGGCCGTGGGCGGCACGGTGTCGTGCGCGATGGCCAGGGCGCTGGCGGCCACCTCCAGGGAGCCGATCGCGCCGAGGGAGTGGCCGATCATCGACTTGATGGAGCTGACCGGCACCTCGTAGGCGTGCCGGCCGAGGCTGCGCTTGAACGCGGCGGTCTCGTGCCGGTCGTTCTGCTTGGTGCCCGAGCCGTGGGCGTTGACGTAGTCCACGGCTTCCGGGTTCAGCCGGGCCTCGTCCAGGGCGGCGGTGATGGCCTCGGCCATCTCCACGCCGTCGGTCCGCAGGCCGGTCATGTGGTAGGCGTTGCTGCGGCTGGCGAAGCCGGCGATCTCGGCGTAGACCTGCGCGCCGCGGCGGCGGGCGTGTTCGAGTTCCTCGATGACGAGGACGGCCGAGCCCTCCCCGAGCACGAATCCGTTGCGGGTGCGGTCGAAGGGCCGGGAGGCGGTCTGGGGCTCGTCGTTGCGGGGGCTGGTGGCCTTGATGGCGTCGAAGCAGGCCACGGTGATCGGGGAGATGGGGGCCTCGGTGGCGCCGGTGACCATGACGTCGGCGCTGCCTTCGCGGATCAGCTCCACCGCGTGGCCGACGGAGTCCAGGCCCGAGGTGCATCCGGTGGAGACCAGAGAGACGGGGCCCTGGGCGCCGGCCAGGTGGGCGACCTCGGTGGCCATCGAGCTGGGCACGAAGTAGTCGAACAGGTGGGGGACGGCCCGGGTGGGATCCAGGACCCAGTCCGCGCCGTTGCGGCTGACCTGGGCGTACTCCACGTCGAGGCCGGTGGTGCAGCCGACCGCGCTGCCCAGGGTGACGCCGGTGCGCAGCGGGTCCAGCTCTCCGGTGAGACCGCTGTCGGCCAGCGCTTCGCGTGCGCTGACCAGGGCGAACTGGGTGGCGCGGTCCAGGCGTGCCACATCGTCGGGGGTGAATCCGTGGGCGGCGGGGTCGAAATCCGCCTCCGCGGCGATCCGCGAGCGGAACTGCGACGGGTCGAACAAGGTGATGCCGCGGGTGGCGGTACGGCCGGAGGTGAGCACCGACCAGAACTCCTTGGTACCCACGCCGCCGGGGGCAACCACTCCGATTCCGGTGATGACTACCCGCCTCATCGGCTGTCCTTCACAGTTGTCCTCCTGAGGTCACGACGACAGTGCGATCGCCGCCGAACACGCGACGCAATCACCGCATGTGTTTCGAAAGGCTCGCCGACGTGCCTGGAGAACGACTCGATCCGGCCGGTCCCCGGCGCCGGCCGGGCACACACGGGGGTGCACCCCGCCGGCCGGGGCCGGCGGGGTGCCGTGGGGGGTGGGAACGGGGGCGGGTCAGCGGCCGGCCGGGGCGGCGGTCTCGGCGAACTTCCTGGCGAGTTCGAGGGTGGCGCCGGAGTTGCGGCCGAGGGCCTCGCGGACGTAGCGGCGGGCGGTGGCGACGTCGGCCTCCGGGCCGAGGATCCGCGCGATGTTCTCCGGGCGCAGGACGACGCCGTGGCGGGAGGTGACGGTCAGGCCGGTTCCGTCCGGCTTCACGGTCCACTCGCCGGTGTGCGCGGCCATCAGGGCCGGGGTGGCGGTCTGCTTGTAGACGATGCGCCGGTCCTCGGGGAAGCAGACGCGGACCGATTCGGTGGTGTGGACCGACCCGTCGGCGGTGCGGGTGTCCATGGACATGACCTGTACGCCGGGGGTCTCCTCGACCAGGTCCAGGCGGTCCACGTGGGGGACGCGTTCGGGCCAGTCGCCCACCCGGTAGAGGAAGTCGTAGACGAGCTCGGCGGGGCCGTCGACGTGCACGGAGTCCTCGAAGTCGAGGACGAGGTCGTCGAGTTCGGTCCAGCGCTCGGCGAGGGCCTTCAGCCGGCCCAGCTCGGCCCCGCTGTTGGTGTCGGTGGCGCGCAGGACCCATTCGACGTCCTCGGCGCGGTCGTCGGCCACGGTGAAGTCGTGGAGCAGGGTCAGCCGGGTGGAGGTCTCGCCGAGCTCCTCGACGATCCAGGTGCCGCCCATGCCGGTCAGCGGCGCGGCCGGGACCTCCTGGCGGAACTCGACGCGGCGGCGGACGGCGTCCAGCTCGCGGCGCGAGGTCCAGGTCTTGACGGTGCCGTTGGCGGTGGCCCAGATGCGCAGCCGCTCGTTGCGGCCGTCGAACTCCAGGCGCTCCACGTGGACGTTGGGCGGGAAGTACAGCGGCCACTTCTCCGTGTCCGCGACGATCCCGTAGACGATCCCCGCGGGTGCGTCGATCTCGACCTCGTGCGACGTGCGGTGCACCTGTTCTGCGGACACCTTCCCCACCCTTCACTGCTCGGCTCTGCGGTGGGTCCGACGGTCCACCGGGCCGCTGGAGGGCGGGCGGAAGGCGGCTGGAGGGGCCGGAGGGGCGGGCGGCCCGGCCGGCCGGAGGGGCGGGGCGGTCGAGGGATCCTCGAAGGGGGTGCGACCCGCGGCGCACAGCATGGGCGGCAACCGAGGAACCGAATGGAGACCACATGACCACCGCGCCCGACCTCGCGACCGGGACCACCGCCTGGACCGCCGAGCTGCACGCCGAGGTTCAGCAGTTCTACGCGCACCAGATGCAGCTCCTCGACCTCGCCGAGGCGGAGCGCTGGGCTGCGACGTTCACCGAGGACGCGACCTTCGCCGTGCCGACCCTGCCGGAGCCCGTGCGGGGCCGCGCCGGGCTGGTCGCGGCGACGAGCCGCAGCCACGCGGAGCTCGCCGCGGCCGGGCAGCGGCACCGGCACTTCATGGGCATGCTGGACGTCCGGCAGCGGCCCGACGGTGCCGTGGACGTCCGTTCGTACGCCATCGTGTACGCCTCCGAGATCGGCGGCGAGTCGCGGGTGCACCGGGTGTGCGTCTGCGAGGACGTGCTGGTCCGCGGCGAGGACGGCGTGCTGCGCGTGTCGGCCCGCGTGGTGACCCGGGACGACCTGGCCTGAGCGGCCGGGGGCGGCGGGCCCGCCACCGACGAGCCCCCGCGGGAACCGGAAGGTTCCCGCGGGGGCTCGTCCGCGCTCAGATGGACATGGCGTCGGCGGGGATGAACTCCAGCTCCTTGAGCATCGGGATGTAGTTGAACACGTCGTAGTGCTCGATGATCTGGCCCTCCTCGTTGAAGCGGAGCTCCTCCAGCATGTACCAGCTGACCTTGCGGCCGGTGGGGGCCTTGCCGAAGAACTCGCCGAGGTGGGTGGCGGTGACGGTGATGCGCAGGATGACGCGGTCGTCCTCGGCCACGGCGCTCTTGACGTCGAGGTGGAGGTCGGGGAAGGCGGCGAGGCCGCCCTTCATGGCGCCGATCATCTGCTGGGTGTCGACGGGGCGGTCCTCGGAGAAGTGCTTGATCTCCGGGTGCCAGTACTTGAGGATGCCGTCCAGCTCCCAGCGGTTCCAGGCGGCGGCGCAGTCGAGCGCGATCCACTTGTTGCGGGCCTGGATGCTGTCGTGGGCCGGAAGCTCGTTCAGCGTTGCGGTCATGGTGGGAGTTCCCTCGTCCGGTACGGAGTTCTGATGGTTCAGGGGGTCAGGACGTGCTTGCCGACGCTGGTGCCGTCCAGCAGGGCGCGCACGGCGGCGGCGGCTCCGCCCAGGGGGTGGCGGCCGGCGATGGCGGGGGTGAGGACGCCCTCCGTGGCGAGCCGGCACAGCTCCGCGTAGTCGGTGTTGAAGTCCGGGCCGGGCTTGACGTAGTACATGCTCATCCGGCGGCCCCCGGTGAGGCCGAGGAGCCGGGCGAAGAAGCGGGCCACGGTGCGGCGCAGGGCCGGGACGTGCGGCCGGAACCACTGCCCGGGGCGGTAGCCGGCCACGGAGGAGTCGAAGGAGACCAGGGTGCCGCCGCGGGCGAGCATCGCCCAGCCGGCGTCGAGGCCTCGGCCGCCGATGTGGTCGAAGACGGCCTGGACGCCACCGGGGGCGAGTTCGCGGACGGCCGCCGCGATGTCGGGGGTGCGGTAGTCGAGCGGTTCGGCGCCGAGCTCGCGCACGGCGTCGTGCTTGGCGGGGGAGGCGGTGCCGATGACCCGCAGGCCGTGGTGGACGGCGAGCCGGGTGAGCAGGGCGCCGACGCCGCCGCTGGCCCCGTGCACGAGGACGGTCTGGCCCGCCTTCAGGCGGGTGAGGCGGTGCAGCATCTGGTAGGCGGTGACCCCGTTGGTGACGAGCGCGACCGCCACGGCCGCGTCCAGCTCCTCGGGGGCGGCGGCCAGGGTCTTGGCGGGCAGTTCGACGAAGCGCTGCCAGGCGCCCTGGCGGGGCATGGCGGCGACGCGGTCGCCGGTCTTCCAGCCGGTGACGCCGGGGCCGACCTCGACGATCCGCCCGACCAGGTCGTAGCCGGGCACGAAGGGGAACTTGGGCGGGAACGGGTGGAGGTGCTGGAGCATCTGCACCTCGGCGTAGGAGACGCCGGCGGCTTCCACCTCGACCAGGACGCGGTCCTTGCCGGCGGTGGGCCGGGGGCCTTCGGCGGTGTGGATGCGCGCCTCGGGCTCGCCGCTGCCGGTCATCCGGACGAACGTGTTGGCGCCTGCGCGGGGGGCGCCGGCGGCGTCCGGGGCGGGGCGCTCGGTGGAGTCGAGGCTCATGCCGCGGTCTCCGAGGACTGGGGGGCGAAGTCGGCGGCGTGGTCGGCCGCCCAGCGGGCGAAGGTCAGGGCGGGGCGGCCGGTGACCTTCTCGACGGTGTCGACCGGGACGGGCGGGTTGGCGACGGCGTCGGCGAGGTAGCCCAGGACCATCTCGACCACCGGGGCGGGCATGGCCTGGCCCATGTACTCGCGGGCCTGGTCGGGGGTGATCTCCTGGAAGGCGACGGGGCGGCCGATGGCCCGGGCGATCTGCTCGACCTGCTCGGCCTGGGTGACGGCCTCCGGGCCGGTGACGACGTAGGCCTGGCCGGCGTGCCCGTCCTGGAGGAGGGCGGTGACGGCCACGGCCGCGACGTCGGCCTCGTGGATGAGGACGCGGGGGGCGTTGCCGTAGGGGGCGCGGACGACGCCCTCGGTGCGGATGGAGTGGGCCCACTTCCACAGCACGTTGGTGGCGAACTCGTCGGCGCGGACGAAGGTCCACTCGATGCCGGACTCCTCGACGGCGCGCTCGACGGCGCGGTGGTGCTCGCCGCTGTGGTTGTCGCCGGAGGTGTCGAGGACCGAGGAGGAGGAGAGGACCACGATGCGGCGGACGCCGGCCTCCTTGGCCAGGGCGACGACCTCACGGGCGGTTTCCGGTACGGGGAAGAGGTAGAGGCGGTCGACGCCGTCGAACGCGGCGCGCAGGCTCTCGGGCTTCTCCAGGTCGCCCTCGAACACCTCGACCGGCTCCGGCAGGCCCGCGGTGGCCGGGGTCCGGGTCACCGCACGTACGGACTCACCCGCCTCGACGAGCCGACCGACCACATGACGGCCAACGGAACCCGTCGCTCCAGTCACCAAGATTGTCACGTGTCTGCTCCACCCTTGTTCGGCCCCGTAGTCCCGGGGGCTCTCGCACGGAAGTGCTGACCAGCCTCGGGCGGGTCGGTGGAGGGGCCTTAGAGGGCGCTTGGAGAGTCGGGCAGGTAACTCTGTACTACGTACAGATTTTCTCGTTACGATGTGCGGAGCCACTGCTGCGGTGACCGTCCCCCGCGTATCCGCAGCAGTGGCTTCCCCTGCGTGCCCCCGCTCAGCGGTGCGGGCGCTTCTTCAGCGCCCGGGCCCTGGTGCGGATCCGCTGCTTGTCCTCGGCACGGGCCCGGGCGTCCTGCCGCAGCTCCAGCATCCGCTGCTCGCGGCGCAGCTTCTCCCAGTTGCCGACCCGGTCCTCGTCCAGGGCTCCCCCGTCGACGGCCGCGCGGACCGCGCAGCCCGGCTCGCCCTGGTGGCCGCAGTCGCGGAACTGGCAGTCCCCGGTGAGGGATTCGACATCGGCGAAGGCCCTGTCGATGCCCTCCTCGGCGTCCCAGACGGCCAGGGCGCGCATGCCGGGGGTGTCGATGAGCAGCCCGCCGCCGGGCAGCGGGACCAGTTCGCGGTGGGTGGTGGTGTGCCGGCCCTTGAAGTCGGAGCGGACCTCCTGGGTGGCGAGCACCTCCTCGCCGCGCAGCCGGTTGGTGAGCGTGGACTTGCCGACGCCGGACAGGCCGACCAGCGCGACCGTGCGGCCGTGGCCGACGTACCGGTCGAGGGCGTCGAGGCCGTCGCCGGTGCGGGACGAGACGGTGTGGACGGGGGCGCCGAGCGCGATGCGCTCGACCTCCTCGGCCGCGGCGGCGGGATCGGGGTGCAGGTCGGCCTTGCTCAGCACGACGACCGGCTGGGCGCCGCTCTGCCAGGCGAGCGCCAGGTAGCGCTCGATGCGGCGCAGCCGCTGGTCGCCGGTGAGGGCGGCGACCACGAAGACGGTGTCCACGTTGGCGGCGACGATCTGCGCCTCCGTCTTGCGTCCGGCGCTGCCGCGGACGAAGGCGGAGCGGCGCGGCAGGATGCCGTGCACCTGGCAGGGGCCCTCGCCGTCCGCGGGGCCGCCGGCCACCGCCCAGTCGCCGGTGGCGGGCTGGGCGCCGCCGAGGAGTTCCCCGGTGTCGCGGAACAGCCGGGGGCCGAAGACCGCGCGGACCTCGGCGTCGGGCAGCAGCAGGGTGCAGGCGCCGCGGTCCACCTGCCCGATGCGGGCGGGGAAGCGGGTCTCGCCGGGCGGGGTCGGGCCGAGCGCGGCGAGGTGTTCGGGCCACGCCTGGGCGAGGTCCTCGCGCCAGCCGAGGCCGGCGAGGGCGGAGAAGTCGGGTTCCGGGGTCATCGGCTGGTCTCCGGGGGTGTCTGCCGGGCGGTCGGGGACGGCTTGCCCTCGCAGCCGCAGCCGCCGCGCTGGACGGCGAAGCGGCGGCGCGGCGCCGGGGCGGCGGCTCCGGCCGGGGCGGCGGGGCTCTCGGCCGCGGGGCTCTCGGCGGCGGCGGTGGTCTCGGCGGCGGTGGCCGCCGCGGTGGCGGGCTGCTCGGTCATGGGTGCTGCTCTCCTGTCGGTACGGGACCGGTACGCGCGGCGGCCGCGGGGCGGTGGCCCGCGGCCGCCGCGCCGAGCCGGCTGCGGACGAAGGCGATCTGGGCGGACATGGCGTCGGCGCCGACCTCGGCGCGGCCGCTGGCGTGGCCGGTGGAACGGAGGCGGAAGTCGACGTCGTGGCCCCGGGCGGCCAGCGCCCGTACGTAGGACTCGATCTGGCCCGCCGGACAGCGCGCGTCACGGTCACCGGCCAGCACGAGCAGCGGGGCGCGGACCCCGGCGGCGTACGTGTGCGGGGAGGCCGCGGCGTACCGTTCGGGCACCTCGTCGGGGCTGCCGCCGAACATGGCCCGGTCCACCCAGCGCAGCGAGGGCAGTTGCTCCCGGTAGGCGGCCGGCCAGTCGCCGACGGCGCCCTCGGCGAGCCCGCAGGCCCACAGCTCCGGCTGGGTGCCGAGCCCGAGGAGGGTCAGGTAGCCGCCCCAGGAGCTGCCGGCCAGCACGCAGCGGTCCGGGTCGGCCAGCCCCCCGGCGACCAGGTGGGCGCGGGCCGCCGCCACGTCGGACAGCTCGGTGTGCCCGACGTCCGCGCGGTGGCCGAACTGCCAGGCGGTGCCGTTCTCCGCGGAGCCCCGGTAGTTGACCCGGGCCACCGCGAAACCGGCGTCGTTCCAGGCCGCCGCGGGGCCGTTGTACTCGTCGCCGTCGGCGGTGTGCGGGCCGCCGTGCAGCAGGAAGACCGTCGGGTAGGGGGCGGTGCCCGCCTCCGGGACGCTGAGGAACACCGGGACGGTCAGCTGCCCGTTCGGCGCGCCGACCGGGGTGACGGGCGCGGCCGGGCGGGCCGGACCGGGTACGGACAGCAGCTCGCGCCCGCCCAGGTCCCGCAGGACCGGCGGGGTGGTGGCGGTGGAGAAGGTGTACCAGACCTCGCCGTCGGGCCGGGGGGCCACGTCGTGCACCGTGCCCGGGGGTACCGGGAGGCGCTCCACGGCGCCGTCCGCCAGGCGGTAGCGGTGGAGTTCGCTGCGCCCGCCGGTGCGGTGGTGCAGCAGCAGGCCGGCGCCGTCGGGCGTGAACTGGGCCCGGACGTCGCCGGGCAGGCCGGCGGCTATCTCCGTGACCTCGCCGGTGACGGGGTCCCACAGCAGGGGCTCCGGCCGGCCGCGGCGGTGGTGGGTGGCCAGCACCAGGCGGCCGCCGGGGGCGAACGGCGAGCCGTAGGGCTGGACGTGCAGTCCGCCCGCGAGCGGGCCGTCGTCCAGCTCCCCGACCACCGCGCCGGAGGTGTCCACCACGCGCAGCGCGGGCCGTTGCGGGTCACCGTGCCCGGCCCGCAGCAGCAGGACGAACTGCTCGTCGTCGCTGAGGCCGCCGAGGCAGAGCGGGGTGTCGGCCGAGGCCAGGAGTACGGCCCGGTCCGCGCCCGCCCGGAACAGGTGGACGCCGGCCCGGCCGTCGGCGCCGGTGACGCCCGCGACGGCCAGGCCCGACGCTCCGAGGGCAAGGCCCTCGGGGGTGCCGGCGGGCACCCCGGGCAGCGCGGGCGCGGCGGGCCCGCCGCGCAGCGGGGACCTCAGCCAGCCGCCCCGCTCGGTGCCGTCCTCGTCGTGGTACCACCACAGTTGGCGCCCGCCCGGGTCGAGCAGGCCGAGTTCGACGCCGTGCGGGGCGTCGGTGAGCTGTCGGACTCCGCCGCCCGCCCGGTCCCACAGGTAGAACTGCGCGGTCCCGGTGGCGTTGCCGCGCAGGGCGCACACCTCGGGCCGCAGCCGGCCCCAGACGGGGAGCCCCACGGACGGCGCCGTACAGCGGTCGGACGGTCTCGACCCGTCTTCGAGCGCGACGGAATATAAAGTCACCAGGCCATTATGCAGACGGCCGGCAAGCCAAGGAAGACCGAATGGTCAATTCACGCCACAGGGCGGCGGGATGAAATTATCCAGCGCCGTTCCTGCGTTCAGTGCATTCTTTTCCCTTTTCGCTCGGGAAATTTCCGGTGCCGGATCCGGCACCGAACGGGCCGAAAAGCACTTGGAATTCGGCGCCGATCCCGAGGAGCTTCGCACCCGGAGCCGACCCAAGGAGGGTCCCATGCCCGCTGTGGCACTTCCCGGACCGCTGACCAGCACGGACGTCGCGGAGGGAATCCGCACCCGGGGCTACGCACTCGCCCCCGGCACCGGTTTCGACACCGGCTGGGGGGCTGATGCGTTCCCGCGGCTGGTTCGCGCCTACGAGGACCTGGAACCGGACGCCTATCTGGCCGACGGCGGAGCGTACCGGTTCCGCCGGCACGTCCGGTTCCTGCACCGCGCGGCCGATGGCGCGGTACTCCGGCCGGAGCCGCCGGGCCCCTACTTCCAGAGCGCCGAGGTGAATCCTTTCGCGGGCGGCTCGCCGCGCTGGTTCGCCCCGGCCGGGCCGGAGGTGCGGGACAACCCGTTCCTGCACCGGCTGCTGCTGCACGGTGCCTCCGTGTTCTCCGGGCTGGCCGGCGCGGAGCCCGGCCGCGGCCTGGACTGGGAGATCGACGTGCACCTGGTGCGCATCCGGGCCCGGGCCGAGGAGCACGGCCTGCCCTCCCCCGAGGGCGTCCACCGGGACGGCTTCGACTACATCGCGCTGCACCTGATCGGCCGGACCGGCGTGACCGGCGGCCGCAGCATCGTCTGCGACCCGGAGGGCCGCGAGCTGGAACGGCCGCTGCTGGCCGCGCCGATGGACTCGCTGTACGCGGACGACCGCCGGATCCTGCACGGCACCGAGCCGGTGCTGGTGGATCCGGCGGCCGGCCGTACGGCCGGCTACCGCGACATGCTGCTGACCAGTTACCGCCGGACCAGCTGAGCGGGCTCGGCGGGCGTCCCGGCCGGGGCGCCCGCGGCGGCCCGCGGCGGGGTGTCCCCGGGCAGGACGTCCCCGGGCAGCGCACCGTGCGGCGGGAGGTCGTGCGGCAGCGCGTCGTGCGGCAGGGTGTCATGCGGCAGCGCGTCCGGCGCGGGCCAGCGCCGCTGGATGAACTCGTACAGCGGGGTGGCGGCCAGCGAGGTCACGACCGTCATCAGGGCGAGGACGGTGTACAGCTCGTCGGTGATCAGGCCCTTCTCCCGGCCGATGTGGAGCAGCACCAGCTCCATCAGCCCGCGGGCGTTCATCAGCGAGCCCAGCGAGGCCGCGTCCCGCCAGCTGCCGCCCGTCGCACGCCAGGCCAGGGCGCAGGCACCGCCCTTGACGGCGAAGGCCACGACCAGGACGAGGACGAGGGCGACCAGGACCGCCGGGTCGAGCAGCACGTCCAGGCGGGTGTTGAGACCGGCGTACACGAAGAACACCGGCAGCAGGATGTGGACCGTGACCGGCTCCAGGCGGGCGCGCAGGTTGTCGGCGAAGGCTCCGCGCGGGGTGCAGACGCCCAGGACGAACGCGCCGAAGACGGCGTGCACGCCGACCCATTCGGTGAAGGTCGCGCAGAGCAGGAGGACCACGGCGACGGCGCCGAGCGCGGCCCCGCTGCCCACCGTGCGGGGCGCGTTCAGCCGGTCGGCGTGCCGGGCCGCCCGCTTCTTCAGGACCGTCAGCACCGCCACGTACACCGCGCTGCCGCCGATGGCCATGACGGCCAGCGCCGGGTCCCCGGTGGTGCCGGCGACGACCAGGGCGAGCAGGATCCACGCGGCGGCGTCGTCGACGGCGGCGCAGGCGAGGGCGACGGTGCCGACGGTGGTGCGGGTCAGGCCGCGCTCGTAGATCATCCGGGCGAGCATCGGGAAGGCCGTGATGGAGCAGGCGGCGCCGACGAACAGCGCGGCCTGCCAGGCCGCGACGCCCCCGGGGAAGAAGGTGTCCCCGTTGCCCGCGAGGTACCAGCCCAGCGCTCCGCCGACCAGCACCGGGGCGACGATGCCGACGACCGAGGACACGGTGGAGGCCTTGAGGTGCCGGGCCATGACGCGGTGGTCGAAGGCGAGGCCGACCAGGAACATGTAGAGCACCAGCCCCAGCTGGCCGACCACGAAGAGGGTGGTGAGCGCCGGGTGCTGGATGGACTGTGCGGTGCCGGGCACGGTCAGCACGCGCGGGAACAGCTCGTCGGACAGGGCCGGGAAGACGTATCCCAGCAGGGTCGGTCCGAGCAGGAACCCGGCCACCATGTCGCCGACGACCTGCGGCTGGCCGAACCGGCGGAACAGCATCCCGACCAGCCTGCACGCGACGAGCACGGCCGTGAGCTGGAGGAGGAACAGCATCATCAGTTCGTTGTTCGTGGGCATGCCGGAGCCCATCCTTCCGGGGGGTTCAGGGCCGGGAGACGTCCCAGGTGAACCCCGCGAACGCCGGACGGCCGGTGGCGGCCCGCCCCGCCGGGACCACGGGGTCGGGCGGGTTGACCGGAGCCTGCGGTCCGGCAACTGCCAGCCGCCTGGCGGCGCGCAGGACCTTGTCCGCCAGTGCGCGTGCCGTGCCAGGTTCGTAGTGTGTGCGGTCGTACTGGAGTAGCAGTTTCAAGCCGGTCGAGGACCGCGCGAACTGGAACGACAGGTCGAACAGCCCCTCCTCCAGCGGGACCGGGCCGCCGGTCAGCCGGAGTCCGCCGGGGCCGCGGCCGGTGTCGATCTCGTCCCAGAGGATCGCCCACACGTCGAAGTACGGGTTGCGCCAGGCGTGCCGCGGCGGGTCGAGCGCGCGGACCACCTCGCCGTACGGCACGTCCGCGTGGTCCATCGCTCCGACGGCCTGGTCGGCGAGGTCGCCGACGAGGTCGTCCCACGACCGGCCGGCGGCCATCTCCGTGCGCAGCACGACGGTGTTGACCAGGCAGCCCACCGTGTCCGGCAGCCCCAGGGCGGGGCGCCGGCTGACGGCCGTGCCCAGCGTGACGTCGGCGGTCCCGGTGACCTCGTGCAGCACGGCCGCGACGGTCGCGGCGAGGACGGCGAACAGGCCGGTGCGCCGGCCGCGGGCGTACTCCTCCAGCGCGGCGAGCGGCTGCGGGTCGAGCTCCGCGGTGACGGTGGCGGTGGCCCGGCCGGGCGGGCCACCGCGCGGGCGGTCCACCGGCAGCGGCAGCGGCGCCGGCGGCGGGGTGAGCCGGGCCCTCCAGTGGGAGAGGACCTCGTCACGGGCGGCCTCACCGGGCGGCCGGGCGGAGTCCTCCGGCACGGCTGCGGGCACGGCTGCGGCCGGGTGGGCCGGCGCCGTCCCCGCCAGGGTCCGGGCGACGACCTCCAGGGAGGTCTGGTCCGCGGCGATGTGGTGGAGGACCACCAACAGGCGGTCGGGGCCGCCCGGACGGCGCAGCAGTGCCGCCCGCAGCGGCGGTCCGGCCGCCAGGTCGAACGGCGCGTGCGCCAGCTCCCGTACGGCGGCCTCCCGGGCCGGCTCGTCGGGCAGGTCCAGCACGTCCAGCGGCACGGGGGCCTCCGCCGGCCGGGGCACCGGTTCGCCGCGTTCCTCGCGGTAGACGGTGCGCAGCTGCGGCTGGGCCTCCTGGAGCCGGGCGAACGCGCGGCGCAGCTCCTCCGGTTCGGCGGGGCCATGGCAGTCCAGCAGCAGCGGGACGTGGTAGGCGGCGGTGCCGGCGCTCCCGCCCAGGGCGGCGCGGGTGCGGTCCTCCAGCCAGAGCCAGCGCTGTACGGGGCTCACGGCGGGCACCGGTGCCGGTGCCGGGTCCGCGGCCGCGTCCGGGCGCGCCGCGGCGGCGGGGGCGGGACCGGTGTCCGCCGCCGGCCGGGAGCGGCCGTCGAGCCGGCCGTCGAGCCGGTCGGCGAGGGCGGCGACGGAGGGGCGGTCGAACACGTCGCGGACGCGGACCGGCAGCCGGAGCCGGCGCGCCGCCTCCGCCGCCACCCCGGCCGCCTTGAGGCTGGTGCCGCCGAGCAGGAAGAAGTCGGCGTCGTCCGGTACCGGCCGGCCCAGGGCCTCCTCGAACAGCTCGCGCAGCACGTTGCGCACGGGGTCGGCGGCCGGGCCGGCGGGGTCCGGGGCGGGGCCGCCGTCCGCCGGCAGGGGCCGGCCCGCGAGGGCCCGCCGGTCGATCTTGCCGTTGGGGGTGGCGGGCAGCGCCGGGACCGGCACGACCACTGCCGGAACCATGTAGTACGGCAGCCGGCCGGCCAGCCGGGCGCGCCAGTCGGCGGGCAGCGCGCCGTCGGTGACGACGTATCCGGCGAGCAGCGGCTCGGGGGTGCCCTCCGGCACGACCACGGCGGCGGCCGCGACGCCGGGCAGCGCGGCGAGGGCCGCCTCCACCTCGCCCGGTTCGATGCGGAAGCCGCGGATCTTGACCTGCCGGTCGGCGCGGCCGCGGAAGTCCAGGGTGCCGTCCGGCCGGTGCCGGGCGAGGTCGCCGGTGCGGTAGAGGCGGGCACCGGGCCGGGGGTCGTCGGGGTCGGGGAGGAAGCGTTCCGCGCCGGCGTCGGGGCGGCCCAGGTAGCCGCGCCCCACGCCGGCGCCGCCGATCCACAGTTCGCCCTCCTCGCCGGGGCCGACGGGCCGGCCGGAGCCGTCCCGCACGGAGTACCGCAGGTTGGCCATGGGGCGGCCGATGGTGGGCGGCTCCCCCGGTGCACCGGGCGGGCAGCGGTGCCAGGACTGGAAGACGGTGGCCTCGGTGGGGCCGTAGACGTAGATCAGGTCCCGGCCGGGTGCCCAGCGGTCCACCAGGGCCTGGTTGAAGGCCTCGCCGCCGGTGACGACCGTCCGCACGCCGGGGAAGGCGGCCGGGTCCAGCTGGGCCAGCAGCGCGGCGAGCAGGAAGACGGTGTCCACGCGGCGTTCGCGCACCAGGGCGGCGAGGACCCCGGCGGAGGCCACGGGTTCGTCGAAGACCACGACGGCCGCGCCGGCCCACAGCGTCGCGAGGACCTCCCAGACCGAGACGTCGAAGGCGGGGCTGGCGAACTGCAGCACCCGCCGGCCGGGGGCCAGGCCGAACGGGACGGCGGTGGCCTCCAGCAGGTTGGTCAGGGAGCGCTGTTCGATGGCCACCCCCTTGGGGCGGCCGGTGGAGCCGGAGGTGTGGATGACGTACGCCAGGTCGTCCGGGCCGGGCTGCGGCCCGGCGGCCGGCGGCACGGCCCGGGTCGCGCCGGCCGGGGTCGCACCGGCCGGGGAAGCCGCCCCGGCCGCAGCCGCGACCGGGGCGACCGGGGCGTCCAGGTCGACGGTGAGCGCGCCCGTGCCGGGGAAGTGTCCGGCCAGCGCGGCGGTGGTCAGGGTGAGCGGGGCGGGGGCGCTGTCGGCGAGCTGGGCGAGCCGCTCGGCCGGGTGGTCGGGGTCCAGCGGTACGTACGCGGCGCCGGCCCGCAGCACCGCCAGTACGGCCACGACCAGTTCCGCGGAGCGGGGCAGGCAGATCCGGACGAGCGTGCCGGGTCCGGCCCCGCGGGCCCGCAGCCGGGCCGCCAGCTCCTCGGCCCGGCCGTGCAGTTCCCCGTGGCACAGGGTCCGGTCGCGGGCGATGACGGCCGGCAGGCCGGCGACGGGGCGCGCCCGCTCGGCGAGGAGCGCGGCGACCGGCCCGTCGGGAACGGGCGCTGCGGTGTCGTTGAGTGCGGCCAGGGTCCGCCGCCAGGAGTCCGCCGCGGTGGTCACGGGCGCTCCCGCCAGGGTGCGTCGGGGCGGGTGACGAGGGTGGCCAGGGCCTGCCGGGTGCGGTCCACCAGCCGGTCCGCGGTGCCGCCGTCGAACAGCTCGCCCTTGTAGGTGAGCACGCCGTCCACGTCGTCCTCGCCGGTGCGGACCGACCAGACCAGGTCGAAGGCGGTGGCGGTGGGACGGGCCGCGGCGACGGTGCCGTCCGGGCGGAACAGCGCCCCGGGGGCGGGCGGGTTGTCCTCCTGGGCGACGACCAGCACCTGGCTGAGCCGGGCCCGGTCCACGCCGAACTCGGCTTCGGCGAGCGCGGCCACGGCGTCGAGTCCGGCGCCGGGCCGGTCGTGCGCGGCGAGCAGGGCGTGGGCGACGGTCCTGGCCAGCTCCCGGTACGTACGGGCGGCGCCGGTCTCGACGCGCAGCAGGGCGGTGCCGGTGAGCGGGCCCACGACCTCCGCGAGGCCGGGCGCGGCGCGGGAGCTGAGCACGGTGGCCAGCCACACCTCGTCCGGGGCGTCGCCGTCCGCCGCGCCCCCGGAGAGGGCGGCGACCAGGGCGGTCAGGGCGAGGGCGAACGGGCTCAGGCCGTCGGCGCGGCCGAAGGCGCCGGTGCCGGGCGCGGGGAACGCGAAGGGCAGTTCGGTGGGCATCAGCGCGCCGCGCACCAGGCGGGGCCGGTCGTAGGGCAGCGGCAGCTCGGGGGGTCCGCCGGCGGCGAGCACGCGGCCCCAGGTGAGGTCCTCCTCGCCGGCCGTGGTGCGGGTCCGCTGCCAGCGGGCGACGTCGGCGAGCCGCAGGGGGGCGGGCCCGGCGGGTTCGGCGGGCCGCCGTCCGGCGGCGAACTCCTCGTAGGCGGCGGCGATCTGGGCGATGAGCAGTTCCATGGAGCGGCCGTCGACGGCGATGTGGTGGACGGCGAGGAGCAGGACGTGCTCCTCCTCGGCCAGCCGCACCAGCCGGGCCCGCAGCAGCAGGCCGGCGGCCAGGTCGAACGGTTCCTCGAGGTGGCGCTGGGCGAGCGCGTCGAGGGCGGGGTCCCGCCCGGCCGGGGGCAGGCCGGTGAGGTCGGTCTCGTCCCAGCCGGTGCGGGGCACCGTGAGCGGTATCCACCGCGGCTCGCCCCCGGCGGTGGTGACGAGCCGGGAGGAGAGGGCGTCGTGGCGGGCGGCGGTGTGCTCGACGGCCTGGCGCAGGGCCTGCGGGTCGATGACGCGGCCGGTGCTGCGCAGGGCCTCGAACACGGTGAACGCGGCGGGGGGCGCGCCGGCCAGCAGGGCCCGGTGGATGCCGGCCTGTTCGGTGGTCAGCGGGGCGGGTGCGCCGGCCGGGCCGGGGACCGGGCGGTCAGCGGTGTCCGGCGCGGCGGCCGGAGTCGGCACGGCCGCGGCCGCCGCGCCGATGGCCTCGGCGATGGCCGCCGGGGTGCGGGCGTCGAAGACCAGGCGCGGGGACACGTCCCGGCCGAGCGCGGCCCGCAGCCGCCCCGCCACGTCCACGGCGTCCAGCGAGCCGCCGCCGAGCTGGAAGAAGTCGTCGTCCGGGCCGACGCCGGGGTGTCCGAGGGAAGCGGCGACGGCTTCGGCGACCGCCTGGACGACGGGGTCGGCTGCCACGCCGGCCGCGGGACCCGCGGCGGGGCCGGGTCCGCCGGAGCTCGGCACTCCCCCGGTCCCGGCCGGCGCCGGGTCCGCCGCCGTGTCCGGCGCCGCGCCCGGTGCCGCGCCCGGTGCCGCCGGCGGCCCGATGTGGACCGTCGCCGGCGCCAGGCGGGCGGGCAGCGCGCGGCGCACCAGAGTGCGCAGGGCACCGGCCGCCGGGGCCTGACCGGGGCGCGGGGTGACGTGCGCGGTCAGCGGCCCGGGTTCGCCCGGGGCCGCCGGTCCGACCTCGGCGTCCCGTACGGACGGGTGGGCGCGCAGCACCCGTTCGGCCTCGGACGGGTCGAGGCGTGCGTCCGGGCGGGCGGGGTCGGGGACGAGCCGCCCGGCGGGGCCGCGGAGCACCAGCTCGCCGCGCTCGGACCAGTGGGCGCGCAGTCCGGCCGGCCCGGAGCCGGTGTGGAGCTCGCCGGGCACGCCGACGGGAACGGGCCGGCCGGCGGGGTCGGTGATCCGGGCGCCGGGGTGGGTGGCGCAGCTCTCGGCCAGGGCGGCGAGCTCGGTGGTCTCGGAGTCCGGCAGGGGGGTGCCGGCCGGGGTGCGGGCGGGGTCGGCGGCGGCCCGGAGCAGCAGGTCCGCCCAGTGCCGCAGCAGCCGGGTGGCGCGGGCGGCGGTGAACAGGGCGGTGTCGTACTCGGCGCTGAGTTCCACCGCTTCGCCGGAGTTGTCGAGGTGGAAGCTGAGCTCGAACTCGCTCGCCCCGTCGCTGAAGGGCTCGCGCCGTACGGTCAGCCCCGGGCCGGCGTCCAGGCCGGTGCCGTCGCCGGTGCCGGCGGCGCCCGGCTCGTCGGCGGTGTACATGACGGTGAACAGCGGGGTGCGGCCGCCGTCGCGGGCCCCGGGGAGCTCGGCGACCAGCCGGGCGAACGGGTAGGCGCGGTGGGCCATGGCCCGGGCGACGGTGGAGCGGGTCGCGGCGGCGCGCTCGGCGAAACCGGCGCCGGGCGGCACCTGGCAGGCCAGGACCACGGTGTTGAGGAAGGGCCCGATGACGCCGGCGGCCTCGGGGGTGTCGCGGCGGGTGACGGGGGTGCCCAGCAGGACGCGCTCCTCCCCGGTGAACCGGGCCAGGAGCTCGGCCAGGGCGGTCAGGCCGGTGCCGTACGCGCTGGTCCCGCAGGTGCGGGCGAGGTCCCGTACGGCCCGGCTGTCCTCGGCGGTGAGCCGGATGCGGCTCTCGCCGCCGGGGCCGGGCGGTGCGGTGCGGTCGCCGTCGGCGGGCAGCAGCGGATAGGGCAGCGGGGCGGCGAGCTCGCGGTGCCAGTGGTCGCGGGCCCGCAGCTCCGCGGGGCTGCCGGCGTCGGCCTCCTCGCGGGCGATCTGGGCGAGGTAGCGGCCGGCGGCCGGGCGGGGGGCGGGAGTGCCGGTGCGCATGGCCCGCAGCCGGGCGAAGAGCCGTTCGACGAGGAGGGCGGCCGATTCGCCGTCGCAGGCGATGTGGTGGACGGTGACGGCGAGCAGCGCGCTGGTGGCGGACAGGCGGAGCAGTACGGCGCGCAGCGGCGGCTGGTGCTCCAGGTCGAAGGGCCGGCCGGCCTCCTCGCGGAGCAGGGCGGCGGTGTCGGTACCGGGGGCGGGCCAGAGCACGGTGAACGGGGGGCGGTCGCCGTACACGAAGCGCTGGCGGGGCTCCCCGTCGCGGAGGAGGAAGCGGGCGCGCAGCAGTTCGGCGTCGGCGGCCTCGTCGGCGAGGGCCTGGGCGACGAGGCGTTCGTCGAGGGAGCCGTCGATCCGGAAGACGTCGGTGAGGTGGTGGACGGTGTCGGCGCCGTCGTCGAGGCGGGACAGGGTCCACAGCTGGCGCTGGGCGGCGGACAGCGGGTGGTCCTGCCCGGCGGCGGAGTCGGGGCCGTCGGCGGCGGACGGGCCGGCGTCGTCGGCGCCGCGGGCGCGCAGGGCGGCGCAGGCCTCGCGGACGGAGGGGCCGTCGAGGAGTTCGTCGATGCCGAGGACCAGGCCGTGCCGCTGCTCCAGTGCGGTGATCACGTCGACGGCGAGCAGACTGTGGCCGCCGAGGGCGAAGAAGTTGTCGTCCAGGGCGAGTTCGGTGAGGTCGAGGACCTCCCGGAACACGGCGCCGACGCGCTCCTCGAGGCTCTGCGGGGCGTCGCCGGCCGCGGGCGTGCCGCCGTCGGCGGCGGGGGTGGCGGGGGCCTCGGGGCGGGCCCGCCGGGCGAGTTCGGCGAGGGTCTGCCGGTCGGTCTTCCCGCTGGTGGTGAGCGGGACCCGGTCCAGCGGCAGGATCCGGTCGGGGACGAGGGGGGCGGGCAGCACGGCGGCGGCGTGGGCGTGGACGGCGGCGGGGGTGACGGCCGCGGCCCCGGTGACGAAGGCGACCAGCGAGGGCTGCCCCGAGGCGCCGGCGCAGACGACGGCGACGGCCTCGTCGACGGCGGGCAGGGCGGTCAGGGCGGCTTCCACGTCGCCGAGTTCGACCCGGTTGCCGCGGATCTTTACCTGGTCGTCGGTGCGGCCGAGGAACTGCAGGGTGCCGCCCGGCTGCCACCAGCCGCGGTCGCCGGAGCGGTAGCGGCGGCCGCCGGGCACCCCGGGCGCCTCCGGGAAGGCGTCCCGGGTGAGGTCGGGCCGGTGCAGGTAGCCGTCGGCGAGGCCGGGGCCGGAGAAGTGCAGCTGGCCGGGGAAGCCGGGCGGGACGGGCCGGTCCGCGGCGTCCAGCACCTCGACCACGGTGTGGGACAGCGGCCAGCCGATGGGGGTGCCGGGCAGCGGGTGCGCGGGATAGTCGAAGGCGGTGGCGCCGACGGAGTTCTCCGTGGGGCCGTACTCGTTGACCAGCCGGGTGCGGGGCATCAGCGCCTGGTGGCGGGCGACGAGTTCGGCGGGCATGGCCTCACCGGCGACGGTGACCACGCGCAGGGTGCCGGCCGCGGCCAGGTCGTCGATGACGGCCCGGTAGAGGCTGGGCACCAGGGTGACGTGGCTGGCGCCGTGGCGCGTCGCCAGGTCCCGCAGGTGTGCCCCGTCGAGCCGGCGCACACCGTCGACGAGGACCAGGGTGCCGCCCGCGCCGAGGACGGAGAACACGTCCGAGACGGAGCTGTCGAAGGACAGCGCGGGCACCTGGAGCAGGCAGGTGTCGGGGCCGAGCCGGTGGTAGTCGTGCTTCCAGGCCAGGTAGCTGTCGATGGCCGAGTGGCGGATGACCACGCCCTTGGGGCGGCCGGTGGAGCCGGAGGTGTAGATGACGTAGGCGGGGTCCTCGGGGCGCGGCGGCTCCGGGTCGTCCTGCGGCAGCGCGGCCAGGTCGGGGCCGTCGCCGGCGAGTTCCGCGGCGGACAGCGCGCGGACGCCGGTCCGGGCGGCCAGGGCGCGGGCCTGCTCCGCGTGTTCGGGCTCGGCGACCAGCAGGGCCGCGCCGACGTCGGTGAGCACGGTGGCGAGCCGGTCCTCCGGCTGCGCGGGGTCGAGCGGTACGTAGGCGGCGCCGGAGCGGACGGTGCCGAGCAGCGCGGCCGGCGCGTACCGGCCCTTGCCGGCGAGCAGGGCGACGCGGTCGCCGCGGCCCACGCCGTACGCGTGGTGCAGGCGGCGGGCGGCGCGGACGGACTCGGCGCGGAGTCCGTCGTGACCGAGTTCGGTGCCGTCCGCGGTGACGACGGCGGGGCCGGTGCCGGCGGCGCGGGCGCCGCGTTCGAGGCGGTCGAGCAGGGTGCCGGGGGCGGCGGGCGGCCAGAAGCCGGTCCGGCCCCAGCCGGCGACGAGGTCCCGGTCGGTGGCACCGGCCGGTTCGAGGGTGTCGAGGGTGCGGGACGGGTCGGTCAGCCCGCCGAGCAGGTGGGCGATCACGCGCAGCACGGTGTCGGCGAACCACGGCTCGCAGCGCTCGGTGTCCGCGTCCGCGTGCAGGCTCCGCTCCGCGGAGACGGCGCCGGCGGCGTCGGCCGCGCCGGGGGCGCCGGCGGCGTCGAGGGTGATCAGCAGGGTCTCGCCGTCGGGCGCGGGCGCCGCGGCCGGGCCGGCGGCGACGGTGAGGGTGCCCGCCCGCGGGCCGGCGGGCCGGGCCGCGAGCAGCTCTTCACGGACCCGGCCGAGCAGGGCCCCGGCGGTGGTCCGCGCTCCCTCGGGCAGGTCGGCGGTGACGGTGACGGGTCCGGCGGGCCCGGCGACCGTCAGGGCCGGGCTCTCGGTGTCCTCGGCGGCGGCCAGGGCGATCAGGGCCGCCGCGGACAGCAGGACGAGTTCGTCCATGGGGTGGCCGGCGGCGGCGGTGACCAGCGCGTCTCCGGCGGGCCGGGGCAGCGGGAGGGTGCGCCGGGTCCGCCCGGGGACGCCCTCGCGGGTGAGCCGGGTCCGCAGCGCCGTGGCGGCGGTGGAAGTCTCCCGCGTCACGGGGAGGGGCAGCGGTGCTGCGGTCATGTCCGTACGCTCCCTGCGGGTTGCGGTGTGTCGGTCTCGGCGGGGTCGCCGGCCGGGCGGGCGGACCCGCCGGCGAGGTACCAGGACGGGTGGCAGCGGAGCGCGCCGACCACCTCGTCCAGCAGGCTGCGGGCGGTGTCCTCGGTGAACAGCGCCCGGTCGTAGGCGAGTTCGAGCAGGACGGTGCCCTGGCTTTCGCTCGCGTAGATCCGCAGGTCGTCGGTGAGCGGGACCTGGGCGGGATCGGCGGGCAGGAACCGGGGGCCCTCGCCGGGCCGCTCGGCGGTCTCCCAGCTCAGGCCGGCGTCGTAGACGGGGCGCCGGCCGCGGGCCGGGCGTTCGGCGATCTCGACGACGGTGGTGTCGAACGGGAACCGGGCGTGTTCGTAGGCCTCGGCCAGCCGGTCGCGGACCTGGGCGAGGAGTTCCGCGGGGGTGTGCGCGGCGCCGGGCGCGAGCCGGACCGGCATCGCGTTGACGAAGCAGCCGACGACCTCGGCCAGCCCGGTGCGGTCACGGGTGCCGGCCGGGCAGCCGACGATCACCTCGGAGCTGCCGGAGCGCCGGTGCAGGGTCAGCGCCCAGGCGCTCAGCAGGGCGGTGAACGGGGTGGCTCCGCAGCCCTCGGCCGCGGCGCGCAGCACGGCGGCGGGCAGGGAGCGCCGGACGACGCCCGCGCCGAGCCGGCCGGCGTCCGCGCGGGGGCCGGTGCCGGGCAGGTCCAGGCGGGGCAGCGGTCCGCCCAGGGTGCGGGTCCAGTAGGCGCGGCCGCGGTCGGCGTCGGGCCCGTCCAGCCAGGCGGCCTCCTCGGCGACCCAGTCGCGGTAGGGGCGGGCCGGGCGGCCGCCGAAGGGTTCGCGGCCGGCGGCCAGGTCGTCGTAGGCGGCGAGCAGGTCGCGGGCGACCAGGGCGGCGCTGTCGCCGTCGTACACCAGGTGGTGGGCGGTGATGACGAGGACGTCGCCGGCGGGCCGGCCGGTCAGCAGGCGGACGGCGAACAGCGGTCCGGTGGCCAGGGCGAAGGGGGTGGCGTGGGCGGCGCGGACGGCCGCGGCGACCGACTCGTCGGTCCCGTCGGTGGGTTCGCAGGTCAGCGGCGGCCCGTCGGGGAGGCGGTCCATGACGACCTGCCGGGCGGTGCCCTCGATGACGGCGACCCGGGTGCGCAGGGCCTCGTGCCGGGCGGCGAGGGCGGTGACGGCGGCCCGGAGCAGGCGCGGGTCCAGGGGCCGGCCGGCGTCGACGGCGTCGCAGATGTTGAGGGCGACCGGGCTGGGGTTGGTCCGGGCGGCCATCCAGATCCGGCGCTGGGCGCGGGACAGCGGCAGGACGGTGCCGTCGGGCGCGGTGGGCAGCGCGGTCTGCGCGGCGGGCGGTCGGGTGCCGTCGCCGGCCGGGGGCCGCGGCCGGTCGGACTCGCTGCGGGCGGTGCCGCCGGTGGCGGTTCCGTCGGGGGCGGTGAGGACGGCGGTGAGCGCCCGTACGGTCTGCTGCCGGAAGACCGTGGCCAGGGGGACGCGCACGCCGAACTCGTCCTGGAGCGCGGCCGCGAGGCGGGCGGCGGTCAGGCTGTGCCCGCCGACGGAGAACAGGTCGGCGTCCGGGTCGGTCACGGGCAGGCCGAGGACCTCCTCCCAGACCCGGGCCACCCGCTCCCCGACCGGGCCGAGGCCGGTGTGGGGGACGGACTCGCGGCGGGGCGGGGCGGGCAGCGCCTTCCGGTCGAGCTTGCCGTTGGGGTTCAGCGGGAGTTCGGCGACCTCCACGTACGCGGCGGGGACCATGGCGGCGGGCAGCCGTTCGGCCAGCCACGGCCGCAGCTCGGCCGGGTCGGCGGTGCCGACCGTGTAGGCGGCCAGGGAGGGCTCGCCGCGCTCGTCGGGTACGGCGACGACGGCGCAGCGGAGCACCCGCGGGTGGCCGGCGAGGACGGCGGCGACCTCGCCGGGCTCGACGCGCTGACCGCGGATCTTGACCTGGTCGTCGACGCGGCCGAGGAAGAGCAGGTTGCCGTCGGGGCGGCGGGCGGCCCGGTCGCCGGTGCGGTACATCCGGGTGCCGGGGCGCTGCGGGTGGGCGGTGAACCGCTCGGCGGTGAGGTCGGGGTTGCCGAGGTAGCCGCGGGCCAGCCCGGCGCCGGAGACGCAGAGTTCGCCGGGGACGCCGACGGGGGCGAGGTCGCCGTGGGCGTCGAGGACGTCGACGGTCTTGTTGGCGATGGGGTGGCCGATGACGATGTCGGCGCCGGGGTCGGTGATCCGGTGGACGGTGGTCCAGACGCTGTCCTCGGTGGGCCCGTACTCGTTGTAGAGGACGGTGTCGGGCAGCAGTTCGGCGTGCCGGGCGGCGAGGGCCTCGGGGAGCCGTTCGCCGACCAGGACGATCTGGCGGACGGAGCCCAGGCTGGGCGCGCAGCGGTCCAGCATCAGCTGGTAGAGGCTGGGCACGAGCATGATGTGGGTGACGGCGTTCCGCCGGATCTCCTCGGCGACGTGCTCGACGTCGAGGAGGCGGTCCTTGCCGAGGACGACGACCGCGGTTCCGGCGACGAGGGCGGAGAAGACGTCGTTGACCCCGCTGTCGAAGTGCAGCGGCGGTACCTGGAGCACGGCCGCGTCGGCGCCGAAGCCGTAGTAGCCGGCCCGGTAGTGGACGGTGTTGACGATGCCGCGGTGCTCGATCATGACGCCCTTGGGGCGGCCGGTGGAGCCCGAGGTGTAGATGACGTACGCGAGGTCCCGCGGCCCGGCCCGGCGTGCGGGCGGCGGTGGCACGGGGGCGCCGCCCCCGGAGCCGGCGGCGGAGTCGGCGGCGCGCGGGTCGAGGACCGGAAGGGCGGTCAGGGCACTGACGGCGGCGTGGTGGCGGCCGTCGGCGAGGACGGCCAGGGCCCCGCTGTCGGCGAGGGCGAACGCCAGCCGGTCGGCGGGCTGTTCGGGGTCGAGCGGCAGGAAGGCGGCGCCGGTCTTGAGCACGGCGAGGGCGCTGACCACCATCCACTCGGTGCGTTCCGTGACGACGGCGACGAGCTCGCCGGGACCGGCCGCGGAGGCGGCGCGCAGCCGGGCCGCGACGGCTTCGGCGTGGGCGTCGAGCTCGGCGAAGGTCAGCCGGGTGGAGCCGTGCACCACGGCGGTGCGGTCAGGTGCGGCCGCGGTCTGCGCCTCGACCAGGTCGAGGAGGGTGCTGTCCTCGGGGAAGGGGGCGGCGGTGTCGTTGACCTCGTCGAGCAGGAACCGGCGTTCGGCGGGCGGCAGGACGGGCACCTCGGCGAGCGGGGCGTCGGGGGCGTCGAGCAGCCCGGCGAGCAGGTGGAGCAGGCGCTCGCCCATGCGGTGGGCGGTGGACCGGTCGAAGAGGTCGTCGGCGTAGCCGACCCACAGTTCGGCGGGGGCGCCGGGGCGGGCGTCGCGGAAGGCGAAGGACAGGTCGAAGTCGCTGACCGGCTGTTCGAGGTCGAGGTGGCGGACGGCCGGTCCGCCGGCGGGGCCGGTGACGGTGTCGTCCAGGACGGTCTCGACGAGCACGTCGAAGACCGGGTTGCGGCTGGGGTCGCGGGGCAGTTCCAGGTCCTCGACGAGCTGCTCGAAGGGGTGCTCCTGGTGGGCCACGGCCTCCTGGGCGGTGGTGCGGGCGGCCGCCAGCAGCTGCCGGAAGGTGCCGGCGGTGTCCACCGGGGTGCGCAGCACGACGGTGTTGGCGAACAGGCCGACGGTCTCGGCGGACCGGCGGTCGGGGCGGCCGGCCACCACGGTGCCCAGCAGGGCGTCGGGTTCCCCGCACAGCCGCCACAGCAGGACCCGCACGGCGGCGGTGAACCCGGTGAACGGGGTGGCCGCCTGGTCCCGGCACAGTGCGCCCAGGGCCGCGGCGACACCGGCGTCGAGGGTGAGGCGTACGGTGCCGCCGGAGGCGCTGCGGGTGGCGGGGCGGCGCCGGTCGGCGGGCAGTTCGAGGGGTTCGGGCAGGTCGGCCAGCCGGTCGAGCCAGTAGGCGCGGGCGGCCTTGCCCTCGGGGCCGGCCAGGCGCGCGGCGAGGCGGGCGGTGTGCTCGGTGTACGAGGGGGCCGGGCCGGGGCCGGCCGCCGGGTCGGCGAGCAGGGCGAGCAGGTCGCGCATGAGCAGGGCGAAGGACCAGCCGTCGCATACGGCGTGGTGCACGGTGAACAGCAGCACCCCGCCGGGCGCCGGGGCGTCGGCGGCCGGGGCGTCGGGCAGCCAGCGCACCTGGGCGAGGGGGCCCTCGGCGAGGTCGAAGCGGTGCCGGCAGGCGCGGTCGAAGGCCTGGGCGGGGGTGCTGGAGCGGTCGGTCACGAGGACGCCGGCGGGCGGGTCGAGGACCGTCTGCTCCAGGCCCCGGGGGGTCTCCCGGAGCACGGTGCGCAGGGCGGGATGGCGCGCGACCAGGGCGTCGACGGCGGCGGCGAGGCGGTCCTCGTCGACCGTGCCGTCGAACCGGTAGGCCTCGACCATGGTGTAGGGCGGGACGGGCGAGGTGTCCAGGTGGTCCAGCAGCCACATGCGGCGCTGTGCGTTGGAGGCGGGGAAGGTGGTGCCGGTCCCCCCGCCGGGGGGCGCGGGTACGGATGCTGCGGGTGCGGGGTCCGGCGCGGTCGGTCCGGGCACGGCTCCGCGCTCGCGCAGGACGGCGGCCAGCGCGGCCGGGGTCCGCAGGTCGAGCACCTCGTGGACGCGGGCGGCGTCGGGGCGGCCGGTGCCCTCGCACAGGGCGGCGGCCAGCTGCACGGCGGCCAGGCTGTGGCCCTCGGCCCGGAAGAAGTCCTCGTCGGCGGAGTGCGGCGGGCGGCCCAGCACCTCCGTCCAGGCCCGGGCGACGAGTTCCTCCAGGGCGTCGGCGGGCCGCCAGCCGGGGCCGGTGCCCTCGCCGGCGGCGGGGAGGGCGAGCAGGGCGGCCCGGTCGACCTTGCCGTGCACGGTGAGCGGGAGGGTGTCCAGCCGGTGGAGGGCGGCCGGGAGCATGGGCGAGGGCAGCCGCGCGGCCAGCCAGTCGGCGGCCTCGGCCGGGCCGAGGGGGGCGGCTCCGGTCTTCCCGGGGCGGGCGACGTACCAGCCGTGCAGGGTGACGGTGCCGTCGCCGGCGGTGCGCGGCACGACGACCGCCTCGACCACGCCGGGGTGGCCGATCAGTGCCTGCTCGACCTCGCCGGTCTCCACGCGGGTGCCGAAGACCTGCACCTGGCCGTCCGCGCGGCCGAGGAACTCCAGTTCGCCGTCCGCGTTCCAGCGGCCCTGGTCGCCGGTGCGGAAGACGGGGGCGTCCCCGGCGTGCGGGGAGGTGCCGAAGCGGGCGGCGGTGGCCGCGGGGTCGCCCCGGTAGCCGGCGGCCACGCCGGGGCCGGCCAGCTGGATCTCGCCGGGGACGCCGGGCGGGGCGAGCTCTCCGGAGGGGGTGACCACGAAGACGCCGTAACCGGGCGAGGGCCGGCCGAGGGGCACCCGGTCGAGCCGCTGGGCCGGGGCACCGTCCCGGATGAGCATGGTGGCGTCGACGGTGGCCTCGGTCGGCCCGTAGAGGTTGGCGAACGTGCCGATGCGGAGCCGGCCGCGGGTGCGCGGGAGCAGGCCGCGGGGGACGGTGTCGCCGCCGAGGAGGAGGTGGCGCAGCGGCAGGCCGGCGTCCGGGGGCAGGGCCCGCAGCAGCACCGACAGCAGGCCGGGCACGCAGTTGACGAGGTTGACCTCGCCGTCGCGGACCCGCTGCCACAGGGCGGGCGCGTCGAGCCGGTCGGGGTCGCCGACGGCGACGAGGGTGCCGCCGGCCAGGAGGGTGGCGAAGACCTGGAAGGCGGTGGCGTCGGAGGTGGTGGCGGACAGCAGGGCGGTGCGGGTGCGGGCGTCGATGCCGAGGGCGCGGGCGCCGGTCAGCACCTTGTGGGCGAGCTGGTCGTGGTGGACGGCCACCGGGCGGGGGGTGCCGGTGGAGCCCGAGGTGAACAGCAGCAGGGCGGGGGCGGCGGGTTCGGCGGCTCCGCCGGGGGGCTCCTGCCCGTCGGCGGGCGCCGGGATACCGGCGGGGGCGGCGGACTCGGTCAGCAGTCCGGTCAGGCCGGCGACGGGCAGCGGGAGTTCGGCGTCGGCCGGGCCGTGGCCCTCGGCGCGCAGCACCAGGCGGGCGCCGCTCAGGCCGGCCAGCAGGGAGATCCGGGCGGCGGGGTGGCGGGGTTCGAGGGGGACGCAGGCGGCGCCGGTGCGGAGCACCGCGAGCACGGCGGTGACGAGGTCGGCGCCCCGGGGGGCGAGCACGCAGACGGCGTCGCCGGGGCCGGTGCCGTGGCGGCGGGTGAGCAGGGCGGCGGCCCGGGCGGCGTCCTCGGCGAGCTGCCGGTAGGTCAGGGTGCGGCCCTGCCCGGTGACGGCGACGGCGTCGGGGGTGCGCCGGGCGGCTTCGTCGAACAGGGCGGTGAGGGTGGCGGGTTCGAAGGCGGCGGGGGCCGGCAGCCCGGCGAGGGCCAGCAGCCGGGCGCGCTGTCCGGCGCCGAGCACGTCGGTGTCGGCCGGGGTGCGCCGCGGGTCCTCGGCGAGGGACTCCAGTACGGCCGCGGTGCAGGCCGGCAGGGCCGGGGCGAGGGCGGCGGTGCCGCGGGCGGTGACCAGCAGGCCGCCGCCGGGCTCCGGTTCGACGTGCAGCACCAGCGCGGCCGGCGGGTCGGGCGGGGTGTCGCCGTACAGGCCGGGGCAGACCACGGCGAGCTGGGACAGGGCCGGGCCGGCGCCCGGTGCGACGGCGTCCAGCCGGTCGGCGAGGGCCTGCCGGTCCGGCCAGGGCCGGGCGGCGGCCCGGTCGAGTTCGGTGTGCAGGGCCTGGAGGAAGGCGGTGGCGGGGGCGGCCGGGTCGAGGGGCTGGACCAGGGCGAACTCGGCCGGTCCGGGGCCGGCCCCGAAGGCGGGCACGACCACCGGCAGGGGGCTGCCGGACACCGTGCCGGCGGTCGTGGTGAGACCGGCGAGGGCGATCCGGGCGGCGGCCACGGTGAGCAGCAGCAGGCCTTCGGGGGCGTCCTGGGCCATGGCGCGCAGGGTGGTGGCGGCGGCCGGTGCCACGGTCGCGGATCCGCCGGTGCCGGTGCCCGCGGCGCCGGTGCCCGCGGCGCCGGTGCCCGCGGCGCCGGTGCCCGCGGCGCCGGTGCCCGCGGCGCCGGTGCCCGCGGCGCCGGGCTCCAGCAGCGGTTCGGGGCGGATCCCGTTCAGCCGGGGCAGCCAGTATCCGGCCGCGGCGGCATCGTCCGCCCGCGGGGACCTAGGGTCGTCCCCATGGCCGAGCTGTCCGTCACCGTCGTTCCGCAGCACCTCTACGTCCTCCCTGACCTGTTGTGGGTGCACCGGCTGCCCGTGGACGCCGCCGTGCCGGTCATGCCGGGCCGGCCGTGGTCCTCGGTCACCCGGGCCCGGGACGGGCTGACCGTGGTGTGCGCCGGCCGGCTGCCGGGCGTGGAGCCGGTGAGCGGCCCCTGGCGCGGGCTGTACGGGGCCGGTGCCCACGCCCTGGACCTGCCCGGCATGCTGGCGAGCCTGCTGGTGCCGCTGGCCGCGGCGGGCATCGGGGTGTTCGCCGCGTCCACCTTCGACGCGGACCTGGTGCTCGTTCCGGCCGGGGAGTACGCGCGGGCCCGGACCGCCCTGGAGGCGGCCGGGCACGCGCTGGGCTCGGACTGAGCCGGGCTCAGACCCCGGCGGGCTGCCGGGACGGCAGGAGTCCCAGGGCCGGGAACAGCTCGACGTCACGGCCTTCGACGCCGCGCATCACCACGTCGATGGCGGTGCTCATCAGGTCGATGTGGAACTGGGTGAAGGTGCCCAGGCCCAGGCCGAGGTGGACGCCGGGGTGCCGCTCGTTGGCGAAGTAGTTGCCGGGGAGCAGCGGGGCGCAGGCCGCGTTGGTGCCGAAGCCGATCTCGTGCAGCTTGGCGTAGCGGTCGTCGCGGGCGAGCAGGCGTTCGAGGTTGGCGGCGAACTCGGTGCGGCCGGTGATGGCGGGGCGGACGGCGGTGATGCGGCCCTCGGTCAGCGTGACGATCGCCGGCTGGTCGGCCATCGGGGCGAGGTCGCGGTACACCTGCTCGGTCTCGGCCAGGCTGGTCTCGTGGCCGCCGCGGTGCACGATGGGCGCGCCCTGGAGGGTGATCTCGCCGTTCAGCGTGAAGTGGGTGTCGAGCTCGAACTCGCCGGAGGCGTTGACCAGCGAGCTGAGTTCGCCGGTGGGCAGGACCACCTGCTGGCCGGGCTGGAGCGGGCCGTGCAGCGAGAACCAGTGCTCGGAGAACTGGTGCCGGAACACGGCTTCGGTGCCGAACTCGCGGCCGAGGAAGAGCATGTCGTCGGCCTGGTCGAGGAGGGTGAGGAACTCCTCCTCGATGCCGATCTCGCGCTCGTAGTCGACGGCGGCGACGATGGCGGCGGTGTTGCGGAGGGTCTCCTCGGAGAAGGGCGCCGAGAAGCTGGAGAAGGCGCCCATCCGCATGCCTTCGAGGTCCTCGTCGTCGAAGTGGACGAACTCGTCGTCGGCGATCCACAGGACGGAGGCGCGGCGCCCGGACGCCCGCAGTGCGGCCATCTCGGCGATGAGGCCCGCGCGGGCCTCGGGGCCGGTCCAGTCGAACTCGCGGACCGGGACGCCGCTCTCCTCGACGGTGAGCGCGCTGCGCACGCCCGGCGACGTGACCAGGAGGAACACGTCCCCGAGGTCTCCTCCGAACAGCTTGCGGAACTGCTCGGGGCTGATCGGTACGGGCTGTGCGACGCTCATCGTCTACCTCCGTCGTGGCGAGCCGGGGTGCGCAGCCGTGCGCGGCGCACCCCGGAACGAGGGCTCACCCCGGTGCAAGGGCTCAGCCCTGGAGCCGGTCGTACTTCCCGTACTTGCTGATGCGGGAGCTGATCGACGGCTTGTCCTGGGCGGCCGTCTTCTTGTCGGCCTGTACGGACTGCTGGTCCATCTTGTTCTGGGTCATGTCGACTCCTCGTCGTGTTCTGGTGGAGCTCCGGGTCCGCGGGGTGCGGGCCCGGCGTCTGGGGTCACGGAGCGGGATGTTCCGCTGCCGCGAGGCGGAGGAGGGCGGCCGCGTCGGCACCGTGTGCGCGCAGCCGCTCGGGGTCGAGCCCGGCACCGAGCCGGGCCGCCGCTCCTCGGGCGAGTTCCACGGCGGCCTCCACGAGGTGGCCGCCGATGCTGACGGGGTAGAGGGTGGTCCCGAGCGTCTGGCTGGTGATCACCGGTCGGCTCCTTCCAGGGCGCGGGCGGCGTCCGCCGCCAGGGTGCGCAGGGCCTGGGCGGCCTGCGCGGCGTCCGGGTCGGTGTCCAGCTGTTCGGCCAGCGCGGCCAGTCCGAGGACGGAGCGGCGGCGCGGGGCGGCCGGGAGCCGTTCCAGTTCCGCCGCGATCCAGCGGGCCTGTTCCTCGGCGAGGACGAGCCGGCCTTCGTCGTCGGTGAGCTGCAGGGCGGCCCGGCCCACCAGGGGCGGGGCGCCGCCGTTGACGGCCTCGAGTACGGGGGCGAGTTCGGCGCCGCAGGCCATGACGGCGCCGGCGGCGCGGGCCCCGCCCGGGACCTGCTGGAGGCGGACGCTCAGGTTGAGCAGCAGGACGACGGCGGCCCGCAGCAGGGCGGGGTCGGCGATCCGGCAGAGCTCCTCGTAGAGCCGGGACACCGCGTCGGGCACGAGGCCGACGGTGGCGTCCTCGCCCTCTCCCTCGACCTCGATCCAGCCGGGGACGGGGGCGGGTTCCTCGGGCCGGGCGGTGGCCGTGTCCAGGGCGTCGGCGAACGCCGCGAGCTCGCGGGCGGCGTCGGTGGAGCCCGCCTGGCGCAGGCCGTCGGCGAACTCCCGCACGGGGGCTCCCGGGGAGGGGGCCGGCGAGGGTGGGGCGGCCGGCGGGTTCGTGGTGGTGGCGGTCACCGTGTCTCCTCTCGGTCGGTGCGGGCGGCCGGGGCGGCTGCCAGGGCGCGGTGGTCGACCTTGTCGTTGACGGTGCGGGGCAGCCGGGTGTGGAACTCGACCCGGGCGGGCACCATGGCGGCGGGCAGCCGGCCGGCCAGTTCGGCGCGCAGGGCGCCGGCCGCGGCGGATGGTTCGGCGGGCGGTTCGGCGGGCACCACGTGGGCGACCAGGCGGGCGCGGTCGCCCGCGCCGGCCACGGTGACCGCGGCGGCGGCGACTCCGGTGCAGGCGGCCAGCGCCGCCTCGACCTCGCCGGGTTCCACGCGGACCCCGGAGATCTTCACCTGGCGGTCGCGGCGCCCGTGGTAGACGAGGACCCCGTCGGCCCCGCGGGTGACCAGGTCGCCGGTGCGGAAGGCGCGGCGGCCGTCGGGCAGCGTGGGAAAGGCGCGGGCGGTGGCCGTCCCGTCACCGGCGTAGCCGTCGGCCAGGCAGGGTCCGGTGACGTGGAGTTCGCCGGGGACGCCGGCCGGTACCGGGCGCAGGGCGTCGTCCAGGACCAGGGCGGAGCGGCCGTCCAGGGCCCGTCCGATGGGCAGGGTCTCGCCGGCCGGGAGGGCCCCGGTGGCGCGCGGCACCTCGTACAGGGTGGAGGTGACCACGCCCTCGGTGGGTCCGTAGGCGTTGAGCAGGCGGACGGTGCCCATGGGCGAGTCCAGCCAGCGGCGGGCGGCCGCGGTGGTGGCGGCCTCTCCTCCGATCAGGACGAGGTCCAGGGTGGCGGGCGGGCGCAGGTCCTCCCGTGCGGCGGCTTCGGCGCCGAGCAGGGTCCAGTAGGCGGTGGGCAGCTGCCACATGGTGATGCCGTGGGCGTCGGTGACGTCGAGCAGCTCGGGCAGCGACCACAGGCCCCCGTCGCGGAGCACGACGCGGCCACCGGCCAGCAGGGTGGGCCAGATCTCCTCCAGCGCGACGTCGAAGCCGGGTGAGGCGAACTGGAGGGTGACGCTGTCCGGGGTGAGCCGGTAGGCCCCGGCGGCGACCTCGCAGTGCCGGGCGAAGGGGCCGTGGGAGATCCGTACGCCCTTGGGCACGCCGGTGGAGCCGGAGGTGAAGAGCAGGTAGGCGGGGTCGTCGGCGGCGGGCGGGCGGGGGAAGCCGGCGGGCGTGGCGTCCCCGGTGGCCGTGACGTCCACTTCCAGGGCGGCGGCGCCGAGTTCGGCGGCCCAGAAGGCGGCGCGCCGGGGCGAGGCGACCAGCGCGGTGCGGGCTCCGGCCAGCTCCATGGCGCGGCGCACCCGGGCGGGCGGCTGGGCGTCGTCGAGCGGGGCGCAGACCAGTCCGGCGCCTGCGGCGGCGACCAGGGCCACGACGAGTTCGGGCACGGACGCGGCGACCAGTGCGACGGTGTCTCCGGGGCGGGCGCCCCGGGCGTGCAGCCGGCCGGCCAGGGTGCGGGCGGCGGCGGCCAGGGCGCCGTAGGTCAGGGTGGATCCGGGGGAGCCGGGGAGTTCGACGGCGGTGCGGCCGGGTTCTTCCGCCGCCCTGGTGAGGACGCGGCCGGCGAGGTCGGGGGCCATCAGCGCATCCTCGCGGCGGGCGGTTCGAAGCTGGTGACGTGCACGCCGGGGTTCAGGCCTGCGGCCGGGGAGCGGAAGTAGCCGGCCCAGTCGTGGGTGAACAGCTCGACCCGGGTGGTTCCGGACTCGGCGACGGTGAACACGGAGGCGCGCTGGTAGCGGAGCAGTTCCTCCAGCCGGTCGTCGATCTTCACCCCGGCGTCCTGGAGGTGGTCGCGGAGTTCGGCGTGGAAGGCGTCGAGTTCGTTCTGGACGCAGGCCCACACCCACTCGTAGATCAGCCAGGACTCCTTGCCGGGGACCCAGCGTTCGAGCTTCTCCATCATGTCGGGCTGGGAGGCGACCTTCCCCTCGTTGGGGACGGCCGGCGACTCCAGGTAGGTCCACAGCAGGGCGCGGGCCCGCTCGACGGCCCGGCCGAGGACGGTGCCGGCGTCGGCGAGGGCGGCGTCGGCCAGCGAGCGGTAGAGGTCCTCGTAGCCGAGGACGCCCTCGTGGTGCAGGTAGATCGCCAGCTGCCGGGTGATGCCGCGGTTGTGGAGGGCCTGGAGCACCGCACCGAAGAGGTACATGCGCACCCAGTCCTCGCGGGTCATCGTGGAGTGGGCGACGACGACCTCGACCTCCTCCACGTCGTCGGGGAGGTAGGTGCGGGTGATGGTCTCCAGGGCGTACTGCTCGCGGTGGGCGGCGCTGCCCATCTCGGCGTTGGGCAGCAGCACGCACTCGTAGATCATGATGTCGTCGTGGATGCCGATCTCCAGCATCCGGCACAGGCCGCGGGCGAAGGTGTCGGGGGTCTCGTGCGGCAGCCCGATGATCACTTCGGTGTAGGTCTCGACGCCGCGCTCGCGGAAGCCCTCGGCGAGCTTCTCGTAGTTCTTGGCCGGCATGTTGGAGCGCTTGACCTGTTCCAGCACGTCGGAGGTGCCGCTCTGCATCGCGAGGATGGTCCCGTTGGACATCCCGTTCAGCGCGAACATCGAGCTGATCTGCACGATCCGGTCGTTGGCGTTCTTGGCGTAGCTGGTGACGAACTTGCCGGGGAATCCCGTCTCCTGCTTGTTGCGGACGAGGTGCTCGGCGAGGCCGACGTCCCGCGGGAGGATCCCGAAGTTGGCGTCGGCGCACAGGATCGCGGACACGTTCTGCTCGGTGAAGAAGTCGATCTCGGCGTGCAGCCGGTCCTCGTCGAACTTGCGGATCTTGGACTGGTTGGCGGAGCCCCAGTCGCAGAAGGTGCAGCTGTAGGGGCAGCCGCGGTTGGTCTCCCACAGCACGGTCGGCTTGTAGCCGGCCGCGCGGGCCGCGTCGAAGGAGGCGTCCATCAGGCCGGTCAGCCAGGGGCTCGGCACGTCGATCTCGCGGGGCAGCTGCCCGCCGAGCGGGTTCCGCCGGACCTTTCCGTCACGGTCGCGCCAGCTGAGCGACGGCACCGAGGAGAAGTCGGGCTCGTCCTGGAGGAGGGCCCGCAGCAGTTCGGAGAACGGGGCCTCGCCCTCCTTGTGGACGGCGAAGTCCACGTACGGGTGGGTGCGGAGGAACTCGGTCGCGTTGTCCGGGACGTGCGGGCCGCCGACGACGGTGACCACGTCCGGGAAGCGCTCCTTGACGGCACGGCAGGCCGCCATGTTCTTGTTGAAGTTCCACAGGTAGCAGGACATCGCGAAGACCGCCGGGTCATCCATCCGCGAGGCCGGGTCGGCCGCCTGCTCGGGCAGGAAGAACGGCTCCTCGAAGGCGTAGGCCTCGACGAGGTCCGGCTGCGTCTCGGCGTAGCTGCGCAGGGCGCCCCAGACGACGGGGAGGTAGGCGGACCGGCTGAAGGCGGACATGTAGATCCTGCGCTTCGCGGCGTTCACCGTGGCCGTACGCACGTTGGCTCACCTCATCCCGCTCGGGGTCGGTCCGTCTTCCGCCGGACCGCTGGTTCGACGTGAACAGGACAACGCCCCCGGCTCAAGCGGCGCTTGACAACCGCCGGAGGTGGCGGCGGCCGTCCCGGGCCGCGGCTTGACAGCGACCGGGTGAGGCGACCGCCCGCACGCCCTCCGCCCGCTCCCGCCGACCTCCGCCCGGCCCCCGCGGGGGCTCCCACCAGCGTGTCGACCGACATTCGAGTCGCTCCTGAGAGGCTGCGGCGACCTCTCGTTCCGAAGGGGAGCCACCATGCAGACCATCGCACCGCCCGCCGCGGCACCCGCCGCGGCACCCCCGGCGGGACCCGGCGTCCCGCGCATCGTCCTGCTGCCCGACGAGCGCCACCGGGTCGCCGCGCTCGCCCACGAGTTCGCGCGCGCCTCGGCCTCGCTCGACGCCCAGCGGACCCTCCAGCTCGCCGCGCTGATGGCGCACGAACTGCCCCGTCCGCTCCGCCGGCTGATGACCGAGTTCCGGCTGGCCGGCGTCCCGCACGCGGGTTTCCTGATCAGCGGACTGCTGGTCGACGGCGACGCGCTGGGCGCCACCCCGCGCAGCTACACCGAGCGCCCGGACCGGCCGGAGCTGCGGCACGCCGACGCGGTGCTGTGCCTGGTCGGCTCGCTGCTCGGCGAACCGTTCTCGTTCAGCAGCCAGCAGGGCGGACGGCTGATCCTCGACCTGTTCCCGGTGCCCGGCCACGAGTTCGACCAGCTCGGCTCGGGTTCCACGGCCATGCTGGACTGGCACACCGAGGACGCCTTCCACCCGCACCGGGCGGACTGGATGGTCCTGCTGGGCCTGCGCAACCACGACGGGGTCGCCACCACCTTCGCGGCGATGGAGGACATCGAGCTTTCGGAGGAGCACCGCGCGGTGCTGTTCCAGAAGCGGTTCGCGATCCTCCCGGACCAGTCGCACACCCAGGGCTTCAACCTGGCCACGGGCACCGACGGCGCGGGCGAGGACGAGCGGTTCCGGCGCATCGACGCCATGGCGGGCCGGCCCGAGCCGATCGCCCTGCTCGAAGGGGATCCGGCCGCGCCCTGGCTGCGCGTGGACCCGCCGTTCATGCACACCAACCCGCTCGACCCCGAGGCGTCCGAGGCGCAGGACGCGCTGCTGGCCGCCATCGAGGCGAAGCTGACCGACGTGGTGGTCGGACCCGGCGACCTGTTCGTCATCGACAACAAGCGCGCGGTGCACGGCCGGCGGCCGTTCGCGGCCCGCTACGACGGCACGGACCGCTGGCTCAAGCGCATCAACCTCACCGCCGACCTGCGGCGCAGCGCCGGCTCACGCGGCGGCGACCACGGGCGGGCCGTGCTCTGACCCGTCGGGCCGCCGGCCCCGACCGCGGTGTGCCCGGTCCACCGCCCGACCGCTCCGCCCGTCCACCCGCCGCCCCCGTTCCCTCCGCTTCGCCGCCCCGAAAGGACCGAAGGTCTTGGCCGCAGAACCCAATCTGATCCGACGCCACCGCCTGTTCCGCCGCTTCTGGCTGGCCCGGGCGGTCTCGCTGATCGGCGACGGCGCGGCCATGGTGGCCCTCGTCCTCCTGGTCAGCCGGGGCGAGCACGCGGGCACCGCGGTCTCGCTGATCCTGCTGGCCGAGTCCGTGCCGCGGTTCTTCGGACCGCTGGCCGGGGCCCTCGCCGACCGGATGGGCGTACGGCGGCTGCTGATCGCCGCCGAGCTGGTGCAGGCCGCCGTGTTCGGCACGATCGTGCTGGCCCGCCCGGGCCTGGCGGTGCTGGTGCCCCTGGTCGCGGTCGCCGCCGCCGCGTCCACCGTGTTCTCCGCGGCCGGCCGTACCGTCGTCCCGCGGATCGTCGACGACGCCGACCTCATGCCGGCCAACGCCTGGCTGGGCACCGCCTTCAACCTCCAGGCGGCGCTGGGCCCGGTGCTCGGCGGCGTGTTCTCCGCCTGGGGCAGCGAGTACGGGGCGCTGGCGGTCAACGCGGGCAGCTTCCTGTTCTCGGCCCTGCTGCTCACCGGCATCCCGGCGCTGGAGCCGCTGCGCACCGGTGAACGCCGGACCCTGCTCGGCGACACCGTGGAGGGCCTGAAGTTCGTGCGGCACCACCGGGTGGCGCGGGCCATCGTGCTGCTGCTCCTGCTCGGCCTGTTCTTCGGCTCGCTGGACAACCTGGCGCTGGTCTTCCTGGCCGAGCAGTCGCTGGGCACCGGCGAGACCGGCTACGGCGTGCTCGCGGCCTCGTTCGGCGTGGCCATGGTGGCCGCCTCGCTGTGGCTGGTCCGCGCGGCCGAGAGCCGCTCCCCGGTGTGGGTGCTGCTCGCGGGCTGGTTCTTCACCGGGCTCGGGCTGCTGCTGACCGCGGCCGCCCCGGTGCTGCTGGCCGCGGTCGCGATGCAGCTGATCGCCGGCCTGGGCAACGGCGTGGCCAACGTCGGCGAGGAGACCCTGCTGCAGAAGGCGGTGCCCGCGGAGGTGCTGGGCCGGGTCGGCGGCACGCTGTCGTCCGCCGCGTTCTTCGGCAGCACGGCCGGCTACCTGGCCGGCGGCCTGCTCGGCCCGGAGGACAACGCCCGGCTGGTCTTCGTGATCGCCGGCGGCGGGATCTTCCTGGCCCTGGCCCTGTGCGGCCCGGCCCTGCTCTCCGCCCGCGCCTCGCTCGCCGCGGCACCGGACCCGGAACCGGGCGTGGACGACGCCGCCACCGGAACCGCCACCGAGGCCGACGGCGACGCGGTCATCGCGCCCGCCGGTGGCACCGCGCCCGCCGCGCAGGCCGGTCCGGCGGCGGCCGGCGGTTCCCCCGCAGCCAAGCCCGCCCCGGCGGGCTCCGTATCGCAGTCCGGAGGTACCACGTGAGTTCCGTCCTCAACGGACGCCCGGTGAAGGGATACCTCAGCCCGGCGGCCGTCCCGCAGCCGCTGCTGCACCGGTGGTACGCGTGGTGCCACCTCGTGCCGCCGCACACCGCCGCCCTGAACCTGCGCGAGCGGTACCTGCCGCAGCTGCGGAGCTACCTGCGCTCCCCCCAGGTGCACGCGTCGGCGCTGGCCAACCCGGCCCGTTACGGCGGACCGTTCCTCGCCCCGTACGGCGGGGAGCCCGCCGACGCCGAGGCCCTGCTGACCGGCACCGAGCGGGCCGCGGCGGGCCTGCTGCGGCTGGCCGAGGACATCAAGGCCGGCCAGCGGATGCTCGCCGAACAGGCCGACGGCCGCCCCATGGAGTCGCTGTACGCGCGGCTCCCGGAGAGCCTGCGCGGTCTGGTGGAGCTGGTCTACGACACCGGCAACCGGCCCCGGCTGCGCTTCTTCGAACCGCTGGTGCACCGGGCGTTCGCCGCCGAGCTGGCCGCGGGCCAGGAGGTGTCCCTCGCTCCGCGCACCGACCTGGAGCAGCCGTTCACCTTCGGCAGCCCGGTCCTGCGCAACCCCCGGCGGGTGGACCTGAAGGTCCCGTTCGCCGACCCCCGCCTCGACGAGCTGTTCGCGGCCCGCCGGACCGCGGCCGACGTGCCGGCCCTGGCAGAGCTGCTGCTCGGCGACCGTCCCGAGGAGGAGCGCGTGGCCGCCTTCGCCGGGCTGTTCACCGAGACCGCCCCGGCGCCGTACGAGCCGGCCCCGGCGGGTGCGGTGCGGATGCGCTACCTCAACCACGCCACCGTACTGCTGGAGACGGGCTCCACGGCGGTCCTGCTCGACCCCCTGCCCGGCTACGCCGACGACGGCCACCGGCACTTCACGCTGGCCGACCTGCCCGAGCGGCTGGACGCGGTCGTGCTCAGCCACCTGCACTGCGACCACGTGTCCGTGGAAGCGCTGCTCCAGCTCCGGCACCGGGTGGACACCGTGGTGGTCCCCCGGGGCGGCGGCGGCTCCCTGGAGGACCCCAGCCCCAAGCTGCTGCTCCAGGCGCTGGGCTTCACCTCGGTGGTGGAGCTGGGCGAGATGGAGTCGGCGGCGCTGGGCGAGGACGCCGAAGTCACCATGCTGCCGTTCCTCGGCGAGCACGGCGACCTCGACATCCGCTCCAAGGCGGTGCCGCTGGTGGAGATCGGCGGCCGGCGGGTGCTGTTCGCCACGGACGCCGTGGACATCGACCCGGACCTGTACCGGCGGGTGCGGGAGAGCACCGGTGACGTGGACACCGTCTTCATCGGGCTGGAGTGCGTGGGCGCGCCGATGTCCTGGCTGTACGGGCCGCTGATGGAGGGCGCCCAGGACCGGGCGCACGACCAGGCGCGCCGGCTCAAGGGCTGCGACGCCGACATGGCGGAGCGGCTGGTCAAGCGGTTCGGCGCGGACGAGGTCTTCGTGTACGCGCTGGGCCTGGAGCCCTGGTTGCGGCACCTGACCGGGTCCAGCTACGAGCCGGAGTCGGAGCAGATCCGGCAGACCGAACTGCTGCTGGACCGCTGCCGGGACCGGGGCGTTCCCGCCGAGCTGCTCTACCTGCGCGGCGAGCGCCTCTGGCCCCGACGCGCGGCCTGAGGCCGGCGGGGGTCCCGGCCATGTGCCGGGGTCCCCGCGCGCTCCGGGACGTTCCAGGGCCTGGGCCTGCTTGCCTGCCGGGTGACCCGACGGGGGATTCGGCTGGGGGCGCCCCCTCGGGGCCGCCGGAACGGCACGAGTCGGCGCCGCTGGTGGCCCGGGCCCGAGGTCTGGATCGGCACGGCACTCATCGGACCACCGGGCCGGCACCGGCCCGCCAGTCGTCGATCCGCTTGCGGATGCTCGAAACCATGGGCAGGTCGTCGATCGCCTCAGGGGCGAACCACGCCACCTCGAAGGACTCGTCCGAGGCCCGCAGCGTGCCGCCGGTGGGGCGGGCGAGCAGACAGATGGAGAATTCCTGCCGCACCTCGCCGTCTTCGTACGCGAACACGTGCCCGGGGTTGGTGTACGTCCCCACGATCCCTGTGATCTCCACGGTGAGGCCGGTCTCCTCCAGCGTCTCCCGGCTCGCGCACTGCGCGATGGACTCCCCCAGTTCCATCACTCCGCCGGGCAGCGCCCACATTCCGTTGTCCGTGCGCCGCTGCAGTAGGACGCGGCCGGCGTCGTCCACCACGACCGCCGAGGCCGCGGGAACCAGGCTGTTCGCCTTCGGGGCGTTCGGGTCGTCTTCATAGTCACGCCTGGGCATTGTCGGCGGCCTCCCGGATGTCGCGTCCGCGGCTCCACAACTCCTCGACGTGCGCGGCGAAGCGGTCGAACACGCCGTCTGCCTGACAGCGTCGCAGGTGCATCATCGGTGAGTCGTGCCCGACCTTGCGGGCCAGGTGCGGCGTCACGATCATCTCGTCGTCGAAGCGAAAGACGGAAAGACCGACGTGTCCCGTCTCCAAGCGGCCCTCGATCTGGGGCACGTCCTGGAGTTTCGCCAGCTCGGCGAGGGTGACGGCGATCCGCGTCGACAGGGTGAGCGGCACGCCCTCCTCTTCCTCGCGTGCGGCCGTCACCGGACTGTCAGGGTCGCCGATCAGGAAGCGGATTCGGCATCCGGTGTCAGCCTTCCGCCGCAGGGCGCCGCTCAGGTTCGCCTGCTCCAGCCACAGGAAGTAGTTGGTGTACCCGGCGAAGACCAGTTCCCGTCGCGCCTTGGTGATCAAGGAACGCCAGAGGCTCGCGGGTGCCGCCGAGCGGTACGGGTAGACCTGGACGAGTTCGCGGTTGGGCCCCGTCGTGACAGCCGAACGGATCGCAGTGGGCCACAAGTTCTGTTCCTCCTCGCGTAAAGCCTCGCAGGCTGCCCACCGGTGCCGGGCGTGAGGGATGCGGTTGGGCTCGGTGATCCAGCGCGCCACCGTCTTGGCGTCGACCCCGCAAAGCTCTGCGAGCTGCGTTTCGGTCATGTTCGCATCGGCCATGGCCCGACGCAGGGCGTGATTCATTGTTCGCCTCCCGGGGACGTACGGCCCTGTGCGAACGCTAGCCAGGGAACGTCCCAAACGTCCTGCGAACGGGGTGGGAACGCCCCCTTTGACGTCGCAACATCATTACCGCACCGGCACGGAGAGTCATCAAACCTGCAAGACGGAAGGGGGCACGGCGGCCATGGCGCAGGAGCTTCCGAAGCGCGTACGACGGCTGAGCGAGCTGGACGTCGCCATAGCTCGGAAGGCGTTCCACAGGCTGGGGCGGGAGGACGTTCCGCTGCCGGAGTGGGTGCCGGTCTACGCGGCGCCGGTCCGGGCGACGGTCGGGGCCTCCCCGGCGATCCTGCGGGCCCTGGCGGCCGGACTGGAGGGACTGTCCGATGAGCAGCAGTGAGACGGGAGCGCCCCCCGTGCTGCGCACACCGGACCTCGAACCCGTGCCGGTGCCGGGGTGCCCGGTCTGCGAGGCCGCGGCCCGGCACCGGGAGACGGTCCGGCTGCTGGGTAGCGCGATCAGCTTGTACACCGCCAACAAGACGATCCGGCAGCACCCGCACCGCCGGGCGGCCGGCTGCGAGGCGGGCGGTGGGGCCGGTGGCTGAGTGCTTGGACTACGTGCGGTTCCCGACGGCACTGGCCGAGCAGATCGCGCGGCGCCGGCCGGTGAACGACGACCGCTCCGACGCACCGTACATGGACCTGCTGTGCCACGGCGGCCCGCACCTCGCGCCGCGGTTTCCCCTGGGCGGCCGGTGCCCGGTGACGGTGTGGGTGCGGTGGTCGAGCGCGGTGGCACCCGAGCTGACCGAGCCGGCGCACTGCCGAGGACCCCACGCGGGAGGCGCCTTCCCGCTGCACGCGGAGGCGGCGCGGTGAAGCCGGATGAGGTCTTCCGGTTCACGGCGGCGGAACGCGAGCAGCTGGAACGGGGGTGGGCGGAGATGGTGGCGGAGCGCGAGGTGGAGCAGTGGAGGGCCGCCATCGGCGCGGCGGCTCCCGGGTTGGTTGCGCAGGCGGTGAAGGCGTCGCGCGTGGCGGGCCGGCGGGGCCGGATGCGGCGGGCGTACGGCTACGCGACCCGGTTCGCGGGGGTGCTGACGGTGTGTGTGGTCGCCGGCAGTGTCGGCTTGTTCTTGGCGGCGGCGGTGGCGGCGCGGTGAGGCAGCCGGCGCTGCCGGGGCGGGGGTGCGGGTCCCCGCGTCCTCGCCGGCCGAGATGGTGCAGGGGGCGTGATGGCCGCGTGCGCCCCGCGGTCCCGCTCGGTCCCGCTCGGTCCCGCTCGGTCCCGCTCGGTCCCGCTCGTCCGCTCACCCCTCGGGCGGGCGGGACCGCCCCCGGACTCCGGCCCGGTCGCTTCGAGGATGAGCGGTCGTGCCGGCCTGCAAGTACCTGGTCGTTCGAGACGAAGGAGTACCCGTGCGCATCGAGTTCATGACGGCCGCCGACGGCGGCCTGCACGGCAGTGGCGGAGGCGGCGGTCAGGGGGGCGACGGGCACCCGGGCCAGCCGTGGACGCCGCCGCAGGAACCGCCGAACCCCGACGGGTCCACCCCGCCCGGCGACGGGACGCACCGCAAATGACGCACGACGCTCGTGTGGACCGCCCCAGCCGTAAGGAGCTTGGGCGGCTCCTGATGGAGACGCGCGCGATGTCGTCGGACTGGGCGCCGACCTTCGCGACCGTGGACCGCGCCGCGTTCCTGCCCGACCTGATGTGGCCCTTCGACGTCGCACGGCAGAGCAGCACAGTCGCGGACCGCGCGGAGGACCCCGAGGGCTGGTTCGCGGCGGCGGACGCCAACGATCCGATCGTGACGCAGTGGGACGACGGCCGACACCGCGGCCGGGAGCCTGGGAGGGTGTCGACGTCGTCCTCGTCGATGCCGTCGGTGGTGTACTCCCTGCTGCAGGACCTGGACGTCGACGACGGCATGACGGTCCTCGACGTGGGCACGGGGACGGGTGAGACGGCCGGGGCGCTCGCGCACCGGCTGGGCGGCGGCAACGTGACGACGATAGAAGTGGACCGCGCCGTGTCCGCCCATGCCCGTGAGCGGCTGTGCACGCTGGGGCTGTACCCGCGGGTCCTCGTGGGGGACGGCTTCGGGGGCGACCCGGCGGGCGGCCCGTACGACCGGATCCTCGCCACGGTCGGCTTGCGCTGCTTCCCCGGCGCGTGGGTGGAGCAGGTCCGCCACGGGGGGCTGATCGTCGCCCCCTGGGGGACGCACTTCACCTCCGGCGACGCCGTCGCCTGCCTGCGGGTCAAGGGCGGGGAGGCTTCGGGGCGGTTCACCCGGCACGTGGAGTTCATGAAGCTCCGCGCGCAGCGGGTGGGGGCACGGCCACACGCCGAGTACCTGGAGGCGGGCGCGTTCGCGAACGCGGTGACGAGCACGACGGAGGTGGCCGAGGCGGATTTCGTGACCGGCCGGTACACCGACCTGCCGTTCGTGCTCGGGCTGCGCGTGCCGGACGTCGTGCAGGCCGTCGCGGACAAGCGGGACGGTTCGCGCCCCGTGTGGTTCTACAGCCGCTCCGACCTGTCTTGGGCGTGCGTGATGTTCCGCGACGGCCGCGAGCACGCGCAGGTGTGGCAGTCCGGGCCGCGCCGCCTGTGGGACGAGGTCTTCGAGGCGTACGGGTGGTGGTTCCGCCAGGGCCGGCCCACCGTGGAACGGTTCGGCCTCACGGTGGGCCCCCACGGGCACCGGGTCTGGCTGGACCACCCGGGCAGCCACTGGGCCGTGTGAAGGCAGAAAGGCGCCCCCGCGCGACCCCGTGAGGGCGGTGCGGGGGCCGGCGGCCGGACGAGAAGACGGTCAGGAGGTCCGTCGGACAGAACCCGGGCGCCGCTCCGGGCCCGGCCCCCGTCACCACAGGGGACGCAGCGGTGGTAGGTCGTCCCCGTCCGTCATCGCCCTGATGAGGGCGGCGAGTTCGGTGCGCGGGATCCTGCGGTCCTGGGCGCCGAGCCGCTGTTCGAGCTCGCTCTCCAGCTCGAAGAGGATGCGTCCGGCGACGGCCAGGTGCCGCATCGCCTTGTCGGTGAGGACGACGAGCTTGCGCCGCCCGCCCGCCGGGTGGGGGCGCCGTTCGACGTAGCCGCGGCCGGCGAGGTCGTCGACGATCTGGCCGGCCGCCTGTTTGGTGACGCCGAGGACCTCCGCCAGCTCGCTGCTGGTGGCGCCGGAGCCGTGCAGGGCCTGGAAGACCAGGCCGTGGACGGGCCGCAGGTCGTCGTAGCCGGCCGCTTCGAGGCGGCTGACGAACTCGGACAGGACGAGTTGGAAGGACATGCCGAGCAGGTACGTCAGCTCGGCCCGGGCCAGCGGGTCCCCGGGCTGCCGCGCTGGCGTTCCGCCGGTCGGTGCGGTCTGCGCTGTGGACTCCATCGGGTCATGCTCGCACACCTTGGAAAGACGCTTTACTCCCATACGCCCACCCTTCTTCCGTGCCCCGGGACCCCCCGCTCCAGCGGGACTCCACCGGAATCCGACCGCACGGGGGCAGATTCCCGGGGCGGCCCCGTCCATCCGTTTGACACCCGCGAATAAAGCAGCTTTACTCATGCCGCTAGCCCAAGTAAAGCTTCTTTACACAGGAGGTCGCCATGAACGTGGTCAGCGAGAGCGAGCAGCGGACCACCCGCACCCCGTCGGGCGCGATGTTCGGACTCGCCGCCCCGAGCACGGGCAGCACCGAGGTCAGCACGTGGCGCGTGGAGATCGGCGCGGGCTCCTCGACGCCGGCCCACATCATCGACCGCGAGCAGATCTGGATGCCGCTCACCGGCGCCTTCGACGTGACCGTCGACGGCGAGGCCGGTCAGGTCAAGGCCGGCGAGGCGCTGGTCGTCCCGGCCGGCGTGGTGCGCCAGCTCACCGCGGTCGGCGACACCCAGGCGCTCGTCGCCATGGCGGTCGGCGGCAAGGCCAGCATGCCGGGCAACGAGGACAACAAGATCCCGCTGCCCTGGGCCGAGTAATCCCGAGCGGCCCGGCGGCCAGGGCCGCGGGGGGGGGGGCGGCGGGGGGGGGGGGGCGGGGCCCCCCCCCCCCGCGGCCGGCCCCCCCCCCCCCCGCCGGGGGCGGGGCCCCCCCCCCCCCCCGCCCGCCCCCCCCGCCGGCCCCCCCGCC